>JAVBRO010000001.1:0-482011 GCA_031547885.1 Rikenellaceae bacterium
CGTTGTGCATTTAGAGGGTTTTATTTAATTTATTAGTTACAAATGGCTTATAATATTTTGTAGATTCCTCACATACGTTCGGAATGACATTTTTAGACTGATTTGTAATAATATGTCATCCCGACGGAGCCGAAGGCGACGAGGGATCTATCTTATATGAATATAAAAAAAAACGTCTTACGAAAAAGTTTCTAAATGCACAACGGGTTAATGGTTAATATGTACTGAAAAAATAGATAATCAAATACATAATAAGATGAAAACAGCAATGGAAGAGCGCTGGGGAACGCATCCCGGCGATGTGAAAAACTATGACACCGGGCAGCTGCGGCGGGAATTCCTCGTCGAAAAGGTTTTCGAACCGGACGCCGTCAGAATGACCTACACCCACAACGACCGCCTCATCATAGGCGGCGCAATGCCGGTGAAAGAGGCCCTGCCGCTGGAGTCGGTGGAACTCGTTAAGAGCGACTACTTCTGCGAACGCCGCGAAGTGGGGGTCGTCTGTATCGATGGCGAAGGGATCCTCGAGGTCGACGGCACGCAGTACAAGATGGGTTACAAGGACGCCGTCTACGTGGGCCGCGGCTCGCGGAATGTGGTTTTCAGGAGCGCCGGGGGGTCTGCACCCGCGAAATTCTACTTCGCGTCGGCGCCCGCCCACAAGGAGTACCCCACCGCGCAGATCACCGCACAGATGCGCCGCACCCGTGAACTCGGTTCGGCCGCGACGTCCAATTCGCGAACTCTCAACCAGCTTATTTTGAATGAGATCGTGCCGTGCTGCCAGCTCCAGATGGGGCTTACCGAACTGCACGAAGGGAGCGTCTGGAACACCATGCCGCCGCACACTCATTCGCGCCGGATGGAGGCGTATTTCTACTTCAAAGTGCCCGAACACCAGGCCGTGTGCCACTTCATGGGACAGCCCCAGGAGACGCGCCACATCTTTATGGGCAACGAGCAGGCGGTAATTTCGCCGTCGTGGTCGATCCACTCGGCCGCCGGAACGAGCAACTACACATTCATCTGGGCCATGTGCGGCGAGAACCTCGATTACGACGACATGGACGGTTTCACAGCAGATAAATTAAGATAGATCATGAAAAAATTAAGCATCCTTTCAGTTTTGGCTTTCGCGTTGTGTGCGTGCACACCTAAGTATACGGTCACTGTCGCGAACCCTTCCGACTTCAGCCGCATGGAAGAACTGGTCGAAATCCCTGTTTCGCAGTTCCCGGAGCTGAAGCCTGCAGACTGGCAATGGTATGTGGTGAAGCGCGGCGATAAGATAATTCCGTCGCAGGTAACATACGATGGCCTGCTGCTCTTCCAAAGCGGACTCGGCGCAGGCGAAACTGCCGGATTCACCGTTACTCTCGGCGACGCGGGACAAAAGTACGAGCCGAAAACCTACGGCCGTTTCGTGCCCGAACGCAAAGACGACTTCGTGTGGGAGAACGACCGCGTGGCCTTCCGCATCTACGGGCCGGCGCTGGTCGCGGCGGACGGTCCCAGCAACGGCATAGATATCTGGTATAAAAGGACTTCCGACCTGATAGCCGACAAATGGTATGCCGACGATATCGCCGGAAAGCAGTCGTACCACGACGACCACGGCGAAGGGCTGGACGACTACAAGGTGGGACGCACCCTCGGCGCGGGCGGGATGGCCCCGTACATCGACGGCAGACTGGTGCTGAACCGGAATTTTGAAACGCAGGAACTGCTCGATAACGGCCCGGTGCGCACCTCTTTCAAGCTCACATATCCCGATCTGGAGATCGCTCCCGGCGTTTTTGTGAAGGAAACCCGCACGATCTCGATAGACGCCGGTTCGCAGTTGTCGCGCGTCATGCAGGAGTACGGCGTCACCAGGCCGATAAAGGTTGCGGCCGGATTCCCGCTCCACGATCTCGGAGCGGCTGATAATTACGCATCGGGACCGGACTGGCTGCTGCTCAATGAACCGCCGACCGGCAAGACGAGCGGAGTGTCGCTCGGACTGGTCATTCCGCAGGGCATTGAAGATATCGAGTTCCGCCCGGATCAGTTGAAAACAGCGGACAAAACGCATTACCCGCGAATTATGGCTGTCACGACTTACGAGCCGGGCAAACCCGTAACATATTACACCGGCTACGGGTGGAGCGAATGGTGGAAACAACCCGAGGCGGATTTCGCGGAGTACCTGAAGAATTTCGCGGAAGCGCTGAAACAGCCGTTCGTGATAACAGTGAAATAAAGATGAAAAGGATAGTTACGTTCGGCGAGGTGATGCTGAGGCTCGCCACACCCGGATACGAACGGTTCAGCCAGGCCGCGTGCCTCACATCGACTTTCGGCGGAGGCGAGGCCAACGTCGCCGTTTCGCTGGCGAACTTCGGCATGAAGGCGGATTTCGTGACGCGCCTCCCGCAGAACGATATCGCAGAGTGGTGCATCGCCGAACTCCGCAAACGCGGCGTCGGAACGGACGAGATAATCCGCGGCGGAGAGCGCGTGGGCATCTATTTCCTCGAAACCGGAGCGGTGGCACGCCCGTCGAAGGTGGTCTACGACCGGGCCCACTCATCCATCGCCGATATCCGGCCCGGAATGGTCGATTGGCGCAGAGTATTGCAGGGTGCCGACTGGTTCCACTGGACAGGCATCACCCCCGCGCTGTCGCAGGGAGCCGCCGACGCATGCCTCGAAGCGATCCGGACGGCAAACAAAATGGGCATCACGGTCTCGTGCGACCTCAACTACCGCAAAAACCTGTGGAAATACGGCAAGACAGCAGCCGAAGTGATGCCCGCGCTAACCGAAGGGTGCGACGTGATCCTCGGCAACGAGGAGGACGCAGAAAAGGTCTTCGGGATCAAGCCCGAGGGGTTCGATGCACACGCCACCGGCGGCGAGGTCGATGCGGCGGCGTTCGAAAGCGTATGCAGGCAGGTGATGGCGAAATTTCCGCGTGCTAAAAAGGTCGTAATAACCCTGCGCGGGGCCGTCAACGCAAACCACAACACGTGGGGCGGATGCATGTGGGACGGCGAGCGGCTTTTCGAGTCGCGGCGCTACGACATCACCCACATCGTCGACCGCGTCGGCGGCGGCGATTCGTTCATGGGCGGGCTGATCTACGGACTGCTCACCTACAGCGGCGACCAACAGGCCCTCGATTTCGCAACCGCGGCGTCGGCACTCAAACACACGATCTACGGCGACTTCAACCTCGTCAGCGTCGCTGAAGTCGAAACGCTGATGGGAGGCGACGGATCGGGAAGAGTAGTTAGATAAATTACGAATTAAAAATTACGAATTACGAATGGGAAATAAATTTTCGATAGAAGGTAAGGTGGCGCTGGTGACGGGTGCCAGCTACGGCATCGGGTTCGCTATCGCAACGGCTCTCGCAGAGGCGGGCGCGCGCATAGTTTTCAATGATATCAAACAGGAACTGGTCGACAGGGGCGTCGAAGCATATAAAGCCGAAGGCATCGCGGCGAAAGGCTACGTATGCGACGTCACCGATGAAGCCGCCGTCGATGCGCTCGTGGCCCGGATAGAAAAGGAAGTGGGCGTGGTCGATATCCTGGTCAACAACGCGGGCATCATCAAGCGCATCCCCATGACCGAAATGTCGGCCGCGGAATTCCGACAGGTAATCGACGTCGACCTCAACGCGCCGTTCATCGTCGCCAAAGCCGTCATCCCCTCGATGATCCGGAAAGGGGGCGGGAAAATAATCAATATCTGCTCGATGATGAGCGAACTGGGACGCGAGACCGTGTCGGCGTACGCTGCCGCAAAGGGCGGCCTGAAGATGCTCACACGCAACATCGCGTCGGAATACGGCAAGTACAACATCCAGTGCAACGGACTCGGGCCCGGCTACATCGCAACCCCCCAGACAGCCCCCCTGCGCGAAAAACAGGCAGACGGGAGCCGCCATCCGTTCGATTCGTTCATCATCGCCAAAACCCCCGCCGAACGTTGGGGAACGCCCGAAGACCTTGCGGGGCCGGCCGTCTTCCTCGCCTCACCCGCGTCGGATTTCGTCAACGGGCATGTGCTTTATGTGGATGGGGGGATACTCGCATATATAGGTAAGCAACCTTAAATAGGAAATTTTCTCTTCTTTTTTGATGAGCAAAAAAGAAGCAAAAAAACTCACCCCACGCATCAAAAATCTACTCCGCCTCGTCTAAAACGGTACCCCTTGAGCTAACGCGGAGCTATCGCACATGGGGACTTCCGTTTTAGTCTTCGGCTGCGCTCACGATTTTCGATAAGTGGGGAGTTGCACAGCCCCCGACTGTGTTAGACTGACATATAAAAGATAATAATTGCAGGAAATGGAAGTTTTAGAGATAATGGAGCGGACCGGCGTGGTGCCGGTGTTCTACAATGCGGACATGGAAACAGCCAAAAACGTCGTCAGGGCGTGCGGCAAGGGCGGTATCCGCGTCTTCGAATTCACTAACCGCGGCGAACAGGCATACGTCGTGTTTAGCGATCTGGTGAAAATGGTGGAAAAAGAGTGTCCGGATATGATTCTGGGCATAGGTTCCATAGTAGACGCGGAAAACTGCCGGAAATTCATCGCGGCGGGAGCGAAATTCATTGTCGGACCCGTGTACAGCGCAGAAGTGATGGATGCCGCCGCAGAGGCCGGGATACCATACGTTCCCGGTTGCGCGACACCCACCGAGATATTCAATGCCTGGAAAGCCGGGGCGGGAATGGTGAAGGTCTTCCCCGCCGCCGAAGTCGGGGGCCCCGCGTTCGTGAAGGCGGTGCTCGCGCCCATGCCGTGGCTCAATATTATGGTCACCGGGGGCGTAGAGCCCACCCGAGAGAACCTTACGGCGTGGTTCAAAGCCGGAGTAAAGTGCGCCGGGATCGGGTCGAACCTCTTTCCGAAAGAGTTGGTGGCCGCCGGAAAATGGGACGAAATATCAGCGCTGTGCGCCGAAACGCTGGCGATCGTAAGCGAACTCAGAGGGTGATCGGCCGCGTGAGGATAAACATTATAAGGTAGATCCCTCGTCGGGCGTAAGTTCCGTAAAACCCGATTGAATCTTATACGCCGCCCTCGCTCGGGATGACAATAAAACCGCCGGCGACGTTCCGACCGCTGAGCCCGTTGCCGCAGAACTGAAAGATGAAAAACTATAATATTTAGAGAGAATGAACAAACTACAATCGAATGAACGGATGACCAACTACCGCTGGGTCGTCTGCGCGATGCTGTTCTTTGCGACGGCGGTCAACTACCTCGACCGGCAGGTGCTGTCGCTCACGTGGAAAGACTTTATCGGACCGGAATTCCACTGGACCAACACCCACTACGGCATCATAACGATGTGCTTCTCGGGCTTCTACGCCCTGGCGATGTTGTTCGCCGGACGGTTCGTGGACTGGATGGACACAAAAAAAGGATACCTGTGGTCGATCGGTATATGGAGCGTCGGCGCATGTCTCCACGCACTGTGCGGAGTCGCCACCGAATGGTGGGTCGGAGTGGACAGCGCATCGGCGCTCGCAGCCGTGCAGGACGTCAAAACGGTCGCACTGATCATCAACGTCAGCGTCACCATGTTCATATTCGCACGCCTCGTACTGGCTATCGGTGAAGCGGGAAACTTTCCCGCCGCCATCAAGGCCACAGCAGAATACTTCCCCAAGAAAGACCGCGGGTTCGCCACCAGCATCTTCAACTCCGGTGCGCAGATAGGCGCCCTCATAGCGCCGCTCTCGATACCCGTAATAGCGAAATTCTGGGGCTGGGAAGCGTCGTTCATAATCATCGGCGCACTCGGCTTCGTGTGGATGGGTTTCTGGGTCTTCGTCTACAAAAAACCCGAACAGAATCCGCACGTCAACAAGGCCGAACTCGCTTACATACTGCAGGACGACGCCGAAGAGCCGAAAGAGATCGTCGAAGAACAGAAAGAGGCGAAACTCACATTCGGGCAGTGCCTCCGGCAGCGACAGACATGGTCGTTCGCAATCGGCAAGTTCATGACCGACGGCGTGTGGTGGTTCTATCTCTTCTGGGCGCCCGCGTACCTCAGCTCGGTCTACAACATGCCGTCGTCGGACCCGAAGGCCCAGATCGCCATTTTCGTGCTCTACGCCGTGTCGATGCTGTCGCTCGTGGGCGGATGGCTGCCGACATACTTTATCGGTAAGAAAGGGATGAACCCTTACGCGGGACGTATGAAGGCTATGCTGATCTTCGCATTCTTCCCGCTGCTGGCGCTGCTGGCGCAGCCTCTGGGGCACATTTCGTACTGGGTGCCGATAATCATTATCGGTATCGCCGGGGCGGCCCACCAGGCCTGGAGTGCAAATATCTTCTCGACCATCGGCGACATGTTCCCCAAATCGGCCATCGCGACCATCACAGGCATCGGCGGTATGGCCGGGGGACTCGGGGCGATGATTATCAACTACGGCTCGGGGAAACTGTTCGATTTTACATCCAAGCATTGGAGCACGATAAACGGAGAAAAACTGCTGAATGTTTATCCTGAATATGCCGATAAGGCTTTACCGGGAGATTTCCTGAAGCATCTCGGAGAATCCGACCATTCGCTGGTCATATCAGACGGCATAAGTTCAGGGTATATGATAATCTTCTCGATCTGCGCCGTCGCCTACCTCGTCGGTTGGATAATCATGAAATCGCTCGTGCCGAAGTTCAAGCCGGTGGTGTAAACGTACTTCCCGGAATGCTTTTTCCATGCCCGATCAGATTCCTCGGCTACGCTCGGGATGACAATATAGTAAAAACCGCCCTGAGAGGCAGGAGTGATCGGAAGATCGTAATTTAATAGCAATTAATGTGTTATATGGGTTCGTGTGTCATGTTGAGTGTAGCCGCCAGGCGAAATCGAAACATCTGATCGAGCTTGGCCATATTTTCCCCTGCTCAATCAGATCCCTCGACTAAGCTCGGGATGACAATACAACAAAATAGCGCGAATAATTTCGCGCTATTTTTCTTATAATCAAACTATTAAAATTTTCCGACCGCTCGTGCCCTGAGAGGCGGTTTTTCGTTATACTATACCAATGCGATGGCGGGCCCAGGGGATTATAAGCGCGGGCGGCAGGCGGCGGTCCAGCAGATCCTTCATCTGCTTCATATAGGGGTCGACGTGCCGGAAGAAGATCTTATACCCTTCGCAAAGGGCGTTCAGGCCGGATTCGCCGGATGCCGACGTGTCGAAACGGTGCTTGGGACACTCGCCGCGGCAGGCGAAATACCATTCGCAGCGCAGGCACTCGCGCGGCAGGGTGTTGCGCTTGTCGAGCCCGAAACGGAACTGGCCCGTGGAGTTGAGCATAGCGGCCATATTGCCGTCGGCGATGTTGCCTATCCTGTATTCGGGGTAAACGAAGTGGTCGCACGAATAGACGTCGCCGTTGTGCTCGACCACCAGTGCGTCGCCGCAGGTCTCGCAGAACGAACAGAGCGCAGGCGGAACTCCGACCCACTGCGCCAGCGCAACGTCGAAAAGCTGCACGTAATAATTGCCGACGTCGGAAATGACCCAGTTGTCGAAGACGTCGCACATGAACCGGCCGAAGCCTTTCGCCGAAACAGACCACGGTGCAAGCTCCGCCCCCGGGGTCGACGGCGGGACTATCACAGGACGGCCCGCAGGTCCCGCAACGGTGTATTCCAGCACCGGAAGGAACTGCATGTAATGGCTGCCCAGACCTTTCAGTAAGCGGTAGACCTCGGCTCCCTTCCCCTCGCTCAGCTTGTTGACCGTCGAGAGCGTATTGAACTCGACACCCCCGCGCTTCATCATCTCGATCCCGGCCACAACTTTGTCAAACGTCGGCTGGCCGCCCTTATCGCGGCGGAAAGCGTCGTGGATGTCGCGCGGGCCGTCGATCGAGACCCCCACAAGAAAATTATTCTCGCGGAAGAGGCGGCACCACTCCTCAGTGATGAGCGTACCGTTGGTCTGGATAGTATTGTCGATGCGTTTACCGTCCGCGTACTTCCGCTGCAGCTCCATCGCCTTCCGGAAGAAATCGATCCCCGCCACCAGAGGTTCGCCGCCGTGCCAGTTGAAAGTCACAAGGTCTACCTTGTTGCCATCGATGTACTGGCGGGTGTATTCCTCGAGAAGTTCGTCGCTCATCAGCGCCTCGCGGCCACCGTAGATGCCTGCTTTGTCGAGATAGTAGCAATATGAGCAGTCGAGGTTACAGCGCGAGCCGATCGGCTTGAGCATCGTGGAAAAAGCGGTCGGCAGGCTTTTTTTCTGCGCGTCGGCGAATGTGAGGGTATTGCGTCTTTTGTTCATGAGGTTTCAATGAGTCAAGAATACAAAAATTGTAAAAAAAATCGTTATTAGGAAATTATTTCCTGGATTGCTTCCCGCTTCGTAAACCCGCGGCCGCAATGACGGACAACGGTCAGAGCGAATTATTTTGCAAAAAATCAAAAACGATGTCGGTCTCCGGCCATTTTCAATTGTCAACTGTCAATTGTCAATTATTCTTGCTAAATTGCAGGATGAAACGACTTTTTCTGATATTGGCTCCGCTGATGCTGGTCTTCTGCGGCCGGCAGGCGCGGCATGAACAACTGCTCGAAACCGGATGGCGGTTCGCGAAAGGCGACCACGCCGGAGCCGCCACCCCCGAATTCGACGACAGCTCGTGGGAGAACGTGGCCGTTCCGCACGACTGGGCCATCTACGGTCCGTTCGACAAGCAAAACGACCTGCAGACCGTCGCCGTCGTGCAGAATTTCGAAACCGTGGCGACCGAAAAGACCGGACGCACCGGGGGACTTCCATACGTGGGGGTCGGATGGTACCGCCGCACTTTCGATGTCGCCAGGTTCGACCGGGAAAAGCAGAGCATCACACTGCTTTTCGACGGCGCGATGAGCGAGGCGCGGGTCTACGTTAACGGGCAGGAAGCCTGTTTCTGGCCCTACGGCTACAACGCCTTCCACTGCGACGTGACGGAACTGCTCAATCCGGACGGACGCGGGAACATATTGGCTGTCAGACTAGAAAACCGTCCGCAGTCGGCGCGGTGGTATCCCGGGGCCGGACTCTACCGCAACGTAAAATTGATAGTCGCCGGCCGGGTGCACGTCCCGGTCTGGGGAACATACATAACCACCCCGCAGGTGGATGCGGAACGCGCTTCAGTCGCCGTCCGGACCGAAGTGGCGAACCACGGGGGAATGGAGATAGGAGTGCGGACGGAACTGAAAGACGCCGACGGAAATAGTGTGGGTTCGGCCGGCTGGGACGGCGTGATGGCAGAGAGTATTCCTGTAGTTCAGGAACTTGTGGTTGAGAAACCGCAGCTTTGGTCGCCCGAATCGCCGTACCTATACACCGCCGAAACATCCGTACTGTGCGGCGGCAAGGTGGTCGATACCTACACGACCCGTTTCGGGATACGCAGCATCGAACAGAGCGTGGAGCGCGGTTTCGTGCTGAACGGCACGCCGCGGAAATTCCAGGGTGTGTGCAACCACCACGACCTGGGACCTCTGGGTGCGGCGGTCAACACCGCAGCCCTGCGCCGTCAGCTAACCCTGCTCAAGGATATGGGCTGCGACGCGGTGCGCACCTCACACAACATGCCCGCGACAGAGCTGGTAGAACTGTGCGACCAGATGGGATTGATGGTGATGGTGGAGCCGTTCGACGAATGGGACGTGGCGAAATGCAGGAACGGATACCACCGTTTCTTCGCCGAATGGGCCGAACGCGACATGGTCAACATGCTGCGCCGGTTCCGCAACAACCCGAGCGTCGTGATGTGGAGCATCGGCAACGAGGTGCCGACGCAATTGGCCCCCGAAGGACGCGAAACGGTCGTTTTCCTGCAGGATATCTGCCACCGCGAAGACCCCACCCGTCCGGTCACCTGCGGGATGGACCATGTGGAAGCGGTGCTGGCGAACGGATTCGCCGCGGCGCTCGATATCCCGGGACTCAACTACCGCACGCAGTTCTACGAAAAAGCACACCAGGTGCTTCCCGATAAACCGATACTCGGCTCGGAGACGGCATCGACCGTCAGTTCGCGCGGAGTCTATAAGTTCCCGGTCGAAAGGCGTGCCAGCTTCAAATATCCCGACCACCAATGCTCGTCGTACGACGTGGAGAACTGCCACTGGTCGAACATTCCGGACGTGGATTTCGTGCTCGCCGACGACTTCAGCTGGACCATCGGGCAGTTCGTGTGGACGGGGTTCGACTATCTGGGAGAGCCGTCGCCTTACGACACCGACTCGTGGCCAAATCACAGCTCGATGTTCGGCATCATAGACCTCGCAAGCATTCCGAAAGACCGCTATTACCTCTACCGAAGCATCTGGAACACCGAAAGCCACACCCTGCATATGCTGCCCCACTGGACGTGGCCGGAACGCGAGGGACAAACTACTCCCGTTTTCGTATATACGGATTATCCCGAGGCCGAGCTTTTCATAAACGGGAAGAGCCAGGGACGGCGCGCCAAAAACGACGCCTCGCTGATGGAGCGCTACAGGTTGATGTGGATGGATGCGGTGTACGAACCGGGCGAAATAAAAGTCGTGGCGTATGACGCGGACGGAAAGATCGCCGAAGAAAAGATTACCCGGACGGCCGGGGAGCCGTACCGTATAGAGCTCGTGCCCGACCGGAGCGTTATCTCGGCCGACGGGAAAGACCTCTCCTACATTACCGTCAGCATCGTCGACCGCGACGGCAATCTCTGTCCGCACGACGGCCGGATGGTGGATTTCGAGGTCTCGGGCCAGGGCCGTTACCGCGCCGGAGCGAACGGCGACCCCACATGCCTGGACATTTTCCATCTGCCGCGGATGCACGCTTTCGGCGGAAAAATGACCGCCATAGTGCAGTCGGCGGGCCGCGGCGGGAATATCACTGTAAAGGCCCGCGCGAAAGGTCTCGAACCGGGATATGCGGAGCTGAAGGCGAAATAAGCAGATTGGGCATCCGACCGGCCCTGAAAAAACCATTGTCCGAGCTCGGTCAGATCCCTCGGCTACGCTCGGGATGACAATAAAACGCCCTGACATTACACTGTCAGGGCGTTTTATTTGCGTTTAGATTGCTTTGTCCTGCTTCGTGCCTCGCAGTTCCTCGCAATGACGGTCGGAACGCCGACGGCGGCTTGTGGTTTGTCGCAAGAATAAATCGCTGTGGCCGCTGCCACTCGTACGACGAGGGAACTACGTTATATTGATAAGGCTGGAGCGGGTTTGACTATAAGAAAGATCCCTCGTCGTCAGATATAAACTTTCAACTCACCGCGGGTTCCGTTCGATCTGACTCGCTCGGGATGACAAAATGAACACCCTGACAGTGTGATGTCAGGGCGTTTTGTATTTTACCGGCTTTCCAGAAGAATCCGGCCGAACTCCTCGAGCGAGGGGACGGTCAGATCGGGCTGTGGATCGGCCGCAGCGGCTGTTTCGGCTATGGTTTCGCCCGAAAGAACCAGAACCCCGAACGCCCCGGCGTTATGAGCCATTGCTATGTCGGTGTAGATGCGGTCGCCCACCATCGCTATCTCGTGCGGGCGAAGGCCGTGGCGCTCCATGATACCGGCCAGCATATTGGGATCTGGTTTGCCGAGCGTGATGTCGGGCGTCCGTCCGGTGGCGTGTTCGATGCATTTGCAGATCGAGCCGCAGTCCACCAGCACCGTCGGCTGGTCGGTCGGACAGACACGGTCGGGATTGGTCGCTACGTAGGGAATGCCCCGCGATGCCCACCACGACGCGCGGCAGAGGCGGTCGTAGGTCAGCGTCATGTCGAATCCAACGACCAACAGATCCGGGCGCTCTTCGGCGCTGTCGGCGGTCGGGATGAACCCCGCGGCTTCGAATTCGGCCGTCATGCTGGGCGTCCCGAGGATAAAAAGCCGGCGCGCCTGCGGGTAATGCGTCTTTATATAATCTATCGTGGCGATCGCCGTCGTGTACATCTCGTCGCGCGTGGCGTGGATGCCCATCTTTTCGAGCTTCGCAAGGTAATCGGCGATATTCTTCGAGGGGTTGTTCGTCAGGAACGAATAGCCTATCCCCGCAGCGGTCAGTCCCGCAAGGAAATCCACGGTCCACGGGAAGAGCGAGCTGCCCATGTATATCGTCCCGTCCATATCGAGTGCGACGTGGCGGATGGCGCGGAGTTTTCCGGCGAGCTCATCAGCCCCGAACGGTGTGCTATATTCTGTCATTTTCATTCTGTTACTGTCTCTCATGCGCTTTGCGGGGCGTCCCGCATATCATTTCGGGATTGCAAAGATACAAAATTTTACTTATGCTTTCGTTTCGAAAGGACGGGGTTGTAAATTTCAGGCCTTATAAACCAAAATAATTAGGAGATAAACCATAGAAAAAGTATATTTGCATCGGGCGGCCGATCCCCTCTCTTCGCGGCCGCGGTTTTATTAATCTAATAATTTATTTATGAAACGTATCACGATCACCTTGTTAGGCATCGGGGCGGCGCTGTGCAGCCTGACGGCCTACTCCCAGGGGAAGGAGTGGCTCGACCCTAATGTAAATGCGGTAAACCGCATGCCGATGCACACCAATTTTTTCGCCTACGAAAACGTGCCGCTCGCCGCCAAAGGAGACCGGACAGCCTCGGAACGGTTCCTGTCGCTGAACGGCACGTGGAATTTCCTGTGGGTCCGCAGCTCCGACCAGCGGCCGACCGATTTCTACAAACCCGGCTACAACGACGGATTCTGGGACACCATGCAGGTACCGGGACTGTGGGAACTCAACGGCTACGGCGACCCGCAGTACCTGAATATCGGCTACCGCTGGCGCGAACAGTTCAAAAATGACCCGCCAAACATCCCGGTCGAGAACAATGCGGTCGGTTCCTACAGGCGGGTGATTGAGATCCCGGCGTCGTGGAACGGGAAACAGGTGATCGCCAGCTTCGGTTCGGTTACCTCGAATATATACCTGTGGGTCAACGGCTCGTATGTCGGCTACAGCGAGGACAGCAAGCTCGAGGCCGAGTTCGACATCACCAAACACGTGAAACCGGGCAAAAACCTCGTCGCGTTCCAGGTCTTCAGCCTCTGCGACGGCTCGTACCTCGAGGACCAGGACTTCTGGCGATTCTCGGGCGTCGGACGCGACTGCTTCCTCTATGCACGCGACAAAAAACAACATATAGAAGACATCCGCTATACCGCATCGCTCGACTCCACCTTCACACGCGGTTCTATCGCTTTTAAAATGGGTTTCCCCGTAGCGGCCAAGGGATCGGATGTGGAACTCATGCTGACGGACAAAGAGGGCACCGCCGTCATGTCGCACAAACTGAAAGTCAACGGCCTGGAAGCGCTCTTTACGATGGATCCCGGCGAAGTGGCGGCATGGACGGCCGAAACGCCGAACTTGTATAATCTTATGGTGACGCTCTCGTCCGGCGGCAAGGTGATCGAAGCGCTTCCGTTTAAAGTCGGTTTCCGCAACGTCGAGATAAAAGACGGACTGCTGCTCGTCAACGGCCAGCCCATCCTGGTGAAAGGCGTCAACCGGCATGAAATGGACCCGGTCACAGGCTACGTGATCAGCGAGGAGCGGATGCTGCAGGATATCCGACGAATGAAGGAACTCAACATAAACGCCGTGCGCACGTGCCACTACCCCGACAACAACCGCTGGTATGAACTGTGCGACGAGTACGGCCTTTATATGGTCGCCGAAGCCAACGTGGAGGCTCACGGAATGGGTTACGGGGATGAGACGCTCGCCAAGAATCCCATTTACAACAAAGCGCATCTGGAACGCAACGAACGTAATGTGCGCCGCAGTTTCAACCATGCGTCGGTGATAATCTGGTCGATGGGCAACGAGTCCGGCGATGGACCCAACTTTTCGGCATGCTACCACATGATCAAGGCGTTAGACCCGTTGAGGCCCGTACAGTACGAGCAGGCGATATACTCGAAAGGGACGCACAACACCGACATCATATGCCCGATGTACTGGGATTACACCCGCTGCGAAAAATTTGCCGCCGAAGATCCCGCGAAACCGCTTATCCAGTGTGAATACGCCCACGCAATGGGCAACTCGATGGGCGGTTTCAAAGAGTATTGGGACCTGACGCGCAAATATCCGCACTACCAGGGCGGTTTCATCTGGGACTTCGTCGACCAGTCGATCCGCATTAAGCGCAACGGAGTTTGGATCTACGCCTACGGCGGCGACTTCAACCCCTACGACGCCCACGACTTCAATTTTTGCAACAACGGGATCTTGAGTCCCGACCGCAACCTTAATCCGCACGCACACGAGGTAGCCTACTGGCACCAGCCCGTGTGGACTACGGACGAAGGCATCGCCGAAGGACGCATCGGCGTGTTCAATGAGTACTTTTTTCGATCCCTGTCGAATTACATGATGCGCTGGAGCATCGTGTGTGACGGCCGCGAGATCAAAAGCGGCACGATACAGGATCTGGACATCGGCCCGCAGCAGAGAGCAGAATTCGCCCTGCTTTCAGCGACGGAAGACCTGCCGGCCGAAGGCGAACTCTTTCTGAATGTGGAATATGTGCTGAAAAACGCCGAGCCGATGCTGCCCGCCGGATTCCGCATCGCATACCAGCAACTGCCGATACGCGGGTATGAATTCCCGAAAGCCGCGCTTTCGAACCGCATGACCGACCGGCATACTCCGGCCGGAACCGTCGTCGTGAAAGACAACGACAAAAACTGGCTGACCGTCGGATCTGATAACTTTTCGATGGATTTCAGCCGCAGCGACGGCTTCATCGCAAAATACCGCGTCGGCGGGACCGACTATCTCGCCCCGGGGGCGCAACTGCTTCCAAACTTCTGGCGCGCACCGACCGACAACGATTTCGGCGCACAGCTCCAGAAGAAAAATGCCGTGTGGCGCAACCCGGCACTGGCACTGACATCGCTCGACCATAAGATGCAGGACGGTATGGCCGTCGTGACCGCGCTCTATGACTTTAAGGATCTCGCGGGAAAACTTGAAATAATCTACACCGTCAACAATGCCGGAGAAATTAACGTGCGCCAGGTTCTGGACGCGGCGGACGGCGCAAAAGCACCCGATATGCTGCGCTTCGGGATGAGGATGGCAATGCCCGGGGATTTCGACCGCATCGACTACTACGGACGCGGACCCGTCGAGAACTACGTCGACCGAAAACTGTCGCAGAACGTGGGGCTCTACCGCCAGACCGTCGACGAACAGTTCTACCCGTACGACCGTCCGCAGGAGACCGGCACCAAAAGCGACCTGCGTTGGTGGCACCAGTGCGACGTGGGCGGCAGCGGGCTGAAATTCACCTCGCCGGAACCGTTCTCGGCTTCGGCGCTGCACTACTCGCAGGAGGCGCTCGACGAGGGGCTTGAAAAACATCATGGCCATTCGAACGAGGTGCCGAAAGACAACAGCCGCGTGTGGCTCTGTATCGACAAGGCGCAGTACGGACTGGGATGCATTCAGAGTTGGGGCGCGCTCCCGCTGCCGGAATACCGCCTGCCGTATGGCGACTATTCGTTCGAATTCACCGTCTCGCCCGCAACGATGCTGTACTAAATATTTTGGGTAAATGAAACGCCCTGTCCGGTGGCGGGCAGGGCGTTTTCATGTTTTGCAGGCGGCGTTCTATATCGAAAAAGCGTCGAACCCGCCGTCTATGACGGTCAGAGTACCGCTCACGAACTTCGAAGCGTCGCTCGCAAGCCACTGCAGCGTACCGAGGATTTCTTCCGGTTCGCCGAAACGTCCGAACGGCGTGTGCGCCAGAATGGTGTCCGAGCGGGGCGTGAGGCTGCCGTCGGGATTGGTCAGGAGCGCGCGGTTCTGCTCGGTCAGGAAAAATCCGGGCGCGATGGCGTTCACGCGCAGACCCTCGCCGAACTTCGTGGCAAGTTCGCCGCACATGTATTTGGTGAAGTTCACAACAGCCGCCTTCGCAACGCCGTAACCCGCCACGCGCGTCAGGGGACGCAGCGCCGACTCCGAGGCGACGTTGATTATCGACCCCTGCTTCTGGGCCACCATCGCCTTGGCATAGACCATCGTGGGGATGACCGTGCCGAAAAGATTGAGGTCGACCACCTTCTTCATCGCGTCGAGGTCGAGGTCGAAGATCGTCTTGTCGGGCGGGATCGTGGCTCCTGCCATATTACCCCCCGCGCCGTTTATCAGCACGTCGACGCGTCCGTGAGCCTTCATGACAGCGTCATAACTCTCTTCGACCGCCGTTTTGTCGAGCACGTCGCACCAGAGCGCCATCACTCCATTGCCGATCTGGGCCGCCAGAGCCTCGGCGGCTTCGAGGTTACGGTCGAGGATGACGACTTTCGCCCCCTCGGCCGCGAAGTGGCGCACCATCCCCGCGCCGAGTATCCCCGCCGCGCCGGTGATGACGACCACCCTGTCCTTTACTGAAAATAATTCATTCATGACTGCCGATTTAAACGTTATAAGCTTTCGATGTGGTGTCGCCGCCGCGGCCCGTCCAGTTGGTGTGGAAGAATTCGCCGCGCGGACGGTCGGTGCGTTCGTAGGTGTGCGCCCCAAAGTAGTCGCGCTGGGCCTGAAGAAGATTGGCCGGAAGGTTCGCACAGCGGTAGCCGTCGAAATAGGTGAGCGCAGCAGCGAACGACGGGACCGGAATGCCGTTCTCCATCGCAGCCGCCAGAACCCTGCGCCACGAAGCCTGGGAATCCTGCACCGTCCCGCGGAAGAAGGGGTCTAAAAGCAGGTTCGCCAGGTTGGGATCGCGGTCGAAAGCCTCCTTGATCTTACCCAGGAACGCCGAACGGATGATGCACCCGCCACGCCACATCAGCGCGATGCTGCCGTAGTTGAGATCCCAGCCGTACTCTTTCGCCGCCTCGCGCATCAACAGGTAGCCCTGTGCGTAGGAGACTATTTTCGAGGCGTACAGCGCCTTGCGCAGCTCCTCGAGGAACGCTTTGCGGTCGCCCGTGAATCCGGGCTTCGGGCCGGTGAACTGTCCCGACGCCAGCAACCTTTCGTCCTTCTGGGACGAGAGGCAGCGGGCGAAAACAGACTCGGCGATCAGGGTCAGCGGCACACCCAGTTCGAGGGCCGAAATACCCGTCCATTTACCCGTGCCCTTCTGGCCCGCCGCGTCGAGAATGTGATCCACTACGTATTCGCCCTTTTCGTCCTTGTAGCCGAGGATGTCGCGCGTGATCTCGATCAGGTAGCTGTCCAACTCGCCGCGGTTCCACTCGGCGAAAACTTCGGCCATCTCCGGAGCGGTCATTCCGAGCATGTCGCGCATGATCTGGTAGGCCTCGCAGATGAGCTGCATGTCGCCGTACTCGATGCCGTTGTGGACCATCTTGACGAAATGGCCCGCGCCGTTGGCTCCGACCCAGTCGCAGCACGGTTCGCCGCCCGCTTTCGCGCAGACCGACTGGAAGATAGACTTCACCAGGGGCCATGCAGCGGGCGATCCGCCGGGCATCATCGACGGACCGAGGAGCGCACCCTCTTCGCCGCCGGAAACCCCGGTACCGATGTAGAAAAGCCCCTTGCTCTCAACGTATTTCGTGCGGCGCACCGTGTCGGGAAAGTGGGTGTTGCCCCCGTCGATTATCACGTCGCCCGGCTCAAGCAGCGGGATCAGCTGTTCGATGAAATCGTCGACCGCCGAACCCGCCTTCACCAGCATCATCACCTTGCGCGGACGCTCCAGCGAATCGACCAGCTCTTTCAGCGAGTGGGCCGGTATGAAATTCTTACCCTTGCCGCGGCCGTTCACGAAATCGTCGACCTTCGACACGGTGCGGTTGAACACCGCCACCGTAAAACCTTTGCTCTCCATGTTCAGGACAAGGTTCTCTCCCATTACGGCCAGGCCTATGAGGCCTATGTTCGCCAGTTTTTTGCTCATGTTTTTATTGTTTTTAGTTAGTTGATTCATTTTCCAAGAGTGCATTCTCCATCCCAGGCTCAATCATATCCCTCGACTATGCTCGGGATGACGGTCTGGATTGCTTCGTCGCCTGCGGCTTCTCGCAATGACGATAGATTTAGTCTTTGAACCTGTCGCGGTAGGCCCAGAGGCCCAGCGCGGGGTTGGATATGTAGTATATCTCCTCGCCGCCCACGGTGTTCCAGCCGTCGGTCAGCTTCGCGGGATCGTATTTTTGCATCATTTCGCCGAGGTCGGCATAGCCGAAGCCGACACCCTCGATCTCCTCGCGCGTTAGGTTACCCGGCGCGTAGGTGATCCGGAAACGCCCCTCGGAGGTGCCGTGGATCAGGTGCGACGCCGCGCCAAGGTTCTCGCGCAGATCCTCGTTCTCCTCGACGAACCGCATCACCTCGGGAGTCGTGCGGTAGCCGTATTTGCGTATCAGGCGGTCGTTCGTCGGGTCTTCGCCGAACTGGCGCAGTCCCGGAGCAAGCACGATGAGTTCGCCCCCGTCGGCGATCGCCATGCGGGTGCGGTAGATGCTCTTGTTGCCGAGCCACGTCGAGCGAAACTCCTCGGGATCGAGCCAGACAACCACCTTGTGCATCTCGCGGTCGGTCATCAGGAAATTGACCTGCAGCGACAGGTCGGCCGCCCGGACAAAACACTCCACGTCGTCGCCGGCGTACAGTCCCCTCAGTTGCAGTCCGTCGGCCCCTTTCGAGACCACGGTCTGCATGTAGACTATCGGCAGATGCGACGCGAAATGGTCCGAAGCGTAGTTCAGCACCTGCCTCACGGGGTTTATGGCGCGGCCCATCACCCGTTCCATACCGTAGGCCGCACCGATGAAATGGCTCTTGTTGATACCCTCGGCGCCGCCCGTCCCGACGAAAATATTCTTGTTGTAGTTGGCCATTCCCAGCACCTCATGAGGCACCACCTGGCCGATCGAAAGGATCAGGTCGAAGCCACCCTCGACCAGCAGGCGGTTGACCTGGGCGGGCCAGGCGTAATCGACCACCCCGCCCGAGACCTCGCGGACATACTTCGCAGGGACCGTGCCGAGCGTCACCACGTCGTTGCGCCAGTCGTGGACTCGGAAAAGCGACGCCGGAACGCCCGGGAACATCCTGGCGATCTCGCCCGGCTCCATCGCGAAATGGGTTCCGAGCGCAGGCAGGATGTCGGTCAGCGCATCGCCATAATACTCATATATATAACACGTTATCTCGCCCGCCCGCGAAAAGAAACGGGTGAAGTCGGGCGGAATGACCAGCACTTTTTTGCGCGGTCCGAGCTTGTCGAGCGCAGAGAAAACCGCCGTGCGCAGCTCCTCGTGCGTGAACGCATATTCGGGCGCTCCTTTTTCGTAATAAAGCATTTCGAATCTATTTTACACAGCGGTTTTGGGCCGCATGAAACTCTTAGTTAATTAGGTAGATCCCTCGTCGGCCGATATATCCTGTCATCCCACATAATGCTGCAGGATCGGCCTCGCTCGGGATGACTCTGGATTGCTTCGTCATTTCATTCCTCGCAATGACGATAGCCCGCAACTCTTCACTCTTCACTCTTCACTCTTCACTTTTCACTTTTCACTCTTACCTCAGGACCCGGGCGTTGCCTTTCCAGACGCTCCAGACCTGGGCTTCGTCGGCGGGCTGGGCGTAGTCGGTGAGGAATGTGGTTGCGAGCGCGCCGGTCGACCAGCCGAACTGGACCCATTTCTCGGGTTCCCAGCTGCGGAGCACGCCGTAGAGCATTCCGCCCACGAATCCGTCGCCCCCGCCGATGCGGTCCAGGACGCTGATCTCGCGCGGTTCGACGACGTGCCAGTTGCCGCCCTCCCACATGATCGCGCCCCACAGGTGGCGGTTTACGGTTATAACTTCGCGAAGGGTGTTGGCGAAAACGCTCGTTCCCGGATATTGTTTACGCACGTTATCGATCATGCCTTTAAAAGCCTCCGTGGCGGCGACCCCTTTCCCGCCCGCTTCGGGACCTTCGATGCCGAGGCACAACTGGAAATCCTCCTCGTTGCCGATCAGTATATCGGTCAGCGACGCTATCTCGGCGAAGATCGCGGAGAGCTCCTTCTCGCGGCCTTCCCAGAAGGTGGCGCGGTGGTTCAGGTCGAACGAGACCAGTGTGCCGGATCTTTTGGCCGCATGGGCAAGTTCGAGGCAGAAACGACCCGTCCCCGGCGAGAGCGCCGCGACGAGCCCCGATAGGTGCAGGATGCCGACACCCTCCTGAGCGAAAAGCCTTTCGAGGTCGAAATCCTTCACATCGAGCGTGCGGCCGACCTCACCGGCGCGGTCGTTCCACACGCGCGGGCCGCGCGAACCGTAACCGCTGTCGGCGATGTTTATCTGGTGACGGTAGCCCCACGGGCCGCCCTGTTCCACTTCGGGACCTTCGAATTCCATCCCGCGGCTGCGCAGGTCGCTTTTTATGAACTGAGCGATGGGACTCCCCTGGACGAACGTGGTGAGAACCTTCACCGGAAGTCCGAGGTACGAAGCGATGCTCGCTACATTGGTCTCGGCGCTGGTGGCCTGCATTACGAGATCGGTCCCCGATTGTACGGGCTGTCCGCCGCGCGACGGGGTCAGCCGGATCCCCATGCTGGTCGGAACGACGAGCGACCAGCGGGTGTCTGTTTTTAGTTTCATCTTATTTTAAGTTTTTGAATCCAAAATAGTTGCGGGCATTATTATAAGAGATGTCGGCGGCCATAGCACCGATCTGTTCCATGCACGACGGGTCCAGAAGGCCCTTTTCGACGTCGCGCCCGAGCAGGTTGCACAGCACGCGGCGGAAATATTCGTGGCGCGAATAGCTCAGGAAGCTGCGAGAGTCGGTAACCATCCCCACAAAACGACTCAGCAGGCCCTGGTTCGAGAGGGTGTCGAGCTGCCCCTCGATGCCGTCCTTCTGGTCCATGAACCACCAGCCCGAGCCGAACTGCATCTTTCCGGCGGCAGACCCGTCCTGAAAATTAGCCAGCATGGTGGCGATCAGGTCGTTGTCGCGCGGATTGAGGTTGTAGACGATGGTGCGCGTGAGTTTCCCTTCCGAGTCGAGCCTGTCCAGAAAACGCGACATGGCGCGGGCGTCGGACCAGTCGCCGATGGAGTCGCACCCCGCGTCGGGACCGTAACCACGCAGCATGCGAGTGCGGTTGTTGCGCAGCGGGCCGATGTGGAACTGCTGCGTCCACCCTTTCTCCCAGTCCATCACCGCGCCTTCATAAAGCACCGCCGAGCGGAATTTTAGGAGTTCCGCTTCAGTGGGTCTGCCACCCGACATGGCTTTTGCGAATATGGAGTCGAGCTCGCCGCCGGTGTACTCTTCGGCGTAGAAAACATCGAGCCCGTGGTCGGAAAGGCGGCATCCGGCGGCGGCGAACCGGTCGTGGCGGCGGCGCAGGGCCTCGATAAGGGTGTCGAAACTGCGGATCGCGACGCCCGACGCTTCCGAAAGTTCATCCATGTAGGCGCGGAACTTTTCAGGGTCATCCACGCCCATTGCCCTGTCGGGACGCCACGTCGGGAAGACGCCCACCTCGAAACCGCTCTCGGCGACGGCCCGGTGATGATCGAGCGGCGAAACCGGATCGTCGGTGGTGCAGAGCGACTCGACGTTGAAGCGGCGCAGAAGGTTCCTCACCGAAAAATCCGGCGTCCGCAGTTTGGCCGAACACTCCTCGTATATATCGCGCGCGGTGGCGGGATCGAGCTGGCGGTCGATGCCGAAAACACGTTTCAGTTCGAGACGGGTCCAGTGGTAGAGCGGGTTGCGCATGGTCATCGGCACGGTCGCCGCCCACTTCTCGAATTTTTCCCGATCAGAAGTATCTTTTCCTGTTATATAGCGTTCGTCCACACCGGCCGCGCGCATCGCCCGCCACTTGTAGTGATCGCCGGCGAGCCACACCTCTCCGATATTGTCAAAACAGTGGCCAGAGGCTATCTGGGCCGGGTCGAGGTGATTATGGAAGTCTATTATCGGCCGGGATTCGGCGTAGCTGTGGTAAAGCTCGCGTGCGGCGGAACTTTCCAGCATAAAATCTTCGTGGATGAACGGACGGTTTTTCATATCTCTATATATCGTTGAAATAAAGGCGTTTTGCTCTTTTTATTTCCGTGTGTACGTCCACAAATATATTCGGTTTTTCCGAAGATTGCAAATAAATTTTCACATATTTCGCATGCCTTTCCCTTTGAGGTTATAAAATTGTTCCTATATTTGCACCCAGGGTTCAATATCCTGAAAACAAGATAAATGGCTAAAAAAATAAGGATCAGCGACATCGCCCGGACCGCAGGGGTTTCCCCGGGGACGGTCGACCGTGTAATCCACAACAGGGGGCGGGTCTCGCCCGCCGCACGCGAAAGCGTGGAGAAGGCGCTGGCCAAACTCGATTACAGGCCCAACATACATATTTCGGCCATCTCGCTGAGGAAAAAATACCGCATAGTGGTCACCACGCCGCAGTTCTCGGCCGGGGAATACTGGTCGATCATCCACAAGGGCGTGCAGAGGGCAGTCAGGGAGTTCGACAGCCTCGACATCGAGTGTAAAGTGCTGTGCTACGACCAGTTCGACCTCTTTTCGTGCCGAAGCACGTTCGAGCAGGCCGCCAAACTGAATGCCGACGCCGTCATCATCGGCGCGACTTTCAGGGACGAGACCGTGGTGCTTACAAACCATCTGGAAGACAATAACATACCTTATGTATACGTGGACTCGATGGTGGAAGGGACATATCCGCTGGCCTTCTTCTCCTCGGACCACTACACATGCGGGCGCCTCATCGGCAAACTGATAACGGGAATCTGTCCCTCAGACTCATCTTTCGTGCTGTTCCAGGCGGTGCGCACGGGCGACGCGAGCGCAAACACCACGATCCTTCGCAAAAAAGGGTTCATGGATTTCTGCCACGAAAAAGGGATCGCCGAAAGCGTGATACGCGCGCCGTTCTCCGTCACCGAGCCGGAAAAGAACAAGGAACTGATCGGTAACCTCTTCGCGCGGCATCCCGAGGCGAAAGGGGCGATCGTGCTGAGTTCGCGCGGCAATGTGATCGCAGAGTATTTGCGCACGCACGGCGTAGGCGGCGTCAGGATAGTGGGCATCGACCTCACGGACGGCAATATGGAAGCAATCGGGTCGGGACGGATAGATTTCGTCGTCGGCCAGAGGCCCGAACAGCAGGGATTTATGGCTGTCAAGGCGCTGATACAGAAGATGGTCTACGGACGCGCGCCCAAATCGGAGAACTACCTGCCTATGGATATAATAACCAGGGAGAACGCCGCATATTACTGCGAATTCGCGGATACAACTATCTGAAAAGCCATCCTGGCTCTGCCAGTCACCAAGGTAGGTTCCGGATTGCTTCGGATAAAGCCCTCGCAATGACGGTAGCGGGAGCCGGTTTGATTGTAAGGAAGATCCCTCGTCGTGCGATATGTCCTGTCGTTGAACTGAATGTTATCAAATCGCCCTCGCTCGGGATGACAATCACCACGCCGCTTGCGCCCCCCACTGGAAGAAAGTGCAACAGGCCGCCCTTTATTAGAGGGCGGCCTGTTTTGTAATGACGGCGGCGCTGTGCCGATGGTTCCGGGTCAGCAGCGACCCTTATCATCAAGTCCGCCGCCACCGTTGCGGCTGGATTGCTTCCCGCTTCGTAGACTCGCGGTCGCAATGACGGCGGCGCTGTGCCAATGGTTCCGGGTCAGCAGCGACCCTTATCATCAAATTCGCCGCCACCATTGCGGCTGGATTGCTTCCCGCTTCGTAGACTCGCGGTCGCAATGACGTAGGCGCTGTGCCGGGAGATTCAGACCTGCAATAACCTTTATCATTAAATCGCTGTGGCCGTTGCCACCCGCTGCCGCCGTTGCGGCTTAACGGACTTCGACCTGCATGCCTTCGGTGTTGGCGCGGGTCGTGTTGTCGTACATAGCCTCGCACCACACCGGCGGAAGGTAGAAATGGCCGCCGTAGATCGCCGCAAGGTTCAGGTGCACCGTCACGCTGCGCCCGGCGGGCAGGTAATCTATATAGGAGTAGACCCTGTCGTCGCGGATGTCCTGGTAGTTGACGCCCGCGGCGGTATCATCACCGGTCTCGTCCAGGAAACGTGTGCTTAATATCTCCCAGCCCGACGGGAAAATCTGCGTAAGGACCAGGTTGCGCATGATCCTGGGCGTCGGGTTGCGGACCGTCACCACGGACGAGAGATTGTCGCCCTTTTCGAGCGATGCGACATTGGCAAGTCCGCCGCCGGAGCCGGCGTATTCCACCTCGACGGTGACGCCGTTGGCGTAGGCCGTTTCGTTGCCCTGGTCGGGGGTCCCTTCGGTGATGACACGGACGAAAATGGTGGATTTGCCCGTGTTTTCGACTTTGGCCGCAACGCTCCCCGCCTTGGCTTTTTCGGCGAGCGTTGCGCTCCAGATGTGCTTCTGCGAGTTGATGCTGCCGTTCTGACCCAGCGCGTCGTAGGAGAACTTCAGGGTTTCATCGACCGCGTATTTGCCGACGTAGCGCGATATCGCCATCAGCGCGTAAGCCGTCGACTGGGTGCTGTACCAGTTGTCGGACGAGAGGTCGCCCGATATTTCACGGCAGAGGTTCGCGGCATCCTGGGCGCGGTCGAGCATCACAAGCGCGATCAATTTTATGGCCTTGTCGCGCACCGCGCTGCCGTAGGTGAGGTCGTATTCGGCATTGTAGTTGTCGTTCATCGGGACCGTCGCCGAAGTCATCTGGTTCGCCACGTCCTTGCGTCCTGACTGCGCGTAGGCCGCGGCAAGCATCCAGCGCGCCGTCGCCGAGAGGCTCTTCTCCTCACGCAGACGGTTCATGGCTCCGGTCTCGGCCGATTTCGCAAGCGCCAGCACGTAGAGCCTGTAGGCCTGGGTCACCTGCTCGGAACGCGCGTACCAGCTCGACGGCTCGCCTTTCCATTTGCGCGCCACGAGCTTCAGGTTGTTGATCAACGTTCGTTTCAGCGCGTCGGGAACGAGGTAGCCCTTAGCCTCGGCCTCGATCAGGAAGTGCATGCCGTAGACCGAACCCCATGCGTTGGTGCTCGTGCCGCCGGGCCAGTAGGCCATCGCCCCCTCGGCCGTCTGGTAGGATTTGTAACGGCGGATGGTCTCCTTGATCGCTTCGTCGGCCTCGGCTTCCTGCTTCTTTGTGAGCGAGACGAACTGTTTGATGTATAGCTGCGGGAATGCTTTCGAGGTTATCTGTTCGAGGCATCCGTGGGGGAATCCAAGCAGGTAGCCGAGCCTCGACGAGAGGTTGACGGGCGGGATGTCGGAAACCTCGAGCGTGACGCTGTTGGTACCGTCGGCCCCCGGGAGAGGAACGTTTTCGGACCACGTTTTGCCTGCCTCGACGATAGCCGAGGTGACTTTAACCTGCGCGCGGCGGACGGAACGTATCTCGATGTCGGTTTCATAGACCGACTTGTCGCCCTTGCCCGAAGCGGTGAGCGTCACTTTTCCTGCCCCGCTATTCTTCTTTGTGCGGACGCGGAAAACTGTGGTCTTGTCGCCCATCTGTTTGAAGTTAACGGTCTTGGTGCTTTCGCCCACGATCTCCATATTGTCGGAGCATGCGATGGTGACCTTCACGTCGCCCACCCCGTCCTCAGTGGCGAAGACGGTCGCCGGAACGTCCATCTCCTCGCCGGTGCCGATCACGCGCGGGAGTGTCCCCAGAAGCATCACGGGTTTGCGGACCATCATAGTCTGCTGGGCGCTGCCGTAGGCCTCGCCGTCGCACGCGACCACCATGATCCTCACGCGGCCGTTGTAGTTGGGCATCGTATAGGAGTGCTTGCGCTTTTCGCCCTTTTTGAGCAGGAATGGCCCGTCGAACTGGACCACAGGCTTGAAGCGGTTGACGGTGTTCTTCTTGCCGTCCATAGCCTCGTCGCCGCCGCCGATGCTGAACATCTGCTCGATGCGGCCCCCGTAGGCGCCCAGAACGTAGTTGTACATATCATAGGTCGACACGCCCAGAGCCTCTCGGGCGTTGAAAGCCTCCCAAGGGTCGGGCGTTTTGAAGCGCGTCAGATCCAAAAGCCCCTCGTCGACTATGGCCAGCGTGTAGGCCATCTGGCGGCCGTCCTGTTCGGAAACGGTCAGTTCGTACTTCGCCTCGGGACGGATCTCGGCCGGGGCCTTGATCACCGGTTTCAGGTGGCTCTGCGGAGAGGTCACCGTCACCGGAACGATGCCGTACATGCGGATCGGGACGTCGTTCTGCGTCAGTCCGTGGGGCTGCAGCAGGGTGACATTCACATAGACGTTGGGCTGCATATCCGTAAAGACGGGTATATGTATGGTGGTTTCGCCGCCCGTGCATTCATGCGAGCCGACCGAAAGCACCCTCGTGCCGTTCTCGATGCTGACGATAGCCCTCGCACCCTGCGACGAGGGAAGCGTCACCGCCATAGATTCGCCCGGGGCGTAGGTATCCTTATCGGTGCGGAACACCAGTTTGGTGGCCGCGTCGCTGCCCTCGCTGTCGCGGCGCCAGCTGTTGGGCCAGTCGAAATAACTCATAACGCCCGCGGTGTGGCGGCCGTTCAGGTCGCGCACGCGGATAAAATAGGTGCCCCACTGCTCGTCGGTCATCGTCACGCTGAACGTTGCCTTGCCGTCGGCGCCGGTCTTCAGGGTCTCGACTTTGACGGGATTGAGGTGCTGGCGCGACATGTAGTTGACAAGGCTGCCGCCCGAGCTGTCCCACCACCAGTACCACTCGACCTTGAACAACTCGACTTTAACGCTCTGGTTGGCAAGCGGCTTACCGGTATAATCGACCATCGCGACGCCGAACTGGTGGGCGCGGCCGGTGGAGAGCTGGGTCTGGCTGGTCTGCGGAGTGTAGACCCCCACGTAGCGTTCGTAAGGAGATATCGGTATCGAAAAGCCGTCGATGCTGAAATCACCCGACTCTTCGTAAACCCTCGTCACGAAATTGGCCGAAAGCATCCCCGGGGCCGATTCGCCCATGTCGAAATTCATCGTGACCTGTGCGTCGCCTTTTTCATCGGTCGTGCCGCTCTCATTGAAGTATTCGCGCCCGTCGAACTGTTTCGACGGGTCGGTAAAGACATAATTTGCGAACTTGTCGAACGTCGTGCTGCCGTAATTCACCGTCGTCTCGGTCTCATAGCTCAGGTTGCGCGCTATGGCTCCCTGGAGCCACTCTACATGCATTTCGGCCGTCATCGGCTTGCCGGTAAGCAGGACCTTGCGGTCGCCGAAACCGAACTCTATCTTGAGGCGGTTGGGCTTGATGGTCTCGACGCGGATGCGCTTGGTGAAGGTCACGCCGCCCACCTGGACGTCGGCACGCCACGCGCCGGTCTGGGCGTCAGCGTCGGTCGGCATCTCGAAGGCGTAGAGCCCCATTTCGCCCCTGGTCTGCGTCTTGCGCAGGTAGAGCTGGTCCAGCGGAGTGTAGAGTTCCATCACCACCGGAACGTTCGCCGGAAGGCTTTTCGCCTGGTCGCCAAGCATGAAACTGAGGTACATCACGTCGCCCGGACGCCACACCCCGCGGTCGCCGTAGATGAATCCCTTGATCCCCCTGCGGACCGCCTCGCCCGAAACGTCGAACGAACTGGTGCTGAGTTCACGGCCCGGATCGACCCTCAGATAGGTGCGCTGCTTGCCCTGCGACGCCTTTATGTAATAGGGTTTCGCATTGCCCGTGTTGAAGTGCACCGTCCCCTTGCTGTCGGTCAGCGACATGCCGATCGACTGCCCCTGGTAGTTGAAGGCCTCGACCGTCACGCCCGTCTCGGGCATCACCGTCAGCAGGTTGTGGACCATGGCCGTGATCTCGCCCTGCTGTCCGATCTTGGCGACGAGGCCCAGATTGGTCGCGAGTATGTTGCGGGCGATCTTTTTGGACGTATAGAAGCTGTACGCGCAGGGGTCTTCGCGTTCGCGCCAGTCGTAGCGCGACCAGTCGATGTCGTAATCGTCGTAATCGTAATAATCGTCATAGTAGTAATATCCGCCGGAGCGGTCGTAGCGCGACACATCCTGGCGGAATTTGACCTCGTCGTCGGCCATGATCTGCTCCTTGCTCTTCTGCACCACTCCGTCGCACGGATAGGCCGAAAGGTCCTGGCGGAAATCGAGTTCCACGCGGTAGATCGCCCCCTGCTCCACCTCTATTAGCTGTTTAAGGTCTACGGCATAGGTCTTCCATGCCGAAAGGTCGCCGCCGTTCTCATCGAGCCACACGGTCTTGCGCGCGACCAGGCGCCCCACTCTCGACAGTTCGTAACCGCCGTCGAGCTGGTTGACCTGGAGGAACTGCCCGGTGTTCTTCTCGAAAATGCGGGTCACGCTGACCGTCACCCCGCGCAGCCACACCGCCTGGAACGGAACGGCAAGTTCGACTCCCTGGGGAATGATGACCCCCTCGCCGACGAACCTCACGGCCGGGACCTCGCTCGATATCTCGATGACCCGGGTCACCTCTTCGCCCAGCGTTTTGCCTTTGTTGCTGCGGATGTTGGCCGAAAGAACCACCGACACCTTGCCCACGCGGCTGTTGTCGGGATAGAGCCTCAGCTTGTTGCCCTCGACTGTGACGGTCTCGGTCGAATTGCCCTCGATGTAGGCCAGGCCGTGCATGTTCTGCGTCTCGTCGAGTGCCTTGGTGAAAGTCACCTCGATAAATTTCTCTGGATGGGCGGTGTATGCCACGTCGTAAATCCCGAATTCGGCGGCGGTCGGAACGTAGACAGTCAGAAGGTCCTCTTTCGGCACGCCCAGTTTGTTCGCCCCGACGGAGACGACTATGTTGCGCGGGTCCTTTCCGGCCGTGACCGCAGTCAGCATCATCGAGTGGGTGGTGCCGTCGGAGGTGTGCGTCCACTGCACGTCGGCCTTCTCGGAGAGCGTGATGAGCGACTCTATCGTCTCGGGCGACTCGCTGTCGGGACTCGACAGGTTCACCAGAATGTCGTATTTCTCGTCGTTATCGGCGTTGGTCGAGACCTGCGGCGGATCGGCCCTCAGGGCCAGAGGCTGGGTCTCGAAACCGAACGAGAAGCGGCGGTCGGCCCCCTCGGCATCGAAAAATCCGCCCACATTGGCCGTCACGGTGTATTTCGTGCCGCGCATGAATTCGCCCGCCGGACGGAAAACCAGCGTGCGCGCGTCATCGAAATCCCACGAACCCGACACAGCGGGTTTTATCTCCATGCTCTTTTTAAGCAGGTCGGCGGTGCGTTTCAGCGAGTCGATCTCCTGCCCGAAGATGAGGTAGACAGGGGTCGTGCGCGAAACCTTGCCCGAAGTGAAGGCCTCGACATAAGGGTTGTAGGACGGGGGGGGAGGAGTCCCGTCCGCGGAGGTGGTTTCGGCCTTGGGCTTACACCCTGCAAACGCCATCAGCACGCAAAGCGCCGCGATAAGATTCTTTTTCATATAAAGTCGATTTTTATTGTTGCCCTATTTAGCGTCCTAATTTAGGATTAATTCCTATATTGGCAATGTTTTACACGGTTTAATTAAAAAATAAACCGCTTAAACTGTCAAAATACAGTGTAGTTTCCTCGTCGGACGATAAACCATATTGTCCCGCTTAATGTAATTTACATCGTCCTCGCTCGGAATGACATTCGATATCAACTACCCATGACTCATAACTCATGACTCATGACTCTTTAAAACGGTTTTTCCGGCGACGCTGGGTGCGTGCGGCAGGCATTTGTCTGGCCGTGCTGCTGGCGGCGTGGCTCGTCATGCTGGCCGTCGTCCCGCGGAAACTGTTCGACGATCCGACATCGACCCTGCTCTATTCGCGCGAAGGAGAATTGCTCTCGGCGCGCATCGCGGCGGACGGTCAGTGGCGGTTCCCCGAGTCGGACTCCCTGCCCGCGAAATTCGTCACATGCCTTATCCAGTATGAGGACAGGCGCTTCCTGTGGCATCCCGGGATCGATCCCGCGGCGGTCGGACGCGCCATCGTAAGGAATGTGCGTTCGGGAGAGGTGGTCAGCGGGGGGAGTACCCTTACGATGCAGCTCGCTCGAATCGCGCGCGGAAACCGCGACCGCAATATGCGCCAGAAAGCCGTCGAGGCCATGTGGGCGCTCCATATCGAGACCACCCATTCCAAAAATCGGATACTGCGGCTCTACGCATCCCATGCGCCGTTCGGGGGCAACGTCGTGGGGTTGGAAGCCGCGTCGTGGCGCTGGTTCGGGCGGAGTCCTTTCGACCTTTCGTGGGCCGAGAGCGCAATGCTGGCCGTGCTGCCCAACTCGCCCGCCCTCATCCACCCCGGACGCAACCGCGAAGCGCTTCTGGAAAAACGCAACCGCCTGCTTCATACACTTGCAGAGCGCGGCGTCATCGATGAACTGGAGTGCGGACTCGCCTGCGAAGAACCGCTTCCGGACGAGCCTGTGCCCCTGCCCGATTTCGCGCCGCACCTGCTCGAAAAGATGGGTCAGAGGGGAGAACGGTCGGTTTCGTCGGTGAGGTATAACATGCAGAGGCAGGTGCAGGCGCTGGTGAACCGCTACGGGAGCCAATACGCCGCTAACCAGATCTACAACATCGCCGCAGTAGTCGCCGACATCGAAACGGGCGAGGTGCTGGCATACGCCGGCAACGTCACCGGACGGGAAGTCCAGACGCACGGGGAAAGCGTCGATATCATTATTTCAGAGCGCAGTACGGGCAGCCTGCTCAAGCCGCTCCTCTACGCAGGGATGCTCGACGACGGCCTGATCCTGCCCGGAACGCTCATTCCGGACACACCGCTCAATATCAATGGTTTCGCGCCCAACAACTACGACAAGACATTTCACGGCGCGGTTCCGGCCCACGCAGCCATATCGCGCTCGCTGAACGTGCCGCTGGTGAGGATGCTTTCGCAGTACAACACGGGGCGTTTCATGTCGCTGCTGCGCTCGTGCGGGATGACAACCCTGCGCCGGAGCGAGGACCATTACGGCGCGTCGATAATCCTGGGCGGTGCGGAAGGCACTCTGTGGGATATGGCCGGAATGTACGCCTCGATGGCGCGCGTGCTGAACCATTTCGGGCCGCAGAGCGGACTCTACAACCACGGGGATATCCATCCGCTGACGGTGCGCGCGGCCGAAGAGAAAAGGCCGATAAGCTCGGTTGGCGACAAACGCCTCGGTTCGCGTCCTGTGCTTTCGGCGGCGGGAATATGGTCGGCTTTCGAGGCGATGTCGGCCCTCAACCGTCCGGAAGAGGAGGCCGAGTGGCAGCATTTTTCGTCGATGAAGCGCATCGCGTGGAAGACCGGGACCAGTTACGGCGCGCGCGACGCATGGTCTATCGGGGTGACGCCGCGGTATGTGGTGGGGGTGTGGGTAGGCAACGCTTCGGGCGAGGGACGCGCGGGGCTGACCGGAGTATCCGCCGCCGCGCCCGTGATGTTCGACATATTCTCGATGCTGCCGTCGTCCGGATGGTTCGAGACGCCGTACGATGAACTGGTGCAGACGGCCGTCTGCCGCCGCAGCGGTTATAAGGCATCGGATATCTGCGACCCGGTCGACACGCTGCTAGTCCCGCGCGCGGGCGTCGAAACCGCTGTCTGCCCGTTCCACCGGCTGGTGCACCTCTCGCCCGACGGACGGTGGCGCGTCAACAGTTCGTGCGAGGACGTGGACCGCATGGTGACGCGCCCGTGGTTCGTGCTGCCGCCGGGACAGGAGTATTATTACAGAAGCCACAACCCCGACTACGCCGTCATGCCGCCCGTGAAACCCGGATGCCGCGACATCGCCGAAAGCATCGAGATAGTCTATCCCGAACACGGCTCCGAGGTCTTCCTGCCCCGCGGACTCTCGGGAGACAGGGAGCATATCGTCTTCGCGGCGGCCCACTCCGACCGCGACGCTACCCTGTTCTGGTATCTGGACGGGGAGTTTCTGGGCGAGACGCGCGGGACCCACCGCATGGCCTGCATACCGGCCGAAGGCGCACACATCCTGACCGTTACCGACGCAGGGGGCAACCGGCGGGGGGCGCAGTTCACCGTAAAGCAATAAGGACACAATTACGAATTACTAATTATAATAAAAATACCTGAAAATATGAAGAAACTTGCATTTTTGGCTTTAGCCGCCCTGCTTTGCGCCGCACAAGCGCAGGCTTTCTCCACGGAACAGGAACAAACCGCCGGGATCAGCGTGCTCGACGGGAGGGTCACGCTGGAACTCGCCGCGGGAGGCGACGACTTCTACTGCATCGGCATACGTTTTTCCGACAACAGCCTGAACCGGGGATGCGGGACCTACATCGAGATAAAACAGCGGGACGGCTCCTTTCTGTTATATCCGGAAGGGAAACGGTACGCCACCATCGACGACGCGATAAAGGATTTTCTGGAAGATCTCGTCAGGCGGCATTACGACAACAAGAAGCAGGGCAAAAAAGTGTGGGCGGCGTTTGTTAAGGAGGGCGGCCTGCAGCAGTTCATCGACTTCGCGGGCAAGGTCATCGACGATGAATTCCTCAACACGCCTTTCAACGACATATATGGATAGTTCTGAGTCTTGAGTTAAGGTGCGGAACAGATGTCCCGCATTCATTTTTTATCTGGATTGCTTCCTGCTTCGTTCCTCGCAGTTCGCAATGACGATAGCCGATTTGTTCACTTTTCACTTTTCACTTCGAAGGCGTCGAGCGCCTTGCGGACGGAGCCGTGGAGCAGCAGAAGGGTTTTCGCCTGTTCGTATTCCAGATCCAGCTCTTCGGCGATCATGCGGGCGCCGCGATCGACCAACTTCTTGTTTTTAAGCTGCATATCCACCATCCGATTGCCTTTGACGCGGCCCAGGCGGATCATCACCGAGGTCGATATCATGTTCAGCACCATCTTCTGGGCCGTGCCCGATTTCATGCGCGAACTGCCTGTTACGAACTCCGGGCCGACGACCGTTTCTATCGCTATTTCGGCCGCCTGCGCCACCGGAGAGCCTGGATTGCTGGTAATGCCCGCGGTGAGGATGCCGTTTTCGCGGGCGCGTTCGAGTGCGCCCACAACGTAAGGAGTCGTCCCCGAAGCGGCTATTCCCACGAGCGTGTCGAGAGCGTTTATCTTATGCTCCAGAAGCTCTTTCCAACCCTGTTCGGGATCGTCTTCGGCGCCCTCTATCGAGTTGCGCAGGGCCGCATTGCCGCCTGCGATCAATCCGACGACCATACCCTGCGGCATCCCGTAGGTGGGCGGGATCTCGGAAGCGTCCAGAACACCGAGCCGTCCGCTCGTTCCGGCACCGATGTAGAAAAGCCTGCCGCCGCGCCACATCCGTTCGACAATGCCCTCGACAAGTTTTTCGATTTGCGGAATGCACTTCCCCACGGCTTCGGCTACGAGTCGATCTTGCTGGTTAATAGCTCCGAGCAACTCCCCGGCAGTCATCCATTCGAGATCGTCGTAATCAGACTCCCGCTCGGTTATCATGATAATAAAATCGTTACTCATTTGTGTGGTATTTAGCGATCCCATCGATCGGCGATTGTACGATTGTTCCGAGCGACAGTTCTTCCGCCGCGACCGCTTCGGCCAGCAGGTCGGCGAAATGGAAAGCAATGGAACCTGTGAAATTTATCTTCAATCCGTCGACACCGTACTGCAAAACATTGCGCTGCAGGAACCTGCGGAACTCATTCACCACTAACGACCGTACTTCAGGTATGTGACTGTGCGCAGCGATGAACGGGGCGAAACCCGCAAGGAAACGGTTCGGCAGCGGTTGGCGGTAGACACGCTCGATGATATCGGCCTGCATAAGTCCGTGCGCCGACAGAAATTCATCACGAAGTTCGGCCGGAAGCTGGTTCTTCAGGCAGTCGGCGACAAAAAGCCTGCCGAGCGTCGTGCCGCTACCTTCGTCGCCAAGGATGTAGCCGAGGGCGGGAGTGTTGGCGGTTATGTTTTCGCCGTCGTAGAGAGCCGAGTTGGACCCCGTGCCGAGTATGCAGACGATGCCTGCATCATGTCCGCAAAGCCCGCGGCAGGCCCCCAGCAGGTCGCTTTCAACCTCGATGCGGGCGGCGGGGAAAAATCCGGCGAATATCCCCGTCATCTCGGGAATCCTGGCGGGGGTGCATCCGGCTCCGTAGAAGTAGAGCGCCGAAACTCCCGTTCCCGTCTCGGGCAGGAGTTCTTTCGCCAGTATCTCGCGCACGGCGTCGGGCGTAATGTGGTAGGGGTTCAGCCCCTGCGTCGTGAAGGCCCGGCTCTGTGCGCCGTCGGTCAATATCCATGCGGTCTTGGTCGATCCGCTGTCGGCTACAAGTATCATTTTTTACGTTTTATAAGGATCGTGAGGCCGATGAAGGTAAAGAGCGCGTTCATGATGAGCAGTTCGTAGCTGAACCTGTAGCCGCCGAACCAGCGGACGGAGTTCATGTCGAGTATGAGGCAGAGGATGGGCGAAAGCACCGCAACGAGCGGTACCCAGCGGTCGCGGACAGGTTTTTTCGTCGCTATCCCGAAGGCGAACATGCCCAGTATCGGGCCGTAGGTGTAGCTCGAAAGCACGTATACCGCATCGATGACGCTGGTGTTGTTGAGCATTCGGAAAGCCATTATCACCACAGCCATCCCGACCGCCATGCAGATGTGCACCATCCTGCGCACCGAGGTCAGGCGGGTTTCATCGTATTTGCGCGCGCCGCCGAGAATATCGACCGTGAACGATGTGGTCAGTGCGGTCATGGCCGAGCCTGCCGCCGAATATGTCGAGGAGATCAGTCCGAGTGAAAAGACTATCCCGACGATACTCGGAAGGCCGGTCTGCGTAGCCACGAAAGGGAAAAGTTCGTCGCTTTTGGCGGGCGGCGTCAAACCCTGCGCCTGGACATAGATGTAGAGCAGCACTCCCAGGCAGAGGAACAGCGCGATGACAAAAAATTGCAGCACGCCCGAAACGGCAAGGTTCTTCTGCGAGTCGCGCGGATTTTTGCAGCTCAGGCTGCGCTGCATCATATCCTGGTCGAGGCCCGTCATGGCGATCACCGTGAACAGGCCCGCAAAGAACTGCTTGAAGAAGTAGCGGCGGTCGTTGACGTCGTCGAAAAAGAATATGCGCGACATCTCGCTGTTCTTAATGGCCGCCGTCATCTGCCCGAAATCGAGCCCCAGTGCGCGCGAAATGAACCATATGCTCAGCACCACGCTTGCCAGAAGGCAGAACGTCTTCAGCGAATCGGTCCAGATGAGCGATTTGACCCCGCCCTTGAAGGTGTAGAGCCATACGAGCAGCATCATGACCGCCACATTGGCCCAAAACGGGATGCCGAAAGGTTCGAACACCAGCATCTGAAGCACCAGACAAACGAGGAAAACCCTCACCGACGCGCCTAATATTTTGCTGATGAAGAAGAACCACGCCCCGGTTTTGTAGCTCGACAGCCCGAAGCGGTTTTCCAAGTATTCGTAGATCGAGACGATCTTCATGCGGTAGTAGAGCGGGATCAGCACGAAAGCTATCACGAAATAGCCGACCACGAATCCGGCCGCCATCTGCAGGTAGGCGAAACCGCTCGCGCCGACCATTCCCGGCACCGACACGAACGTAACGCCCGACATCGCTGCCCCGATCATCCCGAATGCCACGACGTACCACGGCGAACGGCGGTTGCCCACGAAAAATCCCTGGTTGTCGGCGCGGCGGCCCGACACCCAGGCCACAAGGAAAAGGACCGCCAGATAGGCGGCTATGGTCGTTATGATAATATATGGCGACATTTTTTCTGTGTCAGGAAATAAGTAATGTTCGGGCGGATCAGATACAAAGATAATTTCTCCCGCGCGAAATGCAATAACGATGCGTAGATCGCAAAAAGGCGGCGGGTCGATTCACTGAAGCGGACAAATGAGAACGGACAACTTTTGGCGGGTTGTCCGTTCCTTTCATGGTTTTCAGTTTTAGAGTTTGTTTGGAAAAATCCAAACAAGCTCTTATTGTTCCGCTTCGGCCTGCAGATCGCCGTAGCCGTCGGCGCGGGCGTTCCACATCAGCATAAAGACGATGATGCCTACTATAGCCATGCCTATAACTATCTGATAGACGGGGTCCCAGCCGTAGAGTTCGGCGATCTTGCCAAGGCCCCAGCCCGAAACGATAACGCTCGAATAACCGAAAATACCGGTCACGCCGTTGGCGGTCGCGGCGGCTTTCTTGGTCGCCTGGTTGGCAGCCGCGATCCCTATCAATGCCTGCGGGCCGTAGATAAAGAAACCCGACATCGCCAGAGCCGCATAGATCATCCAGATAGGAGAACTACCCGGAAGCACCCAGAACAGCGTCATGAACAGCGCCGCGCCGATCATGCAGAATACGCAGGTACGGTGGGCGCGCCCTCTCAGATACCGGTCGGTCACCCATCCCGCAACCAGCATACCGGCGATACCCGATAGTTCGAACATAGCCACAAGCCACCCGCTGTGCTGTATCGAAACGCCTTTCGATTCGGTCAGAAGCGTAGGCCCCCAGTCGAGTATAAAAAAACGAACCACATAGACAAAGAAATTGGCAAAAGCGAGGATCCAGATAAACTTGTTCCCGAAAACTTTTTCGCGCAGGAACTCCCGGTATTCTTTCGATTTATTCTGCACATTCCGTTTACTCTCCGAGCCGGGCAGTTCGGGAAGACCCACCGAAGAGGGGGTGTCGCGCAGGGTGGCAAAAAGGTATACCGAACCCGCAAGAGCGAGCCCCGCAGGTATCCAGAAACACCACTTCCAGGCGCCGAAATTATCCGGCCCGGTGCCCATGTGCCCCATAATATAGCCGCAGATGAGATAGACGAGACCGGCCCCGATGGAGTGCGAAGTGTTCCACACCGACATCTTGGTCGCAAGCTGCGAGGGGGGTATCCAGTGGGTCAGCAGACGCGCGCAAGGCGGGAATCCCGTTCCCTGAAGAAGTCCGACCACGGTCCACATGACGCCCATGAAAAAGACCAGAGTGTTGGTGAACTGCGCGCCGCCGGTCTGTCCTGTTATAAGCGTGGAAATATCCGCGCCGAAACCGAAGGCTATGTTGGCCGCAGCGCACAGGAACAGCCCTATAGACATGTACCAGCGTGCATTCAGGCGGTCGGCGAAAAGGCCGTTGGCGAAACGCGAAAAGCCGTAGATCAGGCCGTTGAGCGTCAGGATCAACCCCAGGTCGCCTTTCGTGATGCCATAGTCGTTCTGAAGACCCACCATGGCGAAACTGAAATTCTTGCGGACCAGATAGTAGAGCGCGTAGCCTATCATCGTTGCTACGATGGTGCGGCGCTGCCACTGCATGAATTTTTTGCGGGTTTCGAGTGTGAAACCCGACAAAGGATCGTTCTGTGCTTGCTGGGTAGAGTTCATTTACGTTTTTTCGATTCCTGTGATGCCGTAAAGATAGCAAAAAATTTTATATCACTTACGTTTCGAAAGCCCGAGAGTTGCGAAAAGATACGGATAGTCGGTCTCGATGACGTCGGGCGAGGTAGATATTTCGGCCTCGTAACCCGCGATCTTCTCCGCGTCCGTCGGGGCCTTGTCGTGCGTCGGGGCCACCGAGATCATGCACATCACGCCGCGCGAATGCAGGCTGTCGTACAGCGCGGCGTTCTCAGGCAGCATCCGCGGGCCGACGTATGCCATCACCTGCTCCCACGGCATGCCGGCCTCGTCGTAAGCGGCGAACTCGTCCATGTTCTTACAATGTGCCGAGAACATCGCATCGGGATTGCGGCCGAGGCAGGCGCGGACATGGCCGGGATTGTGAACGGTGTACATGATATTCTGAGGAACCGGGTCGAGCGACGCGATGAAGCCGGACATGAAATCCAGCGGAACGTCTTTTATATCGAGGTTAAGGATGGTCTTGCCGCGGCTCCACTCTATGACCTCTTTCAGCGTCGGTATCCTGTAGGGAGTCGCGTTGCCATCGCGGTCGACCAGGCTGAACTGCGCCAGTTCGGCGTAAGTATAATCGGAGAGGCGGCCCTTGCCGGTGGTCGTGCGGTCTATCTTAGCGTCGTGCATCAGAACTATGACGCTGTCACCGGTGAGGCGCGGGTCGATCTCGAAAAATGACTCCATGTAGCTCAGCGTCTTTTCGAACGACTCTATGCAATTCTCGGGATAGCCGGGCATCATGCCGCCCCGGTGGCCGCTGATGACGATATCGCGGTCGGGCGAATAACGAAAATAATCGTAAAGCTGATCTCTGTTCTCTATGGAAATATAGTGCGCGGCCGGCTTTTCGCCCGAACCGCAGGCCGCCGACAGCGTCATGACCGCCAGCGCCGCAATACAATGGATTAGTTTCATAGGTCAGTATCTGTTTAAATGGTTATATCTGCCAAATGCCGCCATGGCCGAAAATGCCGTCGAGCCACCGGTCGAGCATATTGGTTCGCACCGCAAGGTCGAGCACCGTGAACCGGCGGCGGATGAACTGCGCACGGATAAATGTCTCACGCAGATACCCGCGCGTCAGGCCGATCTGTTCCGGATCTGTCGGCGCCCCCACTATGCCGAGCCGTTCGCGGAGCTCGCCGAAAGGCACGAGCTGGGTTTCGAGTTTCTCCTTCAACTGCGGCCACACTCTTTTCAGCTGCTCAAGCTGTACGCGGAGTTCGTCGCGGTCGACGTATTTCACGAGCGCCTCTTCGCATCCTATGTTCGGAAAATCCGTGCCGCGGAACATCTCCACAGCCTGGCGCGTAAGTTCCTCGCGGGTAGGCCACGCCGACACGCAGGCTTCAATGTCGAGGCGGTCGAGCGGGGTTTTAAGGGCCTGTTCGTAGAGAGCCGTCACCGCAAGCGTCCCTATCGCGACCTGGAAGCCGTGCGAAACCGGCTCTCCGTGGTTGGTGTGATGCTCCATGTTCCAGAGGTGGCTGAACTGGTGTTCCGCTCCCGAAGCCGGACGGCTCGTGCGGTGAGACTGCATGGCGAATCCGCCGAGCATCAGCCCGCCAACCAGCTTCGACAGGGCTTCAGGATCGGCTCTGCCGACCCCTGCCGGATCGCCAAGGGCATCTTTAAGCCCGTCCTGCACTATGTTCCACGCCGTGGAGTCGATGGGTTCCAGTCCAAATGCGTCGGCCAGTATCCAGTCGGCGCCGGCCGTGACTTTTGCGAAAAGGTCGGCGTACCCCGAGGCCGTCATCGCCGCCGGAGCGAGCCGTATCACATCTATATCGGCGACGCAGGCCGCAGGGGCCGGACACGAAAATGTCTGTTTCTTGCCATCGGCGGTGATCGACGCCCCGAAAGCCGTGTAACCGTCCATCGAAGCGGCCGTTGCAACGCACATGTAGCTGCGACCCGTCTCGTGCGCCGCGAGTTTCGTGAGGTCGTTTATGGTTCCCGACCCCACTGCAATGGGCACGGCGTCGTGTTTGGCGAACGATTCGCGGAGTTTTTCGACATAGCCGTATTCGGCGTAGAGGTCGGGTTCGGGGAAAACGAAAGGCTCGGCCTGCGGCACTCCGGCATCGGCCAGCGCTCTATGCACCCGGCGGCCCGCCGCCTCGAACGTGTTGCAGTCGGCCACGACGACAGCTTTCCGGCCGGGGAACTGATCCCGGAAAACATCCGGAACCGCTTTAAGTATATCGCGCCCTATCTCCAGGACTTTGGTTTCACTGGCCGAACGCAGGGCATCCTCGATCTTTGTCATAATATTACTCTTGTTTGGGAACGGTTAAGGTGGGCAGGTCTGGAACAAAGATAAAAAAATGCCTGTTAAATATCAGGCAGGCAATCCAGGTACCGGGAAAGAAATATATTTATGACAGCGGCCGGCTTTTTATCCATGTGATTTTCAATATGTAATTAAATTTGATATCCGCAGAAATCAATATGGGAATTTTAACAAGGGCCGCTCATAACATATATATCTTTGTTCTTAAACACACATCCCCGCCGGTTACGGCGGGGATGTGTGTTTTTCAGTTATCTCAGGAAAGTAATAATTACATATCCGTCGTTGGATGGTTTGGTCTGATTGTCCGGGAGTGTTGAGCTGGAGCCCTGCGCCTGGGTTCCGCTGGAACTTTGACCGCCGGCACCGCCGCCGCCAGCACTGTTCGAACCGCGGTTGCCGCCTGTGCCGCTTTTTCCACCGCCGCCGGTATTGCCGCCCCAACCACCGGACCAGCCGCCACCACCGCCGCCACCGCCGCCGCCGCCTCTCTGGGTAGTAGCACCGCCCGTATTGCCGCCAAGTGAGCCGCTATCATAAAGGACCCCGTCTGTGTAATTGGTCGAATAACCGTTGCCGCCACGGCCGTAGTCCCCATTAGCACTGGTGGCCGATGTCCCTAAACTGCCGCTGTCTCCGCCCGCACCGCCATAGCCGCCCGTATTCTTGCTGAAACTGTCGTTGCCGCCGGCTCCCGCACCGCCGCCGCCGCCGCCCGAAGCAATGACAATATTGGAAAATCCCGTACCGTTGCACAATACCCCGGAAGCCGCGCCACCGCCACCGCCGCCACCGCCGCCGGTCCACAGAACACCAAACGCATTCCCGCCCTTGCCGCCTGCATATCCGGAACCGAAAAATGCTCCGCTGCCCTTAGCGCCGGCATTGCCACCGGTGTTGCTATAGTTGCCGCCATAAGGGTTGCCGCCGTTCGATCCGGCCGTACCTACCTGTATGGACAAAGCATCGTTTTCATAGAAATAATACAATCCTTTCTCTTTCAGACCTTTTCCTCCGGCACCGCCGATACCGGTGCCCAGGCTGCCGTAGTGATTTCCGCCGGTACCGCCGTCGCCGCCCCAGGCTTCGATGTAATAGTAGCCTTCCTTGTTTATCGTGAAATTCGTAGATTCAGAATACGCGGCGGCGGGAGCTATCTGCAGCTTGTGGATCTTGCCCGCTTTGAAGTCCGCGCCCGAAGCAATGGTCTTGCTTAAATACTTGTTGGTTCCGGATGTGGTAAACTCAAATGTAAACGTCTGCCCCCTCATATCCACCGGCGGCATCGGAACGTAGATCACGTTCCCGTTTCCTGCGGTCAGACCGCCTGATATGTTGACGGTAAGGCTGTTACCGCCCGAAGTATAGCTTCCCGTATAGTTGGGGTCGGTGGAAGACATGTCGTAAGTTAAGGTGCCGCAGATCCAGGTTCCGCCGGTGTTGGTCATCTTTATGGATGTTACCTTTTCCAATTCCGGCAGCAGCCTTACATCCATCTCAATGGCGGCGTATGACATCACATGCTTATAGTCGAAATGGAGCAGGTCGCCGTGCTGCAGTTCGTTGTTAGTTAGATATATGATCGGAGACTCACCCTTGTGCGGGGCTGCCACCATCGGAGCGTATGCCGGATTGAACACATCCGGCGACACCGTTATCGAAGACGGGATCGTGAATGTGACATCGGGAAACGTGCTGTCGGAAGTGCCGGGGAAAAAATAGGAGTAATAGTCGTATGTGTTCGCGGAAGACATGTAGGCCATCTCCGCATCGTCGAGCAGACCTTCGAAAGTCACGTCGGCCCCGCCTGTGGTGCTCACCATCGGCACGTGCTCGGCAATCGGAGCGGCGGAACCGCCAGGGGTGATGGTCAGGCGCACCACGTCGTCCGGCGACCACAGGTACTGCCCGCCGCTCAGGACAGCGCGCGTGCCCGCTCCTTCGTCATTCTGGCTTGCGGATATGGACATCGGCCAGGTGCCGTCCACGGTGGTGCCTTTTCCCTTTTCTTTCACAATAGAGGGGCTGTCCTCATATCCGCCGCATGATACGGAGACCGTGGCAAGCAGTGCGGCTAAAAATATTCCCGGCGTATATCTGTATGTTCTCATAATTTTCATAATTTCCCGATTATCAGTAAGTGCCCCAGTCTGATCCGGTCCCGGGCGCTTCCAGGCTGCCGCAGATCACCATCACCATGTCCGCGTTTATCCCCAGTTTGTAGTTGTAAGCCCGTCCGGGAAGCCATGTCGAAGGCGCAGGGATCGGGCCCTCCCATATCAGTTCGACGTCGTCTACGGAGAATTCCACGATCATCGAGGCGGAGATCCCGAGCGTCTGCGGCATCATGAACATCGTTCCGCCGGCGGAGAGGATGTCGTCGGGAGTGGTGCCGAGGAGCATATTCTTCAGCGATCCGTCTGCGACGGATACCTCGAAGTCGCTCAAGGCCGGATCCAAAGTCCACGATACAGCCGGTGAGGTTTCGAGCTTCGCATAACCTTTATACTGTATGTTTTCCAGCACCACTCTCTTTATGACTACATCATTGCCAGCCATTCCGGCCGCTTTGAACGCCTGGAACGAGATGCGCGACAGCGCGTGGTGGAAAACCTCGGGAACCTCGCCGGCGGCGGTCGCGGCAGTAGCGTCGATCACCGGTGCGGCGATCATCAGGTCTACCTGCCCGGCCGCTGCCGTGGGAACTTCGTATCTGATCACCGGCACGTATGCATCGGTTCCGGTCACGGTGGCTTTGCCGTGCGGCGCATAGGCGAAGCTTGAGACTTTCCTGCCTATGGGCCACATTTTCGGCGTGCCGTAGTCCCACGTCGCACCTGCATCCGCGCTGGTGGCGCGGCCGTAGCCGCTGCCGGTGTTGTCGATGAGGATGGCCTTATCCGTGGCTGCCGACCAGCCGCCGGTATGGGCGTAGGCCCACACGTCGAAACCGCCCGCAGCCGCCACTCCTGCGGCGTTATCAATGCCGGTTCCCCGCGTGAGATGCGTCGTGAAGCCGATGCCCCCGCCGGTTTCGCCGCTTGTTTCCACCTTCTCTTTCGCGCACGAAGCGAGGAGTGCGGCGAATGCTGTCAGTATGATCAGTTTTGCTTTCATGTCTCTTTTTTGTTTTTCCTGCGGGCATCTGCGTTTTTTGGACACGCGCCCAATAGCAGCCGGAAAGGCGGTCAAACCCTTCCGGCCTGAGAAATTATTCTACGTCGACATTGACAATGCCGCCGGCGCCGTCATGATCGACCCATGGATCCATATCTACAGTGAAGGTAATGTAGTCAGGAGCCTGGAAATTGAGCGTGTAGAGATATCGCTTGCCTGCTTCCCATCCGTTGAGGGAGAGTGCGGGATCGCCGAAGAACACCTCGACATCGCCTTTACCGATCTCTTCACCGATGTTGGCGCCTGCCGTGTTCAACATCTGGTAGTGGAACGTGAAGCTGCCGCTGCCGGGCGTAACGCCGGCAAAGGTCTGCGGCATCAGCATAAGCGCGTTGTCATTGGTATTGTGTCCGAGAACATCGCCGTCGTTGCCGAAGTAAACGATGTCTGTCGTTCCGGCGGTGTAGTTATTACCGGCGGGTTCATATACATAATCGTCGGTGGCTCCGTCGAGAGCCCATGCACCGGGCGTGCCGAATGTATAGGTACCGCTGTTCTGAACATCGTTCAGCTCTATATCGGTGATGATAATCTTAACATCGGCCAGACCTTTCACAGCGAAGTTGACCTGCGACAGAAGGTGTTTGTACACCAGATTGGCAGTCGCAGAAGCAGCGGTTCCCTTGCTGGTGGTAGTGGTGGCCGCGATCAGGTCTTCCTGGGATGCCACAGCATTAACCTCGTAATCGAAAGAAGCCCCCGTACCGTCGGCAGTGAGTGTCTGCGTGGGAACTGCAGAATAGTAGACAAGGTCGTAAGTGGGATGGAATTCCGGTGTGGTGTAGCTCCATTTGTCCGTACCGATGTTGTATGTCAGTTCGAATGCCCTGTAAAGAGTTGCCAAAGCATTGTCTTTTTCATATGCTTCCACATCGATGGTTTTCGCCTGCAGCGCAGTAAGGGTGAGTTCCTGAGCGCGGCTCAGTGTCTGTTTGCCGGTAGCGGCCTTGAATGCGATCACGCTTTTGGAGTCGCCTGCCGATTCTACCTTCTCATTTGCGCAACTTGTTGCCAGCATGGCCAGCAGGGCGAAAGTTGCAAACCCACAGATGATTTTCTTCATAAAATAGAACTTAAAAGTGAAATAATTGATTGTGTGTTTTTCTTGCAGTTAATTTATAGTTCGGGGGAAGTGTCGTTATGGTTCTTATATCCAGACAATGATCTCTTCCTCGTCCTCCCAGTCGATCACGTCCACGATCTTGTCGGGCATGATGATGGGCAGTTCGATCCGGTCCGTTATCTCGATTACAAACAGGTTCTCGCCGATCGCAATGTCGCCGCCGCCGGAATGGTGCCTGAATATCCTTTCGATCGCCGCGTTCACCTGTGGGGTCACGTCGATCGGCTGCGGCAGCTTGAACTCCGTATTATCCGCCAGCACGAAGACCGGATCGAACGTGTACTTTCCCGAGGCCGGAAGCTGTCCGGTGCTTGCAGGCAGAGGCGGACCGAAACTGACGAACACCGGAGATTGTATCTTTCCCAGCTCCGTGCCGTCGTCGTCCGTCCATATGCTGACGCCGGAAGCGGCGGCAAGGCTCAGGTGGTGGGTGGCAGGGATGCCCGATTCCGGCATGTTCTGCGAAGAAGCCGGGAATACCGAACCCGTAAAGCCGAGCAGCGCACCCGATGCGGCACGGGCGCTGCTCGGATTGACAAGGTTGGCGATCTTCACCTGGAACCGGTAGGACATCGCGCGCGGAACAAGCGACACTTCGCTTTCCACATAGTTTTCGGGGACGGAAGCCACCTTGCGGCCGTTCTTATATTTAAGATAATCCTGGAGTTCGCTCTCGATGAACACGCCGTCGCGGGCAAAGGTGAATATCTCCATATCATTGTTGGCGATGTACTCGTCGTCGAGGCGGGAAAGGCGGCGGCTGGGAGTCCCTTCGGCAGCGACCGCCTCGAAAGTCGCAATGCGGTCGGTCCCCCTGAAAAAGATATGGTCGAGGTTGGTCACCTGCTCCGACTCCATCACGCCGTTGAACAGCAGTATGTCGTACTGCCCGCGCGAAACGATCGCCGTAACGCTGTTGGCGCGGGAAAGATACTCTTTAGTCACCGCACCGTCCTTGTAGAGCATCGCGGTGCCGTCGAACATATCCTGCACACCCAGCGATGTGTTCCAGTTCCCTTCTATGGCCACCGTCGGAATCGCGGTGTCATAAAGGTCCATCTGCGCATCGCATCCTGCAAAGAACAGGGCCGCAATGCCTATTATATATTTGATATGCTTCATTATTTCACTTTTTTATTTATCAACCACACCAGATCGACACGCACCTGGGTCAGGGCGATGCGGTTTACATCGTACATCGTCTTTTCCCATTTAAGATGGTCGTTGCGGGCTTTGCCGTACTTCCTTATCTCGGGCGAGTGGAAAAATCCGCCCGCAATCGAAAAATCGAGGTTGAAGCTGTTCGAAAGAGGCATGGAATACCCCCCGGTAAGGCCGGCCGACCAGTATCCGTCGCCCTGCCAGCCGCCGCCCCACCGCACGTCGAAGCGGCTGCAATATGTGCCGTACACGCCGAGGTTCCAACCCGTTAGGACATTTTTCCGCTGTTTGAACCAGTAGCGGCCTTCCACACTGCCCTGGATGGTCTGCAGTGCATAGCATTTTTTGATGCGTGCATAACCGTATGCAAAGTCGCCCGCCACGGAGAAATGGTCGCCGATGGGCACTTCCACACCGATATTCGGACCGCCCAGGACGTCCAGCAGCAGGTTGGTCCTCAATGCAATAATGGTCTTGCGCTGCGGCCCTGCGTCCGGCGTTTCCGGGACAGGGTCAGGGACAGAGTCGGGCACGGGCTCAGACTGTGGTTCCTGTATGGATTCCGAGATCGGGTCCGGCTGTGCCGTCTGCGGGAATTCCGGCTGCGGCTCCTGCTCGGACAGGCGGAGTATCATCGAGACCTCGCCCTGACGCAGCCAGCGCAGTATATTGTTGCGACGGAGATATGCAATGACCTCTCCGTTATTCATCGTGCCCATCCTCCGGTTCTTCGCATAATCGGAAAGCCCCGGATCCCTGAGCATCTTCAGGAACTCGTCTCTGGCCGGAACATCCGGATCCTGTTCGACCGACCCGATAAGCCCGTCCCAATATCCCTGATCGGTGTATACGCTATAAACAGAGTGGTTGGCATCGGGGTAATTTTCCCGGATGAAATCCTCTATCGAGTTGGCGCGGCGTTGGGCAAGAAGCCTGTTGTAGGCGGGATCCCCGTCGGGGGAAGAGGTTCCAGCAACGATGATCGAATCGAGTTCGGACAGGAACGCCACGTCGGACATTACACTGTGCAACGCATCCAGACTCTGCGCGTTATTCATATAACCGCGGTCTATTCCCGACTTATCGAACGGGAACAATATGACAAACCGTCCGGTCGTCTCTGCCGATGCGGATTTTTCTACAGGAGATTGCCCGAAAGCGGTACCTGCCGCCACAAAAAGAAACAGGGCGGAATTTAACCACGTTTTCAAAAATAGTCTCAAAACAGTATAATTTGGGCGTATAAGGTTTCTTCTTACAGCATTTTCATGCTTTGTTTGAAAAAAGAGAGCTGCTCCGGCGTGATGCCATACGTGCGGCAGAGGATGCCGTCGTCCACGCCTTCCCTGATCAGTTTCGATAAAATCCCGTTATTTTCATGTACGGCAAAAAGCATATCGATCAATGAATGAATCGCTTCGGTAAGCCGCCTCTTTCCCTCTTCGGATGAGAAATCTATTCCGTTGAAAGAGGAGCGTTCCTTGCGCATTATTAAATAGTAGATCCCGGCAATCAGTATCGAATTTACAGCTCTCGAATCCAGACTGGCATGTGCAAACAATCCGTCGACATATTGCGTAAGTCTGGTTATCACGATTTCCCGTTTATCGGCCAGCGATCGGGTCAGATGGTTGTCATCGGTCATCTCCCACACAAGGGAGGCGCGAAACCACCCCTTTTCATCGTACAATGCATCGATAAGACCCTCCGTTATGTGGAAATAGTACTCCTTCGGATTCCTGATCAACAACTCCATGTTCGTCTCGCTGATGCACTCCACCCAGTAGTTGTGCTGAGACTTGTTGAAAGCGTTGAACAAGCCCATCAGAGAACCATAGTGGCGGTAGATGACATTGGGACGCACATTGGCATACCTGCATACGTCCTGCAATGTAAGTTTCTGGAAACCTACGTCTTTGATTGCCACCGCGAGATTTTCAAATAAATCCCGACTAAGTTCTTCATTTGTCCTGCGCGGCCTTCTTTTAATCTCCGAATTAGACACAGTGGTTGTCTTATAAATAAATGTACTCGCTACAAACATATATATAATATTTCGGGCATTTGTTCTTTTTATCAAAAAAAACATAAAAAAATCACTATAAACTGTTACGATTTTCATAAAAATATATAATATAGGACATTGCAATATCCTATATTTGTTTCATACGCATGATTTAAATCATAAATAGACAGACAAAATAAGGCCGGGACAGGAATATAAAATGCCGGTTTTGGAATTTTGCGCTGAACACACTGTATGAAACAGCGGATCGGGGAAGAAGAAAGACAAAGGAACAGGGATGTGCAAATATCCGCGTAGGAATCAAAATAAAACCCCTCTCATCTGCATGAGAGGGGTTTTCAACACCCGGAGTCAATATATGGTTATCAGCGAAGCGGTATGGGAACCTGTCCCGGGCATCGGGGGTGCCGGCGGCACAAGGCTTTCCGATCCGGTCGTGACTAATTGGGCTCGCCGGGCTTCCACCAGCCGTAGCCTTTGTCTGTGTAGCTTTTTACGCCGTCGGTGTAGGTGTAAGTGTAGCGCTTGTCGTACTCGAACGCACTGAGCTGCGAGAACCACGCCGGTATCTCCTGGGTTATGTAGTTGCCCTTGCAGTATAAATGACGCAGTCCGGTGCAGCCCGAGAAGTAGAGCGCGACAAGCTGGCAGTCCGTAACGTTAAGGTATGACAGCGAGGTCATGCCGCTCACGTCCAGCGAAGCCATGGCGGATGGGTGGTTGCTTGCGAGGGAAAGATTCGATAACCCGGTGCATCCGGTGAGGTCCAGCGAGGTAAGCATGTTGCCCGAGAGATAAAGGTCTTTCAGCGAGGACATGCCTTTCACGTCAATGGAAGCGATCTTGCTGCCGCTGCACCACAAGTACTCGAGTTTGGCGCACCCTTTTACCTTGAGCGAAGCCAGAGGGCCGCTCGCTATCAGATGCGAGACCGGATGGTCGTTCTGGATGGTTATCTTGCGCAGCTCCTTCATGGCGCTAAGGTCGATCTCCGTAAGCTTGTAGTTATACCCAAACTCTATCTCCTGCAGGTTCACGAGATACTGCAATCCCTCAAGGCTCGCTATCGACGCCGGTCCGAGGCCGCCGGTAATTATAGACAGCGACGTTATCTTCTTGACTTTTTCTTCCGTTACATCGCTTCCATCCCCGCCGACGGCATCCCTGATGATAGTCCAAAGATAAGGGTCGGGGATCTTATCGTACAGATGGGGGCTGTCGTCGTCATCCTTCTTCTCTTCCGTGATCACCTGGTCGCCTATGAACTCCATGCCGAAGAGCTTGCAGGCCGGCCTGATGGCGTACGTCGCGTCAGGGTCGAGTCCGTTGAACCTGACATAATACATGCGGTCGACGTCGTCGCGGTGTTTGATCGGGTCGTAGAGGGTCTGCAGGCGGGCTCCCGTGTCGGCGTTGTAGAGGGCCACACCGATATCCACATACGTGCAGAGTTTATTGCCTACCCAGAGCTCGATACCGGCATAGGTCCTTTTGGCGTCCCTTTCGACGTCGTAATCCACGAACTTGGGCAGGATATCCTTCGTGTAGAAAGGCGTCGACTCCAGCACGGGACTCTCCACGCTGTACTCGCCGACGGTCAGCCCGAGCAGCTGCGCCGCCACGTACGCCTCGGCGGAGACGGCGAGATGGGCCTTCAGCTGGCTCTCCTTCAGGTCGGCGTAGCTTTTGCCGTTGAGCAGGTTGGCTGCGTCGACCTTGAATTCCGACGAGACGACGCACCGCGGGATCACCCTTATGCCGACCCCGACCGCGCTGTAAACGCCGAAGAACACCCCCGTACTCAGTCCTACCCACTCCCGGCCCTTTATCGTAAACTCGGCGGATGTCTTGATGGGATCTTCGCCCGGTTCGGATTCCAGGAGCTCTTTATATATGCTCCATTTGGCGCCGTCGTATTTCATCCCGTGGCTCAGGCCCGTTTCGTAAGTCCAGGTGGCCGAGAGCGCCACCTCTCCCGACGCCCCCACGTAGAGGGCAAGGCGCAGTTCGGGCACGATCACCACCGGCCCGACAGGTATGGGCGCCAACATTATGTAGCCTATCGTTATGTCGTCGTTCTTGAACTCCGACGTAACGGCGGCTTTCGCCTCGACCGTGAGCGCCGTTTTTTCAATGACCGCGACATCAAAATATGTCAGGGTGTTGTTATATACCTTTATGTCGAGATCCAGCTCCAGCGAGAGCTTGACACTGCCCTCTATGCTGAACACCCCGAACTCATGTTTTTTGACGGGTATCGTGAGGCTGACACCCGGATTGTCGCCGCGGGTGGATGCCGAACGGGAGAAATTCATGGGTTTGCCGTCGGGATCGAGCACCTGCGTAACATACCTTCCCATATCGAGCGACTGGCTGATATCCAGCTTCTCGAACGCCTGGTCGAGGGGTATTTTTTCGGTTTCTACCACCGTCGAGCCGCCCTCCTGCCGCACGGCCGTCACCCTGCCCAGAAAACCGTAAGGCATCTTGTCCGACGGCCTGGGGTTGAGGATGATCTGCCCGGGCTGCGGGATGGAAGAGGCCGGGGTGCCGGAACGGAAAGTGACGGCGCCGTCCGCAACGCCGGTTACATAGTCCGCCATCTTTCCGTCCATCTCAACCGTTTCCGGACTGAACGTGTAGGAAACATGGCCGCCTCCGGGATCCGGATCGGGATCCGGGTCGCCGCCTTTCGTGCAGCCTGCAAATGCCAGCGCCACGGCGGTTATGATGAGTATTCGTGATTTCATATGAGTATTTATTAACGGTATCTTACAGCCCGAATGCAGGCAGGGCGTCGTAGATCGACTTCTTTATCATGCCGAACTTCAGCCTGGTGTAATTACCCGTCAGCACCTTTGCCGTACCCAGGGTGTTGCCGCTGAGGCTTCTGACGAACACTTTGGAAGTGCCGTCCGCGCTGTCATACAGGTAGTAGCAAAGGAGCGTCCCGGCCGGGTTCACGGTCAGGTAATCGCAGCCGGTGTATCTGGCGTCGAACTTTTCCAGCTCGGCCGGGGCGGAGCCGTCGATCCCCGCAGTGTAGAGGGATATGATCCCTGTGTCGGTATTCGTATTGAAATAGAGGATGCGGGAATTTCCTGCGGGATGCGCGCAGTCGAGGGCGTGATCCCCTGCCGCCGTCAATATCGTCGAGAGCGACGTGCCGTCGGCCTTCATCGCGCATATGTATTTATTATCCAGAAAATTCGATGCGACTATTTTCGTTCCGTCGGGCGTGTAGGCGGGGCGGCCGAAATTATAGCCGGCGCCGGTAAGCGGGGTCTTCCCCGTTCCGTCGGGCTGGATCGTTTCGAGCGCCGTGTTCTCGTCGTCAGCCCAGTTGCAGTAGAGGATGCGGCTGCCGTCGGGACTCCACACGGCTTCGTCGGGCTTGCATTCGTCGCTGTATAGCGCCAATTGCGACAGCGATTTTGCCGCCAGGTCGTAAACGTACATATCGTAATAGCCTGCAAAAACGACCGCTTTTGTCCCGTCGGGACTGAGGACGCCGCGTGAGATATCTCCGTTTTCGGGATCTGACGGATTATCGGAATCATGTACAGTGCGTATACCGGTCCCGTCCGGCTTCATAACGCACAATACCCGCCGGTACGGGTCCCAAACGGTGTAGACGAACATTATCACCTCGGCGAGGGGATCGGCCGCGGGATCGGCGGCAAGCTGCGTGACGTTGATGACGACAGGGATCGCCTTGCCCGCCGTGATCGTCACTTTTGCAGGTGCAGGTGCGGTTAATCCCGTGTTGGGATCAGCCGTGATGCGGAATCCCGCGGCCGTTCTGTTCGTGATCTTACACCAGGTCTGGTCCGGCTCTGCAGACCATGAAGCCTGGTTGGTGGTGATGGTAATGTCGTAGTGTTCCGTGGCGGCGGCGGTAAATCGGATGTCGCTCTTCGGCGCGGCGTCGAGGGTGGCGGGTGCGGGAGGATCTTCCGTTCCTCCGCCGTTTTTGGTGCACCCGGCGGCGGCGAACACCAGTATAAACATGGTAACTATTTTTTTCATAACGGTTTACGTTTTAAGTCTATTCCATAAAAATCACCCTAAACCCCACATCGGTGCTGGTCCGGTACGCCTCATCGTACATTCGCGCCGCCGAGCGTAAGCCAAAATACGATAAGGGATAAGATCCCCCACGCTGTATCCTGTAACCTTCCGTCGATGATGCCGGACCGGCGGGATCGGTCATCGTTGCGGCTTCCAGTTCGGCAAGGCTCGCCGCGCCGTAGTAGCGGCCATAATAATCGGAACACCACTCCGACGCATTGCCGTAAATGTCGTACAGTCCCCAGGGACTGCCGGCTTTCAGCCCTACCGTATGGACAGGGCCTCCCGTTTGTGCAGGGTCGATGCCCGCCGCCGACAGTTGATAGGAAGTGAAATCCGACAGGACCATTCCGAACCATGCACAGTTATACAGCGGTTTTTGTTCACTAAGACCCTCGATGTCATAATCAGTCTTGATATTCCCGAAAAAATACATGGTAGAGGTTGCACAGCGTGCCGCGAATTCCCATTGGGCTTCGGTAGGCAGCGCCCCGCCCACATAATCGGCAAACGCCTTTGCTCCCCACCACGATACCGACGTTACGGGCTTATTGGCATGATCGCCGCTCCTGGGCGCCCACTTCTGCTGGCTCTCCGACCAGAACAGCCCGTGATTGTAGCGTTCATCGCGGGTATTGAGAGGCTGCTCTTTGAGCAAGGTGCGCGTCGTGTAGTTTGTAACCGCCTTGGCTACCATGACACCGCCCTCCTCCGTGCCTTTTATACCCGCCTTATTGAGAAATTCGGCATATTGGGTGTTGGTCACTTCGTATTTCCCCATCCGGAAATTCCGGGTAAGTTTCACTTTATGCTTGAACTCGTTTCTTACAGAGGGGTATCCCGTAGGATGGTTGTAATCCAGCCTTTCATCTTCAATGGAAGTCTGAGGCCCCATCCAGAACTCCTGCCCCGCGGCATTGATCAGCACGGTTTCGATGGCAATGGAGGAGCTTTTCGCATCCTGTTCGATGGTTACTGTTTTGGTCGTTTTATTCGATCCGCTCCCTGCGGTAATGGTGACATACATAGTTCGGGCGGAAGCGGTCGTGTTGGACTCGGCGACGATATCGAGTTCGGCATTGCCCGCCTCTCCCTGCATGGGAGACACGGTCAGCCATTGGCTTTCGCTGCGCGTTTCGCTCAACGATACCGTCCACGCGGCATTGGTCGTGAACGCGATTTTTGTCGAAGGATCGGCATTATCAAGCGTAATGGCCTGTTCTTCGTCAAACGGCAATTCAATTTCCGAAGCGGGCCCGTCCCCGCCGTTCTTACTGCACCCCCACAGCGCTGCGGCTGCGAAGAATGATATCAGTATCTTTTTCATATTTATTCGTAGTTAAGTTAAAACCGCCATCCGGCGACGACCTGGATCACGCAGTTGTGGTTGGAGTAAGTCTGCCCTTCGATCGGGGCGGTGTAAGCGTCGTTGAAGCCGTACTGGAAGGCGGCGGAGAGGTTGAGCCCCACTTTGAACTGGTAGCCCAGGCCCGCCAGGCCCGCAATGGCGAAGGAGTTGAAGTCGTCCTTGATGTCGTTGTTCTGCGACTCCTGGCCCGAAGCGCTGAGATGGTTCTTTGCCGAGAGCAGGAATCCGAATTGCGGCCCGGCGAAGATGTTGAAACCGCCCGCCGCATAACATTTGAACGTCAAGGGGATATTCAGGTAGTCGGCCTTGATGACGCTTTTGACCTGCAGGCCGCCTTCGGCCTCCCATTTGTCCTTTACGCCCTGGGCGGAATACATCACCGCCGCCTCGACGGCCAGTATCCGGGCAAATTTGTATTCGGCAAAGGCTCCGACATTAATTCCGATGCGCGGCGTGGGGGCCTCTGTCACGTCGCCGCTGACCATCGAAATGTTCATGCCGACTTTGGGGCCGAAGCCGAAATTCTGTGCGTAAGAAAAGCCTGCCGTCAAAACAGCGGCTGCGAGTGTGATGGCGATCTTTTTCATAGTCGTTACTTTTTAGGTTTGAGTAATGTTCGTGTTCCTAAAAATAACTCTCCGCCTGCGATCAGGCAAGCGTTTGAAGCCCCCTTTCACCAACCGCCCCGCAGAATGCATGAACCGCCCGATAGAAAACATGAATTTTTTATATCTTTGTGAGAACACCTGAACTTCCGGCCTATGAAACACATATCAGCCCTCTTTTTCCTATGTGCTTTCTGCGCTTCCGCGGCCCCGGCTGCGGATGTTATGCATACCGAATATGCCTGCCGCCGCTACACGACCGAAGACGGTCTTCCCGGAATGACAGTGGAGTGCGTGCGCCAGGACGGCGACGGGTTCATCTGGACGGGCGGCTCGACGGGACTGGCACGTTTCGACGGTTTCGGCTTCCGATCCTACACCGAAGGGCGCACGCCCAACATCGTGCTGCTGACAACGGACGAAGATGGACGCATCATGGCCCTTTCGCACAAATACATCTACACACCCGATGAGCGGACCGACAGTATGCGCCGCCGCCCGGTCCCCGACGGATACGGAATGACTCAGCGGCTTTCGGGCGCCCTGCCGCCGGGTTACAGCATATTTTACATTGACGGCTACGAACGGAAAGCCCTGTTCGCCATCCGCGACACGGCTATGGTCGCAGCGGCGCACCATCCCGACCTCGATGCGCTCGAAGACCTCCACAAAGCGTATTACGATCCGGCGGAGAACCTGCTCTACCTGCCGGGGAACGAAGGAATCAGCGTGATCCGCGACAGCGTCCGGACGGCGTTTTATCCCGGCGTCCGCGCACGGGCGTTCGTCCGGTATGAAGGTGCGCTGTGGGCCGTGGCGCAGGACGGATTCTACCGGCTGGACGGCGGGAAGTTCGTGCGCGTGACCCCCTATGAAATAGACGAATGGACGGGGTTCGTCTCCGCCTGCGACGACGGCCGGGGCGGCATCCTGTTCCGGGATTTCAACACGCTCTACCGGTACAGCGGCGGGCTTGTGGAGAAGATATTCACAGCCAACGCCATCCGCGATTTTCTGGTCGACGCCGAGGGCAATATCTGGGTGGCCACCTACCAGGGGCTTTACAACCTTTTCCGCCTCAATTTCCGCAATTACACTCTTGCCGATCCGGACGACGTGGTCCGCTGCGCCGTGTGGGACCCCGCCGGCAAACGCATCCTGGCCGGGTCGCTCAACGGAGAACTGGTCGAGATCCGGGACGGCGCGATAAGCGGACTCTCTTATCCGGCAAATCCTTACGGCGCGGCCTTCTTCGACACCTATCCGGCGGCGGTCGGCGGGGCGGTCTATCTGCCGGGACCGGGCGATCTGCTCGAGGTACGCGGCGGCCGGGCGCGGTGGATGGGTCTGCCTCTTTACGATCCCTATACCTCGGTGACCCCGCTTCCCGGCGGCGGTCTGGTTACGGGCGGACAGGACCTGTTCTACCGGATAGACGGCAATGGGAAAATCATGGGAGAGTACGACTCTGACATGCTGGGGCAATCCGTATATGCCCGTCCCTGCGTCGATGCCGGGGGACGTCTCTGGTGGGGCGGGGGCAAAGGGGTGACGGTAACCGATGGGGAGAGCATCGTGACCAGGATCACGGACGCGCAGGCGGCCCTATGCCTGGTGATGAACGCCGATGACCGTGGACGTGTATGGCTGGCTTCCGAGAACCGCCTTCTCCGTCAGCGGGGCGACACGGTCGAACTGGTGAGGGAGTTCCCCTCGCAGCTCACCAACATCCATTTTACACGCTCGGGCCTGATGCTGGTGGGGACGCTACGGGGACTTTTCATCTTCGACAAAGAGATGGAGCACTACGCATTCTGCGACCACCAGAACGGCTACACAGGTATAGAACCGATGAAGGCCGCCGCGGCCGAGGATGACGAAGGCAATCTGTGGCTCCCGTCGTCGTCGGGTCTGGTGCGCTTCGACCCCGGACAACTGCTTTACGAACAGCCCGCACCGCGCCTCCACCTGCTGGGGGTGTGGTCGTCGCGGGACAACATAGCATGGCAGAAAGAAGGCCCTGCCGCGCTGCGCCTGGGGCACCGGCAGCGAAACCTGCGTTTCGAATATATCGGCCTGTCGTATTCGGCGGCGCAGAACGTGCGCTACCGCTACCGGCTGGACGGACTGCAGGACGAATGGTCGCAGCCCACCGCCTCGCGAGAGGTGTCGTTCAACAACCTCGCCCCCGGCCGCTACACCTTCCGGCTGACGGCCGACGCCGGGGTGGAAGGGACGCAGACGGGCGAAATCGCCGCGACGGTCGAGATACGTCCGGCGCTGTGGCAGACATGGTGGTTCCGCATCGCGGCTGCTGTATTGTTGCTGGCCGGGTTCACATGGACCGTCAGCCGCTACGTAAGCCGCAGGCATGCCGCCCGTGTCGCCGCCGCCGACCGCGAACGCGAAATGAACGAACTGCGCGTGCAGTCCGTGCGCCTGCGCTCGATCCCTCATTTCAATGCCAACGTGCTGGCAGGCATCGAGTACGTGGTCATGCAGCAGAGCCGCGAAGAGGCCAACCGCCTGCTGTCGCTCTACTCGGCCTTTACCAACCGCACTCTGCAGGAGATCGACCGCCCGTGCCGCACCCTGCGCGAAGAGGCCGACTATGTGCGCCTCTACCTCGAACTGGAAAAGATGCGCTACGGCGACAAACTATCTTACCTGATCGAGATCGACCCTGCGGCCGACCACGATGCGATGATCCCGAACATGGTGCTGCATACTTACGCCGAAAATGCCGTCAAGCACGGTATCCGCGGTAAAAAAACTCCGGGCTGCGTGACCGTCCGGGCCAGGGCGCAGGACGGGGGCGTACTTCTGACTGTCGGGGACGACGGCATAGGCCGCGAAGCCGCGCGCCGGCGCGATCCGGACCGCAAGGGGCACGGCCTGACCATCCTCTCGCGCCAGATCGAGCTTTACAACCAGCAGAACAAAGGCCGGATCGTACAGACCGTGACCGACCTTGCGGATGACGAAGGCCGCCCTTGCGGAACGCTGGTCGAACTTTTCGTACCTTACGGCTACAAATACATGTGATTATGGAGAAACTGCGTGCGATAATCGTCGAGGACGAGCGGATGCCCCGCCTCTCGCTGGCCGAAAAACTGGCATCGTACCACCCTTCGATAGAGGTGGTCGATATGTGTGAGGATTGCGATGCGGCGCTGGAGAGCATCCTGCGCCTGCGCCCCGACCTGCTGTTCCTGGATATCGAACTGCCGGAAAAAAATTCGCTCTGGCTCCTCGAAAAGCTGCGCGAAGTGTCGACCATGCCCCTGCCGCACATCATCTTCACCACGGCCTTCAGCGATTCGAAATATCTTATGCAGGCGATCAAATTCCAGGCGGCGGATTACCTTCTGAAGCCCGTGTCGCTGGACGAACTTGCGTCGGCTATCCGCAAAGTGCATGAAAAGAGCGGGAAAGGCTCCACGGACACGACCGGCTCCGCACTATCCCGCCGCTTCGCCTTTAAAACGATGCATTCGGTTCTGAGCCTCGCCTGCGAGGATTTCGTTTACTGCGAGGCGGACGGCTGTTACAGCCGCCTTTTTACCGCAGCAGGCGCGGAAGAGGCCGTTTTCGAACGGCTGGGCGAGATCGAGGCGCGGATCGCGGGCGGCAGCATCGTACGTGCCGGCCGTAAATACCTGGTCAATACCGATTATGTTTATAAGCTCGATACCCGCGCATCGGTCTGCCGGCTGCGCCTGCCGTCGGGCTCCACAATCGATATCACCCTCTCGGAAGGCGGTATGGAAACAGTGATGCATGCAGTCAGTGCGACCTGACGTCTGATGACTTTCAAATCGATTTCTTTTCGAGGGCCTGACAACGTCATCCGCCCGCTTTACGAAACCTTTTGCGATGCGTACCTCCGGGAAGTGCAGTAGACTTCAAGATAAACCGCATTAACTATCCCCGGAAGGTACGTATCGCAGTAAGGATGACGGACAGGGGATTTTCCCCCTCTGAACACTTATACCCCCGCCCGCTCCTTATGTGGTTAATAGTTGGCCACGCACCTTACGCTATAGGCATTCATGCTGTTTTCCCATCCCCTCGAGAAGTTGTTGCTGTTGTAGCCGACGGTCATGCGCAGGTTCCGCTTATCCGAATTTATCGCAGCCACCCAATGGTATGAGTATCTTCCGAATTCCGAGAAAGCCGCGTTGATGTACTGCCCCGAAGGGATCAGGTCGAACTGGATCTCCGCTATGTCGTCCGGATAATAGAGCGGGTAATAGGCGGCCGGGAAATTGGCGTTGCCGCCGTAATAGAACGTCGTTCCGTTGTCGGGTATGCCGGTGATGTTCCATAAGCCGTCGGTACCGTCGATCTTGGGTCCGCTGCCGCGCAGGTATCCGCCTACGGCGCCGTGGGTCGTCAGATTGAACGCCGTGGTAGGTCCGTCGGTGGTTTCCCGGTTGGGCGGCATGTAGATTCCCGCCATGGCATCGCCTACTTCTTTCAGAGAATTTTTCAGAAGACCGAAATCCTGGGCGATGCCCAACGGAAGGTCGTAGCGGTCGTAGGCGTTCGGAACGTGCCACCCTTCAGGACAGATCCCCCGGAACTGGACGTTGTGCGACGATATGGTATTGTTCAGTATGTAGCTGCTGCCGACGTCGTCGGTCCCGCTCGAGTCATAGGCATACGGATTATCATCGACCGTGGCGCCGGCTTTACCGGTCATCGTTTCGTGCCACGTGTAAAGACGGCCGTGACGCACTTCGAGGGTCTGGTCGTTGTTGTAAATGAGTCCAATAAGACCGTCCTCACCTGCGTACCGGAGGTTCTCGACCATCCAGGTCTTGCCGCCGTAGCGCATCGTCTTGTAGGTGGCGCCGCCGTATTTAAGAGGAAGCACGCACAGCATGCGTTCGTAGTGGTGGGTCTCTTCGAAGCCGTTTTTATTGGTCGTCTTCAGCGAAACGGCGTCGGCAGGAATGTTCACCGACTCGCCCGTCACTTTGACCTGTATGCGCGTGGAGCCCTGGCCGTCCACTATCTCGAGACCCGAACCGGACGGCACGCTCCATGCGTATGACGAGATCGTTTCGTCGTCCGCCACATAGAAGAAGAACTGCTGGTTTTTTTCAACCGTAAGGGAGCCGCTCAGCGACGTCTTCACGTAAGCCTCGCGGACCGGCGCCGTAACGCTGATGGCTTTGTAGAAGGTGCGGACGTAGCTCGAACCCGCCGAGTTATACGCCTTCACCGATATTTCGCCGGCGGAAATAGTCCCTTCCTCTTTGGCGTATACGGTTATTTTAGGTTCCGACCCGCCCGAAACCACTTCAAGTATCGCGGGCAGAGTCCAGATATAGTAATCCACCTGGCCCTCGACCGGAACCACAAGGTCGAATGAGACGCCCATGCTGACGATCAGGTTGTCTCCCAGGCTCGTCGTAATGAAATCGGGTTGCGGCGGAACGCCCTGGTCGTCGCCGCAGCCCGTCAGGATAAGCAGCGACGCCGCTCCTGACAATACTATTTTTACAAGATGTTTCATAAATCACTTCTTTTTTAGTTTTTTCAGTTATTTCTTGCCGTCCTGCGCCAGACGCACGCGCATGGCTTCCCATGTATCGGCCACCTCGCGGTAGCTGTCGTATTTGCCTGCCTCGAAAAGGAACACCCCGTCATAACCGCCCGCGGCTATGGCCGATATGACCTCTTCCCACTCGATCACCCCGCCGCCCATGAGCCAGTGCCTCTCGTCCACCATGTCGTAGTCCGAGACATGAAGGCTTTTGATGGCGGAACCCATGCTGCGCGCGAAATCCTGAGGGGTCTCTTTGAGCAGGTGGTTGGTGTCGAAACAGACCCCGATGGAAGGATCTACCGCTGCAAGCAGGCGGTGCATCTCCACGGAAGTGTTGCCCAGACATGTACGCGGCAGATCTTCGATGAGCAGCTGCGCGCCTGTCTCCGCAGCGTATGGCGCCAGTGCGTTGAGAGACCTGACGGCGGCCTGGAATTTCGCCTCGCGATCTTCGTCCGTAATGGGTTCGTAGCTGGCGTGCAGGATGAATTTCCGCGGCTCCAGCGGGGCGGCCATTTCGATAAGGGCGCCGACGTCGGCAACGTTCCTTTGCCGCAGCTCTTCATCGGTGTCGCTCGGGTCCCAATCCCTGCCGTAGGGCAGGTGTACCGACCACACCGAAATACCTGCATTGGCAGCGTCCGTGCGGAAACGCTCTATCTCATCGATGCGCTCTTCGGCCGGCATATCCCTCTTGCGGGGGAAGACAACCTCGACCCAGTCGAATCCGGCTTCTTTTACCTCGGCCAGCTTTTCGACCGGGGTCTGTATGCCGATAGATATACCCATCGGCCAGCTTTCGTAGGCATCCGGTACGCTTTTCTTATTCCCGGAGCATCCTGCCGCTATAAATGCAAGCAGAAGCCCCGATGCTGTGATCACTGATCCGTTCATTTTTATTGCGATTCGTTTTCGTGTGTTACACGCTGCCGGAGCCGTTATGCGCCCGGCTGCGTGAATTCGTGTTGTTCCGGATAACTGAACGTATTGTCGAGCAGCCACCTGGCCTTGTATATCCTGAAGGTTGCCGGACCGACATATATGGCATTGCCGTTGGAGTCGATCACGGTGGGAGACCACCAGCTTTCGGTCGGACGGAGCATCATTACGGGATAATCCCCAGGACCGGACGAAACGCTCTTTATGTTCGATGTGTTCGTCCTGCCCGGAAACTTCTCGAAACTTTTTGACGAAACGTCGAACTTGTAGACGGCGCTTCCGGTACTCAGCCACAGTTTGTTCTCGCCGTAGACCGGGAAAAGGTCGTGGGCGCTGCTCTGCCCTACCGGCAGCGGAATGGTTTCCTTCAGTTCCAGCGCCGGCCGGCCGTTACTGTAAGCGTATGTATAGGAGTTCAGCACGTTGTCGGCCGTCGCCCAAAGAACCTCGTTGCCCCGGTCCCACACGGCGTTGTGTCCGAACGGCAGGGAATAAACGGCCGCCGGAGCCGACGCAGGGGAATTCGCGGTATCCACCTTATAGAGCTTCAGCTTGTCGCCGTCGGCCGTACCGTCCGTACTGCATGCCACCACGATATTACCGTCGGGCAGCAGTTCGGCCGAATGCGGACTCCCCTTCGGCTGGGCGTAGAACATCATTTTATGATCCGCCTTGCGTACTATGCCCACGCCCCCGCGGGTCCCGACCACCAGGAAATAATTCCCGTTATAGATCGGTTTCACCTCGTCCGGAAGTTCGAACCACTTCCGGTGCTCGGCCGGGATTCCCGACTTCGAGGCGTCCCATTCCCATTCGATCTCATCGGTCCTGGTGTTCACTACGATTATCCTCTGCTTCGACTGCTCGGCCGCTACGAACCATCTCTCCGGTTTTTCGACAGGCTTCGGGCCGTCTGGATCCAGAACACTGGGATTTTCATCTTTTTCACACGACACCGCCGTCAGCAGCGCCGCCACTCCAACGATCAGTTTGATAAAGGGACTTTTCATAACTTACAGTCTATTACGTTCAACTCAGTGTATCCTCAAATATGTTTTATTGGCCCGCGTCCGAAGAGGTCCATCCCGGATTGTTTGGCGCAAGGCTGGGCGCAGCCGTCATCTGAGATGCGGGGACGGGCCACCAGTAGTCGCGGTTCTTGTCGAAACTGCGCGTCGTGATGGCGGTGCCGTCGAATTTACGGATCGTGAGGTTGTTCATGACATTTTCGGCCTCTTTCCAGCGCCGCAGGTCGTTGTAATACATCGCCTCGCCCGCAAATTCGATACGCCGTTCGTATCGGATTTGCCTGGTGATCTCCGCCTTCCCGCCGGTGGGATAATCCAGTGCCGTCGCTGCGGTGAATCCGGCCCTCTGGCGGATAGCCTTCACCGTGCGGTTCCACACCGTTTCCGACATCTGGTCCGTCTCGTTCATCGCCTCGGCATACATCAGCAGGACGTCGGCGTAGCGAAGGATCATGCGGTTGATCGGAGAGCCGTTCTCACCGATATTTTCATCCCCCGTTTTCGGCTTGTTCTCATCATAAATGGTGTATTTCCGGAAAGTGTAGCCCGTCTGGACGATCTTGAAAAGATTGTTGGTACCGTCCGTAACGACCGTCTCGCCCATGAACCGCGAACCCGGATAGACTATCGTGCTGTAGAAACGGGGATCCAGGTCGGCGTATTCCGCCGAAGCCGCGTATATCGACTGCGCACGCGGCAGCCCGTCCTTCATCCAGTAGGATTCGACGAAATCTTCGAGCGGGGCGGCGCTGTTGTACTGGCGCATGATGATGTCGTGGCTGTGCCCCATGCCGGTCGGCACCTGGATAGCCTCGACATTGAATATCGATTCGCTGCCGTGTTCGGCATCCACGGTGAAGAGTTCCCTGTAGTCGTTATAGAGCGAATAGACGCCCATGTTCATTACCGCAAAGGCGGCATCGGCGGCATCCTGCCATTTCTGTGTATCGCCGGCGGTGTTCATCAACGGGCTGGCCTCGAAATTGAGCAGCCGCGCCTTGAGGGCGAGTGCGGCTCCGGCTGTCGCGCGGCCGTAGTCCGACGTACTCACATACCTGTTTGGAAGTATCTTCGAAACGTCGTCGAGTTCGGTCATGATGAATGCCAGTATCACATCCCGGTCCGTCCTGGGGGTATCCACCTGGGTGATGCTGGGCGGATCCGTAATGAGCGGCACCTTATAATAATAAGTAGTCAGTACGCTGTAGTACAGCGCGCGCAGAAAACGCGCCTGCGCCTTCATCTGTGATATATCCTCTTTAGTCAACTCCTTGTTGTTATCGATGTTGGCCAACAGGAAGTTGCAGCGCCCTATACCTATGTAGGCATCGTTCCAGCGACCGTCGAAAATAGCGGTCGAGGATGTCTGGCGGCCTGTGGCTATTTCGTCCCATCCGCCGTTGTTGTGGTAGTTGTATGCGTTGGGTGTGACGCACTCTTCGAATGCCATGGTGCCCCCGCCGTACAGACTGCCGTTGCGCAGCGGAAGGTAGCAGGCCGTCATGCCGCTCCTGGCATTGGCGGCGCTGTACCAGAAAGTCCTTTCGCTGTAGGCGTCCGTGGGCTCGAAATCGAGCGAACAGGATGCGGAAAACGACATTACCGCCGCCGCAATCAGAATGTTTAATGATATCTTTTTCATCTCTTTCGCGTTTTATCGGTTAGAAATCAAGGGCTACACCCACCGTGACTGTCTTCATGTTGGGATACTGGTTCAGGTTGACGGCATTCGTCGCGATCTCGGGGTCCCAGAGTTTGAAGGGCGAGAAAGTGAGCAGGTTCTGTGCGCTGACGAACACCTGCAGCCGTTCGATGCGGGCTTTCTGGATAAGACGCTTCGGGAAGGAGTATGTCAGCTGGATATTCTTCAGACGCAGGTACTTCGTGTTGTGGAGCCACTGGGTGGACTCTATGAAGTTCTCCGAAGCCTGGGTCGCGATGGTGAGAAGCGGAAGCTTGGAGTTCGGGTTGTTCTCCGTCCACGATTCGGTGTTCCAGTCGGCGGTGACACCCGCGCCGTTATTGAACGGGTAGGCGATGTTGCCCGTGGGATATACATATACGTTGCCGACACCCTGGAACTGTGCATCCAGCGCTATGTCTTTCCATCCCAGATTAATGCCGAACGAATACATCATCTCGGGTATCGTATTGCCGGTGATGATCTTGTCCTCCTCGTTGATGATGTTGTCGTTATTGGTGTTGGCATATTTCACATAACCCGGACGCAGATCCTGGCGCGTGCCGTAAACCACCGGCGTGTCGTCTATATCCGCCTGACTCTGGTAGTAGCCTTCGGCCTTGTAGAGGTAGAACGAGTTGATCGGATAACCCACCTTGGTGATGTTGCGGTAGCCGTTCGCATAGATCTGGTCGACGTTCATCGAGACGACCTTGTTGCGGAAGAAACTCACCGAACCGTTCACGCCGTAGGTGAAATTCCGTACCCTGTCGCGCCACGAAGCGATCACCTCGAAGCCCTTGTTGGCGACCGTCCCCACGTTGCTGTCGGGCCCGTCCAGTCCGCCTATATGGGAAGGAATGCTCATCTCCATTATAATGTCGGAAGTGCGCTTGTAGAAGAGGTTGCCTTCGAAAGAGAGCCTGCTGCGCAGAGCCATAAGATCGAGGCCCACGTTGTAGGAAACGGTTCTCTCCCAGGTCAGCGTTTCGTCGGTCAGCGCCGTGATGGCGTAGCCGGAAGCCCTCTCGCCGCCGAACGAATAATTCTGCCCTATGGCGTCGTAGGTCATTTGATAGGCGTAATTGCCCACCGACTGGCTGCCCAGCGCACCCACCGACGCCCTGATCTTGAGAAGCTCTATACCGCTGGCGTTGAAGAAATCTTCATTGTCGATCCTCCATCCGATCATGGCCGAAGGGAAGAAGGCCCAGCGGTGGCCCGGGGCAAGGCGAGACGAACCGTCGTAACGCATGGTGATCTCGGCGAAATATTTTTCAGCGAACGTGTATGCCGCACGGCCGAAGACCGAGATCTCGCGCGAGAAGGAAGAACCGCCTGTCGCCTGGGCGTTGGTCTGGTTGGTCAGCGCCCCGAATTCGGTCAGCGTGTTGTCGTTGAAACCGAAATTGTAGGCCTGGAAGTTGCGTGAAACATAATCCTTGTATTCGTTGCCCACCATCACATGGATGTCGTGCTTTCCGGCAAAGAGCTTCTCCCATACCAGACGGTGCGAAAACATCAGTTGTTGATATGTCGAATCCCACTCCTTGATGCGCGGAACGCTCGTGTTGAACGCCTTTGTTTCGCCCGTCTTCGGGTTTACCGTGAACATCGACGGAATGGCGTCCTTGCTGAAATGGTCGTTCTTGCGGATGCTGCCGGTGGCGTAATATTTCAGGCTGTTGGCAATGCTCCAGTCGAACGACACGGTCGCCAGATACTCCTGATAATCCCTGAACGTGGAGCCTTGTTCGACTTCCATGCGCGGATTCTCGATGCTGTTGCGGCCCGGCGTAAAGAGCCACGTGGAGCCGTAAAGCCCGTTTTTGTGATAATCCGAAAAGATCGGCAGGGCTCTCGCTATCACTCCCATGACAGTGGGGCTGCCGTAGCCCACCTCGTTGAGCTTGCGCAGGTTGCCCTGGAACGTACCGCTGACGTTGAGCTTTTTGCCCACCCGCGCGTTCAGTTTCAGGTCGAAAGCGTAGCGCTGGGCGTCGTCGTTGGCGATGAATATCCCCGTCTGGTCGGTGTAGCCCAGCCCCATGGAATAGGTAACCGCATCGCCGCCGCCCGAAAGACGTACGCTGTACTGCTGGATGATCCCGTTCTTGAGGCAGATGTCGTACCAGTCCGAAGCGGGGTATACCGTCGGATCGACGCTCATCCCGGCCTCGTATTCGGCGATCTGCGCCGGGGTGTAATTCACAGCCTCGGGATTGGTGCCCGAATTGATCTCGGCCTGGTTGCGCAGTTTCATGTAAAGGATGGGATCGGTGATCACATCCGGAAGTATGGTCGGGGCCTGTATCCCGAACATACCCTTGAATTCTATCCTGGGTTTGCCTTTGACGCCGCGTTTCGATGTTATCAGTATGACGCCGTTGGTGGAGTCGTTGCCGTAGATCGCCGCCGAAACGTCTTTGAGGATCGATATCGACTCTATCGAATTGGGGTCTATCTCGGCCATGTCGTACTTCACTCCGTCGAGCAGTACCAGAGGCGCCTGTGCCGCGCTGTTCAGGGAGTTGATGCCTTGTATGCGGATGGTTGTCCCTTCGCGGCCCGGCTTGGCGCTTCCCTGGTTCACGAATATGCCCGGCGTGCTGTAGAGAACCTGGGCGGTAGTGGCAATGGCCTGCTTCTCCTTGTCGGCCATATTTATAGTGGCGACCGAACCTATCAGCGAGACCTTCCTCACCGTCCGGTATCCCACCACGACCACGTCGTCCATCTCTGTTGCGGTCTCCTGCATCACCACGTTAAGAACCGCGCGGCCGGAAACAGGCTCTGTAACGGTTTCATATCCGAGATATGTGAAACTAAGTTCGGAATCCGGTTTGACCGTGATGGCAAAATCGCCATTCTCACCGGTAACCACCACGTTGGACGCTCCTTCCATGACCATCACTCCGCCCAGCGGGGATCCGTCTCCGGCATTGACCGTTCCCGTCAGCCGGTATTGGTATTGCTGCGGTTGTCCGGCAGCCGGCTGGGCGGCGACCGGCAGTTGCGGCTCGCTTTCGCGTGCAAGGAATATCCTGTTGCCGGAAACGATGTATTCTATGCCGGTGCCGGCGAGCAGTTTATCCAGTACGCTGCCGACGCTGCCCCGGATATTTTCCTCTTTCGTCGACAACTTGGTTTTGAGCAGATCAACATTGTAGGAAAATTCCATTCCTGTCTGTTTCGTGATCTCGGGCAGCACATCCGCAAGTGTCTGGCCGTTGGCCCTGACCGTTACGGATACATTCTGCGCCAGAATGCCGGGCGCAGCCATAAGCAGGAGTGCCGCCAGGAGTGCCAGCCTCCTGAAGGCTAGCTTCAGTGCAGGCATACGATACCCTGTCGCGCTGATGCGCGTTATTGTAAACACATTCATAAATGACAGATTATTAGTTAAGTAGCTTAGGTTAAATACATCCCTTCACAGGGACTGTACCCTCCGCAGAGGATGCAGGGTCGGTCATTTTCAGGGTTCTTTCATTCAATCCGTTTTTTGTGGTTAACAACGGCGGCTTATCTTGAAGTTTTTTTACTCTTTATCATCACGTGGTTATCCCCGATGGCATAATCCACCGAAGCTATGTATCCGAGCGTCTCCATCACCTCGCGCAAAGAATCGTCGGCGGCTATCACGAGCCTGTAGAGGCTTTTGTCCAGAAGATCGTTGCTGAGTGATACGGATACTCCGAAACGCTCCTCGATAACGCCAACTATCTCGCGCATCGAAACCGATTCGTAAACATCCTGGTCGAAGCGCCACGAGGTATAACGGGCCGTATTGGCGGTCTCGACCATAATCTCACCCGACAATGGGTCGTAGCAGGCTATCTGGCCCGGTTTCATGGCCGTGAGCATATTTCCCTTACGGTCCTGCAGTTCGACGCGCCCCTTCTCCAGAGCCGTCTCAACCCTGTCGCCCGTGCGGACGTTGAAAGAGGTGCCAAGCACCCTGACATCCAAACCTTCCGCAGAAACGGTGAATGGCCTGAGAGGGTCGGTCACGACCTCGAAATAAGCCTCGCCCCGGAGTTTCACATGGCGGCTGCGGCTGTTGAAATCGTTGCGAAAGGATATCTCAGAAGAGTTGTTGAGAAACACCTTCGTTCCGTCGGCAAGATGGAACTGTTGGACGCGGTCGTCGGCGCCGGTCGCCATGGAATGCCATTTGAAGTGCTGGCGAACTGCAGAAGCACCTATAAGTATCAGAGCGACGGCCAGGACAGCTGCTGCCGAAGAGGTGAAAGCCAGGAGACGTTTCATGCGCCTGTTCCCGCTGCGCGAACCGACCGCCGCATTGAACGTGCGGACAGCGCCTTCGATCTCGGTCTCCGCAGAGAATTTCTTCGTGCTGCGGAGAGCCCACAACTCCACCATGCGGTAATAGCCGGCGCGGTTCTCTTCGCTCTCCCCTATCCACTCCCATAGCCTGCGCGACTCGTCAAGATCGCTTTTGTGTTCCAGATGGCGGATTATTGCGGACAGTTCCAGGTCTTTCATCTCCGGATTCTCTTTAGAGCTATAACGTATATGGCTGTGGATTTACTGAGCCGCAAAGCGTTTTTTTTCGCGGCTGGCCGGGAATTTCAGATATGCGGGGTAAGTCCGGCACAGGTTGCGGCGCGCCGCAGCCGTCGTCACAATGCGTCGGCAAGCAGAAACAGGAAAGCCATGATCTCGCCCGGAGATATCTTTCCGCGCAGGAATTTAAGAGAAAGGTAGAGATGGCTTTCGACCGTGCGGCGCGGCATTCCGAGCAGCGAAGAGATCTCGGCGTTGCTCAGTTCGTGGAAGAACGAAAGTTTGAAAACCTCCCGCCGCCGCTCGGGAAGTTCCTCTATCAGCTCATCGACCCTGCGCAGAAGGTCTTTGTCTGAAAGCATCTTTACGATATCATGGGTGCTACCGTTCAGCCAGCTCAGTTTGTCGTCGAGCAGAATGCCGGCCCCGGCCGCATCACCGGCAAATATTTTGTTGCGTCTCAGATAGTCTACTACACGCGAATGGCACATCCGGAAAAGATAGGAATGAAGTCCGGGGGTGAAGTCGAACCTTTCGCGGTTTTCCCACAGGTACATGAAAACATCCTGGACGATGTCCCGCGCAGCCTCTTCGTCCACCATAATGCACGTGTAGCCCATCAGCCTCGGATAATAGAGGCGAATGAGAGTCTCGAATGCATTCCGGTCTCCCTTTTTTAGCGAAATCAGAAGTTTGATGTCCATCGGCAGAGCGAACCGTCCGTAACAGGCTAAAGTTAAGGATTAGATTTACTATTTCAAAAGTATCAATTTTTTTTCTTTTGCCTGACAAATTTGAAAAGGCTTTCCTGTTTCCTGCTTAGAACTTGTTTGGTATTGGTTGGCCTTAAACATTATAAGGCTGCATTTTCTTTGACATTACTGCTGAAGCATTTATTAATGCATGATGTATGGGGTAATGAAATATTTATTCGGTCTTATTTAAAAAGTAACACAAATAGTGAACTTTTGTGTCTCGAATCAAATAAAAAAAGTATTTTAGCCGAAGCCTTTATGCCGAAAGATATACGCAAAACACGGCGATATAAGCCTTTCAGCGGCCTGAGAGATAAAAACTACACCTTTCAACCCAATGACTTTTCCTGGCGGGATTAACGGCGTCTATATTCCGGACACTGTAAAAATCCTGTTTTGTCGGCAAGCATGAAGAAAAAGAATTACAGGGACGAACACTCTTTATGGGACGCTGTCCTCGCCGGAAACGATGAGGCTTACGCATCCCTCTTCGACCGTTACGCGAGGGTTATGTTCATGTATGGTTCGCAGTTCTGCGGCGACAGGGAGGTAGTTAAGGAGTGTATTCAGGATGTTTTTGTCAATATCTGGTTCAACCGGAACAGACTCGCACGGACGGACAACGTCAAGTATTATCTTTTCGGAGCGCTCCGCAACAGCATCATAAACGCACTTAAAAAAGAGAGCAGGCGCAATGCTCTCTACGAGGCGGTATTCAATGCCGAGCCTGTCCGGAAGGAGCACATCGACAGGATGGACATAGAAGAGGACGAGAAGATGATGCACGCCAGAATATCAGAGATCATGGATATGCTCAGCCCGCGTCAGAGACAGGTCATATACTACCGCTATATCGACAACCTGAGCATAACCGAAATATCCGACCTGCTAAACATGAGCTATCAGGCTGTGCTTAACACAATTCAACGGGCTATAAAGAGGGTCCGGATGAATTCTTCGAATTAATTTCCAAATTAGTGATTATATTTTCGGCCGGGAGTTGTTTTCTATAGGAAAACTAATCCGGACATGACCGATAAGGCATATATATTATTCTCGCTCGAAGATTTCCTTACCGACGATTTTTTCATAACGTCCGCAAGGAACCCGTCTCCCGAGAGCATCGCCTTCTGGAATGGTTATATAACTTCGAATCCACCGAATATTACCGAATATTACGCTGCGAAGAGATATGTACTCTCTTCAAACGGCATCCAGCCGCTTATCGGCGACGAAGAGATGTCCGAACTGTGGACACGTATTTCCGCACAAACAGGCCTGACCCGGCGCACCATCTCAAGGAAACGCAGGATATTGGCTTATTCGTCCGTGGCAGCCGCGGCATGTGCTGCCGCCGTCGTTTTATTCGTATGGATTTTCCCCGGCAATATGCGGCAGAGCCATATATACGAATATGCATCCATGGATGTCGACATGGACGGCAGTACGGAAACAAGGCTCGTGCTTTCGGATAAAAACACCGTGCTCCTCACGGAACATAATGCCCAGATAACGTACGACGAGTCGACCATCAAGGCCAGCGAAAAGGAGATCCCGAAAGAGGAGTCGGCAAGCTACAACCAGCTCATCATCCCGAAGGGCAGAATGTCGAAACTTACCCTGGCCGACGGGACGATAGTATGGGCCAACGCCAATACCAGGGTAGTATATCCTGTCGAATTTGCAGACAAAAAAAGGGAGATATACGTCGACGGCGAGGTCTTCCTGGATGTAGCGCACGAAAAGCGCCCGTTTGTCGTGAAGACGCGGCAGATGGACGTGGAAGTGCTCGGGACACGTTTCAATGTATGCTCATTTGACAATAAGGACCTGCAGCGCGTGGTACTGTTCGAGGGATCGGTAAAGGTCTCCTCGGATAATATGAAGAGCAAATCGGTGCTTAAACCGAACCAGATGTACGAAGCCGCCGCCGGCAAATCCAGGATAGAAGAGGTCGACGTCCGCCGGTACGCATCCTGGATCAACGGATTGTATTTCTTCGAAAGGGAACCGTTGAACATAGTGGCCGAAAAACTCTCGGAATATTATGCGGTGCAGATACTGTGCGGCGAAAAGGCCGGGGCGTTCCTTTGCTCCGGAAAACTAGATCTTAAGGATAACATCCGGGACGTCATACACGGGCTCTGCCGGACAATGTCCCTGACGTGGGAGCAGGTAGAAGACGACACATATGTGATAACTCTTAAAAACAAGTAATTATAACCCTACAACCTAAACTTAGAAGCCTATGGTATAAAAAGAGAAACGAATAAAAAGGCCGGACGATACTGGTACTATCATTCCGGCCTGCGACTTAATCCGTTAAAATCCGAAAAATATTAACTATTAAATCTATGCAAAGGTATGAATAATTATTACAGATCATGCCATGAAAACCCGTCAATTCGCCAAAAACTACGCATGGCCCGCCTGACATGTCTTCTGCTTATAGCGGGAATATGTTCGGCAAACGCGACAAGCCTGTATTCCCAGAGCTCGCTGTTCACTATCAACATGAAAAATAAAACCGTAAAGGATGTTTTCGATGAGATAGAGAAACGAAGCGAATTCATATTCTTCTATTCCGACGACATAGTGGATGTAAACAGGACGGTTTCGGTAAATGTGAAAAACACCACCATTCATTCGATCCTCGACGAGGTCTTCCGGAATACCGAAAACGATTACGAGATCAACGACCGGCAGATATTCATAACCCGTGCCGAAACGCCCGCCGCCACACCTGCTCAAAACGTTGTTAAACAGAATCCTTCACGAAGGGTCACCGGTAAGATAACCGATGCCGCCGGCGCACCGCTCGTAGGGGTCCATGTGATCATAAAGGGAACCACCACCGGAACCGTATCCAACATAGACGGAACTTACGTCATAGACGCTCCGGCCGGCTCCACCATCGTATACACCCACATGGGGTATCTTCCGCAGGATATATCATCCGGACAGGGCGACGTCATAAACGTCGTGCTGGAAGAAGACAACCGCGTGCTGGAAGAGGTCGTGGTGGTAGGGTTCGGACAGCAGAAAAAGGAGAGCGTCATAGGCGCCATACAATCCTTCAAGACATCCGATATGAAGATGCCTACGGCCAACCTTTCAAACAGTTTCGCCGGACGCATCGCAGGGGTGATCGCCGTACAGCAATCCGGCGAACCGGGCGCCGACGGCGCCAATTTCTGGATCCGCGGCGTGAGTACATTCGCCGAGGCGGCACAAAACCCGCTCATACTTATCGACGGGGTGGAAAGCTCCTCATACGACCTCAACGCCCTGGCACCTGAAGTCATAGATAATTTTTCAGTCCTCAAGGATGCCACGGCGACCGCACTTTACGGTTCACGCGGCGCCAACGGCGTCATGATAATCACGACAAAAACGGGCGCCGTCGGGAAACCAAGGATAAACCTCAGGCTCGAAGGACGCCTATCGACCCCGACGCAGATACCCGAACTTGCCGACGGCGTGCAGTACATGAATATGTTCAACGAAGCGATCCTGACCCGCAATCCGGCGGGAGTTCCCAAATTCACCCCGGAACAGATACAGGGGACCGTCGACGGACTCGATCCGTATGTCTTCCCCAATGTCAACTGGTACGATGCGCTTTTTAAGAACGCCACCTTTACCGAAGCCGTAAACCTCAACGTATCGGGCGGTATATCGGACAGGGTGAACTATTTTATGAGCGCCTCGGTTACCAATGAGTCGGGTCTGCTGAAACAGGCTAAGGAAAATCCGTTCAACAACAACATCCATAACGTCAGGTACTCTTTCCAGGCCAACGTCAGCAGCCAGTTGACAAAGACTACCAAGATCGGCGTCAAGCTTAACATTCAGGTGCAGGACTATACCGGACCGATTAATGATGTCAACTACCTGTTCGGAAGGGTGTTGAGGGCTTCCCCCTCACAGTTCCCCGTGCAGTTTCCCAAAACCGAGAATATGAGCTACATACCTTTCGGCAACAAGTCCGGAGGTCCGCAGAGTAACCGTTTCGCCAATCCGTATGCCGAACTCGCGCAAGGGGTGAACTCAATATACAGAACTACAACCATGGGAACCTTCGATTTCGACCAGAAGCTCGATTTCATTACCAAGGGGCTTTCGCTGACGGGACAGTTCTCCATGAAGGTATATAACACAACTTCCACAGGGAAATATATGGTGCCTTTCTATTTCGAGATCGATCCGAGCACGCTGGAAGAGAAGGACGGCGAATACGTTTACGACCTGCGTTCGGTGAATACCGACGGGACCAATGCCGCCACGGCAAGAAACTCCAATTCGAGCGACAGGCTGATGAATACGAGCATAATGCTCAACTACCAGAGGACTTTCGGACGCCACGACGTGAACGCACAAGCCATCTATCTGCAAAGGGGCTATTATAAGAACAATCCCGCCAGCACGGACTACAACGCCGCGCTCGGGGAACGCAACCAGGGTGTAGCCGGACGAGTAACCTATAATTTCGACCGCCGCTACTTCATGGAATTCAACTTCGCATACAACGGCAGCGACAACTTCGTGGAAGGCAGTCAGTTCGGGTTCTTCCCCTCGATCGCCGTCGGATATATGATCTCGAACGAAAAATTCTTCGAGCCTTTGAAGGATGTCGTAAGCATGCTAAAGATCAGGGGATCGTACGGTCTGGTCGGCAACTCGCTGACCGCCCAGCGTTTCCAGGGATACACCCACCTGACGAACGGATATTCTTTCGCTTTCGGCGGCGACTTCAGCGGTGCGCGTACCGGATCGCTTATCACCCGCTACGGCAACCCGGATGCCACATGGGAGAGATCGTTCAAAAAGAATCTCGGTATCGAACTGGGCTTCATGGGCGACAGGCTACTTCTTATCGCCGATTTTTTCCGCGAAGACCGCGACCGCATTCTGCTTACCCGCCAGACCGTTCCGGCAAGCGTCGGGATGGGCGCTGCGACGCCTTATGCCAATATCGGGAAGACAAAGAACCAGGGGGTGGATATGACACTCGAATACAACCATCAGTTCAATCCCGATTTTCTGCTTACGGCCAAGGGGTCGTTCACATACGCCAAAAACACCCTTATATTCAGGGACGAGCCCGAGTATGAATGGGATTACCAGTATGAGCGCGGAGGTTCCATGAACAGGATAGGGCCGGCGTATATCTCCCTCGGACTCTTCAAGGACCAGGACGACATCGATAACAGTCCCGACCAGTCGTCGATAATGGCGAATATCAAGCCCGGCGATATCAAATACAAGGATATGAACAACGACGGCGTTATCGACAACTATGACAAAACATACATCGGGAATCCTTTCATACCGCAGATCGTTTACGGTTTCGGCGTGTCGGCAAAATATAAGAAATGGGATTTCTCGATCTATTTCCAGGGTATAGGCCAGGTTTCGCTATACGTGAACAACTCCTCCGATTGGGGGGTCAGTCCTTTCGGCACATATCATAAGAACGTGATGAGTTTCATTGCCGAAGATTACTGGTCGGAAAGCAATCCCAACCCCAATGCCGCGTATCCCAGGCTGTCGCACCTCGACGAAAGGGCAAATACGGAAGCGCTCTCCTCATACTGGCTGCGCAACGGCGCTTTTCTCCGTCTGAAAAATCTGGAAGTAGGTTACTCTTTCAAACGTGCAAGGATATATGTTTCGGGAGCCAACCTGCTTACCTTCTCCCCTTTCAAGCACTGGGACCCGGAGTTGGGAGGTTTTGACGGCAAAAACGGAACCTACAATGACAGCGGTAACGGCCTGCGCTATCCGCTCCAGAGGATCGTGAACCTCGGAGCTCAGTTAACTTTTTAATCGGATACAGATATGAAAGCACAATATTATTTACTCACAGCATTATGTTTCTTCCTGACCGGCTGCAATTATCTCGACCTGGAGCCGGAAAGGAAAGGTACCCTTCAGGAGGTATTCGAAGACCGCACCTCGGCTGAGAATTTCCTCTACGGATGTTACGGGTTCATGCCTCCGGCCAACGATTTCAACGGCGAACCGCAGTTGTGGGGCGCCGGAGATGAGGTGTCGATCACATCGAACTGGGGAACCGACTGGCATTGGGCGAAGGCCGCACACATAGGCCAGATCTCCGCAGCCGAGCCGCTTTGCAACTACTGGTCGCATCATAAAAGCAAGATCCAGCCTGCACGCAGCGCCGGGTACGACCTTTACAGCGGCATACGCCAGTGCTACACGTTCATCGATATGGTCGACCGTGTGCCTAATGCCTCTGTCACGGATAAGGCGCAATGGAAAGCGGAAGCCAGATTCCTGATAGCTTATTTCCACTATGTCCTGCTGAGACTCTACGGGCCCATCTGCATCGTGGAAGGTATAGTTCCCAACGACGCTCCCGAAAGCGTCTACTATCCGAAGCGCCTGCCTTACGACGATTGCGTCAAATGGATCGCAACCAAGCTCGACGAAGCCGCTGCCGAGTTGAAGCTGCATCCTTATCCCTCTCCGGCTGTAGCTACTACCGATATCGGCCGCGCCAATTATGTCGCAGCCAAATCCATAAAGGCAAGAATGCTGCTCTACGCGGCCAGCCCGCTGTTCAACGGAAACGACTGGTATGCCGACTTCAAAAACAAAGACGGCGAGGTTCTTATAAACCAGACTTTCGACAAGGAGAAATGGAAACTCGCACTGGATGCCACGGCAGAGGCGATCGCCGCAGCAAAAGCGGAAGGATTCAAACTCTACAAGAGAACCGGCACCACTACCGAGGAGAGTGCCTATTTGTCAGCGCGTTATGTAATGGTCGACCGTTCCACCGGCAATAACATAAACCCCGAACAGATATGGGCATATTCCAAAGGCGCCGTGAACAGCCAGCAGATGTATGCTATCCGCGGTCTTGCAAGCAATTCGGTCACCGTGCCCTACGGCGGCGTTTCGCCCTCTTTCCGGATGGTGGAAACATTCCTTACCAAAAACGGCCTGCCGATGGATGTAGACCCTGCATATGCGGCCAGCTATGCCAACAGGTATGTTCCTGTGCAGGATGACAAAGGCGAGTGGACCGCGACGATGCACATCGGCCGCGAACCCCGTTTCTATGCGGATATAGCTTACGACAGGGCGCAGAATTATGAATTGAGCGGTAAGACCTTCACTGTCTATCTGAGGATGGGAGAACGCCAGCCCGCCACCAACCTTACCATGGGCAACGACCCGGGCCGCGATATGCAGACCATCAACGGTTATCTGATAAAGAAGGCTGTACATCCTGGTTCGACCTATGCCAACAATGCCCTCACGAATCAGAACTACGCATGGCCGATGATAAGGCTCACGGAGCTCTATCTCAACTATGCCGAAGCATACGTGGAGTACTACGGAAACCTGGGCGGCGATGCGACCACTTATATGGACGAGATCCGCGACAGAGCCGGAATTCCCCGCGTCGACGCAGCATGGACGGGCATATCCGGTCGTAACGACCTGGATATTGTACGCAGGGAAAGGACCATCGAACTCATGTTCGAAGGACACCGTTTCTTCGATGCCCGCAGGTGGAAGACAGCTCACGAAACTTTCCCGGAACCGTCGAAAAGCTGGAACTGTTTCGCGACAGGCTTTACTGTCAGCAATCCCCAGACGTACGACGATTATCTCAAGATCATATCTTCCAACGAGAGTACGAAGACTTTCGAACGCAAGCATTATCTCTATCCGATCGCAGTAGAGAATGTGCTGAGCAATCCCAACCTGGTACAGAATCCCGGCTGGTAGGCTTGTTAAGTAATTGAGAAAATTTATTTATCCAAATTTTGTTTTTTTATCTCCGGTAGATTTTTTGCGTCGCTCACGAAGGTTTAGCGGGCTAAATCGAGGGGGCGAGGTAAAAAAGATGCCGGCGGAGAAAAAACAAAATGGATGAACAAATTTTCGAAAGTACTTATAAACCATCAGAGAAAGGTGCGCCTGTGCATGGCAGTGTACAGGGGGGTAAACGTAAAATGCCGGGCGCGCCTTTTTTATCTGCTATTCTGCCTTTTTATCCATATCCTCGAGTGAGTTTTGCCCGCGGCAAGGCCCGCATCAAATCCAGTATAATCCCTATTTCATACAAAACACAAATGAAGCGCCTGAATATCATATTGATTTCCGTATTATTGCTCGCAGCGGCCGGAACTACTGCTCAGACGGGTGATACGATCAACGTAACATCGCTGGGACTTCTCCCGGATTCACGCACCAACGCCGTTCCATACATCATAAAAGCAGTAGATATGTGCAGGGAAAAACCGGGCGCGGTAATCTACTTCCCAAAAGGGCGCTACGACTTCTGGCCTCACAATGCGATCGAAAAAGAGTATTATGAGTCCAACTCGACCGATAACAATCCCAAAAGGCTGGCCATACTGCTGGACGGAATGAAAGGAATAACGCTCGACGGGGGAGGTTCGGAGTTCATAATGCACGACCGGATCCAGCCCGTCACCGTAGACAACTGCACTGATGTAGTGCTCAGGAATTTTACTGTGGACTGGGATATCCCGCTGATGGGACAGGGCGAAGTGGCGGCCGTGGGAGACGGTTGGTTCGATGTCCGGGTAGACCGGTGCACATATCCCTACGTTATCGAGAACGGAAAGCTGTTCTTCGTGGGAGAGGGCTGGAAGGGCGGCGTGACACGCATGATGGAATTCGACAGGGAAACCCGTATAATACAGCAGGCAGACCATGCTATCGGCGCTAACTGGAAAGATTACAGCGTGGTGCAGGCCGCCCCCGGCATCCTCCGCTTCAGCCGCGCGGGAGGTTTCGAACGTTATCCGAAGGATGGCAACATAATTGTTTTCCGCCACAATGCGCGCGACCATGCGGGGATGTTCCTCAACGAAAGCCGCAACCTCGTGCTGGAAGATATAAAAATTTACCATACGGCAGGCCTGGGAATACTGTGCCAGTACTCGGAAAATCTATCTTTCGAACGCGTAGACGTGGTCCCTAACAAAGCCAAAGGGCGTTATTTCAGCGGCCACGACGACGGGATCCATGCAATGGGATGCAAAGGCCTTATAAAAGTGACCGACTGCGAGTGGGAGTGCCTGATGGACGACCCCATCAATATACACGGCACATGCGTCAGGATAATGGAGGTGATATCGCCTACGAAGGTCCGATGCCGGTTTATGGAGCATATGAGCGTCGGACTGCGCTGGGCGGTCGAAGGCGACAGAGTGGGCTTCATAAACAACACTACATTGAACACTTTTGAAAAGAATTCGGCGGCCTCTTTTACGCCGATCGATAAAAATGAATTCATACTGGAGACAACCGAACCTTTTTCGCAGAATATAAAAGCGGGGATGGCTCTCGAAAACCTGACATGGGTGCCCGACGTAGAGATACGCGGCTGCCGTTTCCTGAGCTCGCGTGCAAGGGGACTTCTGGTCTCCACCCCGGGGAAGGTGGTCGTAGCGGACAATTTCTTCGCTTCGAGCGGTTCGGCCATACTTATCGCCGGGGATGCGAACTACTGGTATGAATCCGGAGCCGTGACCGACGTGACAATAGAAGGGAACACGTTCCATTATTCGAACCTCACTTCGATGTACCAGTTCTGCGAAGCCATAATCAGCATCCTTCCCGAGATACCGCAGCCCGATCCCGCACTACCCTATCACAGGAATATAAAGATAACGGGCAACCGCTTCAATCCTTTCGACTATCCGATACTCTACGCAACGTCGGTGGACGGACTTACGTTCAGCGGCAATACGATAGAACGGAGCTATGAACTCACCCCCTGGCATCCGCGGAAGGCCGCAATAACGGTGGACGCCTGCAAAAATGTGGAGATATCCGACAACGAGGTCATAGGCGACGTACTTGGAAAAACGATAAGCATCGAGAACATGAGCAAACGCGAAGTGAAGGTCTCGCCCGGGTCGTATTTCAAACCTGTGGTAGACAAAAATGCGAAGCGTCCTTCGCTGATGAAATAAAAAACACAACTACATAACATGAAAAGATTTTATTTATTTTTCCTAATTGCAGCAACCCTTTTCACGACCTGTGCATGCGGGACGAAGGAGACGGTAGTTCCGGAAATACCGGACACAACGCCTAAAAAGATAATGCGCACCCCGGTCTATCTGCAGAATCCGGCGGAAGACGCCATGACCGTGATGTGGATAACCAACCTGCCGTGCCGAAGTTGGGTGGAGTATGGTACAGACCCTGAAAATATGAAGAAGACCGCATGTGCCTGGGACGAAGGTATAATGGTGGCGAACAATAAGATAAACAAGATCGTACTCGAAGGCCTGGAACCCGGAACCAAGTATTACTACCGCGCCTGCTCCCAGCATATCAAGCATTACGGCAGCTACAAAAAAGAGTTCGGGGAGACGGTATGTACGGACGTCAAGTCGTTCACGACGTGGAGTCCCGATATGACCGACTTTACGGTGCTCGTAGTCAACGACACGCATAAAAAAACGGATATATTCGACAGGCTGATAAAACTTATGATGGGAGAGAAATATGACCTGGTGGTATTCAACGGCGACTGTTTCGACGATCCGGAGCAGGAGTCCGATGTGGTTGAGGTGCTGGCGAAATATTGCGAATCCTATGGTAGCGACACGGTCCCCTCGATATTCATGCGCGGCAACCACGAAACGCGGGGAGCCTGGTCGATGCTACTGTGGGATTACCTGGCTAAGGCCGGCGAACACTCCTACACTGCGTTCAGCATGGGGGATACCCGTTTCGTGCTGCTCGACTGCGGTGAGGATAAACCGGACGACAATTCGGCATACTACGATATGAACGACTTCACGCAGTACCGTAAAGACCAGGCCGACTTCCTGTCGCGCGAGATCCCTTCCGAGGCCTTTACCGGAGCCTCCAAACGAGTGCTGATCCACCATATCCCGATCTATGCCGCCGCGGTGGCAAGTTTCAACCCATGCAAGGAGCTGTGGCAGCCCTATCTGGCGAATGCGCCCTTCGACGTGGCGCTTAACGGCCATCTCCACAGCTACCGTTTTGTGGAGAAGGGGTCGTTTGACAATAATTTCCCGGCAGTTATCGGCGGAGGCTACAAAGAAGACAACGCTACACTGATGGTACTGCGCAAAAAAGGCGATGAAATGGGCCTTAAAGTCCTTCATATAAAAGGGAACACCCTGTTGACCCTGGCTTTCTAGAGCACCGCCAAAAGCGTAAATATTTAAGTATAAAATGAAGATACAAACAATTTTTGCAACGCTGGCGCTGATGGCGGCCGCATATTCGTGCGCAGATAAAAGCGCCGTACAGGAAGCCAGGCACGACTGGACAGAACCCGCCGAACCGGAAGCGGTCGATGAAACCCTGTGGGCCGGAGTCGACGGCACGTTCGCTTCGTTCGGAAGCGTGAACGACCGCTACCGGCACTCCGAACCTTATGCAGGCGCACAGAGCAAGAGCCATGCGATAACAGGATGGCGCGGTGAAAAACTCCATGCACAGATCGTTCTGTGGAGTTCCGAACCGCTTGAGAACCTCGAATGCAGCGTCGGGCAGTTCCGCTCGGACAATGCGGCGCTGCCGGAAGGGACAGGAAGGGCCCGGTTCGTGAAGTATGTCCTCAGCGACAATTTCAATCCCGAAAAACCGTGCGGACTGCGCACTCCGGGACAGTTCGGCACGTTCCTCTCCGCAGACCTGCTGGACGAAGCGCCCATGCTGGATATAGAGGCCCGTACAGCGCGTCCCGTGTGGATAACCGTCGAGGTTCCGCGCGACGCCCGTCCCGGCAAATACGATGCACAGATAAAACTCAGGGCAAAAGGAGGGTTCATGGAGACGCTGGCCCTGTCGCTCGACGTCATCGACCGCGAACTTCCACCGCCCTCGGAATGGACATATCAACTCGACCTGTGGCAGCATCCGTCGTCGGTAGCCCGCGTCGAGAACGTGGAACTTTGGAGCGAGGAACACTTCCGGCTGATGGACCCCACGATGAAAATGCTCGCCGGCGCAGGGCAAAAGATCATCACGGTCAACCTCAACAAAGACCCGTGGAATGTGCAGACCTACGACCCGTATGCCGACATGATCCTCTGGAAGAAACTTCTCGACGGCAGCTGGGAATACGACTACACGGTATTCGACCGCTGGGTCGGGTATATGCTGGGCCTGGGAATTGACAAGTATATCAACTGCTACTCGCTTCTGCCGTGGAACAACGAGCTTCACTATTTCGACGAAGCCGCGGGTAAAATGATAACCGTGTCGGCCGCTCCCCAGACTCCCGTTTTCAGCGAGATGTGGACGCCGTTTCTCACCGATTTTGTCCGCCACCTCAGAGAGAACGGATGGCTCGGGTTCACCAATATCGCGATGGATGAGCGTTCTCCCGAAGATATGGAAATCGCAACCGCGCTGCTGGCCAAAGCGGCACCCGAACTGGGCATAGCACTGGCCGACAACCATTTCACTTTCAAAAAGTATCCTTACATAAAAGATATGTGCACGGAAATATTCGCTGACATCGAGGTGGCCGACATCGAAGCCCGCCGCACCATGTCGCTCAGCACCACGTTCTACGTATGCTGTTCGTCCGACTTCCCGAATACGTACACCAAATCAGCACCGGCCGAAGCGGTCTATCTCGGATGGTTCGCAGCCGCCAGGCAGTACGACGGATTCCTAAGATGGGCCTACAATTCGTGGACTGAAGATCCGATAAGGGATTCACGCTTCAGGAAATGGACGGCGGGGGATACCTACCTCGTTTATCCCGAAGGACGCTCGTCCATCCGGTTCGAACGCCTTATCGAAGGCATACAGGATTGGGAGAAGATCCGCGCCCTGAAGCTCGCTTTCGCCGCTGAAAACACTCCCGAGGCGGCCGCCAAATCAGCATCGCTCGATCAGGCAGTATCCCGCTTCCACACGAGGGAGCCGTTCGAAGGGTGGAACCAGGCTCTCGACGACGCCAAGGAAGTGCTCAACGAGCTGTCAAAGTAGAGCCCTAAGGGGATATAAAGAAGTCGTCTCCAAAGTCCAAAAACAAGGCTTGCAAAGCCGCGAAAACCGGAGTTTACCAAGTGTAAATGAGGATTTAAGCGGCAAGCGTAACGCAGTCTTTGGATTTTGGAGACGGCTTCTATTTTATGTCGCCGACTTCCCAGTCATCCGTGCGGAACGGAGCCAGCGGCTGTCCCATCGTAGTGCGGACATTGGCCTCGGGCATATGATTACGGAAAGCGTAGCGCACGGCCACAGGGTCCTGAACTTCGTCGGAATAAACCTCTATCCGGTTCTCCCACTTTCTGAACCCTGCTTTTGCGGGATGGAACACACGGTCGGCGCCTGCTATTTCGAATCCGCCCGGACGCACGAGTTCCCCCTCGCCGTATATCACAAAACTGTTCGGGGTCTCCCAGCTCTCTTTTCCCGAAATATTATTGAAACTCAGGACCAGTTTGATGCCATCCCTTTCCATCGATTTAAAGGTCGGGGCAGGTGCCGGAAACCCTTCGACATCGTAATCGTTGGCAAGCGCAAGATATGCCAGCCGCTCGCCGACCTCACGTTTGCGTGCGGGATGGATGCAGGCCGGATTGCCGAGGTCGGTCGTCGCCGCGATCCCCGAATACGGAATGCGTTCCATTGCCTGGTACTGTGCTTCGATAACCATTGGAAGCGAACGCAGACCGACGCCTTCATAACGGTATGGCGCCAGCTGCGTAAAATAGAACGGCATCCGTTCATTCCCCCAGCTCGCCCGCCACAGCCGGACCATCGCCGCCTGCAGTTCCCGGTAATCGAACCAGTTATGGCGGTTGGCCTCGCCCTGGTACCAGATAAATCCTTTTGCAGTGAAGTTGCAGATGGGCGCGATCATACCGTTGTAAAGGCGCTGCGGCATGGTGTTTTCTTCCCGGCCCGACTTTGCAAGTTCGTGGTCGATGCCATCTATGGAATCTATAGTATCGACAGTCATCCATGACTCTATGGCCGAAGCGCCCCAGCCTGAATTTATCAGGCCCACGGGGACGCCCAACTGCTCGCTGAGCATCCTGCCGAAGAAATAAGCGGCCGCGCTGAACGCCGAAACACTTGCCGGAGAAGCGGTCTTCCACACCGAAGGATTGTCTTCAACGGCGGTTTCCGAAGAGAGCTGCGGAAGCGCGAACATACTGATGCCGGGGTACCGCACCGCACCGGCGATCGCCTCGACGCTCCCTTCGACGGGTTGATTCATGAATCCGCAGACCGGCATCTGCATATTCGACTGTCCGGAACATATCCAGACCTCCCCGAGCATGACGTTCTCGATGGTCACAGGTTCCCCGTCGCTTATGGTTATCGAATAGGGGCCGCCTGCATCCGCTGTGGAGACTTTGACCGACCATTTCCCGCCGCTGTCCGCCTTTGTTTTATATTTCGCCCCGTCCCACGAGGTCGTTACGGTCACCGCGCTGCCGGCGGAGGCCTTTCCCCACAACGACGCCTGCGTATTCCGCTGCAGCACCATATTGTCGCCTATTACGGAAGGGACAGTTACTTTTGCCGACACGCTCGCTGCGAGCAGAACGAAGATCACGGATATTGCCAGGATACGCTTCATGGTCAGATATTTTATTTTGTGAGTTTTACAGGTTTTATCAATATAGTGAAAGCGGCTAAGGAATTTACCTCCGCTATCCTTTCTTGCGGTTGCGATACTCGGTAGGCGAAACGCCGGCCACCTTTGTGAATACCTTGGAAAAATAATATGGGTCGCCGATCCCGATCTTGTAACATATCTGATTGATCTTCATAGGACTGAAATCAAGCATATTGCACGCGGCCTGCACTTTCATGTGCGTCAGGTAGGTCAGGGGCGGATAGCCCGTCTGGTGTCTGAAGGCGGTGTTCAGGTAAGAGGCGGAACAGCGCGCGTATTGCGACAACTGGTCCAGAGTGAGTTTCGATTCTATGTTTTCGCGCATGTACATGATCACCCGCTCGACCATCTCGCGGTCCCGGTTGTGGCGAGTACCCGACTCGCGGAATTTGCCGATGTATTTGAGCGATCCGAGGAAGTAATAGAGGCTCGATATGGCGTAGTAGATGTTGTCGCGGCTGAAACCGTTTTCCAGAATGCGGTATATCTCCTCGAATATGTTGATGCGGTCGGTGATGCGCGAGTGGTCGTTGGGCATGATCGGCGACGGGGTGTCGAAACCGTCGGCGTAGAATCCCGCCAGCGTGCCGCCGAAATGCATCCAGTAGATCGTCCACGGCGAGGCGTCGTCCGACCCGTAGGCGTGGGGAACATGTGCGGGAATGATCAGGAATGTGTTGGTTTTCACCGCATGCCGCCGCCCCTTGAGTTCCACCCACCCTTCGCCGCCGATGCAATATATCAATATATACTGCGGGGCGCCGTCGCCGCGCTTCATGTAATGGTGCTTGGCCGAGGGAAAATAGCCTATATCGGTAATATGCAGCTTCGAGGCGAATCCGTCCGCCTCCATCTCCCTTACAAGGGATGCGGGCAGAACGATCGCCCTGCTGCCCCGGAATCCGTCGCGTATTTTAGCCATAGCCGCTGTGTTTGCAATAAAGGTAATAATTATGTCCGATAATATAGCATTTGATGGTTAAATATTTGTATAATCATTGAATTTAAATGACTTAATATTATTAAATAAATTTAAATACAGCAATATATTACATCTATTTAATTTTTTATTCTATTTCGGACGGGGGATATTATCCATAATTTTGCATTTGAATCATGGCCAAACTAACCCTGAAATCTCCTTGGATATGTGCAGCAACCTGAACGAAGTGCCGACTGTAACCCTTGAGAATAAGGCGGGGGCCGCGGCTACTTTCATCCCATACGGCGCCCGGTGGACGGGCATGCGCGTGCCCGACCGCAACGGTATTCCGGGCGATGTGGTTCTCGGATTCGAAGACCCTTCGCACTACGCCTGCGCCGAGGAACACTACCATGGCGCCATCGTGGGCCGGGTGTGCCAGCGGATCTCAGGCGCATGCTTCACTTTGAATGGGCAAACCTACCAACTGGCGCACAACGACGGTTTCGGCTCGCCGCTGCCCAACCATCTGCACGGCGGAGTGACGGCTTTCCATAACCGGATGTGGGAAACACATCCTTATACAACTCCGGAAGGCGACCAGGCAGTGGCTTTCACCCTTTTTTCGCCTGACGGCGAGGAGGGGTACCCCGGGAACGTCGAAGTGCGTGTGGACTACATACTGAAACGCGACAGCAACGAACTGTTGATGGAACTCTCCGCAATTTCGGACCGTCCCACGCCGCTGAACCTGACTAATCACGCTTTCTTCAACCTCGGCGGCGGCCCTGATATCCTGTCGCACAAGCTGTATGTGGCCGCATCACATAGTCTGGAATGCGACGCCGAATATATTCCTACGGGCAGGTCGATTCCGGTGGATGGAACCTTTTGTGATTTCCGCATACCGCGAAGCATCGCAGAGTCGATCTCCTGCGGCGGTCCCAAAACGGCGGCCGACGGCGGACTGGCGCCTGCTTTCGTGCTCGACCGGCCACAGGGCGACCAATGCGCTTTCGCCGCACGCCTGCACGACCCTGCCTCGGGACGCATGCTCGAAGTACGCACCACCCAACCCTGCATGCAGCTCTACACCGGTTTCATGATGACCGGAAGCGATGCGGGACATGGCGGGATCCGCTACGGCAAAAACTGCGGTATCGCACTCGAAGCCGCGGGATATCCCGACGCCGTGAACCGCCCCGAATTTCCGGGAACGATCATCGGCCCGCAGCATCCATACCGCCATTCCTGCTCATATATTTTTAGCGTACAATAATCCAATGAATATGAAGAACATAAATTTAGGCTACCTGATGCTGATCTCGCTCGTGTCCGCCATGGGCGGACTGCTGTTCGGTTACGACTGGGTCGTGATCGGCGGGGCGAAACCGTTTTACGAACCATTTTTCGGCATAGCCGGCAATCCCGCGCTGCAGGGATGGGCCATGAGCAGCGCACTGGTGGGATGCCTGGCCGGCGCCCTGCTATCGGGCATGCTCAGCGACCGTTACGGCCGCAAAAAAATGCTTATCGCAGCCGCCTTCCTGTTCATCGCCTCGTCGACAGGAACGGGCGCTACGAACAATTTCACGATGTTCGTGCTCTTCCGCATCCTCGGCGGACTGGGGATCGGGATCGCCTCGAATCTCTCGCCGATGTATATCGCCGAAATCGCGCCGCCGGAACTGCGCGGGCGGTTCGTGTCGCTCAACCAGCTGACGATCGTGCTCGGCATACTGGCGGCCCAGGTGTGCAACATGCTGATCGCCGAACCTGTGGAACAAGGAGCCACGCTCGCCCAGATCAGCGGATCGTGGAACGGACAGATGGGTTGGCGGTGGATGTTCTGGGCCTGCAACGTTCCGGCCGTTCTGTTTTTCGTATTTGCATTCTTCATCCCCGAAAGTCCGCGCTGGCTGGCCGTGAAAGGACGTGAAGAAAAGGCTGTGAAGGTACTTTCCCGGATCGGCGGGGAGCAATACGCCCGCGACGAATATGCCGCCATCCGGCAGGCCGAGGAAAAAACCGCAGCGACCGGACGCGGGGCTTTCGCCCGTCTGCTATCCCCCTCGATGCGCACGGTGCTCATAATCGGAGTGGTGCTGACCGTTTTCCAGCAGTGGTGCGGCATCAACGTGATCTTCAACTACGCCCAGGAGATATTCGCCGCGGCCGGTTATGGCGTCTCGGACACGCTGATGAACATTGTGGTCACGGGCGTTACCAACGTGGTCTTCACGTTCGTGGCGATCTTCACCGTCGACAAGCTCGGGCGGCGTCCCCTGCTGTTGATCGGGGCAGGCGGGCTTGCGGTGATCTACGCGCTGATGGGGGCGGCCTACTTCTTCAATGTGGGCGGAGTGGCGATGCTGGTGATAGTAGTCCTGGCGATAGCCTGCTACGCAATGTCGCTCGCACCGGTGATGTGGGTGGTGATCTCGGAGATATTCCCGAACGCCGTGCGCGGTGCCGCCATGGCCGTGGCAACTTTCGCGCTTTGGGCGGCATGCTTCATACTGACCTACACCTTCCCGCTGCTCAACAAAGCGCTGGGACCGGCAGGCACGTTCTGGACCTACGGGGTGATCTGCGTGCTTGGATTCCTGTTCATCATGAAATGGATACCCGAAACCAAGAATAAAAGCCTCGAAGAGATCGAGAAAGAGCTGGTGAAATAAGAATTATATAAAAACGCAACCATGAAAGTAAAAGTCTGGAAAGAGGACGTCGTGATCCCGACTTACGAGGCCGGGCAGGAGGAGAGAAATCCGATGTTCCTCGAAAAACGTGTCTACCAGGGCAGCAGCGGGGTGGTCTATCCTTACCCTGTGATCGAAAAGATATCTGACGAAAAGATCGACAAAAGTTACGTGGCGCTGATGCTCGAGAACGAGTACATCCGCGTGATGATCCTGCCCGAGTTGGGCGGCAGGGTGCAGATGGCCTGGGACAAGATACGCGGGCGACATTTCATATACTACAACCATGTCGTAAAACCCGCCCTGGTGGGGCTTGCCGGCCCGTGGATATCGGGCGGGATCGAGTTCAACTGGCCTCAGCATCATCGCCCGAGCACTTTCATGCCGGTGGATTGGCGCATCGAGGAGTTGCCCGACGGCGGAGCCACGGTGTGGGTCAACGAACGCGAACGGATGTTTCACCAGCGGGGTACGGCGGGGTTCACCCTCCGGCCCGGACGCGCCGTGCTCGAAATACAGGGGCGGGTGTCGAACCCCACGCCAGTGCCGCAGACCTTCCTGTGGTGGGCCAACCCCGCCGTGGCGGTCAACGACCATTACCAGAGCGTATTCCCGCCCGATGTGAACGCTGTATTCGACCATGGCAGACGCGACGTATCGACTTTCCCGATCGCCACAGGTACCTATTACAAGGTCGATTACTCGGCTGGGGTGGATATATCCCAATACAGGAATATCCCGGTGCCGACATCCTACATGGCCGTCATGTCGGGCTATGATTTCGTGGGCGGATATGAGAACGACACCCGCGCCGGAATGCTGCATGTAGCCGACCACAACGTATCCCCCGGCAAAAAGCAATGGACGTGGGGCAACGGCGATTTCGGAGTTGCGTGGGACCGCAACCTGACAGATTCCGACGGCCCGTACATCGAGCTGATGGCAGGCGTGTATACCGATAACCAACCCGATTTCAGCTGGCTACAGCCGTATGAAGAGAAACGCTTCACACAATATTTCCTTCCTTACCGCGAGCTGGGAGTCGTCAAAAATGCCTCGGCCGACTTCCTGATTAACGTTGAGAAAGAGGGGACGCGGGCGGTAGTCAGGGTATTCGCCACTTCGCGGCGCGAGGGCGTGACGGTCTGCCTCGTGACCTGGAGCGAACAGCTGCTGGAAGATACTGTCACGCTGACTCCCGAAGAAGTATATGAAAAACGGGTCGAGATGGGCGGAGAGCCTATGTCGGAACTGTCGCTGGTGCTGAAAGACGCCGCCACCGGCAAGCGCCTGCTCGAATGGCACGGGGCCGAAACGCAGGACAAGGAAGTACCTGCACCCGCAGCGGCGGCCAAAGACCCTGAACAGGTACCCACAAACGAGGAGTTATTCCTCACCGGGCTCCACCTGGAGCAATACCGCCATGCTACCTACGACCCCAGGGAGTACTATCGGGAAGCCCTCCGCCGCGATCCGGGAGACATCCGCTGCAACAATGCGATGGGACTGTGGCTGCTGCGGCGCGGAAAATTCGCCGAAGCAGAGCCCTATTTCCGCGCCGCAATACGCCGCCAGACCGAGCGTAATCCCAATCCCTACGACGGCGAGCCGCACTACAACCTCGGGCTGGCGCTCCGTTTCCAGGGCAGGACGGACGAAGCGTACGCCAAATTCTACAAGGCGTGCTGGAACGGGGCGTGGCAGGACGCAGGTTACTTCGCCCTGGCACAGATATCCTGCTCGAGAGGCGATTTTGAAACGGGGCTCGAAGAGGTCGGTAAATCGCTGGCGCGCAACCACACCAACATGGTCGCCCGCCATCTGAAAACCGCCATACTGCGCCGACTCGGACGAAAAGAGTATGCGCTGCGCTTTGCACAACGGTCGCTGGAAAAGGATCCTTTCAATTTCGGGTGCCTCTATGAATCCTATCTTGTGTCGGGCGATGACAGTTACCTTGCCCAGCTGGAAGAGATGATGGGCGGTGACAGCCATAATTACGAGGAAGTGGCGCTCGACTACCTGAACGCCGGATTTACCTATGAGGCGGTTTCACTGCTCAGAATTGCCGGAGAGCATTGCCGGACGGTCTCGCCGATGGTTTGGTACACGGCCGGGTATGCGCTCATGGTGTCGGGAAATGACACCAAAGCCGCCGCGATGTTCGCCAGAGGCGCGGCGCAGGCGCCAGGAAGCCGTTTCCCGAACAGGCTGGAGGACATTTTATCGTTACAGGCAGCCGTGGCGGCCGATCCTTCCGATGCCATGGCATGGCACCACCTGGGCAATATATGGTACGACAAACGGCAGTATTCCGACGCAATCGCGTGCTGGGAACGCTCGGTGGAAGCCGACGGCAATTTCCCCACCTCGCGGCGCAACCTCGCACTGGGTTACTTCAATAAGCTGGGGCGCCGGGAAGAGGCTTTGGTGCAGTTGACGCGGGCTTTTGAACTCGACCCGTCGGACACCCGTCTGCTGATGGAACTCGACCAACTGCACAAACGCATGAACCGTCCGCACGCCGAGCGCATCGCCCTGCTCGACCGGTATTACGGGCAGGTGGAGCAGCGGGACGACCTGTGCCTCGAATATATCACGCTGCTGAATCAACTGGGGCGTTACGGAGAAGCGGTCGCAGCGATCGGCCGCCGCAAATTCCATCCCTGGGAGGGAGGCGAAGGCAAAGTGCCCGCCCAATACCAGATAGCGCGCGTGGAACTGGCGAAAAAAACCATCGCGGAACAGCGCTGGGCCGATGCCGTCGGGCTACTGGAGGAGTGTCTGGTCTATCCTCATAGTCTGGGTGAAGGCAAGCTGCCGGGCGCACAGGAAAACGATTTCAATTACTGGTTGGGGCGCGCCTGCGAAGGGATGGGGGAAGGAGGTAAAGCGCACGCCTGGTACCTGGCGGCGGCGCAGGGCCCCGTCGAACCGGCCGACGCCATGTTCTACAACGACCAGAAGCCCGACAAGATATTCTACCAGGGACTCGCCCTGCTCAGGCTCGGGCAGAGGGATGAGGCGGCGGCGCGTTTCCGCTCGCTTCGGGAATACGGGCTGCGGCATATGGACGACCACGTGCGGATCGACTACTTCGCCGTTTCGCTGCCCGATCTGCTGATCTGGGAAGACGATCTGGACCGGCGCAACAAAGTGCACTGCAACTATGTGGCCGGATTGGGATTCCTCGGCGAAGGCGACACGGACACAGCCCGGATGCACCTGGAAAAAGCTTTTGCAATGGATAACAACCACCAGGGCGCGCAGTGCCACCTCGGGATGCTGATGTCCGGAATTACAGCACAATCTTAAAATTATCACGTTATGAGTTTTTATCTCGAAACTAAGCCCGATTTCGACCGGTGCGTCGCCCGTATCGAGGCGTGGTTCAACTTCCAGGTCACCGACCGCGCACCCGTACGTTTCCACCGCCATAACGCCGAGTATGAAAGCGCCATGTCCAATTCGGGACACGCCACGCTGCGCGACCGCTGGATGGATGCCGAATTCCAGGCCCGGAGTTTTCTGGACAGCGTCAAAGGCCAGCGGTTCAATGCAGAGACCTTTCCCGTGTACATGCCGAACCTGGGTCCGAACTGGTATGCAGCCGTGCATGGGGCGGAGTTGGAATTCGGAGAAACGACATCCTGGGTCGAGCCGGTGGTCTTTTCCGAAGAGGACCTCGTGAAGATCAAATTCTCGAAAGATAACCCATACTACCGGTCGATGCATGAGCTTACCCGCGCGGCGCTGGATATCTGCCGGGACCAGTTTATCGTGGGATATACCGACATCCACCCGGCGATGGATTGCGCCGCAGCCTGGCGCGGATCCGAGCAGTTGTGCTTCGACATGATGCTCGACCCGGGCCTGGCGCACAAGCTCGCCGATCTGGCCAGCCGGCATTTCCTCGAGGTTTTCGACGATTTCGACACAGTGCTCAAAGCGGCCGGCCAGCCCTGCGCCACGTGGATGAACATTCCGCTGCCCGGGGCGCGCCTGCATATTCCGAGCTGCGACTTCTCTTTCATGATATCCCCGGAGCAGTTCGACGAATACTGCCTCCCCGCACTGCGCGACGAGATGCGCACGATGACGCACAACATCTACCATGTCGACGGAATGGGCGTGGCCAACCACACCGATTCGATCCTGGGGGCGGGTATCCGGGCCATCCAATGGGTACAGGGGATGGCCGACCTGTATCCGATCATGCAGCATGTCCCTTATATCAAAAAACTTCAGGAACGCGGCGTTTCGGTGATCGTCGATCTGGACCAGGGCGACCTGGACACCTTCATGCGTGAAGTACGACCCGAGGGTATTTTCCTGTGGGTGGGAACCGACAACGACGGGCAGCAGCACGATATCATCAAAAAACTGCTTAAATGGAAATAGCGGTTTTAGTAACATATTTTCAGAGTAAATCTTAAAAGAACATACCATTATGACCGATTTGAATAAGCTCTTCGAGGCGATCGTCGCCGGAAAACTGGAAGACGCTGTGGCGGTGACCAACCAGGCGCTGGCCGACGGGACCGAGCCACAGTCGATAATATCGGATTACATGATCCCGGGAATGAGCGAGATCGGCGCCCGTTTCGAAGCCGGTTCTGCTTTCGTGCCCAACCTGCTCATGTCCGCCAGGGCGATGAAAGGGGCGCTGGATATCCTCAAGCCTCTGATGCAGGGGGGAAGCGCGGTCTCGATCGGCAGGGTCGTTATCGGCACCGTAAAGGGCGACCTGCACGACATCGGAAAGAACCTCGTGGCGAGCATGCTGGAAGGGTGCGGTTTCGAGGTGATTAACCTGGGCGTGGACGTTACGAGCGACAAATTCGTGGAAGCCGCACGCGAACACGACGCCGATATCGTCTGCATGTCCGCCCTGCTGACCACCACTATGGATTACATGAAAGAGGTGATCGCCGCAATAGACAGGTCCGACATAAAAGGACGTGTGAAAGTAATGATCGGCGGAGCCCCCGTAAGCAGCGCTTTTGCAGAAACGATAGGCGCCGACGGATACAGCTCGAATGCGAACTCCGCAGTGGCGCTGGCAAAGAAACTGGTCTCCGCATAAACTCCGCTTACAGGCATGAACCGCACCCCGGCTATGCATACGCTCGACATACCGTTCCACGAACTGGAGATCAGCCGCAGCGACCTGCTGCTGTCACTGAGCATGGGCGCGCCCGACTATGTGCCCGACGCGGATATGGAACGGGCTATCGGCGAGGCGTCGGCACGGGCGGCAGGTATCTGTAAGCCCCGGGCGGCATACCGGCTTTTCGAGCCGGAGCAGATCGGGGAGAGGAGCGTGCGCCTCGACGGCCGGGAGTTGAATACCGGCAAAATCATCACCCCGCATCTGGCCGGAGCCGACCGCCTGGCGGTTTTTGTGGCGACGGCCGGCCGGGAATTCGACCGGTGGCTTCATGAGATCAAATCGTCGGGGGATATCGTCATGGAGTTCACGGCCGACGCCCTGGGCAGCGAGATCGCCGAAGCCGCTGTCCGCGCTCTGCTGCAGCGCATCGCCCGGCAGACCGGAGCAAAGCAGACCAACCCCTACAGTCCGGGGTATTGCGGATGGCATGTCAGGGAGCAGCGCGTCCTGTTCTCGCTTCTTCCGCCCTCGCCGTGCGGGGTGACTTTGGGAGATTCGTGCCTCATGAGCCCCATAAAAAGCGTAAGCGGGATATTTGCCACAGGCAGCCGGGTACGGCAGTCGCCTTACAGTTGCCATATCTGCGACATGCCCACGTGCTTTAAAAAGAGAAGATAAACGTATGTTGCGGGTCTTGATCTCTAAAACTGACAGATTATGATTAATATGAAAGAGTGGATCGGCACCGTGATGTCCGATCGAAAAAGATCGGCCGTGCCGATCATGACCCACCCGGGGATCGACCTCGTCGGAAGCAGAATCGTCGATGCCGTGCGTGACGGCGAAGCGCACGCCGGAGCGATCGTCGCCCTGAATGAAAAATACCCTTCGGCGGCCCCCACAGCCATCATGGACCTTACGGTGGAAGCGGAAGCGTTCGGCGCGCCGATCCGCTTCGAAGAACACGACGTGCCCAGCGTTACCGGCCGGTTGGTCTGCGACCGGGCCGGGGTGGAAGCACTGCCGGTCCCGACGCTCGACGCGGGGCGGGTCCCGGAATACCTTAAAGCCAATGCCCTGACCGCCGCACGCATCACGGACAAACCGGTCTTCGCGGGATGCATCGGGCCGTTTTCGCTGGCCGGACGCCTGTTCGACATGACCGAGATCATGATGGCGATATACACCGAGCCGGATACCGTGCACCTGCTGCTCGGGAAATGCACGGCTTTCCTGAAGAGGTATGTCGAAGCCATAAGAAAGAGCGGCGTGAACGGCGTGATAATTGCCGAACCCGCCGCCGGACTGCTGCCAAACGCCGATGCGATCGAATTCTCGTCACGATACCTGCGCGGACTCATAGACGATATTCAGGACGACTGTTTCGCCGTCGTCGTTCACAACTGCGGCAACAGCGGCCACGCTACCGAATCGATGATAGAAACCGGCGCCCGGGGCCTCCATTTCGGCAATAAGATCGATATGGCCGAAGCGCTGCGCCAAACCCCGTCGGACCTTCTGGTCATGGGGAACCTCAATCCGGTAGGCGTCTTAAAACAGATGGATGCCGCCGGAGTGAAGGCAAAGACGGCGGAGTTGCTCGAACGCACTCGCCAGTTCCCAAATTTTATCATCTCTTCCGGATGCGATGTTCCTCCCGGGGTGCCTGTTGAGAATATCGTTGCTTTTTATGAGGCCGTCTCCGAATATAATGCGGAATATATGTGACGCGCTTTGATTTGCCTGACGGAACTGTTGCGACGACTTCGGCAAGAAGCGGGAGCCTCAGGATTTTCTGAGGCTCCCGCCTTCTGTACCAGGAGTCGAAGACTTTGAATGATTGCGTGTTACGCAAAATGACTCATCCCCAATCCTCCGCTGGAAGTTCTGTTATTACCGGTGTATCATACCGGCTCTTTCGTTTTCAGAAAACCTACCCTTAAAACTATTCTATTTTGATCTTTGCGTTTGCTACACTGCCTTAATCCGGCTACCCCTGCTTTTTCCATTGCTGAGGAGAGATGCCCATGATCTGCCTGAACCAACGGGAGAAGTTATAGGGTTGGGGGATGCCGACCTTCCGGCCGATCTGTTCGATCGTTTTGTCGGGATGTTTTTTGAGCAGGGTTTTGGCCTCTTCGACGCGCAGGGTATTGAGCCATTGCTGGAACGAAAAGCCCAATCGCTTGTTGAGATAGGCGGACAGGTAGGTGTGGTTGGTGCCGATCTCCTGTGCCACCGTTTTTATCGTCAGCGAATCGCGGCAGAAGCGCTTCGCGTCGCACCACCGGGCGACGGAAGCCGCCAGTTTTTCACCGTAGACGCCGGCATCGGCAGGATGGTCGTTCCCCGCCGCCGCGACACGTTCTATTTCCGCGCTTTCGGTCGCCTGTTCTTCTTTGCGCGCCTCGCCCACATAGCCGAATACGTGCATGTAATTGAGCAGGCGTATGGCGAACCAGAGATAAAACAGGGTGGTGGCCACGCGCAGCGGCAGGCTTAGATCGGCGATATAGAAACTCAGCAGGTTCAACAGGGCCAGCCCGAGGGTCATCATAAGCGCCCCGTTCATCCACGAAAAGCGCAGCGTGCCGTCGTAATAGTTCTCCATCGCCCGGACGGCGGCGCGGTATTCTTTGAAACATACGCTGATCGTCCAGACGATCTGCCCCGCATAGGCCGCTCCTACGGCGATCGAAGCGACGGGGTAAGCCGCCGGAAAAAATGTCATCGCCCCGCCCGCGAGGATGATCAGGGGCAACCCCAACAAAGCATAACGCCGGAAGCGGCGCAGGTTACTCTGCGAAGGCTCCTGCAACAGCAGATAGGCATAGGTATTGAACCAGGCCTGGATCAGGCTCACCGCTCCTATGTTGTAGATCATGATGTAATTCCGTTCGGCATTTGCCGGGACGAACAGAAAGTCGACCACGCCAGTAACCCCCAGCAGCAGATAGGCGCAGGCGAACACCTGGCGGCTTTTGCGGTAAACGTTCAGGGCCGCATCGTGCGGCATATAGACCCTGAGCAACATGATCCCCAGGGCGAGAAACAGCGTCGCGTAAGCTACGGTCGTGTATGTGAATGCGGTATCCATACCTCGCAAAAATACAATTATTTAATAAAAAACTTGCGTGTGCGTAAATTTGATCCACGTGCAAACTATTGTTCTGATATTTGTTTTATAAATGGCAAACCCAAATACCCGGCATGTAAAATTCAACCGATTTTCATAACTTAAAAAAAAATGAATCCTATGAGACCGACAAAACTTATTAGCCGGACGAAACCGGTACTGCTTATGGCAGCCATACTGATGGTCGCCCTAAATTCATGTAGGATATGGGATGACCACGACAGTACGGATACGGACTATATTCCTGATGATAACAGCATTACGGAAGTCAGCAGCTATCCTGTCGCACTTATCGGCGCTATCCCTTCCAATATCGAACAGGCCCTGCGTATTCATTTTACAAACATAAGTTCCGCGGTTACGCCGGCCACCCGGGTTGTGTTTTTCCATATGGACGGCATCGGGACGGTAGATTTGGAAGCTATCAAAGAAGTATACGATGATGACGGCATCGTTGTAGTGCTGGATCCGGACTACGACGTATTGGCTTCATGGGCGGAGCGGCAGGAGTTACATTATGCAATGTCTGTTCCGGAAGAGAACGGAAGCAATTCCGGTGATTCGAACGGATTGTATGCATTTAACAAAAATGACAACCATTTCTTTTTAGATTATCTCCCCGAAGACCTGACTCATTATACTTCACTGAATTCTCTTGCGAATTGGGTCGACCAGTATGCGCCCGGCAGGAAGTTCGGATCCGGTTACTCCCCGAACGACGTCAGAGCCCTTTTCGATTGTCAGACCATAGACCATACATACAGTTTGTACCTTAAGGTGACGGAGGCGAAGGTGGCTTTGTCGAAAGCGGATATCATCGAGAGAAGCGGCCACATAGATGTGAAAATGGTTATCTATCCGTTATATTCTTTCCAGGATCAACAGACGCATGGTGATTTCTATCTTGTAAGCACGACGGTTACAGCGCATAATAACGAAATGTATCAGGGGAACTGGATACAGAAACACGGTACCATACAATCGAATCTTTGCGGGTTCTATATGGAAAAATTAGAGGTGAAGACCGAAATATTAACCAACGGCGGATCGGCGCCTCAAAATGCCACTTTTGCTGCCAAGGGAACACCGCAACCCGTCGTGGTAGCAGGGCAAACCTCGTACAATCATGGATTTTCATGGGACATAGGAGCCTCTGTTTCCGGTTCGGTAAACGCCAAAGGTCCGAATGTAGGTATGACTGTTAACGGAGGAGTCTCGTTCACTGAGTCTAAAACAGAAAATATTTTCGATGTGGAGATAACCAACAGATGGACCGGGAGCACCACCGTTTTTGCGTACGATTTTAAAAACCTGCCCGATCCGAAAGCGAACGAAAGGATATCGAATCCTCCCAACATCGCCACTAATAATGCGGAATTCTACCAGGACTGGATATGGCAGGTCGAATCCACTAAAGATAATGGACAGGAAGTGTTCATGATAAAGAATACCATCGCTCCCGTATACGGCAGTTGTCATGTAATAATCCCGAATTTCAATAATCCGACGAAGCACCATTGGAATGATGCGATCAAGGGCCCCGACTCGTATTTTACATACACCCTCACGCCTCCGAACCGCACCCCTACCGGAAAGCTGCAGATAAACAATACGATGGCAGACGGTATATATGTCACCGATATTAAAATATGGGGAAAGTCGCCGCTTTCAGCCGCTCCCGACTACACTGTGGAGGGTAGTTTTGCCAAAGGACACGACCCCATGATCACGAACCTGCCTACCGGCACGTATAAAATATTGTTGAAAGCGGGGCGCGACGCAGGCTCTTTGGTAACTTATCATTCCAATGAAATAGTGATAAAGCGGGGAGAGACCAATACGCTGAATTCCGGATTCGATTTTACTAAAGGGGGTTTCTGAGAGAATCGACAGATGATGTACGATATGATGAAGAGTCCGGTTTTTATCGGCGGACTGCGTATAGACAACAGGGTGGCCATGACCGCCATGGGGGTCAATCTCTCCCGTGCGGGCGGTGGTGTTTCCGACGATATAATTGCTTTTTACGAAGCCCGGGCGCGTGGCGGCACGGGATTGATCATCAGTGAGATCGCCCGCATCACCGATGGAGCCGGTGCCGGCGAACCCTGCCAGCTTGCGGCGCGGGGACTCAGGGATGTCCCCGATCTGCAGCGCCTGACAGATGCGGTACACAAATACCGGACAAAGTTTTTCTTGCAATTGCAACACCCCGGCCTGATGGCGTCTCCAATGATAACGGGAGTGCAGCCGGTGGCCCCGTCGGCGTTTGCAGGCGCACCCACCGGCGTTCCGCGCGCATTGAGCACGGACGAATGCGGCGAACTGGTGCAGGCATTTATAACCGGGGCCGTCGTGGCACAGATGGCAGGCGCGGACGGCGTGGAGCTGCACGGCGCGCATGGATACCTCATCAATGAGTTCTTAAGCCCGGCCTTCGACCGCAGGGAGGATAAATACGGCGGGGATTTTGAACGGCGGATGTGCTTTGTAACGGAAATCCTGCAAGGTATCCGGGCCGAATGCGGGCCTCGTTTCCCTGTTTCCGTACGTATAAATGCGGAAGAGGCGCTGCCGGACGGGATTACTTTGGAAGAGGCTCGGAAAATCGCCGCGGCCCTGGAGCGGGCGGGTGCGGATGCCATAAATGTAAGCTGCCTGTCCGACGGGTGCATCGAGCCCGGAACCTATGCGCAGGGATGGAAAAAATATATGGCCGCAGCCATTAAAGAGGCGGTGAAAATACCGGTTATCGCAGTTTGCAACATCAAGGAACCCTGCGTCGGCGAAGAGTTGCTGCAGGAAGGCGTCTGCGACATGATCGGCCTGGGCCGGGGGCTTCTTGCCGACCCGCAGTGGTGTCTCAAAGCCTTCGAAGGGCGACAGGCGGAGATCCGTCTCTGTATCGGCTGTATCGCCTGTTTCGACGAAATATGTAAACTGCATCGCGTAAAGTGCGCGGTCAATCCGGTGACGGGCCGCGAGCGCGAATATGCCTTTCCGCAAAAAGACGGGAACGGACGGACCGTGGCCGTTGTGGGAGGCGGTCCTGCCGGTATAGAGGCAGCGCTGGTGCTGAAAGAGCGTGGTTTCAGACCTGTCGTTTTCGAAGCGGAGCATCGTCTCGGCGGAGCGCTTAACCTGGCCGACAAAGGCTACGGGAAAGGCATCATCACCAGGTACGTCGATTCGTTGATCGCGCAGATGGAACGCGCCGGAATAGAGGTGCGTTACGGCGAGAAAGCCACCGTGGAAAAAATAGGCGCGCTCGATGCCTGCGCCGTATTCGTAGCCTGCGGCGCCGTGCCGTTCAAGCCTGCCGTCCCCGGGATCGACAGTGCCCGCGTGTGTACGGCGGAAGATGTATTGCTGGGAAAAATCAAACCGGAAGGCGCCGTCGCAGTTATCGGTTCGGGAATGACCGGACTGGAAACGGGCGAGATGCTTGCCGCCGCGGGCTGCAGCCTGACACTCGTGGAGATGCTCGATTCGGTGGGCGCCGGCATGTATCATTCCGTAAGGGAAGATGTAATGAGCCGCATTACTCCGCACCGGCCCGATGTGTTCACAAGCCATCGTCTGGAACAGATCAAACCGTCCGCCATCGTTCTTAACAGGCTGCCGGACAACCGGCAGGTGGAAGTCCCTGCCGACTGGGTGGTGCTGGCCATGGGCATACGACCCCGTTCGGATACCGTTGAAGAGTTCCGTGCCGCTTTCGACAATGTACAGGTTATCGGCGACGCCGTAAAAGGCGGACGCATCCTGGAAGCGACACAGGACGCGCATGCCAAAGCGTTTGTTTTTAAGTAATAGAGGAAATTTATTTATCCTGATTTTGTTTTTTATTCGCTACAGCTTTTTCGCGTTGACACCGAAGGCTTAGCGGGCTAAGTCGAGGGGGCAAGGTGGAAAAGATATCCGAAGAAAATGCAAAATGGTTAAATAAATTTTCGAGATTACTTAATCCCAATGTGTAAACTTAAATAAAATGATTATGAAAAGCAGTTATTTTCTGCCGAAAGAGAAACTTGAAGGTTTTATGAAAGACGCGGGAATGAACAGCCAGGAAGGCATTTTCGTGTATGGCCTCACCGACCCGGGCGTGGCGAAGCTGCTGCCTCCGCCACTCGAGCTTGCGGACCCCGGGAACCCCATGGTTTACATCTATATCGTGAATATTCGCGAACCGAGTTTCGCCCCGTGGTATATGGAAGGCGGGATAGGCGTGATGGCGAAATACGGGGGAAAAACCGGCGTCTACTTTTTTAACCTTCAATTAAGCGGACCGGGCGCTCTGATGGGCGCGTTTACCGGACGGGAAGGTTCCGGTCTGCCCAAGAAACTCTGCGAGCGCATCGTGGTCGAGCGGACGGATGAATATGGACACTGCTACATCGAACGCAACGGCATCCGGCTGGTGGATGTGAAGTTGGAGATAGGAGCGTATAACCAACCGGATTTCCATCAGGAACAGGAAAATGCACAGGCCGTAGTCGGAGGGGTGCTCACAGGGGGCGGGTGCCTGCTCCATAAATACCATATGGATGTTCATGAGGGGATCAAAGGACTGGAAATCATATCATACGATAGTCCGACCCGTTATTATAGCTGGGAGCCGGCCTCGGCAACGGTCAAACTCGCATCCTCCATCGACGACCCGTGGGGCGAAATACCTTTGGTTTCCGTTTTGGGCGCGGGCTGGGCCAAATGCGATAATTACGTGAGCGCAATGTCCTCACTGTACCGTTACCCGCAGGAATCGACCTGGGAAATCATGCGGTACCTCTATAGCGGCCGTTATGACCGCAGCCTGCTTTGCAAGGCACATCAACGATACGAATAACATTTTAACAACATAAATCATGAACTACGATAAAGCATATTTCAAGGGAAAAACCGTCGTGGTGACGGGAGCCGCGTCAGGTGTAGGTCTTGCGCTGGTGGAAGAGCTCCTCGGCAGCGATGCCGCCTGGGTGGTGATGGCGGATATCAACAGGGAGAATCTGGACAAGCATGAGAAAAGATTGAATGAATCCTACGCAGATCGCGTCAAGGGGATCGTATGCGACGTTACCGTAGAGGAAGACGTGCAAAAACTGATCGCCGGATCTGCTGATTTCTTCGGGGGCCGGATAGATCTGTTATTTAACAATGCCGGCGCCGGATTCGGCGGCTGGTTCGACGAGATGACCAACGAAGATTGGAAAATCGCTTTCGACCTCAACTTTTACAGCGCACTGTACGGCATGCGCGCCGTGCTGCCCGTCATGCTTGAGCAGGGCGGCGGACAGATCATCAACGTCATTTCCGGGATCGCCTTTTCGCCCATGGCGTACCAATCGCGTTACACCGCCACAAAGGCGGCGCTCAATGCCATGACGCTAGCTTTACGCACCGAATACTGGGACCGCAATATTAAAATCTCCGCCGCCACGCCCGGAACGACCGCCACCGCCATCTGGGGCGATTTCGATATCCCGGACACAGCGCAGTCCCCGCAGCTATCCGCCGAACGCATCCTGAATGGCACCGTACACAATGACCGGGTCATTTTCGGCGACGAAACGGATGCGCAGGGAGCTGCCTGCGCCTATAATCTTCTTTATCAGGAAGGGAACGACAAATACCTTCTCCGTGTCGCACGCGAACGTCTCAAGGGAGAGATGGCAATATAAAATAACGTGGGTTCGATGAATTCAATAATGCAAAAACAACCAAAGAGATATCCTAAAGGTGCATTGAACTCATCGAACCCACGTTATGGGCATCTGCGATGCCCGGGGTTTATTACTCCACCCCCTAAATCCCCCTGAAATCCAGGGGGACTTTGCGAAACCTATGGTTTCGCGAAATGGAAACAGATTGATAACTACTTGATTATAATCGAACAAATTAGTTGAATTCACGTTAATATACGGTATGGAGCAGGATTTTGAGAAATTATTCGGCCCTGTCATCGGAAAAGGGTCGCAGGCCACCGTCTACGCGAAAGGAGATTTCGCGGTGAAGCTCTATCGCGAAGGATATCCCAAAAGAAGCGTTTTTTCCGAGGCGTATATCATGGCGAATCTTGAATGCGATAATTTTCCCGGTCCGAAGGTTTATGAAGTGTTGCTTGTGGGTAAGCGTTACGGATTGCGTATGGACAGGGTGAATGGGAAACTGATGTCGGATTTTATGAGAGATCCCGAATCGTGCAGGGAAACGATAAATACCCTGGTGGATCTTCAATGCCGGTTGCAAAATGAGGTAAACATTGCCGATTGGGCTCCGGATATCAAGATACGTCTTCATAACGACCTGCTGCGCAACGAGAAACTCCCGGCCGGCCTGAAGCGTAAATTTCTGGAAGATCTCCGGCAATTACCGGACGGCCAGGCGCTGTGCCACTGCGATTTTCATTCCGGGAATGTCTTCTTCGACGGGGAAAAATACACGATCATCGACTTGCTTCAGATCAGCAAAGGGGATCCGGCGGCGGATGCCGCCTGTTCGTATGTATCCTATTGCCTGATAGATGCCGGCGTAGGCGAATATTATTTAAACAGGTATTGCGACGTCTCCGGAGTCGGCAGGGAACGTGTACGGGCATGGCTTCCGGTATATGCCGGAACGCTGCTCGGCCAGCTGCCTGAAAGATTCACACCGGTCGTGGAGCGGTTTATAACAGGCAAAAAATGAAAAACATACGGTTACCCTATATAGACAACGCCAAGGCGGTCATCGCCACGCTGGCAGTCAACACAGGCGTTGTCTTTTTGTTCCAATGGCCCGACGGCATCACTTACCGCGGCCTTGTGTGGGATTCGTTGATCTGCGTGCTTGTTACCGTAACCATCGATATGTGGATGGTTTACGGCAACCTGAAAAAGATGAGGTCTGCCGGAAAAATGCCCGCACAAGTACCTGTGAGCCGTTTCATGCAAAAACTGCCCCAAAACCCGGCGGCGCTGGGAGCACTTTATTTCTTGGGGTTCGGAGCCATGACGGTCGGCGGCAATATGTTGATCACAAAATTTTTCGGCATACAGGATATGGCCTTTGTACCGTGGATGACCTACAAACTCATCTACTCGACAGCGCTGAGTATCACCGTGGTGAATTACTGCATCTTCCGTTACGTGCAGCCGGATTGGGCGGCGGGCGGCACGGGTACGCAGCCGGTACGGAATCCTATACCGAAGATCGGTCTTTTTAAGGAGATATACGGCAGCGTTACCGGGAACATTGCGATGAACATCATCATAGGTTCTCTTTTAGGCGGCGCCGTGCTCGCTCCCGACGGATCGGTCATACTCCGCCCTACCACCATACAGGGAATCCCGATCACGGGGCTGGTATTCGGGCTTATAGTAGGGATTCTGGTTACAGGCGGCGTGGTCAAAGTTCTGAACAAAGGTATCCTTGCCACCGATCCCGTCCTGCTGAAAGAGGCGGCCGGGAATAAATGGTTCTCCTGGATGCCAATGCGCAGAGGCTCGCTGACCTGCTTTGTCTGTGTGTGCGTGATGGTTTTCTCAGCCGCAGCATTGCCTGCCGTCATGATGCTTTTCGGGATGTCCGCCATGAATTTTTACCAATTTACCATTTTTATCACCCTGTACGCCACAGTAATCAGCAAACCGCTTTCTTATGTATTGACACGACGCTGCATGCAGCCGGACTATATCGGTTACATATTACATAAAGCGGGAATACGGGAGTAGAAGCCGGCGAAATGCTGCTTTTCAACCCGCCGGGAACAACCTTTTGCTGTTTTAAGTAATAGAGGAAATTTATTTATCCGGGGGATTCAATTTCTTCGAGGGGCGTCTGCATCGAACCGGCAAAGAACAAGCAGGGCAAAACTTACGGCATCCGGTTCAGTTATGAAGGCAATACGTTTAAAGCCTCCGAGATCGGGCGTGAGTTCGGCTACCACTCGCTGGCCAAGAACTTTTCTTCTTCACCGGAGCAAAGTCAGCCGCAACAGGCTCAACGCCCAAATAATCAGAATATTAATAGTAGCCAGCAGTCTTCTGCCGGTAGTGGCAGCATAGAATCATTGCTGTCGAGCTTGTTTACATCGGGCGGCCGCGACCATGTAGAGGATGATTATTACAATGAATTACAGCGCAGAAAGAAAAAACGTAAAAAGAAATCTTATGGAAGGCAGCAATAAACAACCCGCCAAACGCCGGAACAAAACGAGAGAATAGCATTATTGTTTGTTATTCTGAAATCCCTGCGTCACTCCGAGCGTATCACCCGCTCGAGCGAGCGGCGCGAGAGTTTTGAGAGTGCGATCTTGTAACCGACCGCCGCCAGCGTATCGTCGAATTCGCGCGAGTAGACCACCCGGGCGCCTTCGGCGGAAACGCTGCCGGAAAGTATCTGCACGTCGCCCGTTAGACGGATTTCGTACCGGCGGTTCGCGGCGTCCGAAAGGACGCACACCCAATATTTATTATTCCGCGATGGTTGCATACGGCTTGGCGGGAGTTTATTTCCCGAGTACAAAATAAGGGGATCGCAGCCGCACGGCTGTTGCAAATCAGATAAAAGTTGTTGCAAGTCCGATAAATATGCCGAAAAACGAAAACCACCGCGCGAATTTAACGGCGGTGGTTTTACAGAAAACCGGCAACTTACGTTAGAATAGCGTGAGTCCGGCGGGCAGGCGGCTATTGCTCCACAACGACGACCGAGTTGCAAAAATTGCTTCCTGCCGAGGTGGAAGTGTCCAGATCGCTGCACACCCCGTCGACCCAGATGCAGGATACCTCGAGATCACCCTCCATATAAAACCCTACGGCGTATAATTTACCCGAGACAAAGGCGACTGAGTTGCAATACATGTTTCCTGCAGAGGCGGGAGCGGGCAGGTCGCTGCGCACCCCGTCGACCCAGATGCAGGATCTGATGTTCGTACCGTCTCTATAATACCCTCCGGCGTATAGTTTACCCGAGGCAAAGGCGACTGTGAAGCACTCGAGATAAGTCGCCGAGGAGGGAACGTCCAGGTCGCTGCGCACCTCGTCTGTCCAGATGCAGGCTATGTATGTCTCACCCTCTCTATAAAACCCCCCGGCGTATAATTTACCCGAGTCAAAGGCGACTGAGTTGCAATCGGAATAAGTCGCCGAGGCGGGAATGGGCAGATCGCTGCGCACCCCGTCGACCCAGATACAGGCTATGTATTTCGTACCGTCGTAATAATGCCCTCCGGCGTATAATTTACCCGAGTCAAAAGCGATTGAGGTACACCTGGAATAAGTCGCCGAGGCGGGAACGGTAAGATCGCTGTGCACCCCGTCGGTCCAGGTGCAGGCTATCTCTTTCGTACCCTCTTTATAATACCCTCCGGCGTATAATTTACCCGAAGCAAAGGCGACAGAGTTGCAATCGGAATAAGTCGCCGAGGCGGGAACGGTAAGGTCGCTGCGCACCCCGTCTGTCCAGGTGCAGGCTGTGTATTCCGTATGGCTGCCATACCACCCTCCGGCGTAGAGTTTACCCGAGTCATAGGCGATTGAGTGGCAAACGGATTCAGCCACAGAGGCGGGAACGGGCAGGTCGCTGCGCACCCCGTCGACCCATGTGCAGGCTTTATAGTTCGCCATACCGTCGCCGCCATAAGCCCCTCCGGCGTATATGGTGGTGGTGGGGGTGTCGGGTTCGGGTGTTTTGTTTTTTGCGCACGAGGCGAAAGCCGTGATCACGGCAATTACTAAAAGCAGTTTTGTTGTTTTCATGATTTTTTTGGGTTTAAAAATGATTTATCGGCATTCATTTACTGAGAGCAAAGTAAGGGGATCGCAGCCGCACGGCTGTTGCAAACCCGATAAAAGTTGTAGCAAATCAGGTAAACACGCCGGATAATGCGAATTAAGAGTTGGAAATCTATTTTGCAATAGCAACTGTCGTTATAATCCATATAGCCCGAAAGGGCTCGATTTTCATAACCGAAGGTCAATGACCTTCGGCATATAAACCTGATCGACCTCTGCCTGAAAGGCAGGATTTTTCACTCCTGCCTTTCAGGCAGATTCGCCGGTGATGTTCGCCCGCAGGCTAAAAGCCTGCGGTTATGAAAATCCGGGTTTTCAACCCTTAATTCGTATGGATAACGAAAAAACCACCGCGCGGACGGTGGTTTTCAAATGGGACGCGGCGCCCGGTTACATGGCTGCCAGGCGGCGGAACTCTTCCGGGGTCAGGTTATACTGCTGGCGGAAGTGGCGGTGGAGCGTGTGGCGCGAGCCGAAACCCGAATCAGCGGCCACCGCTTCGACGGTGTATTTATGAATGGTGTCGGCCAGCATCTCGCGGGCGTGATAGAGGCGCAGCCCGTTGATGTATTCCGAGAAAGTTTGTCCGGTGTGCCGTTTGATCGTTTCGTGGAGGTAGGTTTCGTTTGTGTGCAGATGCACGGCCACCGCCCGGCGCGTAAGCTCGGGATCGGTGTAGGGCGCGGCTTCGCGCATCCACTGACGCAGGGCGGCGAAAAGGGCGTCCTCCGGCTCTTCGCCCGCCGCTTGCGCGTCGTCCGGGTGGACGAGTCCGCGCAGCCGGGCCAACTCGGCCTCGCGTTGCTCCAATTCGGCAGCCAGGCGGTCCTGTTCGCGGATCTGGCGCACCAGTCCGCGGTTCTTTTTCAGGATCGACCGGCTGTAATGGATCCAGATGCCCAGCGCCAGCGCCAACAGCACGCATGCTCCCAGCGCAAAGAGAAAATAGAGCCGGTTGCGCTCCTTTTGCATCGTGAGTTTGTCGACTTCGTACACGGTGCGCAGCTCGTCGAGGCTGGCGTTAAACTCCGTATTGCGGATCGAGTCGCGCAGGTCGGCCGCCTGTTGTACCAACTCGTACAGCCCTTCGTCGCCGCTCTGCCTGCTCCGGATCATGATCTGAAGCGCCAGGGCGGCATTCCGGTTGTTTGGATTGCTTCCCGCCAGCGTCATCGCCCGGTCGGCCATCTCCATCGCCTTGCCCAACTCTCCGCGCTCGTAAAAGATACGGGAACGCGTCGAGCAGATATCGTATCCGATAGCGGGGCCGACGCCTATGCTGTCCAGCTTGTCGCAATACTCTTCGGCCCGGTCGTAGTCGCCGGTGTTGAGGTATATTCTCCGGTAGACGTTCCACAGGTTAATCCACGCCCCGGGCTTAGGCCCCCCGAAGCAGCTTCGTAACGGACATTGACCGCTTCTAACTCCTTTGCCTGGCCGAGCGCCTCGTCGTAGCGCCCCTCGTAGGCCAGTACGCTGCACAGCCGGAAGTAGGCCTGCTGGGTCAGCCATAACAGGTCGTCGGTCGCCTGGATAACCCCGATGCACTCCCGGATGTACTTTTCTTCCTCATCCGGGCGGCTCATCTGGCCGTAGACCGACGAGATCATATAAAGGGCCATTCCGACGCCATCGTCGTGTCCGCGGCCCTTTGCCTGATCGTACATCTGTTGCGCTCCGGCCAGCGCCTGGTCATACTCGCCCTGGCGCAGGCGGGCATGCAGCACCGTCCGGTAAACGGCGTAATAGTGTGTCCACACTTCGTGTTCGGCAAGATAGGAGAGATAGTCGGGCGCCAACCGGAATATTTCGTCGTATGTGCCCCTGTTCAGCAATGCCGACAGGATGTTGGTGCGGATCAACCCCTGGGTCTTGAATTGTTGCTGCCGCAACGCCTCTGCGTCGTATTGAGCATACAGGACAAGCAGCGTGTCCATCTTCAAGGAATCGCCCGCCGCTTCGCCGAAGTAGATGCTGGTCAGCAGCCGGTAGGTATCCAGCTTATCCTGTCCTTCGGCCACAGCGATCCGGTTCCGCAGCGAATCTTTCCGGTGCTGGGTGTTGTTTTGCGCCGCGGCCGTATAGGTTAGAAGCAGCAGAAGAGAAACGAGGAGAAGCGTATGTTTATGGGACATGGCAAAATATTTTGCATAAAGATAATCTCTCTTTAGTTATTACAGCGCATTAGAAGCTGTTTTAAAATTATGAAATTACAATAAAATATTTTGCATTTGTCATTTTGCACAATTAAAAATCACATGAAGGGACTTGTTGGCTGAATGCTGACTGCAACGATCACAAAACTCAAGAATTTTCAAACAAAATTTAGGACTTGCGGTCGTAGTGCGGTCGCGGAGAGAAAAATAAAAACGCTTAATCGTTATAAATTAGCCGATTAAGCGTTTTTAAAGTACCCGGAGTCGGGATCGAACCGACACAGCCTTGCGGCCATTGGTGTTTGAGACCAACGCGTCTACCGATTCCGCCATCCGGGCATCTATAATAAACGGTAGAACCATTTTATGAAGTGCAAAGATAGTGAATGACGGGAAATAAGCAAAATTTATTTCCCATATCGTCATCGCAGCCACAGGTTCGCTAGACGGGAAGCAATCCAACTCATTATGCTCTGGATTGCTTCGCCGCCTGCGGCTCCTCGCAATGACGAATTTTAAACAAATTTTACAGGCTTTTTGTCAAATAATAAAGTATCAGAAATGTATAAAAATACTAACTTTGAAAGTTATCAAACTCAAAACCTGATCTTTATGATGAAAAAAGCCTTTCTGTTGTCCATTCTCGCCCTGGCCGTAAGCGCATGCTGCGACAAGCAGGGAGTGAAATTCACCTCGGTTACCGTCGAAATGCGCGAAAATCCCGAAGGGATTGCCGCGCAAAACCCCCGCTTCTCGTGGAAATTCACAAGCGATAAACAAGACGTCATGCAGGCCGCCTACCGCATCGAGGTGGCGGAATCGGAAAAGGAACTGAAAGCCGGGACCGGGCACTTGTGGGACTCCGGACGCGTCGAATCGGACAGTTCCCTGCTTGTGGAGTACGCGGGCGAACCTCTCGCGACGGGTACGAAATATTGGTGGCGCGTAACAGTGTGGACAGGCCCCGGGCCGAGCGTCACAAGCGCCCCGCAGCACTTCTCGACCGCCCTCGCCGGATCGGACTGGAAAGCGCAGTGGATCGGGCTCAACGACACGGTGAACCTTAAAGTCGAGAACAACCGCACCATCCTTCCCGCCCGCTATCTGCGCAAGGAGTTCGAGGCACAGGCAAAACCCGTGCGCGCCATGCTGTACGTTTCGGGCATCGGTTCGTCGATCTGCTACATCAACGGGAAGCGCGTGGGCGACGACGTTTTCGGGCCGCTGCCGACCTGGTACGACGCATCGGTCCCTTATCTGACATACGACGTCACAGGGCTGGTCAAGAAAGGCTCGAACGTGATAGGAGCCGCCCTGGGCAACGGCCGCTACCTGACGATGCGCGAAAAGGGTATGAACGGTTTCGGGTTGCCGAGGCTGCTGGCACAACTGGATATCGAATACGCCGACGGTCAAAAAATTTCGGTCGTCAGCGACGGATCGTGGACGGCGACCGCCGACGGCCCCATCCGCACGAACAACGAATTCGACGGCGAGACCTACGACGCACGCATGGAACTGGGCAGGTGGACCGAGATCAGGCACGCCGCCGCCTGGCCGAAAGCCGACCTGATGGAAGCTCCGAAAGGCAAACTCACCGCTCAGCTCTCCCCCAGCCTGAAAGTGATGGAAGAGATAAAACCGCTCTCGGTGAAGAAGGCCGGCGACGGGAAATATATAGTGGACATGGGGCAGAACATGGTGGGGATCGAGCACATCCGCCTGACGGGCAAAAAAGACCAGCCCATAACGATGCGTTTCGCCGAGGTGCTGAAGGACAACGGCACGGAACTCTACCTCGACAATATGCGCGGCGCCCTCGTGACCGACGTATACATCCCGGCGCGCGACGGCGAATTCACGTGGGAGCCTGCTTTCGTCTACCACGGATTCCGGTTCATGGAGATATCCGGGCTCGATTACGAACCCGCGGCAGCCGATTTCACGGGAAAAGTCGTGTATGACGACATGGCCACTGTCGGTACTTTCGAGACCTCGAATGAGACAATAAATCATATCCACAAAAACGCCTACTGGGGTATACGCGGCAACTACCGCGGTATGCCGACCGACTGCCCCCAGCGCGACGAACGCCTGGGCTGGCTTGGCGACCGCACCACGGGCGCATACGGCGAGAGCTTTATCTTCGGCAACGCGCTGCTCTACAACAAGTGGCTGGTCGACATAGAGGAGTCGATGAGCCCCGCGGGCAGCATCTCGGTGGTTTCGCCGCGCTACTGGACCATTTACAACGACGACGTGACGTGGCCGGCGGCATATTTCTACATCGCCGACATGCTTTACCGCCAGTTCGGCGACGCGAGCTCCATAAAGGCGCGCTACCCATCCATGAAAAAGTGGATCGCACACATGACCGAAGCCAGCATGGTGGACTACATCATGACGCTCGACAGATACGGCGACTGGTGCATGCCGCCCGAATCGCCCGAACTGATCCACTCGAAAGATCCATCGCGACGCACGGCAGGGCCGGTACTCAGCACAACCGTCTTTTACAGCATACTCGAACTGATGCAGAAGTTCGCGAATATGAACGGACTGCCGCAGGATGCCGCCGAATATGCCGAACTGGCCGCAAAGGTAAAAGAGGCCTACAACGCGAAGTTCTTCAACCCGGAAACCGCGCAGTACGACAACAACACCGTCACGGCCAACATGCTCTCGCTGCAGCTTGGGCTCGTTCCGGCAGGGTACGAGGAGAGGGTTTTCGCCAATATCGTGGAGAAGACCGAGGGCGACTGCAAAGGACACGTGAGCGCCGGGGTGCTGGGTATACAGCACCTTATGCGCGGCCTGACCCATCACGGCAACCTGGAACTCGCCTACCGGATCGTGACAAACGACACCTACCCGTCGTGGGGCTATATGATAAAGAAGGGGGCGACCACGATCTGGGAGTTGTGGAACGGCGACACGGCCAATCCCGCCATGAACTCGCGCAACCACGTGATGCTGCTGGGCGACCTGCTGGTGTGGTTCTACGAAGACCTCGCGGGGATAAAGAACGATCCGTCGTCGGTTGCTTTCAAGAAGATAATCATGGAGCCGGTGTTCCCCGAGAAACTCGCATATGTCGATGCCTCTTATGATTCGCCCTACGGCGTGATCGGCAGCAACTGGAAACGCGACGGCGACCGCCTGGAATGGAACATCGAGATCCCGGCGAATACTACGGCGACCGTCAAGCTGCCCGCGAAATTCGGAGTGAAGGCTGACGGCATAGCCGGGGTCCATTCCTCGGGCGAGGCCGGCGGCATACTGACCGTAGAACTCGGATCGGGGAAATACACACTCCGGTCGGAGTGAATTACGAATTAAAAATTACGAATTACGAATGAGTTTTTGAGTAACGTCATTGCGAGGAGCCGCAGGCGACAAAGCAATCCAGGCAATAAGACTTAGATTGCTTCGTCCTGCTTTGTACCTAGCAGTTCCTCGCAATGATGGTAATTACGTCCGTAACACAAATGAAAAGGCCGCAGATTGCGGTCTTTTTACGTAACGGCACCTTTGCGATTCCGCCGTTTAACGCACAAACAACGCGATTTTGTATTATTTTTTTGTGAATTTATAAATTTTTTAAAAAATTTGTATAGATTTGCAGAATATAGGATGCGCCTCGGCAATAGAAAGCCAGCTTTCTTTGCTCTCGGCTTTCGCTATATTTGCAACCCACGAACTCATCTAACAACCAAAAAGGCATGGCTCAGAAACTCTACATCTTCGACACAACGCTCCGCGACGGGGAACAAGTTCCCGGTTGCCAGCTCAACACCACCGAAAAGATCGAAGTCGCCAAAATGCTCGAAGCCCTCGGCGTCGACATTATCGAGGCCGGATTTCCCATATCCAGCCCCGGAGACTTCAACTCGGTGCTCGAGATCTCGAAAGCGGTCACCAACCCGACCGTCTGCGCCCTTACGCGCGCAGTCAAAAAAGATATCGACGTTGCGGCCGACAGCCTACGACTAGCCCGAAACAAGCGCATACACACGGGGATAGGGGTTTCCGAACAGCATATATACAACAAACTGCGCTCGACGCCCGACAAGATAATCGAACAGGCCGTCGAGGCGGTGAAATACGCCCGCAGGTTCGTCGACGACGTGGAGTTCTACGCCGAAGACGCCGGACGCGCCACCAACGAATACCTCGCACGCATGGTCGAGGCCGTCATTGCGGCCGGAGCCACCGTGGTGAACATTCCCGACACGACTGGCTATTGCTTCCCGGAAGAGTACGGACGCAAGATCAAATTCCTCGTGGACAACGTACCCAACATCGACAAGGCGATCATCTCGACCCACTGTCACAACGACCTCGGTATGGCCACGGCGAATACCCTGGCGGGTATCCTGAACGGCGCGCGGCAGGCAGAAGTGACCATCAACGGCATCGGCGAAAGGGCGGGCAACACCTCTCTGGAAGAGGTCGTGATGGCTCTGCGCACGCATCCGGCCTACGGCATCGACACCGATATAGATGCCAAACTGATAACCAAGGCGTCGCACCTGGTGTCGAGCCTGATGAATATGCCCGTGCAGCCCAACAAGGCCATAGTGGGGCGCAACGCTTTCGCCCACTCGTCGGGCATCCACCAGGACGGTGTTCTGAAGCAGCGCGACAACTATGAGATCATCGACCCCAAGGACGTGGGTATCAACGAGTCTCTCATCGCCCTGACGGCCCGCAGCGGACGCGCGGCGCTGGGACACCGCCTCGAACTTCTGGGCTACAAGCTCAACCAACAGGAGCTCGACTCTACGTACGAAAAATTCCTCGACCTTGCCGACCGCAAGAAAGAGGTGCACGACTATGACCTGCTGTACCTGGTGGGCGACCTCGAAAGGGTCCAGAATCAGAGCATCAAGCTGAAATACCTGCAGGTGATGACCGGGACGCTGATGCCGACCGCGACCGTAGTGCTGAAATTCGGCAACCATGAGCGTATGGCGATGGCCAACGGCAACGGGCCCGTCGACGCCGCCATAACGGCCATCAAGAGCCTCATCAACGAAAAAGTGATCCTGACGGAATTCCTGATGCAGGCGATGACCAAGGGGAGCAACGACGTGGGGCGCGTGCACACGCAGGTCAAATGCGGCGACCAGTTGGCACACGGCTATGCGGCGCACACCGACACAGTGAGGGCCGCCATCGAATCGTTCATCGACGCGCTGAGGATACTGAACGTGACAGAAAAACCGTCAGAAGAATAGTGCAAAATGGCAAAGACATTAGTAGACAAGATCTGGGACGCGCACACCGTCCGCACCGAAGAGGGCGGGCGGAGTGTCCTTTATATAGACAGGCAGTATATCCACGAAGTGACCTCTCCTGTGGCTTTTTCGGGTCTCGAGAGGCGCGGGGCGAAGGTCGCGCGGCCGTCGCAGGTGACCGCCACCGCCGACCACAACATCCCCACCGTCGACCAGCACCTGCCCATAGAAGAGGAGCAGAGCCGCAACCAGGTCGAGGCGCTGGAACGCAACTGCGCCGCACAGGGCATAGAGCTGTTCGGGATGGGGCATCCGCGCCAGGGCATCGTGCACATCATAGGCCCGGAGCAGGGTTTCACCCAGCCGGGGATGACCATTATCTGCGGAGACAGCCACACTTCGACCCACGGGGCAGTCGGCGCGGTGGCTTTCGGCGTGGGGACTTCCGAGGTCGAGATGGCGCTGGCCAGCCAGTGCATCATCCAGTCTAAGCCGCGGTCTATGCGCATCACGGTCAACGGCACGGCCGGACCGGGCCTCGAAGCGAAGGATATCATACTGTATATCATATCTAAGATCTCTGCTTCGGGCGGGACGGGCTACTTCATCGAATTCGCGGGCGAGGCCATCCGCGCACTGTCGATGGAGGGACGCATGACGGTGTGCAACATGAGCATCGAGTGTGGCGCGAGGGGCGGCATCGTGGCCCCCGACCAGACCACTTTCGATTACCTGAAAGGCCGTCCGGCAGCGCCTGCGGGAGCCGCATGGGACAAGGCGGTCGCGCAGTGGAAAGAGCTTTACAGCGACCCCGACGCGGCGTTCGACAAGGAATACACGTTCGACGCGGCGCGCATCAAGCCGATGATAACCTACGGCACCAATCCCGGCGAAGGGATGGCCGTCACCGACCGCATACCCGCCAGCGCCGACAAGAAAGCGCTTGCCTACATGGGCTTCAAGTCGGGTGAAAAACTGCTTGGCAAACCTGTCGACTATGTTTTCATAGGGAGCTGCACCAACGGCCGCATCGAGGATTTCCGCCTGTTCGCCGAACTGGTGAAGGGGCGCAAAAAAGCCGACGGAGTGGTCGCATGGGTGGTTCCCGGCTCGAAAGAGGTGGAACGCCTTGCACGCGAAGAGGGACTCGAAAAGATCCTCAACGACGCCGGTTTCGAACTGCGCCAGCCGGGATGTTCGGCCTGCCTCGCGATGAACGCCGACAAGATACCGTCGGGAATGTACTGCGTCTCGACCTCGAACCGCAACTTCGAGGGGCGCCAGGGGCCGGGTGCACGCACCCTGCTCTCGGGCATCGCCGTCGCCGCGGCCGCAGCCGTTACGGGACGCATAGAAGACCCCCGGAAATTATTTGAAATGAAAGATGAAAAATGAAAGATGAAAGATTATTGTGCGCCGGATGGCGCAGGCTTTTCATCTGAAATATTAAAAACCGCAACGAAGTTGCACCACAATCTTTCATCTTTCATTTTTCATCTTTCATTCTAAAAGTCATGCCGATACCTAAATTCACAAAACTGACGTCGCGGGCGGTTCCGCTCCCGGTCGAGAACATAGACACCGACCAGATAATCCCGGCGCGGTTCCTCAAGGCTACCGAACGTAAAGGCTTTGGAGACAACCTTTTCCGCGACTGGCGCTACGACAAGGAGGGCCGGAACATCCGCGAATTCCCGCTCAACGACAGCCATTACGCGGGTGAGATACTGGTTGCCGGACGCAATTTCGGATGCGGCTCGTCGCGCGAACATGCGGCGTGGGCGCTCTTCGACTACGGTTTCAAGGTGGTGGTGTCGAGCTTTTTCGCCGATATTTTCCGCAACAACGCCCTGAACAACGGCCTGCTGCCGCTGGTGGTGAGCGAGGGTTTCCTGGGCGAAATTTTCGAGGAGATCGCGGGCAACAACAACGCCAAATTCGAGGTCGACCTCGAGAACCAGACCGTCACGATCCTGTCGAACCGCCGCAGCGAATCGTTCGAGATCGACGCCTACAAGAAAAAATGCCTCCTCAACGGCCAGGACGACGTGGATTACCTGGTGAGCCTGATGCCGGAGATACGGAATTTCGAAGAAGCTAGAAAATAAACCATCCGGCTATGCGGGGATGATATTTATATTTTTCGGGATGAAACAGTTGATAAAAATCATTCTTATGGGACTATTTGCTTTCCTCGGCGGCTGTACAGGCAAAAAACAGGGTGACGCGATCGCTGAATTGACCAAACCCGAATCTTTCAAAAACCGCGTCGAGTGGTTCTGGACTGAGTTCGAAGCAAAAGAAGCCGCGCTGCGCGAAACGATGGACACCAAGGCAGACTCCGATTCACTTGTGGAGCGGTTTGCCGAATTACTTGAGATTGCCTTCGACAAACCATATTTCGAGGTAGGCGGCACTTATGACCTTATCATGACACCCGAGGGCGACCGCACGAAGTTACCGATGCTGTATTATTGGTGGCTGAAAGCCCCCGAAAGCCTAAAAAGCAAATGGCGATTTTTCTATACCCGTCAAGCGTCGGCCGAGGGATTCGGTCTGCGGATGTACGATGTCGAGGCTTCGGGCGAGGACGTGACGGTCTATTACACGGTGGATGACGAACGGCAGAAGGTTGACATGGAAATTTACTGCCCTAAGTTCGTACAACTCGACGAAAACCAGCGTTACAGCTACCTGTTCATACTGCTCGACCAGTGTATCGGCGAACTTCACACGATACAGCATGTCGGCTATATCGACTTCCTCGATGCGGAGAAGCCGGGGGATGCAGTGCCCCTTTCCGGGCTCAAAAAGATTCTTGACAATGCTGTCGCTGAAAATAACTGGCCTGGCTGCGGGAACCCGCTCGAAATGTGGTCTAACTATGAGATCGCGAAACCAATGGATGATGACGGCATACTGCGCTCCGATATTTTTGTAGGTTATACGAACATGATGCCGCTCATCGAAAGTTACTTTGGCAAAGAAAACATTGTTTTCGATGAAATGCTGGCGAACGGCGTGGTATGCGGGTTCATGTACTACGACAACAGCGAGGTGCCGCAGTCGGAGATTGTGCCTTTCCGCAGCCGGATCGAAGACGAGATAGAAGCCATTTACTCCGCCAGTCATGAGGTGTTCCTTACCGGCGGGGCTACGGGTTCACGAAATTCATACATCGACATGGTTGTGTTCGATTTCGCCTCGTTCCTGCCGCAGGTCCGCGCCATAGCTGAAAAATACGGATTGAAAAACTGCGGGTTTGGCACGTTCAAGCAAGGATTCGGTATCATTAAATTCTAATAAAATACATGGGATTCAATATAGCGTTACTTCCCGGGGACGGGATAGGGCCGGAGATAGTCGGCGAGGCGGTGAAAGTCCTCGATGCGGTCGCGGTGAAATACGGACACAGGTTCAACTACACGAAAGCGTTGGTGGGTGCAGCCGCGATAGATGCTGTCGGAGACCCCTACCCTGCCGAAACCCACAAAATCTGCGAAGAGGCCGACGCGGTGCTTTTCGGAGCGATCGGCGATCCGAAGTACGACAACGACCCGAAGGCGAAAGTGCGCCCGGAACAGGGTCTGCTGCGGATGCGCAAGTCGCTGGGATTGTTCGCCAACCTGCGCCCGGTGCAGCTTTTCGACAGCCTGCTCGACCGTTCGCCGCTCCGTCAGGAAGTGGTGCGGGGGACCGATTTCGTCTGCCTGCGCGAACTGACCGGAGGAATATATTTCGGCGAAAAAGGGCGCACAGACAACGGCGACACCGCTTTCGACACCTGCACCTACACCCGTGCGGAGGTCGACCGGATCGTGCGCATGGCTTTCGGCCTTGCGATGAAACGCCGCCGGAAACTTACGGTCGTCGATAAGGCCAACGTGCTGGAGACCTCGCGGCTGTGGCGCGAGACCGCGCAGGCAATAGCGCCGGAATTCCCCGAGGTGGCGGTGGACTACATGTTCGTGGACAACGCCGCGATGCAGCTTATCCGCCAGCCCGCGTACTTCGACGTGATGGTGACGGAGAATATGTTCGGCGACATCCTGACCGACGAGGCCAGCGTCATCAGCGGCTCCCTTGGGATGCTTCCGTCGGCGAGCCTCGGCACAAAGAACGCGCTGTTCGAGCCGATCCACGGTTCGTACCCCCAGGCGGCCGGAAAAAACATCGCCAATCCCATGGCCACGATACTCTCGGCGGCGATGATGCTCCAGCATCTTGGCCTCGACGCGGAAGGCGCTGATATACGCGGCGCTGTGAACCGGGCGCTTGAAAACGGAGTCGTCACCGAGGACCTTGCTAAAAAAGATGAGAAAACCTGCCGGACTTCCGAAGTGGGTGATTATATTTGTAGCCGAATCTAAAAACACGACCAATCAATGGACGAAATCTTAAAAGCCGAACACGTCGTCAAGCAGTACGCAAACCACCGCGCGCTCGACGACGTATCCGTTTCAATACCGCGCGGCTCGGTTTACGGTCTTCTCGGCCCTAACGGGGCAGGCAAGACCACCCTTATCCGCATAATCAACCGCATCACGGCGCCCGACAGCGGAGCAGTGTACTTCAAAGGACGCGAACTGAAACCCGAAGATGTGCAGAACATCGGTTACCTGCCCGAAGAACGCGGCCTCTACAAAAAAATGAAGGTCGGCGAACAGGTGCTCTACTTCGCGCAGCTCAAAGGCCTGTCGAAAAAAGAGGCCGTCAAACGCGCCAAAGAGTGGTTCGTGAGGTTCGGTATCCAGGACTGGTGGTACAAAAAAGTAGAAGAACTGAGCAAGGGGATGGCCCAGAAGGTGCAGTTCGTAACGACCGTTCTGCATGAGCCGGAACTTTTGATCTTCGACGAGCCTTTCAGCGGTTTCGACCCGCTGAACACCCAGCTGCTGAAGGACGAGATGATGCGCCTGCGCGATAAAGGCGCGACGATCATCTTCTCGACGCACAACATGGCGTCGGTCGAGGAGGTCTGCACCCACATCACGCTCATCAACAAGTCGCGCAACATCCTGACCGGCCCTCTGGAAGATATACGCCGGCAGCACGGGGCAGGTATCTACGAGGTGTTGTTCCACGGCGACGAAGAGAAACTCCGCAAGGCGCTGGCCGGATACGGCGCGGTGCTCGACGGAGAACAGCACGGATCGGTCATGAAGAGCCTGAAGATACACATTCCCGACCACGGCAAAGTCCGTCCGGCGATCGCCGAGATAAACGGGCTGGTCGATATCAACTCTTTCCGCGAGATCATCCCCTCGATGAACGATATTTTCATTAAAGCCGTCTCAGGCGAAAACCCCGAAAACGAATAGGCCATGAGTAAAATTCCTATAATAGTCAGGCGCGAATTCAACGAAAGGGTTCGCAAGAAAAGTTTCCTCATCACCACGATACTTACTCCCCTGCTCTTCGTGGGGCTGATCGGCGGCATGATCGCCATGATGAGCATCAAGACCAGCAAGTCGAAGACCATCGAGGTGATCGACAACAGCGGTTTCGTGGCAGACAGGCTCGAAAGCGGCAAAAACCTGCAGTACAAGCCTACGGACCGTACGCTGGAGCAGATAAACGCCGACCACGGAGACACCTGGGGCGTGCTGGTGATCGGCGGAGACGTGATGACCAACTCCAACAACGTCCTGCTCTACACATACTCTTCCTCGACGTTCGATACCGAAATGGCCATATCGAACGCTATCTCCGACATCGTGGAAGCCGAAAAGCTCAAAGCATACGACATCGAGAACCTGCCGCAGATACTCCAGGAAGTCCGCACAAATGTCCAGATCAAGGCTTACAAGGTGGACGACAGCGGCTCCGAGAAAGAGAGTTCGAGTGTGCTGGCCATGGGCCTGGCCTATGTGTTCGGCCTGTTGATGTACATGTTCGTACTTCTGTACGGCGTGCAGGTGATGCAGGGGGTGATCGAGGAGAAGAACAGCAAGGTGCTCGAGGTGATAGTGTCGAGCGTGAGGCCCTTCCAACTGATGATGGGCAAGATCATCGGCATAGCGCTGGTGGCCGTGACGCAGTTCGTGATATGGGTGGCGGTGATAGGGATATTCAGCATCGCCATGCTCAAATTCATGGTCCCGGCCGACATCATGCAGGCCGCGTCGGCCATGTCCAACGGCGTAACGCCCGATATGGCGGGAGCCATGCAGGCAATGACCGACAATCCCGATGCGGTAACGGCTCTCTCCAACATGATGGATATGAGCTACCTGGGGCAGATGCTCGTGACGTTCCTCTTCTATTTCGTGGGCGGATACCTGCTCTATGCGGCGATGTTCGCGGCCGTGGGAAGCGCCGTCGACAACGTGCAGGACTCGCAGCAGTTCCAGATGCCCATCACCCTGCCGTTGATACTCGGCCTTATCGGGATGATAAACGCCATGCAGGACCCGGGCGGATCGCTTGCTTTCTGGCTCAGCGTCATACCGTTCACTTCGCCGATGGTGATGGTGGCCCGCATACCCTACGGGGTGCCGGGATGGGAACTCGCGCTGTCGGTCGGACTGCTCGTCATAACGTTCATGGTGATGGTGTGGCTGGCGGGCAAGATCTACCGCGTCGGCATCTTTATGTACGGCAAGAAACCGTCGTTCGCCGAACTCGCCAAATGGATCACTTATAAATCGTAACCCCCCCGGAAACCCTATAAAACCCTAAAAAGATGAAAAAAACAGTGCTTGTGACCGGCGGCGCCGGGTATATCGGCTCCCACACGACGGTCGCGCTCACCGAGGCCGGATACGGCGTGGTGATAGCCGACGACCTCTCGAACTCCGACATCGGCGCGGTGGAAGGCGTGCGCAGGATCACAGGCGTGCAGATACCTTTCGAACAGGTCGACTGCAACGACCGCGCGGCGTTCGGCGCGCTTTTCAGCAAATACAAAATAGACGCGGTGATCCACTTTGCGGCTTTCAAGGCCGTCGGGGAATCGGTCGCCCAGCCCCTGAAATACTATGGCAATAACCTGGGGTCGTTCGTCGCGCTGCTTGAGCTGATGCGCGAAAACAGCGTCCGCAACGTGGTATTTTCGTCGTCGGCGACGGTCTACGGACAGCCGGACGAACTTCCCGCGACCGAATCGACGCCCCGCAAACCGGCCACTTCGCCCTACGGCAACACCAAGCAGATGTGCGAGGATATCCTGCGCGACTCGGTGGCGGCCTACCCCGAACTCAACGGCATCGCCCTACGCTACTTCAACCCTATAGGGGCACATCCGTCGGCTTTGATAGGCGAACTTCCGAAAGGGGTTCCCCAGAATCTGGTGCCTTTCATCACGCAGACCGCGGCGGGCATCCGTGCCGAGTTGAGCGTTTTCGGCGACGACTACTCCACGCCCGACGGAACCGCACAGCGCGACTATATAGACGTGACGGACCTAGCCAAGGCGCACGTCGTGGCGGTGGACCGCATGGTCGGAGATAAACAAAAGGAGCGTTACGAGATCTTCAACGTGGGTACGGGAGTCCCTGTTTCGGTTCTGGAACTTGTGCGCGGTTTCGAGAAAGTGAACGGCCTGAAGCTGAACTACAAGATAGTGGGCCGCCGTGCGGGCGACGTGGAAGCCGTCTGGGCCGACACCCGCCTTGCGAACGAGGAACTCGGCTGGCGCGCCGAACGCCCCCTCGACGAGACACTGCGCTCGGCCTGGGAGTGGGAGAAGCATGTAAGACAAAAATCATGAATCATGAATCATGAAATAAGGTGCGGGACGGGACTGTTCCGCACCTTTTTTTATTCCTTTTTGAAGATATTGAACTTCGCAAGGATATGGTTCTTGCGGGTGAGGATCAGCCAGCCCAGCATCACCAGCCCGAGAGCCGCGGCAAGGAAATACTGGTACTGCTCGTCGTACGACTCGAACATCTGGGCCGAGAACTCCTTCTTCTCGGTCTCGTTGATCTTCGAAATTATCTCGGTGAGGCCCATGCTCTGGTTGGTCGAACGGATATAGGCGCCGTCGGTCAGCAGGGCGATCTGGCGCAGGACGGCCTCGTCGAGCTTCGTGACCACCATGTTGCCATCCTCGTCGCGGATGAAATCGTCGCCGACCTGTATGGGCGCACCCTCGGGAGTCCCGATACCTATGGTGTATATCTTTATCCCTTTAGATGCGGCTCGTTTGGCGGCCTGGATGGCGTCGTCCTCGTGGTTCTCGCCGTCGGTTATCAGGATTATGACGCGGCTTCCCTCGCTCTCGCTCGAGAAACTGCTGGCCGCAAGATCGATAGCCGCGCCTATCGCGGTGCCCTGCTTAGACACCATATTGGTCGAGACCTGGCGCGTGAAGTTGCGCGCGGTCATGTAGTCCGAGGTGATGGGCAGCTGCACGTAGGCGTCGCCCGCAAATACCACCAGCCCCACCCTATCCTGCTGCAGCCCTTCCAGAAGGCGGTTTATGGCGTGCTTGGTCCGTTCGAGGCGGTTGGGTTCGAAGTCCTGCGCGAGCATCGAGTTCGACACGTCGACGGCGAACATAATCTCGACCCCCTCGACCTTCACCTCCTTGAGCTTGCTGCCCAACTGCGGACGCGCCAGCGCAACGACTATAAGCGCGAAAGCGGCCGACAGCAGCAGAAACTTGGTCAGGTAGCGTCCGGGCGAGGCGTCCGGCATCAGCGCACGCACGGTCTCCGGATTGCCGAAACGCTCTATGCGTTTGCGCCTGCGCCAGGCCGACCATACGAATACCCCCGCCAGCAGCACTATCGCCGTCAGCAGCCAGAAGAACTCGGGATTTGCGAACCGAAACATAAATCAAAAACTTCGTTTTTCCAATTACGAATTAAAAATTACGAATTACGGCTACGCACAAATTAAACTCGTAATTTGAAATTCGTAATTCGTAATTGATTACGGTATTTGCCGTAAATAAAGCGCCCTCAACAGGAACTCGGCGGCCAGGATTATAAGCGCCCACAGGGCGAAAGTGACGTAAAGTTCGTGGTAAAGGGTGTATTCGTTTGTATCTATAATGCTTTTTTCCAATTGGTTGATATTGTCGTAGACGGCCTGCAGCGACGTTTTGTCGGTGGCGCGGAAATACTGCCCGCCGGTCATCGAGGCTATGTCGGTCAGCATCTGCTCGTCGATCTCGACCGGCATATTAACCATCACCATGTTGCCCCACATGTCGCGGCCGGGATAGGGAGCCTGTCCGCGCGTGCCGACGCCGATAGTATAAACCTTGATGCCCAGCGATTTGGCGATCTCGGCGGCGGTCATCGGAGCGATACGGCCTGTGTTGTTAACCCCGTCGGTCAGCAGGATGATGACCTTGCTCTTGGCGTCGCTCTCCCTCAGGCGGTTTATCGAGGTGGCGAGTCCGTTGCCGATGGCCGTCCCGTCCTCGATCATGCCCGTCTTAACCTGGGCCAGCAGGTTCAGCAGAGTGGCCTTGTCGGTGGTGAGAGGACTCTGCGTGAAACTTTCGCCGGCAAAGACAACCAGTCCGATGCGGTCGCCGTGACGGTCGTTGATGAAGTTCCCCGCAACATCTTTGGCAGCCGCGATACGGTCGGGTGTGAAGTCGCGTGCAAGCATGCTGCCCGAGATGTCGAGTGCGAGCACTATGTCGATACCCTGGGTTTTCGTGCTACTGCCGCTTTCCGTCGACTGCGGACGCGCGAGGGCTACGATCAGCAGCGTCACGACAGCGCAATGCATCACGAAAGGCAGGTGCCGCAGGTAGTATTTGAACGTCCGGCGGTATCCGGCGAATGTGTCGGTGGCGGGGATGCGTATGGTCGCCCCGCCCTTCATCGCGCGGTAGACATACCACGCCGCCATCGGTAACAGAATTACCAACAGCCACAAAAGTTTAGGGTTTGCAAAAGTTACCATATCGCTCTGTCGAACCTTTTATTTATTCTTACCGTCAAATTTTCCTTATTCAATTTGTCTTATGAAAGATGAAAAATGAAAGATGAAAGATTTCGGTGCAAGCTTCGCTTGCGTTTTTAATTTTTTAAATAAAAAACAGCCCGCGGCATATGCCGCCCAATAATTTTTCATCTTTCATTTTTCATCTTTCATCTGGTAATGCCGTGCATTACCAATTCTTGCCGGAGCGTCCCACAGCCGGCACCTCCTTAGCGTTCATCTTTTCGCGGGTCTTATCCTCTTCGTCCTGCATCGCCTCGAGCATATGCTCGGCGTCCTGCGGGTCTATCGTCGCCTCGTTCTGGCCGCCCTTGTCCGACTTGGGCGGTTCGCCCTGATCCTGCTTGTCGTCACCCTGGCCATCCTGTTGATCCTGATTCTGGTCCTGCTGATCCTTGTTCTGATCGTTCTGGTCCTGATTCTGGTCTTTATTCTGATCCTGGTTTTGGTCCTGATTCTGATCCTGGTTCTGATCTTTATTTTGGTCCTTGTTCTGATCTTTGTTTTGATCCTGATTCTGGTCGTCGGGCGGCGGATTCTGCAGCATTTTCTGGGCGTAGGCCAGATTATACTTGGCCTGCATATCCGTCGGATCGATCCTCAGCGCCTGTTTGTAGAACTCGATGGCTTCCTCGATCTTCTGTCCGGCCAGCATCGTGTTGCCGGCATTGAAATTGGCCGCCGACATCAGCGCCGGAGCCGCCAGCGAATCGGCCGCCATGCCCATGAATATCTTTGCCGCCTCTTCGCCCTTCTGCTGCTTGAACACGGCGTCGCCCAGGTTGAAACGGGCCTCTTTGAGTTCCGGATCGGTCTCCAGCGCGCGGCGGTAGTGGACTTCCGCACCGGAAAAATCACCCGCATTGTAGGCCTTGTTGCCGTCGCGGGCCTCGCGGCGTTCGGGATATTTCTGCGCGGAAACAGTGGTTAATGATAAATGGTTAATGGTTAATAGTGCAGACACAAAGAGGTATCTCGCAACCTTTCGCGCGGTACCTTTTTCAATCTTAATATTTCTTTTATTAACCATTAATCTTTAACCATTAATTTTCAGCGGATCATGTTCCGTCTCTTCGGGTTTGCCGTCCTCGTCGGCCTGTTTGGTCTCCTCGACGAAGAAGTAGGCGCCGTAATATGCGGCCTCGCTCTCCTCGTCCTCCGGCACCAGCTTTGCGAACTTCACCAGGTCGGCCGTCCGCAGTATCTCTTTTAGGTCGGTATAGCGGCGGTCGTCCACAAGGCCCTCTTTGCGGGGCTCCTCGACCGCCGTAAGTATCTCGTCGGTGGTCATTTCCATCGCGCGGATGCCGAAACGGCCGTTTATATATGCACGCAGGATGTCGGTAATGCCGCTGTAATACTGCTTATGCTTGTTGTTCTGCGGAAGTTTCTGGTGTTTGAGCGCTTCGAGCTGGCGTATCGCCACGATGTGGGGTGGGACCACAGGTTTGGGCGCAAAGAACGGAATGTGCCTGCGGTATTTGACTATCAGCCATATGCCGAGCAGAATCGCCGCCAGTATCCCGAGCGCGAGGGCGAACCATCCGCCTATCTCGCCGAATTTCAGCGGGATTCCGCGCGGGGGTTTGATATCGAAAGGCTTGTCCTTCTCCAGATCGATGTTGAAAGTGGCCACGCGGATGCGCATGCTGTCGCTGCTCTTCAGCGTATCTATGAGGTTTTTGTCGGCGTACAGCACCGGAAAATTGCTCAGGCCGTATTCTCCCTCGTCGAAAATGGTCAGCAGGTAGCGTTTTAAAAGGGTCTGTCGGCGGCCGTCCTGCGCGATGGTGTCTTCGAGAAACTCCCCGAGGACCTCGATCTTCTCGCCTATCTTCCCGCCCGCAAGAAACGGGAATTCGACCACCTGCATCATATCCTTCTCGACGCGGACCTCGAGCGTGAACTGGTCGCCGATGAGCATGCTGTCGCGGTCGAACGCGGCCGACACCGACGGCGCCTGCGCCGACAGAAATGAAGAATGAAGAATGAAGAACGAAGAAAGTATTACGAGTAAAACTCTCGTAATTCGTAATTCGTAATTAAACCCTTCATCGTTTCTTAAACAGTTTGACCAGTTCTTTCACGTAGTCCTCGCCGGTGTTGGTGACGGCGGTGTCTATTTTGTAGTGTTTCAGCATCGAATCTATCGCCGCCACACGGTCGTCGCGCGTCACACGGTATTCGCGGCGGACGGGTTTCGACGAGGTGTCGACCCACAGTTTGCGTCCGGTCTCGGCGTCCTCGAACTCCACGATCCCCAGATCGGGCATCTCTTCCTCACGGCGGTCGTTTATGCGCACAGCCACGATGTCGTGCTTGCCCGTGGCGATCTTCAAAGCGTCGCGCAGGGGCTGTTCGTCGGCGGCCGGAAAGAGGAAATCCGACAGCACGAAAGCGGTCGAACGCTTGGGCAGGATGTTGGTCAGGTAGCGCAGAGGCTCCGAAAGCGACGTGCGTTTGCTGACCGGCTCGAACTCCAGCAACTGGCGGATTATCATCAGCACGTGGCTGCGGCCTTTCTTCGGCGGGATGAACTTCTCTACCCTGTCGCTGAAAAGTATGCAGCCGACTTTGTCGCCGGTCTGCGACGCCGAGAAAGCCAGCACGGCGGCTATTTCGGTCTGCAGGCCTTTTTTGGTCTGGCCCGTTGTGCCGAAGAACGACGACCCGCTGACGTCGACCAGCAGCATCATGGTCAGTTCGCGCTCCTCCTCGTAGATCTTTATGTGCGGCTTCGACGAGCGGGCAGTGACGTTCCAGTCGATGTCCCTCACGTCGTCGCCCATGCGGTATTCGCGCACCTCGCTGAAAGACATACCCCGTCCGCGGAAAGCACTGTGGTACTGCCCCGCGAATATCTCGTTGCTGAGTCCCCGGCTCTTTATCTCGATCCGCCGAACGCGCTTCAGTATATCTTTTTCGCTATCCAAAATTAATAAAAATCATGGATTTGCAGTCAGAGTGGTGGTTAGGCAACGCTGTCGATGAAAATCGCGAGGGAGTTTACTAATCGTAAATGACCGAGTGATTTTCGAGACGAAGGAAGTATAACCGCCGCTATCACTGCAAATCAGGGAACTATTACGTTATTGAGTATCTCGCTGATGATCTCTTCCGAGGTGATGTTTTCGGCTTCGGCTTCGTATGTGAGGCCGATGCGGTGGCGCAAAACGTCGTGGCAGACGGCGCGGACATCCTCGGGGATCACATAGCCGCGACGCTTGATGAAAGCGTAGCTCTTGGCGGCCTTCGCGAGCGAGATGCTGGCACGCGGCGATCCGCCGTAGCTGATAAGCGGCACGAGCGAGGCCAGAGAGTACTCGGCCGGTTCGCGCGTGGCGAAGATTATGTCGATGATGTATTTCTCGATCTTTTCGTCCATGTAGACTTCGGTCACAACCTCGCGCGCCTTCATAATGTCCCCGGGCGAAATGACCTTGTTGGGATGCGGCATTCCGCCTCCGGCCAGGTTCATCCGCACGATATCGCGCTCCTCCTGCTTCTTGGGATATGTAATCTTCACTTTCAGCAGGAAACGGTCGACCTGCGCTTCGGGAAGCGGATAGGTGCCTTCCTGTTCGAGCGGGTTCTGCGTGGCCAGCACAAGGAACGGCTGCGGCAGCGGATAAGTCGTGTCGCCGATGGTCACCTGGCGCTCCTGCATCGCCTCGAGAAGGGCGCTCTGCACTTTTGCCGGAGATCGGTTGATCTCGTCCGCCAGCACGAAGTTGGCGAAGACCGGACCCTTGCGGACGGTGAACTCCTCTTTTTTCTGCGAGTAGATCAGCGTCCCGATCAAGTCGGCCGGAAGCAGGTCGGGCGTGAACTGGATGCGGCTGAACTTGGCGTCGACGGCCTCGGCGAGCGTGGTGATGGCCAGCGTTTTGGCCAGACCGGGAACCCCTTCCAGAAGTATGTGGCCGTTCGAGAGCAGGCCTATCAACAAAGAATCGACCAGGTGTTTCTGGCCGACAATTACCTTACCCATCTCCATATTGAGGGTATCGACGAACATGCTTTCGCGTTCGATGCGTTCGTTCAGCTCTTTGATATTAACTACAGGGCTCATCTTTTTGAGTTAAAAGTGAAGAGTGAAGAGTGAAAATGAAGTGTTCGCTCAAGACTCAACGGTTTATTTTGAGATTTTTAAAGTCGTTTTTCAGTGTCCGTCTTTTTAAACGAAGCAAGCACAAATTTAGTATTTTTTTCGTAAAAGAAAGTCAAAAAAATATACATGCCTTTCTGATGCCGGAACACAGGGTGCAGGAAGCGGAATAAACGCTATATTTACGGCACCAAACAAAGAGTGCAAAAAATGAAGAAGAACATTCTGAAAAAACTCGCGCTGGGAGCGGCGCTGCTGGTTTCGACGGCAGGGTACGCACAGTTCTCCGTCGCCGATCCCGAATATAAGTTAGTCTCGGGCGGCATCGACCGCACATATATCCTGCACACGCCCGAGAATCTGCCCGCCGATGCGCCTCTGGTCATCATGCTGCACGGATACGGCGGACGGGCCGACCCCGCGCGCTACGGGTTGAACGAAACCGCCGACCGCCACGGATTCGCCGTCTGCTATCCGCAGGGCGAGAAAGACAAGCAGGGCAAGGCGGGCTGGAACGTCGGATATCCATGCCAGGAGGGGATGGGCACAGATGATGTGCAGTTCCTCGAGGACCTCGTCGGACACCTGCAGAAAGAACGCGGAGTGGGCCTGGGAAGCCTCTTCTGCGCCGGACACTCCAACGGCGGAGAGATGTGCTACCAGATCGCGGCCCAGCGGCCGAGGCTCTTCACGGCAGTGGCCCCCGTCTCGGGGCTGATGCTGGAGTGGCTTTACAGGGCCGATTACAGCACGGTGGCGGTGCCCCTGATGGAGATACACGGGACGGCAGACAAGACTTCGTGGTGGGACGGCGATCTGGAAAACAAGGGCGGATGGGGCGCATACGTCGCCGTGCCGCTCGCCGTACACTACTGGGCCGCAAAGGACAAATGTACGGAACATGTCACAGAAACGCTCTCCGCGGAAGGGGCCGAAAACAAGGTCACGCTCCACCGTTTCACGGGCGGGACCGGCGGCTGCGAAGCGTGGCTGTGCGAGATCGATGGCGGCGGCCATTCGTGGGGCAGCGGATATGCCGGCACCAACGAACTGGTGTGGCGGTTCTTCAGCAAGTACGTCGAATAAAAAAAACAAGGGCCCTGTTCCGGCGTATCGAGCGGCCGCGCATTTCCGTACCGAGTCTCAAATCGTCCGGATGCCTTACGTCAGCACGGTCTGTCCACCCTCGGGCCCCTGTATTCGTCGCGCCCTCAGTGGAAATAAAAAGGACGCGGTAACAATCCCCTTTCGGTCGGCCTTGCGAGCCTTAGAATCGGAAAATTGCCCCGCGCCCGAAGTCGCCATGGCATTAGATAACACCATAGCACACTTCGAGTGGCAACCTTCTATCCAATTCTTAAACCCCACCGTTACCGATGGGTCGCAAGTTTACCGAAAGGATCAAAGAGTTGTAACTCTTCAAATGTATTTGTTGCAAAGATAATTCTTTTATCTACTTTTTGACTGCCAAAAAGTAGCAAAAAGCAGCCCCCGTTCCAAAAATCTACTCCGCCTCGCCTAAAACGGTACCCCTTGAGCTAACGCGGAGCTATCGCACATGGGGACTTCCGTTTTAGTCTTCGTCTCCGCTTAACGATTTTTGAAAAGTGGGGAATCCGCACAATCTGGCGATTGTGTTAGAAAAGATTCCGCTTCTTTATTTCACGGCTGGAAGCCGTGCGTAAATCCCATTTAGCAAAAAGCGTTAAACGTAGGGGCAGGCTAAAATGGCTTTCAATCATGTGCGTAGCTCAAGATTGTACCATTTTAGACAAAACGAAGTAGCTTTTTGGTGCATGGGTCAGTTTTTGGTTACTTTTTGCTGACCAAAAAGTAACATAGATTAAATAGCAATTCGTTTCCGTATTTTGTTGATAAATAACTCATGACTCATGACTCATGACTCATGACTCGTTCGTATCTTTGCGGGGATGGAAGAGATAGTGAAAAACCTGAATCCGGCGCAGAAAGAGGCCGTGATGAATTTCCGCGGGCCGTCGCTCATTATCGCGGGGGCCGGATCGGGAAAAACCCGCGTGCTGACGGCGCGGATCGCATACATGATCGAACAGGGCATCGCGCCCCACAACATACTGGCCCTCACCTTCACCAACAAGGCGGCCAACGAGATGCGCGAACGGATCGAGGGAATGGTGGGCCGCAAAAGCCGATACATCCAGATGGGGACCTTCCACTCGGTGTTCCTGCGCATCCTGCGCACAGAGGCCGACCGGATCGGCTACCCGTCGTCGTTCACCATTTACGACACGACGGACAGCATCAGCCTGGTGAAAACCATCTGCAAGGAGTTGATGCTGCCCGACGACGTCTACAAGCCGCGGGGGGTGTACTCAAAAATATCGCGCCTCAAGAACGACCTCATCACCCCGAAAGTCTATGAAGAGGACCCGGTTTTCATCACCGACGACCGAAAGAAACAGCAGCCGCAGTTCATAGATATATACAAGCGCTACGTGGCGCGGTGCAGGGCCAACGCGGCGATGGACTTCGACGACCTGCTGCTCAATATGGTGATGCTTCTGAAGCAGAACCCAGACGTGCTGGCGAAGTACCAGGATATCTTCAAGTATATTCTGGTGGACGAGTACCAGGACACCAACCATGTCCAGTACCTGATAGTTAAGAATCTCGCCGCGCACGGAAACCTCTGCGTTGTGGGCGACGACTCGCAGAGCATCTACTCGTTCCGCGGGGCGAGGATCGAGAATATCCTGAACTTTAAAAAGGACTTCCCTGCGGCGCAGGTCTACAAGCTCGAGCAGAACTACCGCTCGACGCAGACCATTGTCAACGCGGCCAACAGCGTCATCGGGCGCAACTCGTCGAGCCGCGACCTCAAGAAAGAGTGTTTTTCGGCGGGAGAAGAGGGCGAAAACATCCGTCTGATCCGCGCCTATACCGACCGCGAGGAAGCCGAGCTTGTCGCCGCGGAGATAAAAGAGTTGGGCCGTGGCGATGCTCAGTGGGAAGAGGTCGCGGTGCTGTACCGCGTCAACGCCCGCAGCCGCGTGGTGGAGGAATCGCTGCGGCGGCGCGACATACCTTATAAGATATACCGCGGCCACTCGTTCTTCGACCGGAAAGAGATAAAAGACCTATTGGGCTACTTCCGGCTGATCGTCAACCCGCGCGACGACGAGGCTTTCAAGCGCATCATAAACTACCCAAAACGCGGTATAGGCGACACGACGGTCGAGCGGATCGCCGCCGCCGCACGCGAAAAAGGGGTCAGCATTTGGGAAACCGTCGAATCGCTGCAGGCCGAGGCTGCCACGCCCGAGGAAAAAACGCTCGCCAAAAAGACCGCGGCTTTTATGGAACTGATTCACGGACTGGCATTGGAGCGTTTGCAGAGGAGCCTCTACGATTTCGGGCGCGAGGTGGCGGTGCGCAGCGGCATCATCGGCGGATTCAAGGCCGAGAACACCCCCGAAGCGGTTTCAGCGCTCGAGAACATCGACGAACTTCTGAACTCTATGGAGATATTCCGCGAGCAGAAAGTCAAGGATGCCGAAGAAGAAGGCCTCGACCCGCAGGAGGCGTCTTCTCTGGAAGAATGGCTGCAGAGCGTGGCTCTGATGACCGACATGGACGCCGACGAACCCGAAAACCGCAACAAGGTGACCCTCATGACTGTACACTCGGCGAAAGGACTGGAATTCCGCTACGTTTTCATAGTGGGCATGGAAGAGGAACAGTTCCCCAGCCTGCGCGAAGGCAACCAGACCGAACTGGAAGAAGAGCGCCGCCTGTTCTACGTCGCGCTGACGAGGGCCAAGGAGTCCGCGTTCCTGTCGTACAGCGAATCGCGTTTCGTGCACGGCAACATGACTTTCTGCCGTCCGAGCCGCTTTCTACGCGAGATCGACGAGAAATATCTCGATGGGAACATCCCCGGCGTGGAGGAGGCGTACGGCGGCGGTGCCGGTGGCTGGGGCGGCGGACGAAAAGAGTGGGGGCAGTCTGGGAAGCCGGTTTGGGAAGCCAGAAAGCCCGACCGTCCCGGCAGTTCGGCGGCCGAAAAGCTGTCGGCACCTTTATATGGAAGGCGTCCCGGCGGATATCCCCAACGCGAATCTGAACCGCCGCAAAAGGTCAATCCGGTTGTTCCCGACGCGCGATTCAAGAAAGTTGCATCCATACCCCAGAGACCCGTGGAACCGGCCGCAAGACCTGTCGAATCGACCGCAAAACCCGCCCCGGAAGGTTCGCCGTTCCGACCGGGGATGAGGGTGCTGCACGCCAAGTTCGGCAAGGGAATTGTGGATGAAGTGGAGATAATGGCCGGGGCATCTAGCGCCGCCGACCTGAAGATAGTGGTCACGTTCGACGACCCGTCAGCCGGCCGCAAAACCCTTTTGAGCAAATTCGCAAAACTCGAAATAATCTGAAAACATACTATCTTTAAAGAAATTTTCTCGGACAACACGACAATGGAAAGATATGACACTTTACGAGAAACTACAACAGGCGCGTTCTGAGGAGGACATAAAAGATGCTTACATCAAGGCGCTGGGGCTTAAGGAGGTTTCGCGCAATCTGATCGACATTCAGACAAAAGAGATATGGTTCGAGGCCAAAGAGGGCAACCGAACCTCTACGTACGCTATGTTCACCCAACTGCTCCATTATATACAGGCGGCCTTGAATAAGGGAGAATATGTACCGCCATTCCTGTGCGTTATCGACGCGGCCAAGGCTGCGATAATGAAAACGGATGTCGTATTGCCGTTCCTGGCGCAAAAGACCATCAAATGGGGAACTTCAGCAAGCAACTACACCCAAGAGGCGCTGGAGGCCGTTTCGGCATTTATCGGCACTCACTTCGTGTCGTTCCGCATAGTGACGCACGAGAACGAATTCATTGAGACCGTACGCAACGCCATAAAAAGCGGGGAGATCATACGCACGCAGATCACTCCCGACAACCTGAAGCAGGTGTTCGACAAATGGGTAAAAATGGTCGGCTGCGAAATAAAAGATGCAAGCCCCGACGATTACGCCCTGTTGTTTTTTGCCGACGTAATGAGCGACGGCACTGTCTCGACCCACGAGAATCTGCCAGCCGGGCTGATCCACAAGAACAACAAACCGGCTTTCCTGCTCGGAGGGAGGCTATATGAGTTGGGCAATCAGGAGGGATACCGTCAGTTCTGGGCCATATACGACCGCCCGCCGAAAGCAGAATACCGCAATTATCTGCTGGAACGCCGCGACAGCCTTATCCCCACCGACGAGCGCAGCTTCAAGGGCGCCTATTACACGCCGCTGCACGTTGTCGATAAAGCCTACGATATGCTTGCCGAGACACTGGGAAAAAACTGGCAGCGCGAATATATCGTCTGGGACATGTGCTGCGGGGTTGGCAACCTGGAGACCAAACACGCCAACCACCGCAACCTCTATATGAGCACCCTCGACCAGGCTGACGTGGATGTAATGAAAGCCGCGCGTACCTGTGTGGCCGCCCAGCGGTTCCAATACGACTACCTGAACGACGACGTCACCCCCGAGGGAACGATCGATTACTCCCTGACCGGGAAAATACCCGAAAGCCTCCGCCGGGCCATTGCCGACAAAAAGAAGATACTCGTACTGATAAACCCCCCTTACGCCGAGGCGACGAACGCCGATAATACATCCAATAAAGCGGGGGACAAGGATGCGGAATCCAAAAAAGGCGTAAGCAACACCCTCATCTCTAAAGGAATGAACATAGGGTATGCGCAGCGAGAACTATTTGTGCAATTCCTTATAAGGATACAAATGGAGATACCTCATGCTGCGATAGCCATGTTCAGCACTCTGAAATATGTAAATGCCCCTAATTTTGAACTTTTTCGGAACATGTGGAGAGCTGAATATAAAGGAGGATTTATTGTCCACAGCAAAGCTTTTGATGGACTGAAGGGCAATTTTCCGATCGGTTTCCTGATATGGCAACAAAATCCAAAAACGGATCCGATTAGTTCAATAAGCACTGTTATATTTGACAAAAAGGCTGTACCAATAGGGGAAAAGTCTTTTTTCAACATGCCGAACTCCTTTTTTCTAAGTGAATGGATTGAACGTCCCCGCGCAAATAATGAGGACGCCATTCCTTTAAAAAGTGCGGTCTCTCCCACGACCAGTGTCAAAGACGTGAGGGGAACAAAATGGGCGGACGGAGCGATTGCCTCTATGTATTCCGCGGGAAACGACTTACAGCACGCAGGTACAGACACATCCATATTGTCATCGGGGTATTGCAGTGCAGGCGCATTCTTTGTTACAGCAGAAAACCTGTGGCAGGCTGCCATTGTATTCACCGTCCGCCGTATCGTGAAACCTACGTGGCTAAACGACCGCGACCAGTTCCTGCAGCCGACTGGCGAATTGAGCGACGAATTCAAAGCGGATTGTCTGGTTTGGATGCTGTTCAACGGGAGCAACCTGACAGCAGGTGCCGACGGCCTGGTGTGGGACGGCCGCACATGGAGCATCGTCAACCATTTCATTCCATACACCGAACAGGAGGTGGACGCGCCGGACCGCTTCGAAAGCGACTTTATGGTGCAGTATATGGCCGATAAAACATTCTCGGAAGAAGCGCAGGCCGTTCTCGACGAAGGGCGCCGCCTGTGGACCGCCTATTTCAGCCTCGCGGATTCCCACGATATCCGAAGTAAACTCGCCCTCAACCGTCCCGACGCAGGTTGGTATCAGGTACGCAACGCGCTTAGAAAACGCAACGAAAGCGGCGACTATCCGACGGTGCGTTTCGATAATTTCGAACAGGCTTATAAGAACCTGAGCGACAAACTGCGCCCTATGGTGTATGAACTGGGCTTTTTAAAATAGGAATATATGGAAGACGGAAAAACCAGGTGCGGATGGGTCACGGACGACCCGCTGTACATCGCCTACCACGACAACGAATGGGGGCGCGAAGTGACCGACGACCGGCGGATGTTCGAGTTCGTCGTGCTCGAAAGCGCACAGGCCGGACTGAGTTGGATCACCATACTCCGCCGCAGGGGGGGCTACCGCCGCGCTTTCGCGGAGTTCGACGTAGAAAAAGTGGCCGCCATGGGCCCCGGGGACGTCGAACGCCTGATGCAGGACACCGGCATAATCCGAAACCGCGGAAAGATAGAATCGACCATCACCAATGCCCGGGCATACATCGAAATACAGAAGGAGTTCGGCAGTTTCTGCGCCTACCTGCGTTCGTTCCTGCCCGAGGGAAAACCGATCGTCAACCGCTGGAAAACCCTCGCAGAAGTCCCCGCTTCGACGCCGCTTTCGGACGCGATAAGCAAGGATATGAAGAAACGCGGATTCAGGTTCTTCGGCACCACCATCTGCTACGCCCACCTTCAGGCTACCGGATACGTCAACGACCACGTTCTCGGATGCCACAGGCATCCAAATTACGAATTACAAATTACGAATTACGAACCATGACGCAGAAAGAACGATACGCAGGAATAATCGGGTGGTTCGAGGAGAACGTTCCCGTCGCCGAGACCGAACTCCATTACCATAACGCCTACCAACTGCTGGTGGCAACGATACTCGCGGCGCAGTGTACCGACAAGCGCGTCAACATCACCACCCCCGCGCTGTTCGAGCGCTTCCCCACCCCCGAGTCGATGGCCGAAGCCGCGCCCGAAGATATTTTCCCCTACATCAAAAGTATATCCTACCCCAACAACAAGGCCAAAAACCTCGCCGCAATGGCCCGAAAACTGATGTCGGATTACGGCGGGATAGTCCCGTCCGACCGCGAGGAACTGGTGAAGCTGCCGGGCGTGGGGCGCAAGACCGCGAACGTGGTGGGCGCCGTTGTTTTCGGCAAGCCGGTCATGGCCGTCGACACCCACGTTTTCCGCGTCGCCAACCGCACCGGACTCGCCGTGAACGCCAAAACACCGCTGCAGGTCGAACTGCAGCTCACCGAAAACATTCCGCCGCAGCTCATACCGCTGGCGCATCATTGGCTGATCCTGCACGGCAGGTACGTCTGCACTGCGCGGGCCCCGCACTGTCCGGAATGCGGCATCGCCCGCTACTGTAAGAAACGGCAGACAGACCTGAAAAAGATTTCTAAAACATAAATAGGGATTTCTCTTAACTACTTTTTGACTGCCAAAAAGTAGCAAAAAGCAGCCCACGTTCCAAAAATCTATTCCGGCTTGCCTAAAATGGTACGCCTTGAGCTAACGCGGAGCTATCGCACATGGCGACTTCCATTTTAGGCGGCGTCTTCACTTACGATTTTTGAAAAGTGGGAATCCGCACAATCTGACGATTGTGTTAAAAATAAACCGCTGTCGGCGTTCCGACCGATTTTTGAAAGATGGGGATTGCACACAGCCTAGCGGCTGTGTTTAGGAATATTATTTCTATATTTGTTTCAATAAAAAATCGAATCAAATGCATTCTGACGAGACCGAAAACTGGGAGAGCAGAGGCCATAAAGCGCGGTCTGGAATGGGTTGGATCGAAGTGATCTGCGGCTCGATGTTCTCGGGAAAGACCGAAGAACTCATCCGCCGCCTCAAGCGCGCCAGATTCGCGAACCAGACCGTCGAGATATTCAAACCGCAGATAGACGTGCGCTACTCCGAAGAGGAAGTGGTCTCGCACGACACCAACTCCATTCGCTGTACACCCGTCGAGTCGCCGGGCACCATCCTGCTGATGGCTACCGACGTCGACGTGGTGGCGATAGACGAGGCCCAGTTCTTCGACGAGAGCCTCACCGATGTGTGCCGCCAACTGGCCGACAACGGCGTGAGGGTCATCATCGCCGGGCTCGACATGGACTACACCGGCAAGCCTTTCGGACCGATGCCGGCACTGATGGCCCAGGCCGAATACGTCACGAAAGTCCACGCAATCTGCCTTCGCTGCGGCGGAATCGCACAGCACTCGCACCGCCTCACCAAAGACGACAAACTCGTCCTGCTGGGCGAGACCGACAGCTACGAGCCGCTTTGCCGCCACTGCTTTAACAAGGCCCGCGGATAGCGATGGGCGGGGAATTTATACAGGGTAGGGTTTTCGACAGGGCCGACCACGCCGGAAAAGCGTTCCCGGGCGGCGAATACGAAAACTGCGCCTTTACCAACTGCAATCTGATGGAGTCCGACCTGTCCGGCGTGCGGTTCACCGACTGCCGGTTCGAGGGGTGCGACCTGAGCCTCGCCGAGATGCACAATGCGATCCTGAACAACGTATTTTTCAAAGATTGCAAGATGCTCGGGCTGAAGTTCGACAGCTGCGACGCTTTCGCTTTTTCGACCGGGTTCGAGGGGTGCATCCTCGACAATTCGTCGTTCTTCAAAAGGAAGATGGCAAAGGCCGTTTTCGACTGCTGCCGGCTGTGGGAGGTCGATTTCGGCGACTGCAACCTGCAGGGCGCACGTTTTACGGAGTGCGACCTGCGCCGCGCCCAGTTTGCCGACACCGACCTGAGGAAAGCCGATCTGCGCACCGCGTTCAACTACACCATAGACCCGGCTATCAACAAGATACGCAAAGCCAAATTCTCGCTCTCCGGCGTAACGGGGCTGCTGGAAAACTACGACATAGAGATAGAAGGTTTGTAATAAATCACGAAACGATATGGAATGTTTACTGCTGGCATTTTACATGATCGTCGGAACCTACACGGATACCGGCAGTTACGGGATTTACAGTTACCGGTTCGATCCGCAGAGCGCCGCCGTCGAGTGCGTGGATTCGGTCAGGGTGGACAACCCTTCCTACCTTGTTGCAAACGCCGCTTTCGACCGCATCTATGCCGTTTCGGAAGGGAGCATCTCCGGCGTCGCCACCCTGTCGTTCGATGCCCGCAGCGGAAAAATGGAGTTGCTCGGCATGGAAAGCACCCTCAGTCCGGGCCCCTGCCACGTCACCACCGACGGGCGGTTGGTTATCACGGCCAATTACGGCGGGGGAAGCCTGTCGGTATTCAATGTTGAAGAGGGCGGAATCCTGTCGCCGGCCGTTCAGGTAGTGCGTTTCGGCGACCGGGAGCACCCTTCGCACATGCACTGTGTGAAATTTTCGCCCGACGGACGCTACCTTTTCGCTACGGACCTCGGCCATGACCTTATCCGGCGGTTCGACATGGAGCGGGCGGCTCCGCTGCAGCCGCTCGAGATAACTGCTATGGTAACTTTCGACGTACCCGCAGGATCCGGTCCCCGCCATATCGTCTTCGATCCCGCGGGAGACCATCTCTACCTGATCAACGAATTGTCGGGCTTCGTGACGGCATTCCGTTATGAAAACGGGAACCTGGCCGCGTTCCAGTCCGTAGAGTCCGACACGGCGGGCGGGCACGGAAGCGCCGACATCGTGATGACATCCGACGGGAAATACCTTTATACCTCGAACCGCCTGAAGGACGACGGGATCGCCTCGTTCCGAGTGGATGGCGACGGCAGCCTGGCCCGCACCGGATATATGAATACCGCGGCGCACCCCAGAGCCATGGCCGTTGCCCCGGGGGATAAATACCTGCTTTCGGCCGCCCGCCACGGCAACGTGATCGAGGTGTTCGGGATCGATCCGGACAACGGCACGCTCACGGCGACCGGCCGTTCGATCCGCATACAGGCACCTGTGTGCATCCTGTTCATTCCGGAAAGGCCATAACCTGCCGGACCGCGATTATTTTTAACACGTTGTTTGTTTTTCCCGATTCAGTGATTAACTTTGCACCTGTTAACCCACCAGAAACAACTTACGCAACACAGGCCGGCTTATGAAAAGACCGATACTTATAATCAGCCTTTTACTCGGGATGGCGATGTTCGCATCCTGTTCGACCCTGGCCTCGATGGCGGGGGGAAATTACACCGGCACCACAGCGGTGATCACGGAAGGCGTTGCGAAAAAATATTTCAGGGTGCAATTAGTTGAGTGTATAGGCTACGCAAGCTCGCAAAGCGTGACGGCGGTGATAGCCGTCACGAACACCGGACCCAACGACCACCTGTACATAGGCGGAAGCACCGACGGGACCATGGCGGTGGACGAATACGGCGTGTCGAGCAAACCGTACAGCAGCACAGGAACTCATTATGAGCTGCCGTCGGGCGTTACTGTGAGGGTTGAAGTGGACCGGATAAATCCGGTACGGCCGGGTGCGGCGCTGTTCCAGACGCTGCGCATCAGCATCGGGAGCGGAGACAGGCAGACCAATGTAGTCGATTTCCGCAACGTGCCCATCGTGTGGGAGAATTAATGGGAAACCGTTTATAAAATTTTAGCAAATGAGAATTTTCAGCGCCATACATCACCATCACCATATCTCCGGAAGATAGGGTAAGGTTGTGTTTGTCGTTCAACGATACAAAAAGGCTTACCCTGCGCGGTGAGCCTTTTTTTGTGCCAAGGCACAAAAACAATTACGAATTACGAATTAAAAATTACGATAATATGATCAGAATTGCTATCCAGGCCAAAGGACGCCTGAACGAACAAAGCATCGAACTCCTGCGCGAGGCGGGGGTTGCGGTGGACGAGAACAAACGCAAATTTCTCACAAAGTCGGCAAGTTTCCCGCTCGAGGTGCTCTATCTGCGCGACGACGACATTCCGCAGGCCGTCTCGATGGGCGTGGCCGACATAGGCATCGTGGGCTACAACGAGGTGGCCGAGAAAGGCTATGCGGTCGATGTGGTGCAGAAGCTGGGCTTCGGCGGCTGCCGCATCTCGCTGGCCATTCCAAAGTCAGAGGAGTACACCGGCCCGGCCTACTTCAACGGCCGCCGTGTGGCGACATCCTACCCGAAGATCCTCGCCGCCTATTTCGAAAAAGAGGGCGTCGCAGCCGAGATACACGAGATAGCCGGATCGGTGGAGATCGCCCCTGCCGTCGGTATGGCCGACTCGATCTTCGACATCGTCTCGTCGGGCGGCACGCTGGTCTCGAACGGACTGAAAGAGGTCGAAAAAGTGCTCTTCTCTGAGGCCGTGCTGATCGCGACGCCGGGACTTTCCGAGGAAAAACAGGCCATCCTGAACCAGTTGAAATTCCGTTTCGGAGCGGCTCTCGACAGCCGCGGTATGAAATATGTGCTGATGAACCTGCCCACAGAGTCGGTCGAAAAAGCCATTAAGATACTTCCGGCGATGCGCTCCCCGACTGTGATGCCGCTGGCGCAGGATGGGTGGTGCTCACTGCACTCGGTGGTCGTGGAGGACGAACTGTGGGACAAGATCGAACAGCTGAAAGGGATCGGCGCGGAGGGAATTCTCGTGCTGGCTCTGGAAAAAATAATAAGGTAGCGACGTCATTGCGAGCGGAGCAATCTATAAATCCTGAATTGCTTCGTCGCTACACTAGTAGCCGATTCGTAAGTCGTAATTTTTAATTCGTAATTGACTAAAATGGTTCCTATATACATAAATCCTCCTTCGGGAGATTGGGAAGAACTCACACGGCGCGCGGAGTTTTCGGACGACGACATCGTCGAGGCGGTCGAAGCCATACTTGCGCGTGTGCGCCGGGACGGCGACAAGGCCCTGCGCGAGATAACCGCCGAGGTCGAAGGGCGCGATATCGACTGCTTCGAAGTTTCGGGCGATGAGATAGCCGGGGCCGCGGCAGAGGTTCCGCAGGAGCTGAAAGAGGCCCTTGAAATCGCCGCGCGCAATATCCGCCTTTTCCACGAGGCGCAGCGTCAGGCAGAGGTCGACGTGACGGTCCAGCCCGGCGTGAGGTGCGTCCAGAGGGTCGTTCCCATCCAGAGGGTGGGCCTGTATATTCCCGGCGGCACGGCTCCGTTGTTCTCGACGGTTCTGATGCTCGCGATACCGGCGCAGGTGGCCGGATGTTCCGAAACCATACTGTGCACCCCCGCCGGAAAAGACGGTCGCGTTGCCCCCGCGGTGCTCTATGCCGCGCAGTTGTGCGGCGTCGGGCATGTCTTTAAAGCGGGTGGTGCGCAGGCTATCGCGGCGATGGCCTACGGCACCGACAGTATCCCGAAAGTCGATAAAATTTTCGGCCCGGGCAACCGCTACGTCACAAAGGCCAAGCAGCTTGTAAGCGTGGCCGATGTCGCGATCGACATGCCCGCCGGACCCTCCGAAGTGCTGGTGATGGCCGACAGGGAGACAGCCGTTCCGGAATTCGTTGCGGCCGATATGCTGTCGCAGGCCGAACACGGTGCCGACAGCCAGGCCATACTGGTCTGCAACTGCGAACAGTTCGCCGCAGAGGTCGACCGGGCACTCGAAAAACAGGCGGCCGGACTTTCCCGGCAGGAAGCCACAGTGCGCGCGCTTGCAAACAGCCGCATCATAGTTCTGCCCACACGCGGCGAAATGATCGACTTCGCCAACGCCTACGCCGCGGAACACCTTATAATCCAGATGCCCGATCCGTGGGAAGCCGCCGCGCGCATAACAGCCGCCGGAAGCGTCTTCATCGGCAACTGGTCGCCCGAAAGTGCCGGCGACTACGCCTCGGGAACCAACCACACACTGCCGACCGCCGGATGGGCCAGGGCGTGCAGCGGAGTGAACCTCGACAGCTTCACGCGCAAGATCACCTATCAGGAACTCTCGCGCGAAGGGCTCGGATCGCTCGCCGGAACCATAACTACAATGGCCGAAGCGGAAGGTCTGGATGCGCATGCCAACGCAGTTGCCATCCGCATCCAAAAAATGAAAGATGAAAGATGAAAAATGAAAGATTATGGAGCAAGCAAAGCTTGCATCTAAATTATTTAAATAATAAATATAAATAATCTGCGGCATATGCCGCACCGCAATTTTTCATCTTTCATCTATCATCTTTCATAAAATATAAAAGTATGGATCCACTGAAATTAGTTCGCCAAAACATAATCGACCTGACGCCCTATTCGACGGCGCGGGACGAATACAAAGGACCGCTGGGGGTGTTCCTCGACGCCAACGAAAACCCCTACCAAAACGGCTACAACCGCTATCCGGACCCTGCGCAGAGGGAACTGAAAGAGATACTCGCGGGCATCAAGGGCGTTCCGGCGGAACAGATATTCATCGGCAACGGCAGCGACGAGGCCATCGATCTGGCGTTCCGCATCTTCTGCGAGCCGCGCACCGACAACGCCATTGCAATCGCACCGAGCTACGGGATGTACAGGGTCGCAGCGGCGATAAACGACGTCGAAATGCGCGAAGTGCAGCTGCGGGCCGATTTTTCGCTGGACGTTCCGGCGATCCTGGCAGCTGCGGACACCCACACCAAACTGCTCTTCCTCTGCTCGCCCAACAACCCAAGTGGCAATCTTTTCCCCCGTGCGGAGATAACCGGACTGCTTGAAAAATTCGGCGGGATGGTGGTGCTGGACGAAGCTTATATCGACTTCGCCGACGAAGACGGTTTCCTTGGCGAACTCGACCGCTGGCCCAACCTCATCATCCTGCAAACCCTGTCGAAAGCGTGGGGAATGGCGGGACTGCGGCTCGGACTGGCGTTCGGGACGAGAGAGGTGATGGATATTTTCGCCCGCGTGAAGTATCCTTATAATATAAACGTCGTCACGCAGAAGCTCGTGGCCGACCAGTTGCGGCTTAGCGTCGCGGGGCAGGTCGAAGAGATCAAACGCGAGCGCCGCCGCGTGATGGAGGTGCTGAAGGCAAGCCCCGCCATCGCAAAGGTCCATCCCAGCGACTCGAATTTCGTGCTGATCGAGACGCCCGAACCGCGCCGGATGTACGACACGCTGATCGCTGCCGGGATAATCGTTCGCGACCGTTCGAAAATCCGCGGCTGCGAAAGGTGCCTGCGGATTACCATAGGCACGCCCGAGGAGAACGACAAACTCATAGAGTCAATTACGAATTACGAATTACGAATTACGAATCCCTTATGAAAAAGGCACTATTCATAGACCGCGACGGGACGATAATCGCCGAGCCGGCGGACGAACAGATAGACAGCTTCGAGAAGCTGCGGTTCCTGCCGGGAGCCATCTCCGGGATGAAAAACATCGCCGAACTCGGCTACGAACTGGTCATGGCCTCGAACCAGGACGGTCTCGGGACGGAGTCGTACCCCGGGGAGACTTTCTGGGGACCGCACCGCCTGATGCTCTCCGTGCTGGCGGGCGAGGGGGTATTTTTCGACGACCAGCTTATCGATCCCACAACCCCCGCGCAGAACTCCCCTACCCGTAAACCGGGCGTCGGGATGTTCGGCAAATACCTTGCAGGGGATTACGACCTCGGGGCATCGTACGTCATAGGCGACCGGATCACCGACATCGTCCTCGCACGTAACCTCGGCGCGAAAGGAATCCTCATCCAGCCGAAAGAGCGCGGGGCGGAAATGGTCGCGGCGGAGGGTCTGGAAGGCGTTTGTGCGCTTATCGCCGATGACTGGACCGAGATCGCGGAATTCCTGCGCCTCGGCGCGCGTACGGCGACTGTCGAACGGCGCACCAAAGAGACCGACATCACGGTTTCGGTGGACCTCGACGGGCGGTGCGAGCCGCACGGGCAATTAAATCCACGTATCGACACAGGATTAAAGTTTCTGGATCACATGCTCGACCAGATCGTCCACCATGCCGGCATATCCCTGGAAATATGTGCGAAAGGCGACCTCGAAGTCGACGAGCACCACACTATGGAAGACGTCGCCATCACCCTAGGCGAGGCTCTCGCAAAGGCACTCGGCGGCAAGCGTGGCATCGAGCGCTACGGCTTCGCCCTGCCGATGGACGAATCGCGGGCGATGGTGCTGATCGACCTCGGCGGCCGCATCGATTTCGAGTGGAACGTGAGCTTTGCGCGCGACCGGGTGGGCGACGTGCCGACCGAGATGTTCAAGCACTTCTTCAAGAGCCTGGCGACCGCGATGAGGTGCAACCTGCACGTCGCGGCGCAGGGCGAGAACGACCACCACATAGCCGAAGGGATCTTCAAGGCTTTCGCGCGGGCCCTGCGCGCCGCCGTCCGCCGCGACCCGTTCAACTACGAACTACCTTCCAGTAAAGGAGTTATTTAATTTGAGGATTTGGAGATTTGAAGATGTGAAAATTAATGCATCTCAAAATTTCCAAATCTTCAAATCTTCAAATTTCCAAATTATAAATGATAGCTATATTAGACTACGATACAGGTAATTTAAGGTCGGTCGAAAATGCGCTCGGACGGCTCGGGGCGGAATATGTCCTGACGGCCGACCACGACGCGATCCGCCGGGCCGAAAGGGTTCTGCTGCCGGGCGTCGGCGAGGCCTCGACCGCGATGGAGAAGCTCCGTGCGCGGGGACTCGACGCACTGATACCCACCCTGGCACAGCCCGTGCTGGGTATCTGCATAGGCCTTCAACTGATGTGCCGCCGCAGCGAGGAGCATGACACCGCATGTATGGGGATTTTCGACACGGAAGTGCGCCGTTTCGCCGCTTCTGACGGCCTGAAAGTGCCCCACATGGGTTGGAACCGCATAGAAAACCTGCGCACGCCGCTTTTCGAAGGCATCGGCGAGGACAGCTACCTCTACTACGTTCACAGCTACGCGCCGGAGATATGCCCTCAGACCATCGCCGTGACGGAATACGGCGCACAGTTCAGCGCGGCTCTCGGACGCGGGAATTTCTACGGCACACAGTTCCACCCCGAAAAAAGCGGCGCGACGGGTGAAAAAATATTAATGAATTTTCTCAAATTATGATCGAAATTATCCCGGCGATAGATATAATCGGCGGCGAGTGCGTGCGCCTCACGCAGGGCGACTACGGGCAGAAAACCGTCTATTATAAGAACCCTGCCGATGTTGCAGAACGTTACGAAGAGGCCGGACTGAGGCGCATCCACCTTGTGGACCTCGACGGGGCGAAGGCTTCGCGGCCCGAGAACCTGCGCGTTCTGGAAGAGGTCGCGCGGAGAACCCGCCTCGACATCCAGTACGGCGGCGGGATCAAGAGCGCCGAATCGCTGAAAGCCGTTCTGGACGCCGGGGCCAACCGCGCAATCTGCGGAAGCATCGCCGTCGGCGAACCTGAACTTTTTGAAGATTGGCTCGCACAGTTCGGTCCGGAACACATTATCCTCGGCGCGGACATCAAAGACGGAAAAGTCGCAACTCACGGCTGGCTGCAGTCTTCGGAACTGACTGCCGCAGAGTTGATATCCCGTTTCAGCGCGGCGGGCCTCGCGCAGGCCATCTGCACCGACATATCGAAGGACGGGATGCTGCAGGGCCCCGCTTTCGAACTTTACCGCGGGTTGCAGGACCAATTCCCGGGCGTGGATATCACCGTCAGCGGCGGCATCTCGTCGATGGACGACATCGTGCGACTCAATGAGATGGGTCTGCGGAGCGTCATCGTCGGCAAAGCGCTGTATGAGAATAAAATAACTCTAAATGAATTAATTACGTTTATAAGAAACGTCATTCCGAACGAACGTGAGGAATCTACATCCTAAATTATAAGGAAGATTCCTCGTCGCCGGATATCAACGGATATTTCCACATACCGGTATTTTTCCGGCTCGCTCGGAATGACATATTAATTCCCACTTTATAAAATATGGTAGCTAAAAGAATAATCCCGTGTCTCGACGTCACGGGCGGCAGGACGGTAAAAGGTATAAATTTTGTAGGGCTTAAAGATGTGGGCGACGCGGTCGAACTGGGCCGTAAATACGCCGACGAGGGGGCCGACGAACTGGTCTATCTCGACATCAGCGCAACGCACGAGGAGCGCCGCACCTTCACGGAGCTCGTCGAACGCATCGCCGCCGTCATCGACATCCCGTTCACGGTCGGGGGCGGTATCGGCTCGCTCGACGACGCGGCGCGGCTTCTGGACGCCGGCGCCGACAAGGTTTCCATCAACAGCGCGGCGATCAAAGATCCGTCGCTCATCGACCGGATCGCGGCCAAATACGGCAGCCAGTTCATCATCGTCGCCATCGACGCCAAAAAGCAGGATAACAAAGAGTGGCGCGCCACGACCCACGGGGGGCGGCTCTACTCGGACAAGGAGCTCTTTTCGTGGGCGCGCGAGGCTCAGGAACGCGGCGCGGGCGAGATACTGTTCACCTCGATGGACCACGACGGTACGAAGCAGGGATATCCGTGCGACACTTTCGCAAAACTGGCATCCGTACTGACCATCCCCGTAATCGCCTCGGGCGGCGCGGGGTCGGTGCAGGACATTGCCGACGTGCTGACGAAAGGCAAGGCCGACGCCGCCCTTGCCGCCAGCATTTTCCACTACGGCGAAATTCCGATACCGGTGCTGAAACGCGAACTGAAAAAATTGAATATAAACGTAAGGTTATAAAGATGATTTTACCTACTTTTTGGTGGGCAAAAAGTAGCAAAAACCCACCCCATGCCCCAAACAGCTACTCCAGTTTGTCTAAAACGGTACAATTTTGAGCTATGCACATAATTGAAAGCCGTTTTAGCCTGCTCTTCCGTTTACGCTTTTTGCTAAATGGGGAATCCGCACAATCTGACGATTGTGTTAAGATTATAAAATGGAACAAATTTAAGATTTTATAATATGAATTTTGATGAACTGAACCTCTCGAAAAACGCCGACGGACTGGTGCCCGCAGTTATCCAGGACGACCGGACGCTGCAGGTGCTGATGCTCGGCTACATGAACCGCGAAGCATATGAAAAAAGCGTCGCCGAGAACCGCGTGACCTTCTGGAGCCGCTCCCGCAAAACCCTATGGACCAAGGGCGAGACCAGCGGGAATTTCCTCGACATCGTGTCGATCTGGCCCGACTGCGATATGGACACGCTGCTCATACGCGTCATCCCGCATGGCCCGACCTGCCACACCGGATCCAAAACCTGCTTCGGAACGCCCGAAGATGAAGGTTTTATCCGCTACCTGGGCGACCTGATCCGCCGCCGCCACGCCGAGATGCCCGAAGGGTCGTATACCACGAAACTCTTCACCAAAGGGGTCAACAAGATCGCGCAGAAAGTGGGCGAAGAGGCTGTCGAAACAGTTATCGAGGCGGTCGCAGGCGAACACAACGGCTTCCTTTACGAGGCGTCGGACCTTGCCTACCATATGCTGGTCCTGCTGGAACAGATGGAGTGCTCGATCGCCGATATCGAAAAAGAGCTGGCATCCAGGCATAAATAGGCAATAAATCGCGCCTTCCTGCCGTATTACTAAATATGACGAGAAAGGAACTCATCGAAAACCTGCGTGCTGCTGCAGAACCGGTTTACGGAGCGCAGGAAGCCGCGGCAATAGCGAGGCTGGTGGCCGAAAAGCGCTACTGCTTTTCACGCGCCGAAGCCGCGCTGGAACCGCTCGCTAAAGTGGACGCAGGTGCGGACTTCGGGCAGATTCTGGCCGATCTTGCCGCTTCGCGCCCGGTGCAGTACATTCTCGGGAAGGCGGATTTCTACGGGTTGGAACTCGAGGTCGGCGAAGGGGTACTGATACCGCGGCCCGAAACCGAGGAACTGGTGCGGTGGATCATTGAAAGCGAGCTGTCGGCAAAAGACATCCTCGACGTCGGAACGGGCAGCGGGGCCATAGCCATAGCGCTTGCCAAAAACATTCCCGGCGCGACCGTGACCGGCATTGACATATCCCCCGACGCGCTGAAATTCGCCCGGCGGAACAATGAAACCACCGGCACGGGAGTTATCCTGAAAGAGGCCGACATACTCGACCCGGGACTCGACCTGGGACGGTTCGATATTATAGTGTCGAATCCGCCCTACATTCCGGCGTCGCAGCGGGCACGGATGGCCGCCAACGTCGCGGAGTACGAACCTCAGGTGGCGCTTTTCGCTCCCGACGGCGACCCCTTGCTTTTTTACCGCGCTATAGCTAAATTTGCACTCCGTTCGCTGCGTCCGGGCGGGTCGCTCTACTTCGAGGGGCATGAGGAGACGGCTTACGGTGCGGCCGACATACTGGCAGGCGAGGGTTTTCGCGAAATAAAGGTCCGCAGCGACATCAACTCGAAACCGCGCATGATAAGGTGCAAAAGATGAAATAAATGTCATCCCGAGCGAGTGCGATCCGACAAAATTCGGCGGTGTTACAGGATATATCGCACGACGAGGGAGCTGCAAAATAATTCTTAACATTGAAACGGGTTTGATTATATGGTAGTTTCCTCGTCGTGTGATAGACCCTCTTATTACGCAATATGTTTATCGGATCACACTCGCTCGGAATGACACTAAACAACCGGACGATATTGTAATATGCAGAAGATAAAGAAGGATAAAACTCCCGAACAGGCGCTCGCGTCGCTGATGAAGCTCTGCTCGAAGGCCGAGAAAAGCAGCGGCGACGCGCGGCGCCTGATGTACCGTTGGGGCATCGCCAAGGCCGACCAGGATAAGATCCTGGCGCAGCTTACGTCCCAGAAATTCATCGACGACGAACGCTACGCCGCGGCCTACGTGCGCGAAAAGATGCGCTTCAGCGGCTGGGGGGTCTACAAGATACGCGCATCGCTCTCGACCAAGGGTATCTCGCGCGACATTATCGACCGAGCCGTGGGCGGACTCGACGAAAACGCCTTGGACGACCGCCTCGAAAAATACCTGCGCCGCAAAAAACAGGTCGTCAAGGCCACCACGCCCTACGAGATCCGAACCAAACTGATGCGCTACGGGCTCTCGCTGGGCTACGACTACGAAAAAGTTTCCGACGCCGTCGACAAAACACTCAAGAAATGATTTGAAGATTTGGAAATTTGGAAATGTGAAAATTCAAAAAATGTTTTAACGTTAATCTTAAAATCCTCAAATCTCCAAATTTTCAAATTAATAAATTCTATGACCAAAAAGATACTTATAATCCTCGCAGCGGTATTGCCCTTCGTGGTATCGGCGCAACCGGCCGACTATTACCGTTCCCCGATAGATTTCCCGGTGTACCTCTCGGCCAACTACGGCGAGATGCGCACCAACCGCTTCCACACCGGTATCGACATCAAAACCCAGGGGACCGTAGGACATCCGCTCTATGCGGCCGCCGACGGGTACATTGCGCGCGTCACGGTGGCCCCGTCGGGTTACGGGCGGGCGCTCTACATCAACCACCCCAACGGCACGGCGACTGTCTACGCCCATATGCACAGCTTCACCGAAGAGATCGAGGATTGGCTGCGCGCCGAACGCTACGCAGCGAAAAGAAGCGACATCGATGCTTTTCCGGCGGCGGACCGTTTCCCCGTCAAAAAAGGCGACTTCATAGGGCTTTCCGGCAATTCGGGCAGTTCGCAGGGGCCGCATCTCCATTTCGAAGTGCGCCGCCTGGCCGACTCCCGTACACTTAACGTCCGTACCCACGGCTGGATGCCGGTCACGGACAACGATCCGCCCCGCATAATAAAGCTGTACCACATAGACGTCGACACGATAGCCGGGGTTCCGGTGCACTCCAAGGCGCGGGCCTACGATGTGAAGAAGAACGACGACGGCAATTACTCTCTGGTGCGCACATCGCCGCTGAAGGCCGGTCCGTCGAGCTACTTCGTCGTCGAAGCCACCGACCGCATGACCGACGTCACGAACACTTTCGGCATCTACCGCGCCCGGATGGAGATCGACGGACAGGAAGTCATAGATTTTATGAAGGACGAGCTGCTGTTCGACGACAATCGCTACTGCTGCGCCTCAGTCTACTACGATGTACAGTGCAAATCGAAGAACGAAGCCGTGATGCTGGCGGTGAAGAACGGCAACAGCCTGCCGATGTACAAAAAAGCCGTGAACAGGGGCGTGGTTTCGCTCCACGGCGCAGACAAACGCGACGTGAAGATCACCATATGCGACGACGCGCTCAACGCCGTGACGCTCTCGTTCGCGGTCGAACGCAACGGCGATTACATTGCTCCCGAACGCCCCGCCGGGCGCGTGGCTTCCGACCGCCGCGACTTCATCAATTCGGATAACGGGATGACGATAATCATCCCGAAAGGGGCGCTATACGAGCCGATGTTCTACACCCAGCCGGTCGTCGAAATGACCGTTGTACCGCGTCCGGACAGCATCCGCCCGCTCTCGCCGCTCCACCGCACCGGCGACGGGGTGATGCCGCTGCACAAATCGATGAGGATAGCCGTCGAAGCCGATATTCCGGCCGCACTCCGGCCGAGGGCATGCCTTGCAAAAGTATCCGATGAGGGAAATCTCAGCTATCTGGGAGGAATCTACGGCGACGGGGCCGTGAAATGTACCGCCCGCGACTTCGGCACCTTCTGCGCCGTGGTCGACACCATGCCGCCAGTGATAAAGGCATCTTTCAAAGAGGGCGAAGAGCTGTCGAAAAACCGCACCGTGGCCATGACCGCGTCCGACAACTTCTCGGGCATAGCCTACTTCACGGGCAGTATCGACGGCAAATGGATAATCTTCGAGCACAACTCGGCAAGCACGCAGTTCACACACACGTTCGACATGGAGCGTATCGGGCAGGGCAAAACGCATACGTTCGAAATGACGGTGCGCGACGGTGCCGGAAACACAACGAAATTCACTTCCACTTTCTATAAATAGAACCGCCCCAGCTCGGCCGTGTATTTTGGCAGGAAGTTTGTTTTTGTCAGTGTCAAATGACACCGCGCAAAGACATAAAAGACCGCGACCGGCAGATCGGAAAGATAATGGACGCTTTGTTCGATGCCGGTATGCGCCTGCCGAAAAGCCTGCATACAGACCTGATGCTGTGGCTGCTCGATGAACGCGACGCCGACCTCAAGGAGAAACATATGAGGCGAAAATTCGACGAGGTCATGGAGTCGCCCGACATAGGGATGCCGCTGCAAAAAAAGCCCGGTCCCATAAGGAACGGTGCGAAATAATCGGATGCTAAAAGGCAGGATTTGAGTCCTGCCTCTCTTTTTTTATGTACCTTTGTTGCAGTTATGAAAATTTCTGAAAACACAGAGCTGAAGAGCCTCAACAGTTTCGGCGTGGATGCCCGCGCGGCGCGTATCGTCGAGTGGGAAACTGCGGATGAACTCGCGCATTTTTTCGCGGACGGCATCGTCGGAGAGTGGATGATTTTGGGTGGAGGAAACAATATCCTTTTCACGAGGGACTACCCCGGAACGCTGCTCCATCCGACCTCGAAGGGCATCGAAGCGACGGGCGAAACTGAAGAGAAAATATCGGTGAAGGCCGGGGCGGGTGTCGATTGGGACGATTTCGTCGGCTGGTGCATTGCGCGCGGACTGTGGGGTGCGGAGAACCTTTCGGGCATCCCCGGAACCGTCGGAGCATGCCCGATCCAGAACATCGGGGCATATGGCGCAGAGGCCAGGAGCATAATCGTATCGGTCGAGTGTTTCGATGTGGAGAGTCGCACTACGATAACCCTTACGGGCGACCACTGTGCGTTCGGCTACCGCGACAGCGTCTTCAAGCGCAGCCTGAAAGGGCGCGTCATCATAACCGCCGTCAATTTCAGCCTGTGGAAGGAGCCGCGGCCCAACCTCTGCTACAACGCGCTGGAAGATGAGGTCACGAAGCTCGGAGGTCCGGCGCTCGAAAATATCCGCCGGGCCGTCGTGAACATCCGCAACAGCAAGCTGCCCGACCCGCGCGTGACGGGCAACGCGGGGAGCTTTTTCAAGAATCCGGTTGTGGACGACGCCGTGGCTCACCGCATCGCCGCGGAGTATCCCGGAATGCCGCTCTACCCCGCAGGCATGCCCGGAAAGACCAAACTCGCGGCCGGATGGCTCATCGAGCAGGCCGGATGGAAAGGCCGTAGCGAAGGGCGGGTGGGAACAGACCCGAAACAGGCCCTGATAGTGATAAACCTGGGCGGCGCTACCGGAGCGGAGATAGTCGCTTTCGCCCGCCGCGTACAGGATGGAGTCAGGGAGAAATTCGGCGTGGAATTGGAAACGGAAGTCAACATTGTATAATCATGAATCATAAATCATGAATCATGATTTGCGGTGTGCTTCGCACGTTTCTTTATTTAATTTGACTGATATATTATTGCAAAATATTATTTAAAAATCGTCGCACAGCGACACATTCATTCATGATTCATGATTTATGATTCATGATTAAAATTATGTTATCAGAGCGTTTTAAACACTACATCAAGGAGAACGAACTGCTCCATGAGGGCGACCGGGTCCTGCTGGCGGTCAGCGGCGGGGTCGACTCGATGGTGATGCTGTCGCTCTTCGCACAGAGCGGATGGCCCGCCGGTGTCGCCCACTGCAATTTCCAACTCCGCGGCGAAGAGGGCGACGAAGATACCGCCCTGGTCGAAAAAGAGGCCGCGCGCTACGGACTGCCGTGCTACAGTAAACATTTCGACACGAAAGGCGAAATGGAACGCACGGGCGAATCGGTGCAGATGGCCGCCCGCCGCCTGCGCTACGACTGGTTCCACGAACTCTGCGCCGAGCACGGCTACACCGCAATCGCCATCGCGCACCAAGCCGACGACTCGGTCGAAACATTCTTTATAAACCTATTCCGCGGGACGGGGCTGCGCGGTCTGACCGGGATCAGCGTTACGAACGGCCGCGTCATCCGTCCGCTGCTGTTCACGACCCGCAAAGAGATAGTCGATTACGCGCACGCCAACAAGACCAGCTACCGCGAGGATTCGTCGAACCGCTCGACAAAATATTTACGAAACAAGATACGACTGGGACTCGTTCCGCGCCTGAGGGAGATAAATCCGCGCTTCACCGAGATGATGCGCCGCAACGTCGACCGGCTGACCCAGACCCAGCACTTTATCGACGCCGCCATCGAAAATATCCGCCACGAGGTCGAGCAGAAGAACGGCACGACCACCGTTATCGACACCGAGCGGATCGATCCGGCGTTTCCCGCGGGTTTCGTCATCTACGAACTTCTTAGCTCGGGCTACGGATTCAGGGGCGACGTCATCGACCAGATAACCGGCGTGCTCGAAAAAGGTTGGTCCGGAAAGCGCTTCTACTCGCGCGACTATGTGGCCTACACCGACCGCGGACGCATAATCATCGAACCGATAGGCAGCGAGGACCCGTGTGAAGTGACCTTCGACGAACATACCCAGAGGGTTTTCGCGGGTAATTCAGTCTTCTACATGGAGCATCTCGACATCGACCGCATCGAGAACCTCAACCTGCCGGAAAACGTCGCGCTCGTGGATGCCGACCGCCTTGTGTGGCCTTTGCAACTGCGCCGCTGGCGTGACGGCGACCGTTTCGTCCCGATCGGTATGTCGGGAAGCAAGAAAGTGAGCGATTACCTTGTCGACGCGAAGGTCTCGGTCCCCGAAAAACAGCGCCAGTTCGTGCTTGTGAATGGTCGGAACGCCGACGGCGGTGGGAACGCCCACAGCGGTTTAAATGGAGAAAACGATCCGGACGAGATAATCTGGTTGGTCGGCCGCCGCCTCGACGACCGCTACAAGATCACGCCCCAGACCGAGAATGTACTAAAAATAATTCGCGAGATCATATAATTTTTTACCACCTTTTAAAAAAGGTGGCGCCAAAAATTTTTAACGGAATCTGCGATTCCTACTGTTCAGAGGGAACAGATGTTTTCGGATTTTTGGAGTAGTTAAGAATTTCAGGCAGCGGGCATGGCCCGCCACCGTGCACTTTTGAAGCGGTGCGGCTCTGAAAATTTATTTTCGAGACCGCACCGCTTCAAAAGGCTACGGTTGCAAAGCAACCTCAGAAATTCTTAACTTTGGGTGACAATATCTTCGCAAACATGAAATATTGCCTCAAAATAAACCGCCGCGGCCGCTGCCGCAATCTTTTGGTTACTTTTTGATTTGAAAAAGTAACAATAAAAACAAAAATGGAATGGCGAAAAGCAGTGTAAAATTTAAGGATAGTGTAGCCGATTTCGAGGCTATACGGGCGGACATCGCCGCGAGGAAATTCGCGCCCGTCTACCTGCTGATGGGCGAAGAAGGATATTTCATAGATGAACTAAGCGAAAGGCTCTCCGAGGATGTGCTGAATGAGGCCGAAAAGGCCTTCAACCGCACCATCGTCTACGGCAAGGACAGCGACGCGGGGGCGATCATAAACCTCGCCCGGCAGATGCCCATGATGGGTTCGTACCAGGTGGTCATAGTCCGCGAGGCACAGCAGCTGAGGAAGATAGAGGATCTGTCGCTATACACGGTCAACCCCTCGCCGTCGACTATCCTGGTGCTGTGTCACAAGGAGAAAAATCTCGACAAGCGCTCGCAGTTGTACAAGCACTCGGCGGCAAAGGGTGTTGTGTTCGAATCGGTGCGTCCGCGCGACTACGAGATAAGGGAGTGGCTGGGGACATTCGTCGCCCGGCGCGGCCTGAAAGCCGAACCCAAGGCGGTTGAGATGCTCACCGAACACCTCGGGATGGACATTTCGAAGATATCCAACGAACTTACCAAGCTGATGCTGTCGCTGCCCGAGGGGACCACGAAACTGACCCCCGAGGATGTCGAGAACAACACCGGTTTCAGCAAGGATTTCAACAACTACGAACTGTGCCGCGCCGTCATCTTCCGCGAGGAGGCGCGCGCAATGATGATCGCCGATCACTTCGCCCGCAACCCCAAGGAACATCCGCTGCTTGTTACGGTGCTGGCGCTTTTCGGGCAGTTCAAAGAAATTTTCGTCATCAACTACTGCCGCTGGCAGGCAAAGAACAAAGGCGTCGCGATGCCATCGGATATGGATTTCATGCGCATCCTTCGCCTGCCCGGCCCGTGGTTCGTGAACGAGCTGAAACAGGCGGCGAATTTGTGGCCCAACAAGATAACCTTCAAGGTGCTGGGACTCCTGCGCGAGTACGACGCCAAAAGCAAGGGGATGAACAGCGGCGGCATGGACGACGGCGAACTGCTGCGCGAACTGCTGCTGAAAATATTCTTGGAAAGATAGGAATCCTGTCATCCCGACCAAAGCAGAGGGATCTGATCGGGAATGGCATTTTTCCCTGCGCGGTCAGATCCCTCGACTGCGCTCGGGATGACAACACAAAACAGGAACCGATGAAAAGCGAACTGATATCGTGGAACGGGCGGATCATGGCGCCGCAGGAGCTGGAAATACCGCTGTCGGAACTTCTCGCGGTGCATTACGTCTACCAGCGGGTCCATACGCTGGCGGGCAAGACCCTGCATCTGGCCGAGCACCTCGATATCATCGGGCGGACTTTCCGCTACATCTATGGCACACAGCCCGAACTCGATGAAAAAACCATAGCAAAGCATATCGCGGAATTATTGCGGGTCAACCGGTATCCGGCCGGCGGAAGCGCCACAGTGCTGTTATGCCTCTTTCCGCGCCAGTATGGCCACGACCTTTTGGTGATGTGCGAACGCCCGCTGATCGACAACGGCTACACGGTCTCGAGCCTGCGCCCGACAGCGATCAGTTACGAATACTGCATACCTTACGGCGGTTTCCCGACCGGATTTCAGTTGTCGGCGGCGCGGATGCATGATGCGCTCGCGCTGGAACACGGCGCGACACGTTCGGTAAGGCGCGAAGGCGACCTGCTGATCTCGTGCGGCGACGCGACGCTGTTCGGGATAAAAGGGAAGACCCTCTTCACCGCGCCCCTGACCATAGGAGCCGTGGATAGCGTCGAACGCCGCCTTGTCATCGCGGCGGCCGCAAAAGCCCGGATGGATTTTCTGGAAGAGGCCGTGCCACACTCTGAGCGGCGCGATTTCGACGAACTTTTCTACGCCGACGCCACGGGGATAACCTCGCTCGGGGAATGCGACGGCGCAAAATTCATGAGCCTGCTCGTGTCGCGTCTTATCGACGCATTACGAGCAAATTCATGAGATGAAAGAAAGGGCAATCTGACGGCAAAGCAGAATGTATGCTATGATTTTTCATACATATTGCCTCGCTTTCTCAACTACCTTGACCATACTTCATCAGTTCATCAAGCTCGATCTCTTCTCCCTTTAAATAGCGATAATAGCCACTGAGTATAATTCCCGACATATCGTCCGGATGATAAACTCCCTTATCATTAAAATATTTCGAAAGACGTGAACCGCCCCATAATTGCCAGTTATTTCTCATCCACATTCCAAATCCGAAGTGCGCTCTTCCTATAAATTCTTCTTCCGTCCATTCTTTTACCTCTATCTTTGTGGAGTCATCCCAAAATGAATCTATTTGCTTAAAGGCATCCTCAAGATTCATAGGAATGTAAACACCACGCAAAGAATCTGTCGTAAAACGAACAGAATCCTCCTTCCGCCACTTTTTCTCTATTACTTGAAAAGGCTTAATTACTTCTTTATGGGCAATTTGTCCGTTGTTCAAGTAATTTTTAAACGAAATCAAAACTATTTTTTGAACATGAGGCGGATATTCTATTCCAAGTTTGGCATAGTATTTTTCAAGTCTTGTTTTTTCTGAATAATGTAGCCCTGTCGTCCAATTAGAAATCGTTTTGTAAACTACTCCATAAGGACGGGACAACATGATAAGGCTATCATTGTCTGTTTCTTCAATAACCCTTTTTAAACTGTCGGAACAACGGCTCTGGAGAATATTCATTGCTTCATCTATGTTCTTCGGCACTCTATCTTGCTGACTAAAAGCCGTCAAAGAGATCAGCGCCAATACGACAGTTAGAATTATTTGCTTCATATCATATCCGTTTAAAATCACCGACAATGAAGTCTCATATTCATATATAAACGCGGCTTTTAGCCGCGCCTTAATTTTTCATTCTTCATTTTTGCCGGTAATCTCTGAATTATCGGGCACCCGGTCGGCAAGGGAGTAGGACATTCGCCGCACCTCCTGGGCCTGCATCCGGTAATTCCCGCCCGTCCGTTTCAGGGTTTCGGGATCCACAGGCTCGCCGAAGATCAGCCGGAAATGCTGGCCGCGCTGGCGGAACATCTCGTCGGGCAGGTACAGCATCTCGACATTACCCTTGATACCCAGATTCTTGCGCCAGTTGGCCACTCTGTAGAAACGTTTCGACAGACGCCCCTCGACGTACACCGGAACGATCAGGCGGCCGGTCTGGTTGGCACGTTTGATGAAGTTCGGACGCCACTCGAGATCCCGCACCTCGCCGCCGATGCAGCGCGAGCACAGGCCCGCCGGGAAGGTCAGCACCGGAGCGCCGCCCTCGAAAGCCTTGTTGAAAGCGTCGGCATAATCGCCCTTCTGGCGGCCGTGCTTGTTCACCGGAACGAAAATACCCTTCAGCGGATCGAGGTACATCAGTATATCGTTGACTATCACCTTCACATCACCGAAATACATGCCAAGCCTCTCGGCCAGCATCATCCCGTCCATCCCGCCGAACGGGTGGTTCGATGCGAAAATATAGCGTCCGTTTTTGTCCAGTTTATCGAGTCCGACGGTCTCGTATGTCACGCCGACATAGTCGAAAAAGCGGCGCAGGAATTCGAACGGATCGCCGTTGTCGAAATTCTCGAGAATATAATTTATCTCATCCTCATGGATGGTCCGCCGAAGCCAGTTGACCACTCCGCGCGGGACCCACTTGCTGAGTTTGGGCGCTTTCGCCTCAAGCACCCCTGCTACCGATATCTTTGTCATGAGAAAGATTACGAATTACGAATTACGAATTACGAATGAAGGTGTGCGCAGATTTTATATAAAATCGCGACGGAGCCGCACCTTCGACTCATGACTCATAACTCATGACTTATGACTCTAAATTGTTGAAAACTTTCACAAATATACGATTTTTCAGTTTTGAAAACGACACTCCATTCGCTATCTTTACCACCAAATTGAGTTTTGTTTTCCGATGGAATTTTACCACACGCCGGTGCTGCTCCCTGAGTCGCTGGAACTGCTTGACATAAAACCCGATGGCACATACGCCGACCTCACTTTCGGTGGCGGCGGGCATTCGCGCGCCATACTGGAAAAACTGTCGGACCGCGGGCGGCTCTACGGTTTCGACCAGGACGCCGAGGCAAAGGGCAATATCCCGGACGACGCGCGGTTCCATTTTGTGGATGGCAATTTCCGCTTTATGCGGGGGCTGCTGCGCGAGTGCGGAGTGCGGCAGGTGGACGGAATACTGGCCGACCTGGGGGTCTCTTCGCGCCATTTCGACGCACCGGAACGCGGTTTTTCGTTCCGCGCCGACGCGCCGCTCGACATGCGCATGAACCGGAGCGGTAAACTTACCGCCGCGCATGTGGTAAACACCTACGAACCGGCGCGACTGATCGGGGTTTTCCGCGACTACGGCGAACTCGACGCACCCCACAAGGCCGCCGGTCGCATAGCCGAGGCTCGTAAAGGCACGCCTATACAGACGACTTTCGAACTGATCGAGGTGCTGCGTCCGCTGGTGCCGAAGAACGACGAGAGCAAGTACCTGTCGAAGCTGTTCCAGGCGCTGCGAATCGAGGTCAACCGCGAAATGGAAGCGCTTAAAATGGCTCTCGAACAGAGTTTGAAAGTGCTGAAACCGGGCGGGCGGCTGGTGGTCATCTCGTACCATTCGCTCGAAGACCGGCTGGTTAAGAACTTCATGAAGACCGGCAATTTCGAGGGGCACGCCGAAAAGGATTTTTACGGCCGCGTGGAGACCCCGTTCGAGATCATAACCCGAAAAGCCGTGGTCCCCGGCGAAGAAGAGATACGGCAAAACCCCAGAAGCAGAAGCGCGAAATTACGTGCAGCAATAAAAACAGCATGAAAATAAATAACACATACTTGATCATAGGCAAAATATTGGCAACGATAGTATGTTTATACGTGCTGATAATGCGGACATGGGATTTAATCGCAGATACGAATGTAAGAGATACATCATTGGAAAGAATAATCACAGAGTACACGCCTATCTATGGAACTGTATTCATTGCCTGTATATTTTTGCCGGTCTTTATGTGGAAAAAGTTCCTGTACATTAATCCGGTCATACGCATTATATTTATTGTCCTGTTGGTGGTCGGAGTATTCACTAATTTCATATATATATTTTTATCCTTCACGCTATTGGTGCGAAAAATCGATTTATTCGCGTACGACCTTCCCAATTTCCTGAGTATCGTTTTACTGATAACTTCGATAATTGTTTTGAATTCCATTATGCCGTGGCGACGCACGGCAGATCAAAAAAAATCGTAATTCGTAATTTGAAATTCGTAATTGAGAGTGGAACGAGTAGAATACGATCCCGAGATAGATCCTTCGATCCGCGAAGCGCAGGAGGAGGCCGAGCGCAAGCGCGAGCTTTCCGCCTTGATACGTCTCGAAATCCAGCGCATGGCACAGGAGAGCGAGGCGAAGAAAGAGAAGGAAGCCGACGACGAAGAGGAAGATGTGGAAGAGGATCCCGAAAAGGAACGCGAGGAGCAGGAACTCGACGAACGGCAGAGGCGCCGCGATGAAAAAAAGAAGAAAAAGCAGGAAAAATCGGAAAAGAACGCCCGCCGCGCCGCAGAAGGACGCCGGATGTTCCAGTCCGTATTCACGGGAAATATCCTTTCGGCCGAATGGGTACGAAAGATGATGCCCTATCTGGCCGGGTTCGCCGTGCTGCTGATGCTCTACATCGCCAATATTTTCCACCTGCAGCGTCTCCACCGCAGCCAGCAGAGGCTCGAGGTGGAGATCCGCGAACTGAGCATCAAGGCCGTGGGATACTCGGCCGAACGCGCCCAGAACACCCAGCGCAGCGCAATAGTAAGGCGGCTGGAACAGAAGAACATACCATTGAAGGAGTTCCCGAAACCCGTCAAGACCATCGACTCGAAGTAGAAAATGAAAAAAGGACAGCCAAATATCAAACGGGAGATCATGGTGCGCGTAAAGCTGCTTTACGTGGTGTTTTTCTTTTTGGGTATATGCATCTTCGGGCGTATTATCTGGCTGCAGTACGGCCCCGAATCGAAAAAACTCAAAGAAAAGGCCGAAAAGACCAACTTCACGCTGGCAAGGGTCGACGCGGCGCGCGGCGAGATCATGGCCGCCGACGGGCAGCTGCTTGCGACTTCGGTCCAAAAATACTACGTGGGCATCGACTTCCGCGCCGAGGGGCTCAAGCAGGACGTTTTCGAGGCCAACGTCGACGGCCTCGCCGAACGCATGGCGCAGAAATTCGGCGACCGGAGCAAAGCGGGCTACAAAAACATGCTGCAAAGCAGCTGGAACAACCGCGGCCAAACACGCTACCGCCGGATCACCCCGCGTCTGGTCACCTACAACGAGCTTCAGGAACTCTATACCTTCCCGCTGCTGAACCTGCCGCCGAATCAGGGCGGCCGTTCGATAGAGGTGGTGACCGAAAGGGTGCGCCCCTACGGAAAACTGGCCGAGCGCACCATAGGCAAGACCGTCGAAGTGCGCGATACCCTGGTGAAGCCAGGCAAAGACTCGCTCAAACGTCAAAAGATCTATGTCCTGACCGAAAAAGGGCAGAGCGGAATCGAGTTTTCGTTCAACGATCAGCTCAAAGGGCAGAGCGGGTGGCAGATGAAGCAGAAGATCGCCGACAATTTCTATATCCCCGTAGACAGCGACCTCAACTCCGAGCCGGTCAACGGCCGCGACGTCACCACCACGATCGATATGGATTTCCAGGATGTGGCCTCTTCGATGCTCGAAAGCCAGTTGGTGAGATACAACGCGATGTGGGGGACGGTTGTGCTGATGGAGGTCGCCACAGGCGAGATCAAGGCCATAGCAAACCTCACCAACCACGGCGGAAACTGCATCGAGGATTACAACTACGCCCTGGGCGGGGTCTCCGAGCCGGGATCGACCTTCAAACTGGCGTCGCTGCTGGCCCTGCTGGACGACGGGATGAACCTCGACGACAAGGTGGAGATCGGCGACGGGACAATGCCGCTCCCCGGAGGAAGGAGCATAAAAGACGACCACAAGCCCGAAAACAGCATCCTTACGCTGAAGCGCGTGTTCGAGACCTCGTCCAACGTCGGTTTCGTCAAGGCGACGGAGAAACGGTTCAAGGACAAGGGGCGCGAAAAAGATTATGTCGATTACATCGTCAACCTCGGTTTCGACCGTCCGCTCGGCATGGGTATGACGGGAGAGGCGGTTCCCCTTTTCCACAAACCCTCGCCCGAACATATACAGGCCGGCCGCTGGCACAGGAATTCGATCGCCTATATGTCGCACGGCTACGGTTTCGAGATCAGCCCTCTGCACACTCTCACCCTCTACAACGCCGTGGCGAACAACGGCAAAATGGTGAAGCCGATGCTCATCAGGGAACTGTCGGAGTACGGCACATCTATCCGGAAATACCAGACCGAGGTGATCAACCCCAGCATCGCCCCGTCGCGCACTATAAAAAATGTGCAGATATGCCTCGAAGGGGTCGTGGACGAAGGAACGGCCACGGTGCTGAAAAACCCGTACTATACTGTGGCGGCAAAGACCGGTACGGCACAGCAGCTGACCGGCGGACGATATCTGGGCGGCTACGCGGGACAGCTCTACATGGCGACAATGGTGGGATATTTTCCGGCCGACAACCCCAAGTACAGCATCATCGTGGCCATCGGGACGCGCTACGGGTCGGGTGCATATAACATCTACGGTTCGACGCTGGCCGGCCCCGTCTTCAAAGCGGTTGCCGACAGGGTCTACGTCACGCACCACGAATGGCAGGAGCCTGTGGACCGCACAAATCCGAAAGTTACGCAGCCGCCCGCGGTGAAAGGAGGCCCCGTGCGCGCCGTGCGTAAAGTGTCGAACGAACTGAATATAAAACTTGCCGACGACGCGCGGAAAAACGATTGGGTCCGCACGAAAGCCGACTCCGTCTCCGTCGCTGCGACGACCGTTTCGACGGCAGGAGGGACGGTTCCACCTGTGATCGGCATGGGGTTGAAGGACGCATTGTACGCGATTGAGAGCCGCGGACTGAAAACCGATTTTTCGGGTAAGGGGAAAGTAGTGGCGCAATCCCCTGCGGCAGGCGAAACCGTACGGCCCGGCGCAACTATAACAATAACATTAAGATGATAGTGAAAGACAATAAACGTCATTCCGAGCGAGGTCGATCCAGCAACATACTGCGAGACAGCAGAGTCGATCGACCGACGAGGAAACTACCGAATAACTCTGAAGACCGAAGCGGATTAAATTGCAAGGTAGATCCCTCGTAGCCGGATGTGATGATTATTTTTTAGAAAACTTAATGCATCCGGCTCACTCGGGATGACATGTAAAAGCAATGAAACTCAAAGAGATATTAAAAGAAATAAAGATTCTGCGCTCGGTGGGACCGGAAGACGCGGAGATCGCCGCGATGACCTTCGATTCGAGGGCGGCTGTGGACGGTTCGCTCTTCTTCGCGCTGAAAGGGACGGCCAGCGACGGTCATGAATACATTCCGGCGGCGGTCGAAAACGGCGCGGCGGCCGTTGTGTGCGAACACATGCCCGACGGGACGCAGGAAGGTGTGGCCTATATTGTGGTCGAAGATTCGCACAAAGCTATGGGGCAGGCCGCATCGGCTTTTTACGGACATCCGAGCCGCCGACTCAGGCTCGTGGGAGTGACCGGGACCAACGGCAAGACCACCACGGCGACGCTGCTCTACGATATGTTCCGCGCGCTGGGACACCGCGCCGGACTGCTCTCGACTGTGGATTACCGCATAGGCAACGTCGTGCTGCCGTCGACACATACCACTCCAGACCCACTGAGACTCAATGCGATGCTTGCAACTATGGTCGAAAAAGGGTGCGGACAGTGCTTCATGGAGGTCAGTTCGCACTCGGTGGTGCAGGAGCGCATCGCCGGGCTGGAATTCGCCGGAGCGGCATTCACCAACATAACCCACGACCACCTGGACTACCACGGCACTTTCGCCAACTACATAGCGGCCAAGAAGATGTTCTTCGACGGCCTGCCCGCGGCCGCTTTCGCCGTCACGAACATCGACGACCGCAACGGCCGTGTGATGATTCAGAACACACGGGCCGCCGTCAAGACTCTTTCGCTGCGTTCGATGGCCGATTTCCGGTGCAAGATCGTCGAAAAGCATTTCGACGGGATGCTGCTGATGATAGACGGCGTGGAAGTATGGGTACATTTCATCGGCAGGTTCAACGCCTACAACCTGCTGACGGTCTATGCCTGCGCGCGCATGCTGGGGATCGAAAAAGAGGATGCACTGCGGGTCCTCAGCGTCTTGACGCCGGTGAGCGGGCGTTTCGAGACGGTTCGTTCGAAGGGCGGCATCACAGCCATAGTCGACTACGCCCACACTCCGGACGCCCTGCAGAACGTGTTGGACACAATTGCCGAACTTCGTACGCCCGGCCAGAAACTCTATACGGTGGTGGGATGCGGAGGCGACCGCGATGCCGCAAAACGCCCTGTGATGGCGCGCATAGCGGCTTCATGCAGCGATTTCACCATCCTGACCTCGGACAATCCGCGCACCGAGGACCCCGCGGCGATACTCGAGCAGATGAAAGCCGGACTGGAACCCGGCCAGAAAGCGATAACCATAATCGACCGCCGCGAAGCGATCAATGCCGCCGCCGCGATGGCACGTCCGGGCGACATTATCCTGCTCGCCGGCAAAGGACATGAGGATTACCAGATCGTCGGGACGGAGAAACACCATTTCGACGACCGGGAAGAGATACGCAATGCATTTCTCAATTACGAATTACGAATTACGAATTACGAATAGCAATGAAAACAGAGAATATCATACAGGAAAAATCATTCGCTTTTGCAGTACGTATCGTAAACCTTTACAAGTATTTATGCGAAAGAGAAGAAAGAATTTGTTTTGTCAAAACAAATTCTTCGATGCGGGACCTCCATAGGAGCAAATATCGAAGAATCCATAGGCGGACAGTCCAGCAACGATTTTTTATCTAAAATAAGCATTAGCTACAAAGAAGCAAGAGAGAGTATTTATTGGTTGAAATTATTATCAACCACCGGATTTTTAGATGACAAACATGCCAAAAGCCTTATAGTAGACGCAGAAGAACTATGTAAAATAATGGGCGCGATACAATTATCTATCAAAAATCGTAATTCGTAATTCGTAATTGAATATGTTTTATTCATTAGGAGAATACCTGCAGCGGCAGTTCGACATCCCGGGAACGGGGGTCTTCCAATACCTTTCGTTCCGTGCGGCGGCGGCGATAATCATCGCCCTTCTGATCGCGATGGTATTCGGTGCGTCGATCATAAAATTATTGAAACGCAAACAGATAGGCGAAGATGTCCGTGAACTCGGCCTCGAAGGCCAGTCGCAGAAAAAAGGCACGCCGACGATGGGCGGCCTGATAATCCTCGCGGCGATCCTCGTCCCGATCCTATTGTTCGGCGACCTGGGTAACGTCTACACGCAGTTGATGGTCATTTCGACGGTGTGGCTCGGCCTGATTGGATTCCTGGACGACTACATCAAGGTTTTCCGCCACAACAAAAAGGGACTCCCCGGCAGATTCAAGATCGTGGGGCAGGTGGGCCTGGGCATCATCGTCGGCACGGCGATGTGGCTCAGTCCGCAGGTTGTGGTCAAGGAGATACACAGTCCGCAGTCCGGCGAGGTGGTGCTCTTCTCGGGCGAGCATGCCCTGCAGTCGGGCGCGCCGGAAAAGACCACCAAGACCACCATCCCGTTCCTCAAGAACAAGGAGCTCGACTACGGGGTGCTGACCGGCGAAAAAGGCGATAACGGCCCCGTGACGTGGGTACTTTACATTCTGGTCGCCATTTTCATCATCACGGCGGTCTCCAACGCGGCCAACCTCACGGACGGACTCGACGGGCTCAACACCGGGGTCGCGATCCCGATAGTGGTGATCCTCGGGGCGTTCGCCTACCTGTCGGGCAACATCATATACGCCGACTATCTCAACATAATGTACATCCCCGGCGCGGGAGATCTGCTGGTATTTGCGGCGGCGATGGCGGGAGCGCTCATCGGCTTCATGTGGTACAACGGCTACCCGGCGCAGGTATTCATGGGCGACACCGGAAGCCTCGCCATCGGCGGCGTGATCGCGGTGCTGGCCCTCTTGATCCGCAAGGAACTGCTGCTGCCCATCCTGTGCGGCGTCTATATGATCGAGACCTGCTCGGTGATAATCCAGCGCGTGTGGTTCAAGATAACCAAGAAAAAATACGGCGAAGGACGGCGCGTCTTCCTGATGTCGCCCATCCACCACCACTACCAGAAAAAAGGCTACCACGAATCGAAGATAGTCATACGGTTCATCATCATCTCGATCCTGCTGGCGGCCATCACTTTAACGACCTTAAAAGTTCGTTAATGTAAAATGGAAAACGAAAGATGAAAAATGAAAGAAGATTTTGATCTGGATTGCTTCAGGCTTACAGCCTTCGCAATGACGGAGACGCCAATCGTCATTGCGAGGAGGTACGAAGTACCGACGCGGCAATCCAGAAAGCCTGCGGCAACGGCCGCTCAATAATTTTTCATCTTTCATCAAAAAAAATGACTATGGAAAAGAACAAGAGAATAGTAGTACTCGGGGGGGGCATAAGCGGTTACGGCTCGGCCATACTCGCCAAAAAGAGAGGGTTCGACGTCTTCCTGTCGGACCTGGGGACGATCGCGCCCAAATACAAGGCGAGACTCGAAGAGTGGAACGTGCCTTTCGAAGAGGGGCGGCACACCGAAGAACTTATCCTGAACGCGGACGAGGTCATCAAAAGCCCGGGCATTCCTGACAAGGCTCCTATCGTGAAGGCGCTCGCGGAAAAGGGTATCCCGATAATCTCGGAGATCGAGTTCGCCGGGCGCTACACAGATGCCAGAACCATCTGCATCACGGGGTCGAACGGCAAGACCACGACCACCACCCTCGCCTGGCGTATCCTGAAAGATGCCGGATTCAACGTGGGTCTGGGCGGCAACATAGGCGAAAGTTTCGCATACCAGGTCGCCACAGCCGAACACGACTGGTACGTACTTGAGCTTAGCAGCTTCCAACTCGACGGGATGCGCAGTTTCCGTGCCGACGTGGCGGTGCTGATGAACGTCACGCCCGACCATCTCGACCGCTACAACTACTCGTTCGACCACTACGCCGCCAGCAAAATGCGCATCGTGCAGAACCAGCGCCCCGAGGACAGTTTCATCTACTGCGCCGACGACCCGAAGACCGTCGAAATGATGACGCAGTATAACATGCCGATGCGCCGCCTGCCTTTCTCGGTAGAGGAGAAGCAGAAGCAGGGCGCGTGGCTCTCCGAAGGCACGATAAAGGCGACTGTCGGCAGTGAAAAGCTCGAAATAGAGACCGCGGCGATGAAGATACACGGCATACACAACACCTACAACGCGATGGCGGCGGGGATGGCGGCCATGGCAGCGGGGGTTCAGGCGGAGAGCATCGTGCGCACCGTGACCGCTTTCGAGGGGGTCGAACACCGCCTGCAGCACGTGGGCGTGATCGACGGCGTGGAGTACGTCAACGACTCGAAAGCGACCAACGTCGACTCGGTGTGGTACGCGCTGGAAAGCATGACAAAACCGGTGATCTGGATCGCCGGGGGGACCGACAAGGGCAACAACTACGAACCGCTCTTCCCGCTGGCGCACAAGGTCAAGGGGCTGGTGTGCATGGGCATCAACAACGAAAAACTGGTGACGTCGTTCCGCGGGCTGATACATGAGATCTACAAGACAGGGAGCCTCGACGACGCCATGAAACGCGCGCGCAAGCTGGCCGAACCGGGCGACGTGGTGCTCCTTTCGCCCGCCTGCGCAAGTTTCGACCTGTTCGAGAACTACGAACACAGGGGAAATCTCTTTCGACAGTGGGTCGAAAAGGAAATGAAGAATGATGAATGAAAAATGAAGAAAGATCTTTCATTCGCAAAAATTATAGAAATGCGGAACATGGTTCCGCACCATAATTCTTCATTCTTCACTCTTCACTCTTCATTCGATAATTATGGACGCTACGATAACTAAAAAGTGGACCCTGCGGCCCGGCGGAGACCGGGTGCTGTGGACGATCGTCGTAATCCTCGCGATCATGTCCCTGCTGGTGGTCTATTCCTCCACAGGGGCGTCGGTCTACAGCCGCAGCGGCGCCGACGGAAGCCATTTCAGCATATTCCTGCGCCAGTTCGGGATAATCCTGATGGGCCTCGTGGTGGTCTATGCAGTCCACAAGATCAACTACCAGTTCTATGGCCGGATCGTTTGGAGCGTCTACACGCTGGCGCTTGTTTTCACCATACTCGTCTACTTTATCGGCGAGGCCAGCGACCTTGCCGACAAGGCCCCGAGGTGGATACGCATCCCGATAATAAACTTCACGTTCCAGCCGTCGGACTTCCTGAAAGTCGCGACGGTTATGGTGCTGGCACGCGAACTCGCCCGGCGGCAGAAGGTCATCGACCGGATACCTGTATTCCCGCCATTCACTCCGAAAAAGTGGCGGAAGAACAAGGACAGTATGAAGATACTGACGGGAACAACCATGCCGCTTTTACTGCCTATAGTGCTTTCGTGCGCGGTGATATTCCCCACGAACCTTTCGACGGCGCTCATCCTGTTCCTGACATGTTTCATCATGCTTTTCATCGGCCGCGTCAAGATCAAAGACCTGATGAGGTTCGCGGTCATACTGGCGGTCTGCGCGGGACTGGGCCTAGGCTTCCTCTACGCGATAGGCAAGCCGCCCGAGAGGATGGACACATGGGTGAGCCGCATAGGGGCGTTCGTGGGGGTCGGCGAAAAGGCCGAGGATGCCGACTACAACTACCAGATCGAGCAGGCAAAAATAGCCATCGCGTCGGGCGGGATTTCGGGACGCGGCGCAGGCGAAAGCATCCAGCGCGAGAACCTTCCGCTGGCCGAATCGGACTATGCCTACGCCTTCATAGTCGAGGAGTACGGGGCGATCGGGGGGCTGGTGGTGCTGCTGCTCTACCTGTGGATATTTTTTCGGGCGATACTGATTTTCCGGAAGTGCGGGACGGCATTCCCGAGCATGCTCGTGCTGGGACTGGGCCTGCTCATCACATTGCAGGCCATAGCCAATATGATGGTTTCCACGAACCTGGCGCCGTCGACGGGCCTGACCCTGCCGCTGATAAGCCAGGGGGGATCGTCGGAGCTGTTCCTTTCGCTGGCACTGGGGATGATGCTGGGCGTCAGCCGCCAGGTCGAGGAGCAGACGCTCGACAAACCGAAGGAAGAATCACTGCTTGAAACCAACTCACACAGATAGATCATGAAAAAATTTGTTGGAGCATTGAGCGCATTGGCGGCAGGTATCTGCCTCATGGCCTGCGGATCGGACAAACACACGATCACAGGCCAGGTCGAAGGCCTCGAAGGAATGGTTTATCTTCGCACATACATTGCCGATGGCCACGGAGAGCCACACATAGATTCAGCCGTGGTATCCGGCGGAAAATTTGTTTTCAAGATAAAATCAAAGGAACCCGTTTTCACACCCGTCAACGGCCAGGGAGGATTTTTTGTCTCCGTGATCGCCGACACTCCGAAAATTACCATTTCCGGAAAAGTTTCTGAACCGGTAGTAACCGGTTCGCCCCTTACCGACGAGTTGAACGAATCGCTGGATTTACTGATGAGTATCAATTTTATGAGGTTCGCGGGGCCGGGAGAAGAGCGTGACGCAGCTCTCGTAACACTCTCGGGTATCGTGGAAAAGAGCCGTAACAATATAGTCGGGCCTTTGATGCTTTCCAACTGCACATCCGGTCTTACGGCCGGCGAAACGCTCGACGTGATCGGGCTCCTGACACCGGAAATGCAGGAGAGCAGATTCATAAAGCGGGCGAAAGAGACCGCCGAAAGCCAAAAGAACAGGGAAGAGGGAAGACATATCACGGATTTCACCCTGACCGATCCCGACGGCAAGGAGGTGGCGCTTTCCGACTATACTGGAAAGGGCAACTATGTACTGGTCGATTTTTGGGCCTCGTGGTGCAAACCGTGCATTGCCTCGATGCCGGCCATCAAGGAGATATATTCGCAATATCACGGCATGGGTTTCGAAGTATTCGCGGTTTCGCTCGATGACGACAAGAAAGCGTGGACGGATGCGATCGGCCGTCTCGAACTGCCGTGGGTGCAAGTCAGTTCGCTGAAAGGGTGGGACTGCCACGTGGTCAAAATGTTCGGCATCAATGGCATTCCCTGCACCATTCTCATTAACCGAGACGGTGTGATCGAAAAGAACGACCCATCTCCGGACGAGATCGCCGAGGCTCTGGCCGCCGCCTATAATTAGAACGTACAAGATGAAAAAGAGTCGCAGCGGCTACATCGAATCAAACAGCTGACAAAATGAAAGAACCGATTAGGATAATTTTAAGCGGGGGGGGAACCGGGGGCCACATCTACCCTGCCGTGGCGGTTGCCGAGGCGCTGAAACGCAGGCTCGGCGACGGTGTGGAACTGCTGTTCGTGGGTGCCGAGGGCAAAATGGAGATGGAAAAGATCCCGGCTCTGGGTTACAATATAAAAGGTCTTCCGGTGGCGGGACTCCAGCGCAGGCTCGACCTCAGGAACCTGCTGCTGCCGTTCAAAGTCGCCCGAAGCCTGCGGCTGGCTAAAAAGGTGATACGCGATTTCGGGGCCGACATCGTGGTCGGTTTCGGCGGCTATGCCAGCGCGCCGGTGCTGAAATCGGCGCAAAGAATGGGCATTCCGACCGTCATCCAGGAAGAGAATTCCTATGCCGGCCTCGCGAACAAGCTGCTGGCTAAAAAGGCGCGGAAGATATGCGTGGCCTACGAAGGGATGGAGCGTTTCTTCCCGGCCGATAAAATAGTCATGACGGGCAATCCCCTGCGCGGGAATTTTACGGAGCACACCGCCCCGCGTGCCGAAGCGCTCAGGTATTTCGGCTTCACTCCCGACAAACCCGTACTGATGGTCGTGGGCGGAAGCCTCGGAAGCCGCACTTTCAACAATATGATGAAGCGGTGGGTCGAGCGGATCGTGGAAGAAAAAGCCGTGCAGGTGATCTGGCAGACGGGGAAGTATTATGAAAAGGAGATGAATGAGTTCATGGCCGGAAAACCGTCGGACGGAGTATGGCGGGGCGCGTTCATCGATCGCATGGACTACGCCTACGCGGCGGCCGACCTTGTGATCTCGCGCAGCGGGGCCATCACGGTCTCGGAACTCTGCCTGCTGGGCAAGGCGGTGATGTTCGTCCCCTCGCCAAACGTCGCCGAGGATCACCAGACAAAGAACGCGATGGCGCTCGTCGAAAAAGGGGCGGCCGAGATATATCCCGACGGCGAGGCGGTCGAACGCGCCATCCCGACGGCCGTCGACCTGATCCGCGACAGGGAACGGCTTGCGTCGCTCTCGACCAACATTAAGAAACTGGGCATTCCCGACTCGGCCGACCGAGTAGCTAACGAGATAATTGGAATTTTGAACAGATAAAATGGAAAAATAAAATATGTCGCCAGGATTTATTCCGCTGCCTGAAAAGATTTTGCTTTTTGAAAAGACAAAATCTTTTGTAATCAGGCGGCAGCGGGCTTCGCGATAAAACCGCCGCTTTTAAAAAAGCGGCACCAAAAATTTTTAGAGAAACTGCGTTTCTCAATAGTTCGAGACAATCGAAATATAAAATGGAAGTAAAGAGCATATATTTTTTAGGGATAGGCGGGATAGGAATGAGCGCCCTGGCGCGGTATTTCATGCATGAAGGAAAGACCGTGGGCGGCTACGACCTCACGGAGACCCCCCTGACGCGAAAGCTCTCGGCAGAGGGCGCCGATATCCATTACACCGAGGACACGGCGCTTATCGGCCCGGCTTTCCGCGACCCGAAAACCACGCTCGTCGTCTTCACACCCGCCGTTCCGTCCGACCACAAGGAGTTCGTGTGGTTCCGCGAGCGCGGATTCCATATCGAAAAGCGTTCCGAAATGCTGGGGCACGTCGCCGAAGGAAAGTTTACGATGGCCGTCGCCGGAACCCATGGAAAAACCACGACCACGACCATGACGGCATGGCTCAACCACATAGTAACGGGGGGTGGAAGCGCGTTTCTGGGCGGCATCTCGAAGAATTTCGACAGCAATCTGGTTCTTGAAAATAATTCCGGACAAGACCAAGAAGATTTGGCGTCAGAAAAGGGCAGATGCAAGGCGTGCGAGGATTTGAAACCGGAGCATACCGATGAGTATGTGAGGATTTCAAACCGCAGCGACAACGAAGCAGATGCCCGTTTATCACGCCAAAGATTGGCTGTAGAGGCGGATGAATTCGACCGCTCGTTCCTGCGCCTCGCGCCCGACGCGGCCGTGATAACATCCGTAGACCCCGACCACCTCGACATCTACGGCACTTACGAGGCTGTCAAAGAGGCTTTCACGCAGTTCACCGACCGCATCAAACCGGGCGGCGCGGCGATCCTCAACAAAAAGGTCGATATAGAGATAAGGAACGAACAGATAGACGTTTACACATATTCTCTTGACGATCCGGGAACGGATTTCCATGCAAAAAATCTGCGCCCGGCCGAAGGCGGACATTATGAATATGATATCGAAACTCCCGACGGCACGATAAAAAACTGCAGGCTCGGTATCACAGGAAAGATCAACGTCGAGAACAGCATCGGTGCCATTGCTCTGATGTGGACAGCCGCTCAAATGCGGAACGAACCTCTCGACCACGAAAAACTGCGACGGGCATTAGCTGAATTCAAGGGCGTCAAACGCCGTTTCGATTTCTACGTAAACACCCCGCAGGGAGCCTATATGGACGACTACGCGCACCATCCCGAGGAGCTTTCGGCGACGCTGGGATCGCTGCGCGGGATGTTCCCCGGGCGAAAAATAACCGCTATTTTCCAGCCGCACCTCTACAGCCGCACCAACGACCTCTACCGCGAATTCGCGGCGGCGCTTTCGACGGCCGACGAGGTGGTGCTGGTCCCGATCTACCCGGCGCGCGAACTGCCGATGGAGGGCGTCCGTTCGGAGATGATCGGCGAACTCGTGACCGTGCCCTGGAGCGTCGTGGAGAAGGAAAAACTCGCCGAAGCCATAGGCCGGATGGATACCGACGTCGTGGTGACCTTCGGCGCCGGAAACATAGAAAACCACTGTGCGGAGATCGCCGAAGCGGTTTCAGCCAAAACAGATAAAAAACCATGAAGAGATTCCTGACGATACTCGCACTGTCGCTATGTTCGGCGGCTTTCGCCTGCGCACAGCAGGATGTGGAGCTGAAGGTTATGACCTTCAACCTGCGTTTCGGAGAACTGGCCAGCATGGAAGAGATGGCCGCGTTCATATCCGCCGAGGCGCCCGATCTGGTCGCCCTGCAGGAGTGCGACTGGAAAACGGCGCGTAAAATGGTGCCGCAACAGCACGGGGTGGCTTTCGTGAACGAACTGGCCTGTCATACCGGAATGTTCGGGCTTTACGGCAAGGCGATCGATCACGCCGGCGGGTATTACGGCGTGGGACTACTCTCCCGTTATCCCATCATCAGGAGTGAACGCATCCTGCTCCCAAATCCCGCCCCCGCAAAAGAGCAGAGGGTGATGCTTACGGCGGACATAGAACTGCCTGACGGAAAGGTGGTGACGTTTATCTGCACCCATCTGGAAGTCGCTTCCGCTGAACAGAGGATCGCGCAGATCGATTTCATAAACGATTATGCCGCCCGGTCGGAGAACCCTGTAATCCTTGCCGGGGACATGAATGCCACGCCCGACACAGCGGAGATAGCCGAAGGTTTCGCCAGTTGGGACGATATGACGGACAGAAAGTTCACCTTCTCTTCCACAAAGCCCGAGATAAAGATAGACTACATTTTCACATACCCGCAGGGAAAGATGGAGAAAGTATCCACCCGGGTGCACACCGGATGTACGCTCTCAGACCATTTCCCCGTAAGCTCGGTCGTGAAGTTTAACTGAAAATGAGCAGGACCTGGAACATAATCATAGCCGTGGGGATGTGGGCGGCGATCGTGGTCTACTTGGCCGCGACGACCCGTTACAGCCGTTCCGAAAGAGCAGGTATCGAGGTCACGGATGTGCGTGTGGCCGTCAACGACAGTTCAGCCATCAAGGTTATCAGTCCGGCTATGGTGTCGCGGTGGATCAAAGAGGGTGGTTTCGAGCTCAAGGGCAGGCCGATCGACGAGGTCGACACGCACGCCGTCGAGGAGTACATCGCCCAACGTCCGGAAGTGAGCCGCGTCAGCGCATGGACCGACCTCAACGGCGTGATGACCGTGCAGGTGTCGCAGCGCACCCCCGTCATGCGCATCCGCAGCGCGAACGGCTACCGTTTCTGGATCACCGGCGACAACTACATTCTGCCCGACCGCGGCGATTTTCCGGCATACGTTCTGGTCGTGACGGGCAACACCCCTTTCCCGTTCAGCCCGACCGCACAAGGCAGCTACGACGGGATGCTGGAGTCGGCCTACCGGGATTTTCTGGGACAGTACACCGAGATAGAATCCGAGAGGCGTTCGCTCGCCGCCCAACGCAGCGCGAAACGCACCCAGATACGCGAAGAGAGGGCCAAACGGGCGAAGCGTTTCTGGTCGAAAGAGCGTAAAACCATCTTTGCCGAGGCCAAAAGCAAACGCATCGCTGAATGGCAGGAAGAGGTGGTCCGCCTGGACGCATCTCTCGCGGCGCTTTCGGTAAAAAAAGAGGCACTGCGCGAAAAAGAAAAAAAGTCTCAGCAAAGCCACCACTTTTTGACCAAACTCATTAACTTTGTGAAGTCTATTGAAAACGACGATTTCTGGAGCGCCCAGATCGTACAGATCAACGTTTTAGGGGGCGGGCCGGAGAACGGTACGGGTTCATGGAAAGAACCGCAGTTGGAACTGGTCCCGAGGGCCGGCGACCATATCGTGCTTCTCGGCCGTCTGGACGGGCAGGAACGCGAAAAACTCGATAAACTCAAACTCTTCTACCTGAACGGCCTGTGGCACGAGGGGTGGAACGAGTTTTGTTATATCAATATCAAGTATAATGGCCAGATAGTCTGTACAAAGTAAATGGAAAAGAGGAACTACATAGTGGCTATGGACCCGGGCAGCAGCAGCATCACGATAGCCGTGGGCGCGCAGGCCGAAGACGGGAAACTGGTGCTGACCGATATCATCACCAAACCGATGCTGGGCATCACCCGCGGTGAGATCACAAACCGCCAGGATGTCTCGACGTCGGTCCGCGATGCGGTGCAGGAAGTCGAGCAGAAACTCGGACTTCGCATCTCGGACGTCTATACCGGGGCTTCGGGAAGGCACATCAAGTGCACCAACCACGATTATTACGTCTTCGTGGGCGAACGCAGCGACGGCGAGATACGCAAGGAAGACGTCAACGCGCTGCACGCCGGTATGGACAACGTGCAGGCCGAGGACGGACAGCGCATCATGGACCGCATCGCGCAGTGCTACGTGGTGGACGGCCGCGACACGGTGAAAGACCCCGTGGGGCGTTTCGGTAAGAAGCTCGAGACCACGTTCAACTTCGTGCTGGGTTCGTCGACGCTGATCGACCGTCTGGAAAAGACGCTGATGGCGATGGGCGTGCGTTCACGCAGGACTTTCGCCAACGCCATAGCATCGGCCGAGGCAGTCGTACTGCCCGAAGAGAAAGAGATGGGCGTGGCGGTCGTCGACCTCGGGGCCGGCACCACCGACCTGTGCGTGTGGCACGACAACGCCGTCCGTTTCGTGCGCGGCATACCTTTCGGGGCGGCCGACATCAACCACGACATACACCAGCAGGGGATTCTCGAAAAACACGTCGAAGGCCTGAAGACCACTTACGGAACGGCCATGGCCGACCAGGTGGCGGTCGATAAACTCATCACGATCAAGGGACGTTCGCCGCGCGAGAAACAGGAAATATCGCAGAAGAACCTTGCGATCATCATAGAGAACCGTCTGCGCGACATCATCGGTTTCATCATGGATGAGATCGGCGATTCGGGTTATGCGGGCAGGCTCAAAGGGGGTATCGTGCTGACAGGCGGCGCATCACAGCTGACCGGTATCGACGAACTTTTCCGCCGCGAGACCGGAATGGAAGTGCGCCTTGCGCTTCCCGATGTCAACGTCGCCGACGAGAGCCTCGCGCTGGCGCAGGATCCGTCCAATGCGGCTGTCATTGGCCTGCTGCTCAAGGCGATCGCCGAAGGAAGGCCTGCCAGAGGAGGAGTCGAAGTGTCCGCTCCCGGAGTTGCTCCGGGGCCGCAGCGTCCTCCGGTCGGGGAACCGGCCGCACAGCCCGGCACGGGACGTACGCTCAACGACACAATCGCACAGACGACTCAGGGAGGCGAAGAAGAGGACGAGGATGAAGAAATCAGCGGCGGCAAACGCAAGAAAGGTTTCGTAAGTTGGGTCAAGAATACGGTAGAAAAGACGTTCTTCCCCGAAACACTGGAAGGAGACGAGGATTTTTAGAGTGAAAAGTGAAGAACGAAGAGTGAAGAGTCGACAGGCGATTCACAGTAGCATTTTTTTACATGAAAAAACTCTTCACTATTCACTCTTAACTCTTCACTATTTTGAAAAAATAAGCTATGGCGAAAAGCATACTGGCAGGGTTGAATCTGGACGAGGTCACCCGCTCGATAATAATGGTCGCGGGGGTCGGCGGCGCAGGGGGCAACGCCCTCAACCACATGGTCGACCTGGGGATCAACGACGTCACTTTCATGGCCTGCAACACCGACGCGCAGGCGCTCGAGGACAGCAAGGCCACTATCAAGGTGCAGCTGGGGTCGGGTCTCGGCGCGGGCAACATGCCCGAAAAAGGTAGCCAGGCCGCAAAGGAGAGCATCGACGACATCATCAACGTACTGCGCAGCGAGGGCACCAGGATGCTCTTCATCACGGCGGGTATGGGCGGCGGGACCGGGACCGGGGCATCGCCAATCATCGCAAAGGCGGCGCAGGAACTCGATATACTTACGGTTGCGATCGTCACCACGCCCTACACCAACGAGGGGCCGCTGCGCATCGAGCAGGCCAGGGCCGGTATCGAGGAACTGAAGCAGTACACCGACTCGCTGCTGGTGCTGAGCAACGACAGTATCGAGGAGCTTTACGGCGACTTGCCCTACGACGAGGGTTTCTGGAAAGCCGACGACGTGCTGGCGACGGCCGTCAAGGGAATCGCCGAGATCATCACGGGCCACGGCACGGTCAACGTCGACTTTGCCGACGTGAACACCGTGATGAGGGGCAGCGGACGCGCCTTCATGGGTTCGGCAAGGGCCGAGGGCGAGAACCGCGCCGCCGAGGCCGTCGAGGCATCCGTCTCGTCCCTGCTTTTGAACTATCGCGACATCACGGGTGCGAAGAACATCCTGCTGAACATAAGCTACGGCAACCGCACCGTGACCGGGCGCGAAGCCGGCTACGTGCGCCAATATCTCCAGCAGAGGACCGGCGGCACGGCCAACATAATCTGGGGAACGGCCCACAAACCGTCGCTGGGCGACGAACTGGAACTGACCATCGTCGCGACGGGATTCCCCGGCGGAGGCGCCGCAGACGACGTGGTATCGGTTCCGCCGCCCGTACATATTCCCGTTACGCCGAGGCCGCAGTTCACTCCCCCGCGGACAGTGGGAACGTCGAGTTTCGAACCGCCCCAACCGGCGCCGCACGTGCCGACACCCGCACCGCATTCACCCTATGTTCCGCCCTCGCAGCGTCCGCAGCAAACCCAGCAGCCGCCCCAGAGCGGAGTGGTACAGTGGAAAGGTACGGACCGCTACTCGGACATCGACGCGATGGTCGCGACGCCTGCGTGGGTAAGGCGTAAGGCATCGCTCACGAACCCATACGAAGGCCGTCCGGTCGGCAAGGCGTCGCTGAAAGGCGAAGCGGCAGAGAAGGAAGAGGCGCCGAAGCAGTCGGGGTCGCTGTTCGATATGCCGGACGAATAAATGATAGATGAAAAATGATAGATGAAAAATTAATGTGCGGCATATGCCGCGAGCTTTTTATAAATCGTCGCGAAGCGACACCATAATCTTTCATCTATCATCTTTAATCTTTCATCATAATGGAAGTACTTGGATATATGTTCGCTGAGCCGCAGGTGATCGAAATGATCGTGCTGCTTGCCGTGCTGATATGCTGTTCGGCTTTCGCATCGGCTTCCGAAACCTCGCTTTTCTCGCTCAGACCCACCGACATCGACGAGATGGAGAAAAAGGGGGTGAAGTCGATCGCCAAGGTCGAAAAACTGCTCGCAGACCGCGAATACACCCTTGCTACCATCCTTATATTCAACAATCTGGCTAATATCTGCATTGTCATCATCTCGGCCGGGATCATAGGCCGCACGATGACTTTCACCTCTGCGGCGTGGGAGTTCGTCTTCATCTCGGTGATCGTTACTTTCATACTGCTGCTGTTCGGCGAGATACTGCCGAAAGTCTACGCCACGTACAATAACCGCTGGTTCGCGCGTTTCTGTGCGCCGGTGATCACGGGACTGAAAGTTATCCTGAAACCGGTGGCATGGCTGCTCGTAAAAACCGGCTCGCTGATAAAGGGCAGGAGCAAGGAGAATATTTCGCTCGACCAGCTCTCCGACGCGCTGGACGTTACGCAGGCGCAGTCCGACGAGGAAAAACAGATACTCGAGGGGATAGTCAGCTTCGCCGGGCGTGACGTGGGACAGATCATGAAGCCGCGTTTCGACATGGCGGCGCTCGATGTAGAGGACTCTTTCGCCCGCGTCAAGGAGGTGATCGTCTCGTCGGGATTTTCGCGCATACCGGCCTACGAGGAGAACATAGACCATATCAAGGGAATCCTCTACATCAAGGACGTGGTGCCATATATTGCCGAAGCCGACGATTTCGACTGGCCGAAACTGCTGCGCAGGGCCTATTTCATACCCGAACACAAGAAGATCGACGACCTGCTCGAAGAGTTCCAGAGCAACAAGGTGCACGTGGCGATCGTGGTCGACGAGTACGGCGCGACGCTGGGGCTGGTCTCGCTCGAGGATATACTCGAGGAGATCGTGGGTGAGATTTCTGATGAATCGGACGTCAATATGTCGTTCTACACCCGCATCGCCGAGGACGAATATATTTTCGAAGGAAAGACCCACCTGGGCGATTTCGAACGCATCCTGGGGCTCGAAGAGGATACTTTCAAAGAGGTTAAGGGCGAGGCCGAGACGCTTGCGGGGCTGCTGCTCGAGATAAAGCGCAGTTTCCTGAAAAAGGGCGAAAGCGTCGATTGCCGCGGAATGCGTTTCACGGTCGTCTCGCTCGACGGCCGCCGCATCGAGAAAATCAAAGTGAAAGTCGGAACGCCGACAGTGGTTTAATATTTCCTCCATTGGAGGGATGCCGCAAAGCGATGGGGTGGTCCTTACAGCGAAAAGGAATTTTTTCTTTAACTACTTTTTGACGAACAAAAAGTAGCAAAAATTCGCCCACCTTCCAAAAATCTATTCCGGCTTGCCTAAAATGGTACGCCTTGAGCTAACGCGGAGCTATCGCACATGGCGACTTCCATTTTAGGCGGCGCCTGCACCCACGATTTTTGAAAAGTGGGGTTCCGTACAAGTTGACACTTGTGTGAAAGTAAACGGAAAATTTTAATCGATCCTATTCAAATTTATAAATGGGCAGCAAACCGTGGTTAGAGATACGTACCGTTCCGGATGACCCGGAGACCCTGCGCGGGCTGGTGACAGAAGCCGAATGGGAGACCGCCGCGGCTATGAGATCCGCATCCCGCCGCGCGGAATGGCTCGCATGGAGGGCCGCCGCAAGGGAACGCCTCGGACGCGATATCACCATAACATACGACTCCAACGGTGCACCCATACTCGAAGAGGGATACATCAGCGTGTCGCACACCCGCGGACGGGTGGCCGTCGTGTGGTCGCCGCGGCAGTGCGCCGTGGACATTGAACCCGCCTCGAGGGACGTTTCGCACTCCTCGGCACGGTTCATTTCGGAAGACGAGAGCGGGCTTGCCGATGCCGGCAACCCGGTTTTCGCGCTATCGGTATGGTGCGCGAAAGAGGCGCTTTACAAATACTCCGGAGTGCCGGGACTCGATTTTCTTGCCGACATCCGCATCACCTCGTCGGACATATCCGCAGGCCGCATGACCGGAGCCGTCAAAGGCGGCGAACCCGTCACAATAGAATTATTATTCAGGGACGGGCTGGTTATTGCCGTAATCTTATAACCGTCATCCCGAGAGAGGCAGATCAAGTGGGTTTACAAGAAATAATAGCTATCATCTGCCGACGAGGGATCTACCTAATATCAAACCCGCCCGCTTCTGCCTTTTCAATTATAATGTAGCTTCCTCTTCGCGTGATGGACCAACTTCTCCCGCTTTATGTTGTTGGATCACACTCGCCCGGAATGACATTTACATTTTCTTAAATTCCCTGATCTGGAACCACAGGAGAATTCCGGCAAGGAGCGAAGCCGCCCCGTCGGATATCGGAAAGCTCATCCACACGCCCATACTGCCGTAGTGCGCAGGCAGGATGAACAACAGCGGAAGCAGGAACAGCAGTTGGCGCGTCAGCGAAAGGAAAATGGCCTTGGGCGCCTTGCCGATATATTGGAAAAAGTTGGCGGTCACTATCTGGAAACCCACTATCGGGAAGATAATCATCACTATGCGCATCCCCTGCGCGGCGGCCTCGATCAGGCGGCTGGCGTCTTCGGTGGTCTCGCCCAGGAACAACATGGCTATCCGGTGCGGCATGGCCATTCCGAAGATGAAGCCGAACGTCATGACGCACACGGCGCATATGATCGTCAGGCGCAGGGTCTTCACAACGCGGTCGTAGTTCCGTGCGCCGTAGTTGAAACCGACAATGGGCTGCATACCCTGGTTGAATCCGGCGCAAAGCATGATGAAGAGCAGCACCACGCGGTTGACTATGCCATAGGCCCCGACGTAGAGGTCGCCGCCGGTCTTCATCAGAGCCTGGTTGACGAATACTACCACGAGACTGGCGCAAAGGTGCAGCAGGAAAGGCGCGATACCGATCGAGAGTATCCCCCCGACAATACGTCTGCGCAGGCGGAATATGCCGCGGCGGTAATGCAGAAAGCTTGCGGGCGACATGAAGTGGACGGTCTGAAGTCCGAGCGCAACCAACTGTGCGAGCACCGTCGCAAAGGCCGAACCGCGCACTCCCCATCCGAAACCGAATATGAAAAGGGCGTTCAGCGCACAGGTCACGCCTATCGCCGTAAGCATTATCCACATCGACTTGCGCGGATAACCGGATGCGCGCAGGACCTCGTTCTGGCCCATATAGAGGTGCGTGACGACACTCCCGAGAAGGATCACCTGCATAAACTCGCGCGCATAGGGAAGCGTCGCCGGACTTGCGCCGAAAAGTATCAGCAGCGGGTCGAGGAACAGCAGCGCGACGACGGCCATCGCAAGGCCGATGATGAGATTCAGCAGTACAAGGTTGCCCAGCAGGTGGAAAGTACGTTCGCGTTTCCCCTCGCCCAGGTTTATCGAGATCATCGCGGCCGAACCGATGCCCACCATCGATCCCAGCGCAGCAGATATGTTCATCATGGGCATAGCTATGGCGAGTCCCGAAATAGCCAGCGCACCATGCTCCACGCCGTGGCCGATGAACACACTGTCGATGATGTTGTACAGGGCCGACGACGCCATTGCGATGATCGCCGGAACGGCATACCTCGCAAGCAGCGTCGAAATCTTCTCTGTACCCAGATCGTGTGTCGTGACAACCATTTTACATCTTTTGAAAGCGAGGCCAAAGGTACCAATAAAAAGAATGAAAGATGAAAAATGAAAGATGAAAAATCACGGAGCGGCTGAACGCCGCAGTTGTTAAAGCAAAACAGCGGAAAACTCCGCTGTTTATCGATTTATCTCATTCACGATTGAAAATCGTGCCCTTCTTTCATCTTTCATTTAAGTTCGTCGAGGCACGAGACGATTATGCGGCAGCTTTCGGCGATTTCGTCCCAGGTGATAGTGAGGGGCGGGGATATGCGGAAAGCCGTCTCGCAGAAGAGGAACCAGTCGCTCAGGATGCCCCGCTCTTTGAAAAGCTCCATCATGCGGTACATTTTGCCCGGCTCACCCAACTCGACCGCCATCAGAAGTCCGGCCCGGCGTATCTCGACGACCTGCGGGTGCGCGGCCAGTTCTCGTTCGTAGACGGCACCTTTCTCCTCTACATCCGCCAGCAGGTTGTTCTCCAGAATGTACTGGAGCGACGCGAGGCCCGCCGCGCAGCAGACCGGATGGCCGCCGAAAGTGGTGATATGCCCCAGCGCGGGATCGTGGGTGAGGGTGTTCATTATTTTATGCGACGCGACGAACGCCCCCAGCGGCATCCCGCCCCCGAAAGCCTTGGCAAGGCACAGTATATCGGGTTCCACGCCGTATTTTTGGAAAGCGAACAGTTCGCCAGTGCGCCCCATGCCGGTCTGTATCTCGTCGAAAACGAGCAGCGCACCCATCTCGTCGCACCTTTCGCGCAGGGCGTGCAGGAAATCGGATTCGGGCAGACGAACCCCCGCCTCGCCCTGGACCGGCTCGACCAGAACGCAGGCCGTGTGGTGCGTGATGCGGTCGAGTTCGCGGAAATCATTGAAAGTGAGGTAGCTGACATCGGGAAGCAGCGGCGCGAAAACCTCTTTCCATTCATCGCCCTCGGGACTCGACATCATGCTTAGCGCTCCGTGGGTCGAGCCGTGGTAGGCGCTGCGGAACGAGAGCATCTCCCATCGTCCGGTGGCGCGTTTTGCGAGTTTTAAAGCCCCCTCGACCGCCTCGGCGCCCGAATTTACGAAATATACCGACTGCAGGTTTTCGGGCAGCCGGGACGCAAGCAGAGATGCATACCTCACCTGCGGCGATTCGACCATCTCGCCGTAGACCATCACGTGCATATATCGTGCGGCCTGCTCCTGCACGGCCCTGACGACCGCAGGATTCGCGTGGCCTACGTTGCTGACCGACACGCCTGATATCAGGTCGAAATACCGTTTGCCTTCGGGCGTGTAAAAAAAGACCCCTTCGGCCCTCTCGACCTCTATCATAAGAGGCGACGGCGAGGTCTGCCCCACATGTTCCAGAAACTGCTGCCTCAAAGTTTTCATATCATCCGTTTTTACCGCCATACCGGTAATGGCCGATTATCTTATAGCCGAACAAACAGTCTTCCATGACCTGTCCGGCCCCTATGTTGTGGATTATCAGATGCCTCTTACCGTCACCCGACCGTCTTCCGGAGACTATCCCTATATGCGTCACTCCGCCGCCGAGATCCCAGCACACGATATCCCCCGGCCCGTAATCCTCCGCCCTGTCTGTTACCGGCAGTGTACTCCCGAACCGCGAGAAGAACACCATCAGGTTGGGCACGCGGCGGTGGTCTATATTGCGGTCGGGGCGGGTAAGACCCCAGTTCTTCGGATAAAGCCCGAAATTGGCTTTCATATCCTCGTGCACCTCTTTCTGCAGGTCGATGCCCATTTTGCGGTAGGCCCGTATCACCACGTCGGTACAGACTCCCCTGTCCGCAGGAACGTCGCCGCCGGGGTAAGGGATGCTGAAATACGAGGAGTCGTAAACCACCCGTTGTTTTGTCAGCGTCTGCGTAGAATCGGCCAGCGCGGAATAAAAACGATCCTGCGCCGAGGCTAAAGCCGCGGCTGCCGTAAAGAGTATTGTGAGCAGCAAACGCATCATGGCATAATTACGGAAGGAAATTTTTTATTCAATATGCGGATAGAATCCTTCACCGAATACATCGTCCAGCGGAACAGAAGTTCGGCGCACTCAGCGTCGGTCAGTCCAACATGCTCCAGGAATTGCTGTCTAAGATTTTTCATAAAAATAATCACTTGGGCGTCATCTTGAGCGAATCGTCATTGTGAATACTAAAGAGTGTAAAGCAATCCGGTCCTGACTGCTTGTCCCGTATTGCCTCACTCGGTTTGCAATGACGCCAGCCACATTTCCTTCAGGAAACTTACTTTGCTTTCCGTTGTCCACTTGTCTGTTATCATCACTGAATAATTATTCGCAAATCCATTTTTTTCTCCAAAGAGAAAGTATGTGTCCAAAGATGAATTATCATAATCTCCATAGACTCGCCATATAATGTAATTGTCTACCTTATTCTCTTCAATCAGTTCTTGTTTCAATCCGTAAGTGCTCACAAAATATTCTGACTCCCATTCATAGAATGCTTTTACAAAATCAAACCCCTTTTTTAAATTGTCAGCATTAAACTCATATTTATTACAAGGCCCAAATGAAACAGCAATGGTAACTCCATCTTCATTTTTGAAAAATTGCTGTCTACTTACCGAGTTGTAATCTGTCCTTTCCCATTCATCCGGGATCGAGACAGAACCATACGGAAAAACCATATAATTTGTCTGGTTTTTCTTTTTGTCATAATCATAACCAACAATTGTACTAACTCTCTGCGAAGCACAGCTTGCAAAAAACAATAGGCTCAATAGATAAATACTATAAAATCCTTTCATACTAGTTTACTTCAAATTACTGTATTCCTTACTTCGTTCTCGGACTGACACTTGAGTTTGGATTTACATAGAATCACGTGAAGCACACCGATTCATGATTTATGGTTCATGATTAAACTTCTTGCCGAGTATGCGGACGGAGTCCTTTACCGAGTACATCGTCCAGCGAAAGAGCATTTCGGCGCGTTCAGTGGAAGTCAGGCGCCAGTCTATTTCCGACGCTGTCCGGATGCGCTCGGTGAGGCCGTGGATAAGTATCGCCGCCGAAGCCGAAACATTGAGGCTCTCTACGAAACCGTACATTGGGATCCGCACGAAATCGTCGGCCGCAGCCATCACTTCATCTGAAATCCCCGCATGTTCAGTGCCGAAAACCAGCGCAAAAGGCCCTGCCGCCACATCGAAATTTTCGGGCGTATGGTCGCCCCGGTGCGGCGTGGTGGCGACGATGCGGTAACCGGCCACTTTCAGAGCCGACATCGCCGCGACGGTAGATGGGTGGCGCCGGATGTCGACCCACTTGTCTGTCCCGCGCACGATATTGACGTTGGGCGTGAACCGGCACGTCTCCTCGATGGTGTGTATCTCCTGCAGCCCGAACGCCTCGCAGTTGCGCACCAGAGCGCTGGCGTTCTGCGGATGAAACGTGTTCTCCATGCAGACTGTGATGTAGCGCGTGCGGTCGGCAAGCACCCTTTCGAGCGTCGCAGAGCGTTCTTCGAGCATGAACCCGCGCAGGTATTCGACCCTTTCCGCATACCATTCGGGTGAATGCCCGGCTTGATCCAGCACCCATTTACTTTCGGTACTTTTCATCGTCTTCCAGCATTTTCAGGTAGCTTATATAGCGGTCTTCCGAGATACCGCCTTCCTCTACAGCCGAGATAACGGCGCATCCGGGTTCGTGGGTGTGGGTGCAGTTGTAGTACTGGCAATCCCCGGCGGCGCGCATCAGGTCGGGGAAATAATGGTACAGCTCCTCGTGCCCTATGTCGATCAGCCCGAAGCCCTTAATGCCGGGGGTGTCTATGATATAGCCGCCGAAACTCAAAGGGTACATCTGCGAAAAGGTGGTTGTGTGCATCCCCTTGTGGTGGGCCTTCGATATCTCGCCTATACGTATGTCGAGCGACGGTTCGACGGCCTTTATCAGGGTCGACTTCCCCACCCCGGAGTTTCCGGAAACGAGCGTGGTGCGGCCGCGCAGGTATTCGCGGAACTCATTCACGCCCTGTCCCGTTACGGTCGAGGCGTGCATCACCGGATATCCGGCAAGTTCGTAGACCGCCGTAAAGTGTTCGACGGCCTCGGGATGCTGCGCCGCCAGGTCCATCTTGTTGAGAAGGATCGTGGCGGGAATTTCGTAGGCCTCGCAGGTGACCAGGAAGCGGTCGATGAACTCCATGCTGGTCTCGGGCGCGAACAGGGTCGCCACCACCACCGCCTGGTTTATGTTGGCTGCTATCACGTGGGACTCCTTCGACAGGTTCGACGAGCGGCGTATTATGTAGTTCCGGCGCGGCAGTATCTCCTCGATCCACACTTCGTCCCCCTCTCCACTGCATTCGACGCGGTCACCGACGACGACGGGATTGGTCGAACGCGAACCCCCGAGGCGCAGGCGCCCGCGGATGCGGGCCTTGATCGTCTCCCCGGAATCCGTACGTACTTCATACCAACTCCCCGTACTGCGCACCACTGTCGCCGTGAACTTACCTTCCATTATCGGCAAAAATACTATCCTTCACCAGATTCACGTACGGAAAAATGAATTCCGTCGTCTTAATGGCCGCGCGGTACATGACCGAACCGTGCTTGACTTTTTCTGTCAACACCTTTCCGTTAGGATCGGCGGCACCGATGAGCATCAGCACGATCCCCGCGATCAACAGCATCTTGAACATTGAGAAAAGCACGCCCAATATGTTGTCGAAAATGCCCAGCCCTACTATTTTGAATAGCCCTTTCGTCAGCCGCCCTATCAGCACCACCGCGACTATCACCACCACAAGCACTATGACGAAGCCGACGACCGTTGCGACGACACCCTCCATACCGAGCCATCCGCCTATCGCCGCGCCGGACCTCCACGCGAGGAAAATTCCCAGCGCGAGCGCCGCAAGTCCCAGTACCTGTGTTATCACCCCCTGCCGCCATCCTTCCCATACGGCGTATATCAAAAGCAGGATTATTACAATATCTAACCAGTTCATTCGTTCTAAAAATTAGAGCCGGGCATATAATGCTCCGGTTGGTGTGGTTTTTGAGGCTAACTTAATGTTATTATCATACGAAATTACGAATAATATTCGAGTTTTCTTAACTTTGTATGTTACCCCGGAGAGAGATGAAAAGATATATATATATATTTCTGGCACTTACACTGTTTGCAGGAACGGTTTCCGCACGCAGTACCTATAATATAAACGCCCGCTGGACATTCTTCACGGGAAACGACACCGACACGGGCACTTCGTCGGTCATTTACCTGCCGCACACCTGGAACAGCGATGCCGTTGCGGGTTCGGGCGCGGGATACTACCGCGGCGTGGGCAACTACATGAAGGACGTTGATATCCCGTTCACGTGGCGCGGCAAGCGCGTCTTTTTGCGCATAGGGGGTGCGGCCACCGTTACCGACGTCATCATCAACGGCCGCCACGTGGCCGACCACTACGGGGGGAACTCGGCTTTCACGGTGGAACTGACCGACCGGCTGAAATACGGGCAGGCCAATAAATTCTGGATCATGGTGAACAACTCGCCGCGTCTGGACGTGCTTCCCACGGCCGGTGAGGATAATGTCTACGGCGGTATTTTCCGCAACGTGGAGCTCGTCGTATGCGAACCGCTCTCGGTCTCCCCTGCCGCGGAAGGGGGCGACGGGGTGTGGATAACCACCACCCGCCTCTCGGCCGATAAGGCGGAAGGCACCGTCAGGCTCGATCTGCTGGATATGGAAAGCGTACCGGAAAATGCCCGCGCGCGAATCCGCTTCCTCGATAAACAGGAGCGTCTGGTTGCGCAGAACAGCGTCGCAATCGTCGATCTCGCCCCGGGAAATACCGGGATCACGCTTCCGTTCACCGTCACCAAACCCAGGATGTGGCAGGGGACCGCAGATCCGTACCTTTACGATGTCGAGGTGACCATCACCAGGGGCGACGTCATAACCGATTCGCTGACGGTCGGAACCGGCTTCCGCACTTTCGCCGTCGACAAACAGAACAATTTCCTGCTTAACGGAAAGCCGTATAAACTCCACGGGGTTATCCTCCACCGCGACCGCATGATGGCCGGGACCGCCATGACCCCATTCCAGATCGAGGAAGACGTCAATATCATCCGCGAAATGGGGGCCAACGCGATCCGCGTGGCCGGGGGACAGCATAACGACTATTTCTACACGCTGTGCGACGAAGCCGGCATAATAGTGTGGAACGACCTGCCTTTCATGGGTGCGGTCTACCCCACCGACCGTGACTTCGCCGACACGCCGCAGTTCCGCGCAAACGGGCGGCAGCAGCTCGGCGAGATGATCTCGCAGCTCTACAACCACCCGTCGATCGCCATGTGGGGCATCTTTTCCGACGTCTCGACGCGCGGCGACGACCCCGTCCCATACGTCCGCGAACTGAACACCCTTGCCCACAAACTCGATCCGGCGAGATTGACCGTCGCGAGCAGCGTGCAGGACGGCGACATAAATTTCGTGACCGACCTGATCGTCTTCAACCAGTCGTTCGGCTGGCTCAACGGCATGCCCGACGGAATCGTGCTGTGGATGGATCAGCTGAAGCGAAATTTCCCGCAGCTTCCCGCAGGGTTGAGCTATTCGGCCGGAGCCTCGATCTTCCATCAATCCGAAAAGCTCGAAAAAACCGTCGTGCAGAGCAACCACCATCCCGAGAACTGGCAGACCTATTTCCATGAGCAGTATATGAAGAACGCCGTCGGCGCGCCTCAGTTCTGGGGGATCTTCGTGGGGAACATGTTCGATTTCGGGGCCGCACGCCGCACATGGGGCGACGGGAAGGGGACCAACGACGAAGGTCTGGTGACCTTCGACCGCAAGGACCGCAAAGACGCATTCTATCTCTATATGGCCAACTGGAATACCACGGAGCCGTTCGTTTACATCACCGACAAGCGCCTCGACACGCGCACAAGCCGCAGCCAGATCATAAAAGTCTACTCGAACCAGCCGGAAGTCGAACTTTTCGTGGGCAACCGCTCGGCGGGCAAACGCACCGGACAGCAGGGCGTATTCACGTGGGAAAATGTGGATCTGAAAGGGGGCATAAACCGTCTGGAAGCGCGCTCGGAACTGGCTACCGACCGTGCGTCGATCAACGTGGACACGAGCGGCTCAGCAACATCGGGCGCGCAGACCGGCCAGATTCGCAGAATAGCAAATCAATAACCGAAAGACCGGGCACGAAGTCCGTCCGGTCGGAAAACACCTGGGTGTAGTTCAATTGAAGATTGAAAGTTGGAAATTGAAAGTGAGGGTTGCCATCACTTTCAGGGTAGTTGCGCCTAAGAACTTTTTTACCTCTCAGGTCGAGGTCGCCCGGGGCGGCGGCTACGTAATTTTCGGAAATCTTCACTACATCGCCAGCCTCTAGAATACCGGTTAAAATATTTAACAGGCCGAGGTTAAGGTCGGTTAAATAATTGAACTTTTTCTCGTAGAACGGAGCGAAAAGTTCTTCGTAATGGTCGAAGAACGGGGAGTTGCGGTAGGCCGAGACCATCGACACCCAGTGCTGGTGCTGCCACCGTTTCGAGTTGTCGATGCGGACGTCTTTCACAGCGATCTTGGCCCCGTAGCCGTGTACCGGAACCGTCAGCGCCGCCACGCCGACTGAAGTGAGTATCTCGCAGCGGTTGCGGGCGGTCTGCTTCACCCAGTTCTCGCCGATATCGATAATACAATCATCGTTCAACAGATGCGCGAACCATTCGGTACTGCCTAAATATGTAAGTGGCAAAATTACCATATCCTCAATTATACACAGCCGTCAGGCTGTGCGGAATCCCACTTTTCAAAAATCGTGAGCGCAGGCGCCGACTAAAATGGAATTCGCCGTGTATGCAATTCAGGGCGTACCATTTTAGGCAAGCCGGAGTAGATTTTTGGAACGTGGGCCAGTTTTTGCTTCTTTTTGCTGGCCAAAAAGAAGTTAAAAGAAATTCCATATATTGTAGATTCCTCGCATATGCTCGGAATGACATTACTTCCACTTACCGTCCGCTTTCAGCAGGTCGATGAGGGCATCGAGCGCTTCCGATTGCGGTATGTCGTGGCGGACTACCTCGCGGCCGCGGTACAGGGTAATCTTTCCGGGACCTGCGCCGACATAGCCGTAATCAGCGTCGGCCATCTCGCCGGGGCCGTTCACTATGCATCCCATCACGCCTATTTTCAACCCTGCAAGGTGTGCCGTGGCGGCTTTTATGCGTTCGAGCGTCGGGGCGAGGTCGTACAGGGTGCGCCCGCATCCAGGGCAGGCGATAAACTCGGCGCGGCTCATCCTCAGGCGGCAGGCCTGAAGAATCGAGAGCGATATTTCGTCTATGGTCTTTTGCGGAACGCCCGGGCACTCTATCCATACTCCGTCTGCAAAGCCGTCGAGCAGCGGCAGACCGAGATCGGCGGCGGCTTTAACCGCAAGAGTTTCGGGTGAGGTTTCCGTGTATTTCCTGTGTAATATTACCGGGCGGCGGTCGCCCCGGGCCATCATGTTCAGCACGGCCGAACGCCACTCCGCAGGCGAATTACAACCTCCCTCAAGAACCACGATCCCGCAGCCCAACTGCGCCAACTCCTGGAACGAAAGTTCGCTGTGGATGACGGGCCTGTTGTCCCCGCCCACCCTGCCGATAGCCAGCGAACGGCGGGGCGAGTATTCGAAAGGTTTATAGATAGTTTCGTCAGCGACGGCCGGAGCAGCAGGATATTTTTCGCGCCCGCTGAAATAATCGACCAGCGCCAGGGCGACAGGTATTTCGTTTTCAGGCGGTTCGGTCAGCGAAACGCGGATCGTGTCTCCCAGTCCGTCGGCCATCAGCACGCCGATCCCCGCGGCCGACTTTATGCGCCCTTCGAGTCCGTTCCCGGCCTCGGTGACGCCCAGATGCAATGGGAAGCGCATATCTTCCGCATCCATCGCCGCGGCAAGCATCCGGTAGGCATGTACCATGACGCGCACGTTGCTCGACTTCATCGAAACCACCGCCTGGTCGAAACCGCGTTCGCGGCAGATGCGCAGGAACTCCATAGCCGACTCGACCATGCCGCGCGGGGTATCGCCCCACTGTTCGACTATGCGAGGAGCAAGCGAACCGTGATTCACTCCTATCCGAATCGCTGTCCCGGTGGCTTGGCATTTATCCACAAGCTCTATAAAAGGATGATTCGTAATTCGTAATTCGTAATTCGTAATTGAATAAGTCCCGGGATTTATGCGCACTTTATCTACCACTCCGGCAAGCGCGAGGGCAACAGCGGGTTGGAAATGGACATCGGCCACAAGCGCAACATCCGGATATTTTTCGCGGACTCTGGCGGCGATCTCCCGCATGCTGTCCGCCTCGCGCATACCCTGCGTCGTGAGGCGCACGATGCGACATACGGCGTTATACAAACGGCCTATCTGCGCCTCCGACGCCTCTATGTCATTGGTGTCGGTGTCCGTCATGGACTGCACGGCGACGGGATTCCCCGCCCCGATCCTCACCGGGCCGATGCGGACTTCCGTAGTCTCGCGCCGCGAATATTTTGTCAATGACTTTACAAATCCTGTCATACTGATTACAAAGGTAATTATTATTTATCTACTTTTCATTTGGTACAAACTGCAGCAGCGCTGCCTTTCCTCATGTTACTTCATTTTAGCTATTTCTCCGTTGACGCTTTTTGCTAAATGGGATTTACGCACGGCTTTCAGCCGTGAAATAAAGAAGCGGAATAAATTTTAACACAAGCATCAGCTTGTGCGGATTCCCCACTTATCAAAAATCGTGAGCGCAGGCGCCGACTAAAATGGAATTCAACCATGTGCGATAGCTCCGCATTAGCTCAAGGTTGTACCATTTTAGGCAAGCCGGAGTAGATTTTTGATGCGTGGGGTGGGTTTTTGCTACTTTTTGCCCACCAAAAAGTAGTTAAATAATAATTATCTTTGTATTTGATGAGCAGTTATCTCGACAACGACATAAAGTACCTCGCGGGGGTGGGTGAACAGCGGGCTGCGCTGCTCGCAAAGGAACTGGGCATCCGTACGCTCGGCGATCTGCTCTATTATTTCCCGTTCCGCTACATCGACCGCACGAAGGTCTATCGGATTGCCGACGTCACCGAGGACAGCGACGACACTTTCGTCCAGATCAAGGCACGCATCCTGTCGAAACAAATGCTCGGTCCGCCGCGAAAACAGCGGCTCTCGGTGATGGTTAGCGACGTTTCCGGATCGACCGAACTGGTCTGGTTCCGAGGGGTGAAGTGGATCGAGAAGCGTCTGGAACCGGGGCGCGAATACCTTATTTTCGGCCGGCCCAACTTTTTCCACGGCCAGTTCAACATGGTGCATCCCGAGGTCGAGCCGCTGAATGCGCCGGACCACCGCCCCACGGGGTCGATGCAGGGGGTTTACAGCACCACCGAAAAACTGTCGAACATCGGACTCGGAACGAAAGGCATATACAACCTGATGTGCAGCCTGTGGCCGCTGGTTGAAAAAAGCATAGTCGAAACGCTGCCCGCAGGCATCCTTGCGCAGCAGGAGTTGATGCCCCTGCGCGACGCCCTTTTCAACATACATTTCCCGCAAAGTCCCGCGCGCCTGAAGGCTGCCGAGTACCGCCTCAAATTCGAGGAACTGTTCGGAATACAGTTAGAAATCCTGTCGAAACGGAGCGTCCGGATGATGCGTTCCGACGGTTTCGTCTTCTCGCGGGTGGGCGGTTATTTCAACGATTTCTGGGAACACAAACTGCCTTTCCCGCTGACCGGGGCGCAGAAAAGGGTGATAAAAGAGATACGTGCCGACACCGTCAGCGGATGCCAGATGAATCGCCTCCTGCAGGGCGACGTGGGGAGCGGCAAGACGCTCGTGGCGCTTGTGTCGATGCTTCTGGCGGCCGACAACGGCTTCCAGTCGTGCATGATGGCGCCCACTGAAATACTTGCCCGTCAGCACTTTGCGTCGATATCTAAAATGACGGATGGTCTCGGCATCAGAATAGCGATCCTGACCGGCGCGTCGAAAGCCGCCGAACGCCGCGAAGCGCTCGAAGGGATAGCCAGCGGCGAGATACAGATACTTTTAGGCACACACGCGCTGATAGAGGACCGCGTGCAGTTCGCGAACCTGGGCCTTGTCATAATCGACGAACAGCACCGTTTCGGCGTCGAACAGCGGGCCCGCCTGTGGACCAAGAACCAACAGCCGCCCCATATCCTCGTAATGACCGCCACGCCCATTCCTCGAACCCTCGCGATGACCCTGTACGGCGACCTGGAAGTATCTGTGATCGACGAGCTTCCGCCGGGACGCCAGCCGATAAAGACCATGCACCGCACCGATGCCGAGCGGCTTGCGCTGTGGGGTTTCATGAAGCGGGAAATAGCGAAAGGGCGGCAGGTTTATGTGGTCTATCCGCTCATCAAGGAGTCGGAAAAGATGGACTATAAGGACCTTTACGACGGTTTCGAGAGTATTTCGCGCGATTTTCCGCGGCCGCACTACCAGGTCATAGCCGTCCACGGCAAGATGAAGGCCGGGGACAAGCAGTCGGCGATGGCTGAATTCAAGGATGGTACGGCGCAGATAATGGTCGCCACGTCGGTCATAGAGGTCGGCGTCGACGTTCCCAACGCGACTGTGATGGTGATCGAGAGCGCCGAGCGTTTCGGGCTTTCGCAGCTGCACCAGCTCCGTGGGCGTGTGGGCCGGGGCGGCGAGCAGTCGTACTGCGTGCTGATGAGCGGCGACAAACTTTCGAAAGAGGCACGGCAGCGTCTCGAGGCGATGGTGCGGACGAACGACGGTTTCGAACTGGCCGAACTCGATATGAAACTGCGCGGCTCGGGTGACATCGCAGGGACGCAGCAGAGCGGGCTGGCATTCGATTTGCGGATAGCAAACCTGGGGCGCGACCAGCAGATAATTGAGCTGACGAGGCGTGTCGCGGGGGCCATCCTTGACGGCGACCCGCTGCTGCAGAAGCCTGAAAACGCGCTGCTCCGCACGCTGAAAGAGCGCTACGGCACCAAAAGCCCCAAAGATTTCAGTATGATCTCATAAACAGTGATTATGGACGAGGATCTTGAAAAGATGACCCGCGGCGAACTGGTCGAAGAGGTGAAGAAGCTGCGCCAAGGCATCCGCGCGCACCGCGACAGCACAGGGCACGACCTGTGCTGGTTTCATCCCGACCTGTGGAACCTGCTTCCCGAAAAATACGATCTGGAAATATCGGTTCCCGACTGGCCGCAGTTTATGGAAGGATGTGTGAGGTACCGCAGGTCGCTGGACGAGCAACTGCCGGATGCGCCGCGGACCGTGGAAAAATTTGTAAAAGAGTAACGTACTTTAAATGCTGTTTCTCCTGCGTTCTGTTTCGTGCGCTGAAAAACGCTACGGCACAAAAACACCAAGAATTTCAGCATGACCTCATAACTAAATATATTTGGAATTATGGAGTTCGCGCTCAAACGGCATATTGAAGAGCCTGGCAAATATCAATGCTTTTTTCTGACAGAATTCTCATTTGAAACAACTGACGAAGTAAATGAGGATCATGTTTTAGAAGATTTTCTCAAATCGGATGCTTTAAAATATGATACTCTTTCTAATATACAAAAACATAATCCTGAGAAGGCGGGATTCTTAAGAAAGGCTTTCGATTTTGATCTTACAGGTGTGAGTGATTTTCAAAAGATCGATAAGGAGCAAACAGAAAAATTCCTTATCGATCTTAGGAATGAACCTGACTGGGGCGAAGACCTTAAAGATTTCAAAAAATTACTTAAGAAGTATTTTAGAATTCATAAAAAGCTGTCAGGCAATTTTTTTTATGTCATAAATCGTGATTGGTTCTACGATATAACCAACGGTGCATGCGATGAATGCGACGAAAGGCTGCATAATCCTGAATGCTGGGTTTATACTTTGTATTTTATGATTATTCACGTAGATATGCTGCAAAAAGAGATAATGTTTGTCGAATGGTTCTCTGACTAACCCGGTTGCCACATAATTTAAATCCATTTTTACCGTTAGTTGGGTATGTAACAACTTTTTGTGTCGATATGAAAAAACTTCTTATACTAATACTTATGGTGCTTCCGCTGGCCAGCGGGGCGCAGAACCCATCCACGGTTGCTTTCGGCAACGGCGAAGAACTTTCGTACACCGTCGCCTACCGCGCAAAGCTCATCCCGAACATCAGCGTCATGCGCGTAACTCTGCGCACACTCGACGAGGACGTCGCGGGAAAACCGCATTATCATATCGTCGGGAACGGCAAAACGACCAACTTCGTGAAAGGGTTCTTCAAGGTCAACGACACCTACCACTCGTGGCTCAATGCTGCCACGATGATGCCAACGCGGATGACCAGCGATATCCAGGAAGACGACTACCGATTCAAGGCGACCTATACCTACGACTGGAATACTTTGACGGTCAACACAATGCGGCGCAACGAAAAATGGGAAGCCGACAAGTACGCCTCGTTCCCGCTTACGCCGGAGAGCGGCGACGCGCTGTCGCTTTTCTACCGCCTGCGCCAGATCGACGTCAGTAAACTCGTCCAGGGCAAGGCCTACAGGCTCGACCTCGTGCTCAACGAGAAGACGAAGCCGATCTTCTACAAATTCGTGGGGCGCGAGGATGTGAAGGTCCGCAAGAACGGGACTTTCAAGGCGCTGAAATTCACCTGTACACTGGCCACTTCCGACGACACGACCTACGAGGACGGGATGGAGTTCACTGTGTGGATATCGGACGATGAGAACAAAATACCGCTGATGATCGACAGCCCGATCCGCGTCGGCAGCGTCCGCGTCACCCTCAACGACGGAGCGAAAGTGCTGCACCCGCTCACCAGCCAGATAAAATGAAAGATGATAGATGAAAAATGAAAGAAGTACGCACAGCCTTTGGCTGTGTTAAAAATCGCGCGAAGCACGCCATAATCTTTCATTTTTCATCTTTCATCTTTCATTATTTTATACCTTTGTATACTGAGAAATGTTTTGAATATGCGCAGGACCCTATATCTGCTGGCGGCGGCCGTGACGATCTCATGGACGGCCGAGGCTCAGACCATTGCAACCAAAGACCATTACGCCACCGGAAAACAACTCTACGACTCCGGTCGATGGAGCGCGGCGCAGTATGAATTCGAGACGGCCGCTGAACAACTCGGGCCGGACGAAACGTCGCTGAGGATCGAGCTGGAAACACTGGCGGCTTTTTGTGCTGCGAAACTGGGGCAGCCGGATGCCGGGGACAGGCTCTGGGCGCTTCTCGAAAACTACCCGTCGTCGCCCTACACCAACGAAGTGAGGTTCCGGGCGGGCGTCTATGAATATGACACCGGCTGGTATGCAGACGCTCTGGTGCTGCTGACGGCGGTGAACAGGAACCAGATCCCAAAAAGCGACCTCGACGAATACCGCTTCAAGACCGGCCATTCGTACTTCGAGACCGGGGATTACGAAAACGCTCAGCGCGAACTCCGGAAAGTCGCGTCCAACAGCATCTACGGACCCCACGCCGAGTATTACCTGGCATACATGGACTACGACCGCGGCGACTACGAAAAGGCCAAACAGGGTTTCTACAATCTGTCGGCCCACCCGTCGTATGAAAAACTCATACCCTACTACCTGCTTCAGATAGAGTTCCTCGAAGGCAACTACAGCTACGTCATCGAGCACGGCGAACCGCTTATCCCCCACACAGCCATGCCGCGCAAGGCCGAACTCGCCAAGATGACCGCGCAGTCGTGGTTCTACCTCGACGGTTTCAGCAAGGCACTGGCCTATATGAAGATGTATCAGGAACTCGGCGGAGAGATGGGGCGCGAGGAGAATTACCTGGTCGGATACTCGTATTACCGCGAAACACTTTACCGCGACGCCGCCGAATACCTTGCAAAAGCCGCCGGGGCCGACGACCGTCTCTCGCAGAATGCTTCGTACCATCTGGCCGACGCCTATCTGCGCCTGGGAGACAAGCAGCGGGCCATGCAGTCGTTCTCGATCGCTTCGGCGCCGGGATACGACGATAAAATAGCCGAAGACGCGCTGTTCAACTACGGCAAACTGCAGTACGAGCTTGGCGGGGGGTATTTCAACGAGGCGATCAACGTGCTGAACCGCTACCTTACGCTCTACCCCAACTCGCCGCGCGTGCACCAGGTGAGGGAGTACCTTATCGCGGCCTACTACAACTCGCAGAACTACGAGGCCGCGTACAACGCCATAATGCAGTACCCCGACCCCGACAACAACATAAAGGCCGCGCTGCAGAAGATCACATATTTCCGCGCCCTGCAGTTGTGGAACGAGGGCAACGCCGACGAGGCGACGCGCCTGCTGGAGATGTCTTCGAGATACCGCTACAACACGAAATACACCGCCCTCGCGTCGTTCTGGCAGGGCGAGATATCTTACTCGCAGAAAAATTACATCGATGCTATTCCGAAATACCAGGAGTATCTGAAACTGTCCCCGACTTCGGAGCCTGAGAACCTGATGGCGCGCTACGACCTGGGGTACGCCCACTTCAACCTGCGCCAGTGGGACAAGGCGCTCGAATGGTTCGACGATTTCCTGAGCCGGTACAGCGCAAAGGACTCCTACCGCGCCGACGCATTCAACCGCGAGGGCGATATCCACCACGCACAGAGATCATACTGGAAAGCCATCGAAAGCTACGACCAGGCAGCCGCTGTAGGCACCAACGACCGTTACTATTCTGGCTACCAGAGGGCTCTGATGCTGGGGCTCGTGGACCGCGCCGACCGGAAGATCGAGAGCCTGCAGGCGATCATCCGCAAGGACGAAGGGCCGTACGTAGAGGACGCCACTTACGAACTGGGACGCACCTACATCACGCAGAACCGCTATACCGACGGCGCCAACACGCTGAATATTTTCATCTCGAAATACCCGCGTTCGGACTACTATCTGCCCGCGCTGTCGAACCTGGGGCTCGCGTACCTCAACATGGGCGACCGCGAGCAGTCGATGAAATACTACAAGATGATAGTCGACCACGCCCCCCGTTCGCGCGAGGCGCAGGACGCCATGGCCGGAATCCGCGGGCTATATGTGGACGCAAATAACGTCGACGCATACTTCGACTACGCCAAAAAGGCGGGCGTAACGACCGATGTGGGTGAAGTGCACCGCGACTCGCTCTCGTTCGTAGCCGCCGAAAAGATATACCTCTCGGGCGACAACCGCCAGGCCGCACCGGCGCTCAGCGCGTACATCCGCAACAACGCCGAAGGACGCTACGTCCCTCAGGCCCTCTTCCACCTCGCCGACGCGCAGATGCAGAACGGCGACGCGGCAGCGGCCATCGCCAGCCTCGACCAGCTCACGATGCTCAAATACAACGACTACACCGTGCGCGGGCTGCAAAGGCTGTCGGACCTCAATTTCAAGGGCGGGCACTACGCCGAAGCCGCCGACGCATACCGCCGCCTGTCGAAAGTGACGACCGATCCGGCCATAGTCGGAAAGGCGCTGGATGGTTATGTCGCATCGGTGATCGCGACGAAAGACGACGCCATGATATCGGCCATGGCCGATGAAGTGGCCGCGCTGCCGGGAGTTCCCGAAAAGAGCATGCGCCAGGCGCAGTTCGCTAAAGCCAATATCCTGCGCGCCGAAGGAAAAACCGTCGAGGCCGTCGATATCTACCGCACGCTGGCCGGAGACGTGAGAACTCCCGAGGGAGCGGAATCGGCTTACCGGGTGATAGAGAACCTGTATGAAGAGGGATATTACCGTAAAGCCGAGGAGGCGATCTTCGCTCTTTCGGATGCGAACACCCCCTACTCGTACTGGCTCGGCGAGTCGTTCCTGACGCTGGGCGATATCTATGTGCGTGAGGGTGACATGTTCCAGGCCAGGGCTACATACCAGAGCATCGTGGACGGATATTCGCCTGCGGACGACGGGATCGTGGCGGCGGCAAAAGAGCGGATCGCTGCGCTACGCTAAATTACGAATTACGAATGAAAAGATATATATTCATTATAGCAGCGTTGCTTGTGGCAGGGACGGTTGCGGCGCAGGACGATATCTCGAAACAGCTGGAGGTGACAAAAGCCTACACACCGAAAGTGGGGCAGGCGGTCAAACTTCCCGTCGAACCGCGCATGATCGATACCGTGCAGCTGAGGCCTGAAATCGACTACTCGATCACCCCCACCGCGTGGCGCACCGCCTTCGGGTCGGAGAAATACGAACCGGCCATGATGAGTGTCGTGCCGTTCGAGAAGAACCGTCCGCTATACCTGCGCATCGGAGCAGGCTTTCCACTGCAAAGCACCGCAGACCTCTATTTCAATCCTTACATGGGGACCAAAAGCACCTTCGGGATGTTCTTCAACCACCGCGGGTCGTACTCGAAGATCGAAAACGAGCTTGGCCTAAAGCCGAAATCCGCGGAGATGCTCAACGCCTTCGGGCTTTACGGCAGCCGCCACTACAGCCGCTACAAACTCGAGGGCGGGGCGGGTTACGACAACCGCATGTACAGTCCCTACGGGGTTATCCCGCGCACGATCGCGGGAGTGGACCCGGCAAATGTGGTGAACAGTATGGCCGTGGAGTCTTACAACCTGGGTAAAATAAGCGGCAATATCAGTTTCGGGGACACATTCACCGACCTCAGTAAACTCAATTTCAGGGTAGGACTGGATATGGGAGTCGCGCACGAGAAGTCGGATTTCTACCAGATGGATATCGATGCATGGGCCGTGATAAGCAAGATGTTCACCGCCGTGCACGGCTTCGAACTGGTGCTGTATGAGCGCGGGGTAGTCAGCCTTGACGATGACTACGGCGGAAACTCCACCGTGTTTTCGCTGTCCCCCGCCTACCTGCTGTCGCTCAATAAATTCAAATTGAAAGCCGGGGTCGACCTGTCGTACATCCATGACGAACTGGACACGAAAAGCCATTTCGTATTCTCCCCAAAAGTAGCGGCCACCTTAAATATCGCCAACGGATATTTCACACCCTACCTGACGCTCGGATCGGAACTTCTGGACGGCAGCTACGAAGCGCTTTCGAGGCGCAATCCGTATATGACGGGTTCGTCGCTCACCGGCTGGACCTACGACCTGCGCCTGGGATTTTCGGGCAATGTCAACAGCGTATTCTCATATAACATCTACGGCGGTATGTCGTGGCTGAAAAACTACACTGCATTTATAGGCAATCAGCATACAGTCGCAATATCAGACGTTCAGACACGTGTGTACTACTCCCCTCTGGGATTTTTGCCATATGCGGACGACGGCACGATGTCCGTCTTCGGCGCGGAACTCGGACTGCAGAACCTCGGCGGGTTCTCGATGAAGCTGGGTGCGAATTGGAACGGCTACGACTTCAAGAACTTCCCCGTGCCCATCGGTTTGCCGAAATACGAAGCGGAGCTCGGACTCGCTTATTCCCACAAAAAATTCAAAGTTTCGGCGGGGGCCAATTTCATGGGACCACGCAAGTTCTGTGATCTTAAAAACGGGGGGATGCCGATCACGGATTGGGCGGCCGACACTGAAATAAGCAGCGTCAAGGCGACGGTAGACATTTCGGCAGGGTTCGAATACAATGTCTCGAAGAGTTTCGGCGTGTTCATCGAGGGACGCAACCTCGCCAACCAGAAATTATACCCTTACAACCACTACCGCGGACTCGGCGCCAATGTGATGCTCGGCATCAAAGCCGTATTCTAAAAAATTCCTGCGACCTCTCCCTTCCCCTACGGTCAGGGGAAGGGTCGGGGATGGGGTGATCGAAAACAAAAAGGCATCTGGAAATCCAGATGCCTTTAATCTTTATTACGACGGATAAACGCAACTATCGTCTGACACACAGATGCCATATGCATCCGTCGTAATAAAGATTAAGTATTCATAGCGCCGCAAACGTGCAGCACCTGTCCGCTGACATAGGAAGCCATATCCGATGCGAGGAAAACAGCCGCCTTGGCGACGTCTTCCGGGGTTCCGCCGCGGCGAAGGGGTATCTGTTTCGCCCAACCTTCCTTAACTTCGTCGGAGAGCTGGTCGGTCATCTCGGTGATGATGAAGCCCGGAGCGATAGCGTTGGCGCGGATTCCGCGCGGACCCAGTTCCTTGGCGATGCTCTTGGCAAGGCCGATCATGCCCGCTTTCGAAGCCGAGTAGTTGCACTGTCCGGCATTCCCCGAAACGCCAACCACCGAAGCCATATTGACGATGCTGCCCGATTTCTGGCGCACCATGACCGGAGTGACGGCGTGTATGTAGTTGAAGGCCGACTTGAGGTTGACGTTCAGCACGGCGTCCCACTGAGCCTCGCTCATGCGCATCATCAGGCCGTCCTTCGTTATGCCGGCGTTGTTGACGAGTATGTCGATCTTTCCGAAATCGGCGCCCACTTCGTCGACCACCTTGTGGGCCTCTTCGAAGTTGGCGGCGTTGGATGCGTAGGCCTTGCCACGCACGCCCAGAGCCTGTATGTCCTTTTCAGTTTTAAGCGCGTTGTCGTCCACCGCAAGGTCGGTAAAAGCCACGTCGGCCCCTTCCTTTGCCATTTCGAGGGCTACGGCCCGTCCGATCCCGCGCGCCGCCCCGGTTACCAGAGCGACCTTTCCTGTAAGTAATCCCATAGTTTTTTTCAATTACGAATTACGAATTACGAATTTCAAATTACGAATTTTCACCGCAAAGATAGAGTTTTTCCTTTATAAATAACTAAATTTGTCCCCGCAAAGGCTTTATCATTTCGTTAAGCCTACCTGTTGAATCCAGATTCGTAATTCGTAATTTTTAATTCGTAATTGAATATGACCCGCGACAAGCAGATCTTCGAGCTGATAGGCGCTGAACGCCGCCGCCAGGAACATGGTATCGAACTGATAGCATCGGAAAACTTCGTGAGCGACCAGGTGATGGAAGCCATGGGTTCGGTGCTGACCAACAAATATGCCGAGGGGTACCCCGGCGCACGCTACTACGGCGGCTGCGAAGTGGTGGATCAGGTCGAATCGCTTGCCATACAGCGTCTTTGCCAACTCTACGGAGCCGAATACGCAAACGTGCAGCCCCATTCGGGAGCGCAGGCCAACATGGCCGTTTTCCTGGCCTGCATGAAGCCCGGCGACACGTTCCTGGGGCTGGACCTTTCGCACGGCGGACACCTCTCGCACGGCTCGCCCGTCAACTTCTCGGGCCTCTACTATAAGGCCGTCGGCTACAAGGTCAAGGAAGCGACCGGAACAGTCGATTACGACGAAATGGAGGCGCTGGCACTCGAGCACAAGCCGAAAATGATAATCGGCGGAGCTTCTGCTTACAGCCGCGAATGGGACTATAAGCGGATGCGCGAAATCGCAGACAAGGTCGGGGCGCTGCTCTTTATCGACATGGCCCACACGGCCGGTCTGATCGCGGCGGGTCTTCTGGAAAATCCCGTTAAATACGCGCATATCGTTTCGTCCACGACGCACAAGACACTGCGCGGTCCGCGCGGCGGCATCATCCTGATGGGCAAAGACTTCGACAATCCATGGGGCATCACCACCCCGAAAGGCGAAGTGAAGAAGATGTCGGCGGTCCTCAACTCATCGGTTTTCCCCGGTGTGCAGGGCGGTCCGCTCGAACACGTCATAGCCGCCAAGGCAGTGGCTTTCGGCGAAGCTCTCGAACCGTCGTACAAGGAGTACCAGAAGCAGGTCGTACTGAATGCCGCTGCTATGGCCGAAGCGTTCGTCAGGCGCGGCTACAAGATAATCTCGAACGGCACGGACAACCACCTGATGCTGGTCGACCTGCGCACCAAGTTTCCCGAACTGACCGGTAAGGCGGCTGAAAAGGCGCTGGTCGCCGCGGACATCACCACCAACAAGAACATGGTCCCGTTCGACAGCCGCTCACCGTTCCAGACCTCGGGACTCCGTTTCGGCACCCCGGCGATCACCACCCGCGGACTGAAAGCAGAGGCGATGGATGCCATTGTCGCGCTGATCGACCGCGTGCTGGCCGACCACGAGAACGAAGCCAACATCGCCGCCGTCCGAGGCGAGGTCAACGCCATGATGGCGGGATATCCTTTATTTGCCTGGTAAGCGGGTAACGGCATAATTAAAGAACAGCGGATTAAAGTCCGCTGTTTTCTTTTTGCCAGATCAGTTTTTTGCCGAAACCGAGAGTGTTGTCGGTGAGTTTCATCATGGCAGGTTCCAGAAGCCACAGGGACAGGTCGGCCGCAATCGCGTAAGGGAAACGTTTTAGATATGCGCGGCGGGCGGCGGACAGTTCCTCGCCCTGGGCAATGCGCACCGTGCCTTCGATCTGAAGCCCCTGAAGCCGTCCGACAGTGCGGGTTTCTAGAGCTATCCCTGCCGCGACATTCGCATCGGCCGCCATCTCTGCACCGTGGCGCGTCTTGGTCTCCGTCGTGAAAACAAAGAGGTTCTGCCCGGGCAGACACACATAAAAAACGTGAGCCGTCCACGGGCGGCCGTCGGCCCCCACCGTCGCCAGCGTCATGATATGGTGTTTGCGGATGAATGTCGCTATTTTATCGGGTATTCCCATCATACTCTATTATAAGGCAGATCCCTCGTCGCCGAAAGTTGCCAGGCAGTTCCATGAACCATCTTGGTTTCGGCTCGCTCGGGATGACAGCCAAGCATAATAACGGTGGCGCTGTGCCAAGAGACTCCGATCTGCAATCGTCCTTATCATCAAGTCCGCCGTGGCCGTTGCCACTGCAAAGGTAGTAAAAAACCATTATTCGGGATACTGGGTGAGGTATTCGAACGTGTAGCCGCGCCCGCGCAGACGGCCTACAAGGTCGCCCAGGTCGTTTTCCTCACCGATGCTTGCGAACATCTGGTCGTGCATCAGCAGCACCACGTGGTTTTTGGTAAACGTCAGCTGGCGACGGTAAAGGCTGTCTATCTCGCCGACAAGTTCGTCGATCGTCTGTTTCGGGGTGTAATCCTTGTGGTCGTATTCCCATTCGACGTCCCAGCCGAAGACCTTATACCCGTTTTCAGACAGAAGCGCGGCGGAAGTCGCGCCCGACTGTTTGTAATTTTTGGTTTTCGTGCCGAGCTGCCACAGGTTGCGTCCGGGCAGGCGGGCTATCTTATGCGCGATGTCACGGTCGACACGGTTCTGCTCGAAATCGACCAGCACCGCTTCCGGGTCCTTATAATAGGCGGCGTAGCGGTTGTTCGCATGCGAATAGCTGTGGTTGTATATCTCGACGTATGGATTCGCCCTGAACCGCTCGTAATGCCTGCGGAACCTGCCGCTCTCGTCGACGGGTTTGCCGACGACGAAAAGGTTCGTTTTTACCTCGGTCGCCGTGATAATGCTGTCGATCTTCGGGCTTCCATGCAGGGGTGAGTCATCTATCGTCAGGTAGATACGTTTCGGCGGAACGGCAGGCAGGGTGTCGGCGGCGGCGGTTTCAACCGGCTCTCCCTGAAGTGTTTCTTCCGGACCGGCAGCGCGCCTGAAATCCGGAGCGGGCAGTTCCGGCTTTTCCGAACAGGTCATGGTGAGGGCCGAAATGGCCGCTACGGCAAAAATTGCAATCAGTTTTTTCATGGCTTTTATGAATTCAAAAGCATACGACACCCTATCCGGTGCAAATACACCGGTTGACATTTTTCAAAAATTTCTAATGGATTATTTTATTCCGTGCGATCCGTGCGCCAGAGAATAAAGGATATGTTTTCAGGCACCTCGGCGAGTTCCTCCCCGAACTCACACAGCCGATGATCTTTATCGCGATACCATCCCCAGGCGCCGCCGCCGACAAGATATATCGCGTCCGATACGCCCATGCCGATCAGCGCACGTGAAAAATCGCTGAAGGACTCTTTGGTTTTACTCTCCACCATTATCACATCGCCTTCACGCACCGCAAGCGCACGGCGGACAGATATGTTTTTGGGGTTGTTCTCTACCAATTCCCCATTATGGACAAGGGGATACTGCCTGAAGAAGAAGCCTTTGCTGTCGATCGCCTGCTGGAGCAGAGGCGTTTCCTCTCCCATCCCGACAGAGATAGTGTTGTCGATCACGGCACAGAAACCCCTCTTGGCAACTCCGCGCGAAAGTTTTTCTCCCGAAAGGACGAAATCGCCAACTATCTGCATATTATCCTTGCGTATATCCGCGGCCATCGCAGCGAACACGATGGTCGAATCGTTCCTGTCGGGCATGCCGACCGCCAGCGACATCACCAGGTTGTAGGGAACGAAAATATCGAGCGGAACGTCGTTCACCGTATCCTGCACCACCTCTATCCAGGCGGGTTCGGCCGGATCCGCCTCGACATTTTCAACTACCGTAATATTTTCCACGGTCCCGGTATCCTCCGGCTCGAAATAGTAGTCGGGGGTCTCTTCTCTCTCTTTCTCAAAGAAAAATATCATATACACGCCCGCTGGTGCAGCGGCCAGGCAGACGAGAACGGCGGCAATCCACCACCACTTTGCCGCGCCGCCTTTCTTCTTCTCTTTAATGTCGGCGCCGAGTACGTATACTTCCTTTTCCTGCTTATTATTCTTGCTCATATCCCTATCCTCCGGCTTTTAATGCTCTCTTCCAATACGGTTTTCAGTGCTTTCAGCGCCTCTTTCGAAGCCGAGAGCGTGAATTTATTCGCGAAACCACCGTCCGAAAGCACGATCGTCTGTTTCGACACGTTGACGTAGTAAATATAGCTTCCGTTGATTATGAGGCTTTTGCCCAGGCGGATGAACATCTGCGCATCGGTCCCCAACTGCTGTTCTATCGTCTTCTCGAACGAGGCCAGATTGAACGAGAAGACGTGCTCGTCCTTGTTCTCGAGCGTCATGGTGGAGTAGTTGCCGTCCGATAGAATGTAGACGACCCGTTCGCACGCGACCCTCACCACCTCGTTGTTATTGGTCAATACCAAATATTTTGACATCACCTTACTTTTTATCTGATACAAATATATTGTTTTTCAGATACATATTATCATCCTTTCGTTCCCGTTTTACCAAATGGCGGGCCGGATGTATGAAATAGCTGCCGGGGGTTACAAAATAAAAAAAGCATACTGTATAAGTATGCTTTTCTTGCCTGGATTGCTTCACCCTTTCAAGGTTCGCAATGGCGGTGGGCGGGAGTCGGTTCAATTGTAAGGTAGTTCCCTCGTCGCCGGAAGGTAACGTTCAATTCTGCAAACCCATTACGGTTTCGGCTCGCTCGGGATGAAATTATATATGTTTCGTCATTTCATTCCTCGCAATGACGAATCGACACGTCGCTCGTAATTCGTAATTTGAAATTCGTAATTAATCATCGCCTGTCGATGATGTTGCGCGTAGTGTCGACCGGAGATGGATTTACCGGGGCGGGAGGAACGGCGGGCATCACGATCGAGTCGAGTTGCACGAGCCATTCGGATTCGGGAAGAGTCCCCGCCAGTTCGCCCATCACTTTGTCGCGGATCACTGCAAAAGCCTCGCGGTCCTGTTTGCGGATGGGTTCGCCCGGTTCCTGGGGAATTTTCAGCGGGTCGATAGGTTTGCCGTTCACACGGACGCGGTAGTCGAGGTGCGGGCCTGTCGAGGTGCCGGTGCTGCCCACATAACCGATGGTCTGCCCCTGCTTGACGCGCGTGCCTGTGGATATCCCGGGGCCGAATTTGCTAAGGTGCAGGTAGCCGGTCTCGTAGCCGCGGGCGTGTTTTATCCAGATTGTGTTCCCGCCTCCGCCGGCCCAGCCGCGCGAAGTCACTACGCCGTCGGCAACGGCATGAACGGGAGTCCCCGAGGGAGCGGCATAGTCGACCGCATGGTGCGGACGGTAGACGCGGTATATGGGATGCAGGCGTGCGTTGGAGAATCTGGAACTTATGCGCGTGAATTTGAGCGGGGCCTTCAGGAAAGATTTCTTGAGGCTGTTTCCGTTCTCGTCCCAGTAGGCTATCTTGCCGTCCTGCTTGAACGGGATGGCGTAGTTGGACCTGCCGCCGTGATGAAAGACCGAGCCCCAGACGCGCCCGATGCCGACTTTCATGGTATCCACGTAACGCTGCTCGTAGATCACCTCGAAAGAGTCGCCCGGCTGCACGGCGAAAAAGTCGATGCTCCAGCCGAATATGTCCTCCATTTCGGACGCCAGGGCAAAGGGCATGTCGTTGCCCACTATGGCGTTCCACAGCGACGAGGTGATCTCGGCTTCGGCGTGCAGGCGTTCCACCCGGACAGGCTTGCAGCCGTTGCAGACGCATATCGAGTCGCCCAGCATCGAGATGGTGACGTAGTTTATCTGGTCCTTCTCGTACACCAAGTGCGAGAGGGTGCGGTTGCCTATGGTGTCGAGAGTGAGGAAAGCGGTGTACTTGTTTCCGACACGCACCTTTCGCAGGTCGAAAGTGTCCTTGCAGGCCTGCTCGATGCGGTAGATCGTTCCGGCGCCGATACCGAAATTACCAAGTATCTTGCCCATAGTCTCGTTGCGCTCAACTTCGGCCTCAACCAGCTCGTAATCCTCATACGGTATCCCGTAGAGCGTCGGGATCTCCCTTTCAGGCTCCACGGCTTCGGTTTTCTCCCTCTTCCCGCGGCACTCCGTCATCATGACCGCCGCCACTATCAGCACAATTGTCGCCGCGGCCATCCGGCCGTATTCTTTCCACAGTTTTTTCATGTTTGCAAAAATACCGATTCCCCTGAAATCATGAACTTTTTTCTATTATTTTTTCGACTAAAATATGAACAACCGGGCGGCCATCATAGATATCAGGCACAAAGATATTTATATAAAGAGATATAATTGTTATCCTTCCGCCCTTGTTTTACCAAATAGCAGGCCGGCTGTATGGAATTACGGATACAGGCCATGAAATAGGAAAAGCACACCGGACTTGGTATGCTTTTCCCGTTTTTTCTGGATTGCTTCGCTCCGCTCGCAATGACGATGCCCGGAACTTTCGTAATTTTTAATTCGTAATTAATTCTTGCTGGGAAGCGGCGAGTAATTGCGGCTGTAGCGGAGCATCTGGTCGGCATAGGCTTCACCGTAAGTGACCTTTACATCCTCGACCTGGCCGGTGTTCATATCCTTGACTATCTCGTAGCGCGGATTGATGAAGCCGCCATACGGGGCAAGGTTCAGGGCTGTGTAGCGCTGCAGCACTTCGGCATGAAGCGTCGGGTCGACACGCACGCCATAGGTTTCGATCAGATCGCGGCACGCCTCGAAATCGCCCTCGCTCTTGATCCGCTGCACCTCTGTGAGCAGTTCGCCCACAAGGCCGCGCAGTTTGCCGAAATCGTTGACCACAATGTAGGTTTTGTCGTCCTTTACGACCTTCTCAATCACATTGTCGGCCTTGCCGCGCTCGTAACACCATTCGGCGATGGTTTTGCGGTTGCGCATGTGGGCCTGTTCGACATTCTTGCCCGGCTCGATACGCGCCAACTGGGTCATCATGCCGTTCATCATGTAGCTGGCGTATTCGGCCCACGCCACGTCGAGCGACGGGATGAGGCCCAGTTCGACCATTTTGGGATCGGCCAGGTAATAGAGCGCGAAAAGGTCGGCGCGCGACTCCTCAAGCGCCGAGCTGTATTGTTTGAGTTCGGTGCCAGTCACGCCCGGGGCAAGCTGTCCGGAGCCGTGGCCCAGGCACTCGTGCAGGTCGGTATGGAGATTGTCGCCCAGCGAACCATATTTCTTCATGCGCTCGCGGTCCTCGGCCCGCAGCACGAACTCCTCTTTGAAACCGTTGCCCTCGGCGGCCTTATCATAAGCGTCGGTAATATTCTGAATGGTAACGGACTTAGAGCCGTAGTCGCGGCGGATCCAGTCGGCATTCGGCAGATTGATTCCGATGGGAGTGGCCGGGTAGCAGTCGCCGCCCAGCATGGCCACGTTGATGACCTTGGCCGACACGCCCTTGACCTTGGCTTTCTTGTAGCGCGGATCGACGGGCGAATGATCCTCGAACCACTGCGCGTTGTCGCTGATGATCTCGGTGCGCTTGGTGGCTTCGGTGTTTTTGAAATTGGTGTTGGACTCCCACGACGATTTTATCCCCAGCGGGTCGCCGTAATTCTCGATGAAGCCGTTGACGAAATCGACGTTCGAGACCGTGTCGCGCACCCAGGCGATGTTGTAGGCATCGAAATCGCGCAGGTTGCCGGTTTTGTAGTAACGGACGAGGTCGGCGATTATCTGTTTCTGAGGTTCTTCGGCCACTTCCTGCGCCTTGCCGAGCCAGTAGGCTATCTGTTTGATGGCGTCGCCGTACATTCCGTCCTCTTTCCACACGCGCTCCTGAAGTTCATTTCCGGACTTCACCAGCTTATTCACCCTGACCAGCTTGGAATTCAGCCCGTAAGAGATAGGCTGAGGATCTTTCGGATCGACCATCGCGGCATAGAATTTTTCCGCCTCGGCCTGCGTAACGCCCTCGTAATAGTTCATCGCCGAGGTCTGCAGCAGATCCTCTCCTTCCGCCTGGTTCATGCGCAGGGGCCAGAGCGACGGGTCGAAGATTATCGGCTTGATCGTGGCGATCAGTTCCTCGCGGCTGCCGAAATCGAGCGGAAGCACGTTGTTGGGCGTACCGACCAACAGCGCGTCGAAATACTCTTCCGTAAACCCTGGCTTGAACTTGTCGCCCGAATAGTGGTGATGGATGCCGTTGGCGAACCACACCTTCTTAAGATATGTCTCGAACGCCTTCCACTCCTCCGTCTTGCGGTCGCCGGCGAATGTGTTATAGATGCCTTCCAGAGTGCGTCGGATGGGCAGGTTATATTTGAAATTCTGGTCGAACAGTATGTCGCGGCCCCACAGCGAGGCTTCGCTGAGGTAATAGACCAGCAGTTTCTGCTCGAGCGGCAGAGCCTCGAAGCCCGGCACCTGGTACTGCATTACGCGGATGTCGTCGAAACGGTCGACGGTCCACTTGAACTCCTGTTCTTTATCTTTCCCGCCCTCGCAGGCGATCATATTAAGAGTGATAGCTCCCATTGCGATAATAATTAAAAACTTTTTCATATTGTCATATTTTAATCATCATTAGTCATGCCGCCGATGATTCGCCGGCGTCTTCGGGACAAAGTTATCCCTTTTTCTTCTACCGGCGAACGGTTTTTCAGCTTATTTATTCGTTACCAAGAGGAAACGGAACGTTTCGGGCAGCGCCGTAAATCCGTCATCCCTTTTTTCGATCCTTATAATCGCCGTCCTGCGTGAAGAGACACGTTCGTTCGAAAAATGGGTGTGGAGCACATACCACATTTCACCGCTGCCGTCGAAGAATATGTCGCCGTGGCCCGGACCGTTCCATCCGACAAGTTCCCTGTCGATAATGGGATTTTTGTCGTACTTCACCCACGGACCGAGCGGCGAGCCGGCAGTTGCGTAGCCCACCGCATAGTCGATATTGCGGAAGTCGTTGGCCGAATAGAAGAAATAATATTTCCCATCATCTTTAATTATGGTAGGGCCTTCAGCCACTCTCCACGGCACATTCTGAGTATCTTCCCAACTGCCGGGTTCCGCGGAGATACACTCCGCCACGGTCGATTCGTCCAATGCCTTCAAGTCAGCGTCCATCTCGGCGACAAAGAGGCGGTTGCCTCCCGTCAGCCTGACGTGGTACATATATATTTTCCCACCGTCGAAAAAGACGAAAGGATCTATCTGCCTGGTCGCCGTGGAGACCGGTTTCAGCTCATCCTGCCTGAACGGTCCCAGCGGACTCGGGGCGGACGCGACCGCGATCTGCTCGTTGGCCGTGTATGCCATGTAGAACTTATCCCTGTAACGGAACACCTGGGGCGCCCAGAAACCCCTGTCGCCGTAGGACTCTCCCTTTACCAGAGCGAATCCGTCGCAGACCCCGGCCGGACCGCTCCAGTTCTCGAGGTCGGTGGAAGTATATACCAGGAAGCCTTCGTGCGGCGGCCGGCCGTCCTGCGGTTTTATACCCCCGGTGCCGTAAAGATAATAGACGCCGTCCCAGAAGAAAATGGTCGGGTCGGCAAGAAAGGGATTTTCACCCTGCGGCTCCGCGCCCTGGGGCCTGCAGGTTAATACACTGAACAGCGAGAGGATAAAAAGTGCGGCTTTCTTCATGTTTGTCAAAATTTCGTTATCAGGATCGGTAAAGTTACCTTTTTTTGCGATAATCCGGACAGTTTATAAAACTATTCCCTAACTTTGCCCCGTATTCATACAGGAATGATAGTCGCAGAAACAAGGGCGGAGCTGGCTGTAGCGCTGGCAGGGATTCCGCGGAAAGATATAAAACTGGTCCCGACGATGGGGGCGCTCCACCAAGGGCATCTGTCGTTGGTAAAATGCGGTCGGAACGCCGACGGCGATGAAAAAGGCAGCGGGACACTCGTGGTAAGCATATTTGTAAACCCCACGCAGTTCAACGACCCGAACGATCTGCGGAACTACCCGCGCACGCCGGAAAAAGATCTCGCGATGCTGGAAAAAGAGGGGGTCGACGTGGTTTTCATGCCGACCGTAGAAGAGGTTTATCCCGAACCGGATACCCGGGTTTTTGATTTCGGGCAGCTCGACAAAGTGATGGAAGGGGCCACGCGGCCGGGACACTTCAACGGCGTGGCACAGGTGGTGAGCCGCCTGTTCGACTTGGTGAAACCGGCGGAAGCGTTCTTCGGCCAGAAAGACTTTCAGCAGGTGGCCGTGGTGAGGGATATGGTGAGGCAGTTGGGTATGGACGTTGAAATTGTGGAATGCCCGATAGTGAGGGAAGAGGACGGACTGGCGATGTCGTCGCGCAACACGCTTTTGACGCCCGAACACCGCAAAGCCGCTCCGGATATTTACAGGGCGCTGAAATTGGGGGTGGAAAAGGCCGGGACAATGGTCGGAACGCCGACAGCGACTCCGCGCGAACTCGAAAAATGGGTAACCGCCGAAGTGGAACGCAGCGGTCTGCTGAAAGTGATATATTTCAAAATCGTCGACGCAGACACGCTGGCGGACATTGAAGACTGGAATACTCCGCGCCGCCAGGGCTGCATCGCCGTACAGGCCGGCGGGGTGCGGTTAATAGATAATATGCGTTATTAATATGAAAGATGAAAGAATAAAGATGAAAGATTGCGGAGCGGCATATGCCGCAGGTCTTTTTATCTGATTCGATGCGAAGCATCACCATAATCTTTCATTTTTCATCTATCATCTTTCATTATGATTATCGAAGTACTGAAATCGAAGATACACCGCGCTACGGTGACCGAAGCGAACCTCAATTACGTGGGCAGCATCACCGTCGACGAGGATCTGATGGATGCGGCAAACCTGATCGCGGGCGAAAAGGTGCAGGTCGTCGATATCGACAACGGCGAAAGGCTCGAAACCTATGTCATCAAAGGGGTGAGGGGAAGCGGCGCGATCGGACTCAACGGCGCCGCCGCGCGGAAAGTGCAGCCGGGCGACAAGATCATCATCATGTCCTACGCACAGATGGATTTCGAGGAGGCCAAAACCTTCAAACCGTGGGTGATATTTCCCGATACAGCCACCAACAAGATCGTTAAATAGACGTCATCCGGCAACACGGGAGCGGCTCTTTTTTAAATATTTGTTAAAACAGTCCCCCGCAGGACTGTTTTTTGTTTATTTTTCCATACCTTTATCGGGTTATAAGTTACGCCTTTGCAGTTTCAAATATTTCAGCCGCAGACTCATGACTCATAACTCATGACTCATAACTCTTTAAAGTGTCCGTTTTCCTTGCCATATTAGCCATCCTTCTCGGCGTCATCGGACTGCTGGGTTCGGTGGTTCCCGTGCTTCCGGGACCGCCCCTGAGCTGGATCGGACTGCTGATCATGTCGTTCACAAAATACGCCGACATGGCAGCATGGTTCATCATACTGTGGCTTGCGGTGACCGTCGTGGTAACGCTGCTCGACAACTTCCTGCCGGTGCTGATGACCAAAAAGTTCGGCGGATCGAGGCAGGCTACGATAGGGACTTTCGCCGGCATCGTGCTCGGCATGTTCATATTCCCGCCCTGGGGCATGATCATTTTCCCTTTCTTCGGAGCGCTGGTGGGCGAACTCGTCGGAAACCGCAGCGAAGGGCACGTCGCTCTGCGCGTAGCGATGGGCGCCTTCATAGCCTTCATCGGCGGGGTCGGGATCAAGCTCGTCGCCTCGGGAATGATGCTCTTCTATATGGTCCGCGAACTGGTAGTATAGGATTTGATTTTTCACTCTTCACTTAATAAACAACCAACTTAAATTATAATTGCTTATGAAAAAGTTTACATCTGTTTTCGGACTGCTCATCGCCATGATGGTGGTGATGTCGTCCTGCGGGTCGAAGTACAAGTACGAGACCGTCAAGGGAGATCCCCTGAAATCGCGCATCTACACTCTCGACAACGGTCTGAAAGTCTACATGGCCGTCAACAAGGAGACTCCGCGTATCCAGACCTACATCGCCGTCCGCGTGGGCGGTAAGAACGACCCGGCCGAAACCACAGGCCTGGCCCACTATTTCGAACACCTGATGTTCAAGGGCACCCAGCAGTTCGGCACGCAGGACTTCGCCGCAGAATCTCCGCTGCTCGACCAGATCGAACAACTGTTCGAAGTCTACCGCAAAACCACCGACGAGGCTGAACGCGCCGCGCTCTACCACCAGATCGACAGTATCAGCTACATCGCATCGGGCTATGCGATCCCCAACGAGTATGACAAACTGATGTCGGCGATCGGCGCGAGCGGCACCAACGCCTACACCAGCTACGACCAGACGGTCTACGTCGAGGACATCCCCTCGAACCAGATCGAGAACTGGGCGAAGATACAGGCCGACCGTTTCGAGCACCCTGTCATCCGCGGATTCCACACCGAGCTGGAGACCATCTACGAAGAGAAGAACATGTCGCTCACCCAGGACAGCCGCAAAGTCGTGGAACAGATGCTCAATTCGCTCTTCCCAACCCATCCGTACGGCACTCAGACTGTGATCGGAACGCAGGAAGACCTTAAAAACCCGTCGATCACCAATGTCAGGAACTACCATGCCACGTGGTACGTACCCAATAACATGGCGATCTGCATGAGCGGCGACTTCGATCCGAACGCAACCATTGCCATAATAGACAAGTATTTCGGTGCCATGAAGCCCAACCCCGAACTTCCGAAACTCGATTTCGGTGCGCTTCCCCAGGTCACCAAACCCATTGTCAGGGATGTGTACGGCAACGACGCTGAAAACGTGACGGTGGCATGGCGCACGGGCGCGATGAACTCTTCCGACAACGACATGATGAGCATCCTGGGCAGTATTCTTTACAACGGGCAGGCAGGCCTGATGGACCTCGACCTCAACCAGCAGCAGAAGGTGCTTTCGGCTTATGCTGTGAACTACGCCCTGGGCGACCACGGGATGCTGTGGCTGCAGGGACGTCCCAAAGCCGGGCAGACGCTCGACGAAGTGAAAGACCTGATGATCGGCGAAGTGGCAAAACTGAAAGCCGGCGAATTCTCCGAAGAGATCATCAAGGCGACCGTCAACAACTACAAAGCCCAGAGAATGAGCTATCTCGACAGCAACAACGGCCGCGCCGACGCTTTCGTGACCTCTTTCATTTACAATATCCCGTGGAAAGATATGGTCGATGAACTCGGCCGCATCTCGAAGATCACCAAGGACGACGTCATCGCATTCGCCAATGAAAAATTCCGCGACGACAACTACGCCGCAGTCTACAAACGCGAAGGCAAAGACCCGAACGAACTGACGATGCCCAAACCCGCGCTGACACCCATCAATACCAACCGCGACGCAGTAAGTCCGTTCCTTGCCGAGATATCGGCCAGCGAGGTCAAGCCCATCGAGCCCGTCTTCGTGGACTTCGACCGCGATATGGACAAGCTGAAAGCCAAGAGCGATATCGAAGTGCTTTACAAGAAGAATGAGACCACCGGCCTGTTCACCCTCATCTATCTCTATGAAGTTGGTTCGAACAACGACGCCACCATCAACACCGCCTCGTCGTACCTCGAATACCTGGGCACCCCCGATATGAGCGCCGAAGAGCTGGCATCGGAGTTCTATGATATCGCCTGCTCGTTCAGCATCAGCGCCGGCGAAGAACGCACATACGTCTCTATCAGCGGCCTCAGCGAAAACATGGGACGTGCCATGGAACTGACTGAAAGCCTGATGAACAACGCCGTGGCCGACGAAGCCATCCTGGCGATGCTCAAGGACGATATGGTCAAAAGGCGCACAGATGCCAAGCTCAACCAGGGTCAGAATTTCGCACGCCTGCGCAACTATGCCGTCCGCGGTCCCGAATTCATAAGGAACAACACGATGACCAACGACCAGCTCGCCGCCCTCTCTTCGGAAGCGCTGCTCGGCAAGATACGCGCTTTCGCCGGACAGCAGCACCGCATACTGTACTACGGTCCGAAAGACCACAACGCCCTGCTCAACGATATCAAGGAGTACCACAAGGTAGCCGAAACTCTCGAGCCGGTGGGTGAAAAGGTGCTGTACCCGTATGTGGCTACACCCGAGAACAAGGTGATGATGGCCGAATACGACGCCGCGCAGATATACTTCATCCAGTACAGCAACCGCGGCGAACAGTACGATCCGGCAAACGACGCCATCGTAGCGCTCTACAACGGTTACTTCGGCAGCGGGATGAACTCCATAGTGTTTCAGGAGATGCGCGAAGCACGCGGCCTGGCCTATTCGGCATTCGCCAGCCTGCAGCGCCCGTCGAAAAAAATAGATCCGTATACCTACATCGCTTTCATCGCGACGCAGAATGACAAGATGCTCGATGCGGCCGCAGCATTCGACGAGATCATCAACGACATGCCTGAAAGTGAAGCCGCATTCGGCATCGCCAAGGAGTCGCTCGTCTCGAACCTTCGCACCGAACGCATCATCAAAGAGGAAGTGCTGTGGACATACATTTCGAACGAGGACCTCGGGGTGAACTACGACCGCCGCCGTTCGCTGTACGAAAAAATACCCGGCATGACGCTCGAAGACGTGAAGACATTCCAGCAGGAATGGGTCAAGGACCGCAAATACAACTTCTGCATCCTGGGCCGCTCGGCAGACCTCGACATGACGTTCCTGCAGGGCCTCGGACCAGTGCAGAAACTGACGAAAGAGGAAATTTTCGGATACTAAAACCGGAAGATATTTAATAGATAAAGCGGGGCGTTAACCCCGCTTTATTTATTCTTTACCAACTATGACAGTCGTGAACTTATCGCGGTCGAGGTATTTTTGCGCGAGTCCCATGATGCGCTGCGGCGTAGTGGACTCGACCTCACGGATAAAACCGTTGATGTAGTCGCCGTTGACCCCCGTTTGGGTGTTCTCTATCACCACGTCGACGATGCCGAACGGGCCGTCCAGAATGCGCATAACCTCGCCCAGCATGCTGCGTTTTACGTTTTCGAGTTCGTCTTCGGAAACCGGTTCTGTCTTCAGGCGTTCCATCTCGGCAAAGATCTGGGCCACCGCATCCTTCGTTGCTTCGGCCCCCACCTCGGTCGCAACGGCAAGGTAGCCCGCCTCGCGCAGGTTGACCATCGCCGCCAGCACGCCGTAGGTGTATCCCCTCTCCTCGCGCAGGTTCTGCACCAGCCGCGAGCCGAAATATCCGCCCAGAAGCGTCGCCACGACCTGCATTCCAACGAAATCGGGGTGCTGGCGCGGGAACAGGAGCCGCCCGATGCGGATGGCCGACTGCACCGCACCATCTATTTCCAAAAAGCGATACTTGTCGCTTTTCGGAGTGAAGAGTGAAGAGTGAAGAGTGCATCTGCTCCCGTCGGCATTTGTCCGAGCAAATCCAGCAGGGCCTCGCGCTGGGAAGGGTCGGTCCCCATCGAGCAGGCAACAAAGCAATTCCCGGCGCCGTAAAAACGGCGGTAGAAATCCTCTATGTCGGTGCGGCCGAGGTTGGCGTAATCCGACTCGGGCGAAGACATCCCGTATGGATGGTCGTCGCCGAACAGGGCCTGCGAAAATAGTTCGCGCGCCTTGGTCGCCGGTTTGCTGCGCTCGACGGCCAGACGCTGCATCCGCTTCTGCGTGTATATCGCCACCTCGTCGTCCGGGAAAGCCGGGCGGAACATGATCTCGCTCATCATTTCGAGCGTCTGCCCGAAAAATTTCCCGAGGCAGCAGAAAGTCGCCACGGCGTAATCGCGGTCGATGCTCACGTCGTAGTACGAGCCGTGGAAATCGAGTTTTTCAGCGATCTCATGGGCGGTATAATGTTCGCTCCCTTCGGCCAGAAGGTTCAACGTAGAAGAGGCGGCGAACGGTTTGGACTGCAGCGACGAACCGGCCGCGTAGACAAAACTCACGCGCGCGACGTCCTGTCCTTCGGTGCGGATCAGGTGGACACGGAGACCGTTCGGCAGCGTCACAGACTCGACCTGCGGCAGTTCGACGCTCTTCGGGATAACTATTTCGGGAACTTTTTTCAAAATGAAAGATGAAAAATGAAAGATTAAGGAGCAAAACAAGGTTTTGCAATTTCAATATTTAAAGCGGAAAATAAATTTATCAGACACTAATTTCAATATTATATTTGAAGAACGCAAGCAACGCTTGCACCGCAATTTTTCATCTTTCATTTTTCATCTTTCATTCTGTAAATGAGAGTGGACGACCATTCCGGCGTGAATGTCGCGCGGGCCTCTTCGATAAGGTCGGAGGCGGAGTAGGAACGGTAGATATCCACCTCGCGGTTTATCAGCGGCAGGTCGCCAAGCATATCGTAAAAACCGAGGTTCATCGCCTTGTTCATCACGTTCAGTTCGCCGAAAGTGGTCTCGGCCTCGAACTTGTTCTTCACCTTTTCCAGCTCGTAATCCCCTACCGGCTCGTTCTGCAGTTTGTGCAGTTCGTCCCACATCGCTCTCTCGCCCGCCTCGACGGATATCTCCGGCAGCAGATGTCCCGTCACGATGAAAAGCCCGGGGTCGAGGTCGCCGGTAATGTAGGCATTGACGCTCGAGAATAGTTTGCGCTCCTTGACGAGGCTCTGGTAAAGCCGCGCGGAACTTCCTCCGGCGAGGATATCGGAAAGGATGTCGCAGGCGTAGTAGTTGCGCGAGGTGCGGGCGCCCATCGGGAAAGCGACGGTCAGCGCCGTTGCCGGAACGTCGCGTTCGACCTCCTGGCGGCGCGCCTCGGTCCGGACGGGTTCGGCGGGGATAGCGTCGACCGGTTTTTCGCCGCCGGAGATTTCACCGAACCACTTTTCTGCCATGCGGAAAATCACGTCGGGGTCGATCTCAGCGGCTACGGAAAGTATGGCGTTGGCTGGATTGTAATATCGTTCGTAAAAAGCCTTTACGTCGGCCAGGGTCGCATTGCGCACATGGTCGGGGGTCAGCCCGATGGTCGGCCAGCGGTAAGGGTGTACCTTGTAGGTCATCGCGCGCAGAAGCATCCACTGGTCGCCGTAGGGCTGATTAAGATATCGCTGGTTGTACTCTTCGAGCACCACCCGCTTTTCAGTTTCGAGCGTTTCGGCGGTTATGTCGAGGCCCGTCATGCGGTCTGCTTCGAGCCACAGCGCCGTCTCGACGTTCTCGCGCGGAAGAGTTATGTAGTAATCCGTGTAGTCGTTGTTGGTGAAGGCGTTGTTCTCGGCACAGGCCTTGTGCAGGGGGGTATCGAAATCGGGTACCTGCCGCGTCCCCCGGAACATAAGGTGTTCGAAAAGGTGCGCGAAACCGGTCCTCGCGGGGTTTTCGTTGCGCGCCCCCACGCAGTAGAGCATGTTCACCGCCGCCATTTCGGTGCGGTCGGCGCGGTGGACTATGACCCGAAGGCCGTTGTCCAATTTATGTTCGGTATATTTAATCATTTGTTTTTTCTTTTCCACTTTTGGCCGGCAAAAGTGGAGCAAAACCGGCCCACCTTCCAAAAATCTACTCCGGCTTGCCTAAAATGGTACAACCGACGCTGCGGAGCGAGAGCAAAGCCGAACTTGTTCGAGCTATGCCGAGCCGCGAGGAGGAAAGCGAAGCTAACCTTGAGCTAACGCGGAGCTATCGCACATGGTTGAATTCCATTTTAGTCGGCGCCTGCGCCCACGATTTTTGAAAAGTGGGATTTTGCGCACAGCCTGAAGGCTGTGTTAAAACGGTATATCATTTCTTTGCTCCTATCCAGGTTGCTTTTCTCCAGACATATTCCAGCGGCCCCTGCTTGTGGCGGCGCAGCCAGAGAACCGCGAACGTGTACTGGATGGCGAATATAACAAGGGCTATGCCAACCGAAGCCGTGCTGCCCAGTTTTTCGCCGAGACCGAGTCCCCAGTTGAAGAATATCGCGCTGCCGAAGAGCGACTGCGTGATGTACATCGTGAGGCTCATGCGTCCGTAAGGCGCTATCTTCATCAGCGCCCCCTGCAAACGGGTGCGGTAGAAGATCACAAGGACGGTCCCGATGAGGAAGACCATGAACGCCAGCTTGTGCCATGCCCCCAGCAACTGTCCCAGGTAGAACACGACGCCCTTGTTGGCGACGTAGTCGGGGATCATCACGGATAGTCCTTTCAGCGGGAAGAAGCAGATCAACCCTATGAGCGCGGCTTTCATCCAGAAACGGATGTTCTGCTCGGTACCGGCAAAGAGGTTGCGGCGGCCTATCAGCATGCCGACCATCATCAGCGCCGGGGCCTGCAGCATCCTTCCGTAATCGCGCGCCCACAATATGCTGAACATCTGGCCGTCCCACAGGTTAGCTTTGATCGACTGCCAGAAACCTCCCGCCTGGAGCGCGTCCATATCGGCCTGCCAATAGGGCGTGAAAGCGAATGCGGGCATCATCTCGAAATTCTGAGGATTGGCCAGCGCGACTATTATATTAGCTATGAAATCGGGTTGCAACAGCATTATGCAGGCGATCCACAGCACCGCCTTGTCCGGCAGGCGGGCGACCAGCGGCAGGGCCAGTCCCGTCAGGGCAAACAGCACCAGCACCTCGCCCGGAAAGAACACCGCATTGATGTTGCCCCAAATAAACAGCAACACGAGCCGCCACACGAATCTCGGCCGGAAATCCTTTCCGAGCTTTTTTTGCCCGTCGTCCTGCAAAAAGAACGTCAGGCCGAACAATAAAGCAAAAATGGCATAGGCTTTGCCGGCGAAAGTAAAGAAAAGTCCGTCCCACACGGCCTTGTCGGAAAAGGCCAGGAAACCACACGACGAGGTCTCCGGAAAACGGTAATAGTTGAAGTGTTCGATGCAGTGCAGGAGCAGGATGCCCAGTACGGCTATCCCCCTCAGCACGTCGGCGATGTCGATGCGGCTGCGTTTTTCCATTTATTATTTTTATGGTTAGGGGTTAAAAAATTATCACAAAAATAACATAATTTATACTATTTGTCAGCCGTAAATGTAATAGTTTTGGAGTCCGGACTAAAATTATTACTTTTGCAGTCGGAATTTCTGCAAACGTTCTTTTGAAGTCGAAAAAAGCACAAAATATTAATAAATCCCGCCGCGTGCGGCAGGAGCAACTTTTAGTTACCGCTTTCGCCCGATAAGGCCCGGCAGGTGATTATGAGAAGATCATAATTACCTCCGTCGGTGATTATTTGTTGCACAAATAATTGGCATACAAATGAAAAGAGAGAAAAAATTCATCACGTGCGACGGTAACTACGCCGCAGCCCATGTCGCTTACATGTTCAGCGAAGTGGCGGCAATCTACCCGATCACACCCTCGTCAACAATGGCCGAATACGTCGACGAATGGGCTGCGAACGGACGCAAGAACGTCTTCGGTGAAACCGTAAAGGTGGTCGAAATGCAGTCGGAAGCAGGTGCAGCAGGCGCTGTGCACGGCTCGCTGCAGACAGGCGCTCTCACCAGCACCTTCACCGCATCGCAGGGACTCCTGCTGATGATCCCCAACATGTATAAGATCGCAGGCGAACTGCTGCCGGGCGTATTCCATGTTTCGGCGCGCGCGTTGGCCGCATCGTCGCTCTCGATATTCGGAGACCACCAGGACGTCATGGCCTCGCGCCAGACCGGCTTCGCAATGATGGCAACGTCGTCAGTTCAGGAAGTCATGGACCTCGCAGGCGTAGCGCACCTCGCGTCGCTCAAAAGCCGGGTTCCGTTCATGCACTTCTTCGACGGTTTCCGCACCTCGCATGAGATACAGAAAGTCGAAATGCTCGACTGCGAAGACCTCGCACCGATGATGGACCGCAAGGCGCTGGCCGAATTCCGCGAAAGGGCGCTCAATCCCGAATCGCCAGTCACGCGCGGTACCGCCCAGAACTCCGACATCTACTTCCAGAGCAACGAGGCCGGCAACCGTTTCTGGGACGCCGTGCCCGACATCGTCGCGGAGTACATGAAGGAGATATCGAATCTCACCGGACGCGAATACAAGCCTTTCACATACTACGGCGCGCCGGATGCCGAAAATATCGTCGTTTCGATGGGTTCGGTCAACGAAACCCTGCGCGAAACGGTAGATTACCTCAACGCAAAAGGTCAGAAAGTGGGTATCGTGACGGTACACCTCTACCGCCCTTTCTCGGAAAAATATTTCTTCGACGTACTGCCCAAGAGCGTGAAGCGCGTTTGCGTACTCGACCGCACCAAAGAAAAAGGCGCTCCCGCAGAACCCCTATACCTCGACGTTCAGGATATGTTCTACGGGAAAGCGAACCAGCCGCTGATCATCGGCGGACGCTACGGGCTTTCGTCTAAGGACACCACTCCGGCCCAGATGGTCGCAGTGTTCGACAACCTCGCTTCGGCGACCCCGAGAAACCACTTCACCGTGGGTATCGTCGACGACGTGACCAACCTGTCGCTGCCGGTGGGAGAACCCGTGGACCTCGAAAGCAAAGGGACCTTCGAAGGAGTCTTCTTCGGACTCGGCGCGGACGGTACCGTTGGGGCCAACAAGAACTCCATCAAGATCATAGGCGACACGACCGACAAATACTGCCAGGCTTATTTCGCGTACGACAGCAAGAAATCGGGCGGCTACACCGCTTCGCATCTCCGTTTCGGCGACCAGCCCATCCGTTCGCCGTATCTCGTAACGACTCCAGACTTCGTGGCATGTCATGTTCCGTCGTACGTCCACAAATACGACGTTCTGAAAGGGCTCAAGAAAGGCGGTTCGTTCCTGCTTAACAGCATCAACGACGCCGAAACAACGGCCGCCGAACTGCCCGACGCGATGAAGGTCTACCTGGCGAAGAACAATATCAACTTCTACATCATCAACGCCACCAAGATCGCCGCCGAACTTGGCCTGGGCAGCCGCACCAACACCATCATGCAGAGCGCGTTCTTCAAGATCGCGAATGTGATACCTTTCGAGACTGCGGTCGAGCAGATGAAGAAAGCGATCCGCAAGTCCTACGGCATGAAGGGCGAAGAGATCGTCACCATGAACAACGCAGCCGTCGATGCAGGCGGGCACGCGGTTGAGAAAGTTGCCGTTCCCGCGGAATGGGCCAACATCACGGTCGCCAAAGCCGAAGAGTGCGGTACCTGTGGGAAACCCGAGTTCATCACCAAAGTCGTCGAGCCGGTCAACAACCTGAAAGGCGACGACCTTCCGGTGAGCGCGTTCCTGGGCCGCGAGGACGGCACATGGGACAACGGTACCTCGGCATACGAAAAACGCGGCATCGCCGTGAATGTACCCCACTGGATCGCCGACAACTGTATCCAGTGCAACCAGTGCGCATACGTCTGCCCCCACGCCGTAATTCGTCCGTTCCTGGCGACCGATGCTGAAGCTGAGGCTGCTCCGGCAGGGACCGTCTTCAAACAGGGTATCGGCGACACCAAGGAATACAAGTTCCGCATCCAGATATCCCCGCTCGACTGTACGGGCTGCGGCAACTGCTACGACGTCTGCCCGGCCAAGACAAAGGCCCTGGAAATGATGCCTCTGGCCAGCCAGATGGAAGAACAGCCGAGGTGGTATTATATGCACGAAAAAGTCGGCTACAAGGAAGTGACTGACAAAACCAAGAGCGTGAAGAACAGCCAGTTCTCGCAGCCTTTGTTCGAGTACTCCGGAGCCTGCGCGGGCTGCGGTGAAACTCCTTACGTGAAGGCCATCACCCAGCTCTTCGGCGAGTCGATGATCGTTGCCAACGCAACGGGTTGTTCATCGATATATTCGGGTTCGGCCCCCTCGACGCCCTACTGCACCAACGCCAAGGGCTACGGTCCGGCATGGGCCAACTCGCTCTTCGAGGACAACGCCGAATTCGGGCTCGGAATGCAGGTCGCCACCGAAAAACTGCGCGACCGCATCGAACACAAGATGAAAGCCGCCATCGCGGGCGACAACTGCTTCAACGCGGAAGCCAAAGCCGCCATGCAGGCGTGGATCGACACGCGCAGCGACCGCGCAGCCAACCGCGAAGCCGTAAACACGCTCGTCCCGATGCTCGAAGCGTGCGGATGCGACGACGCGAAGGAGCTACTCGGACTGAAGAAATTCATGGCCCGCAAGAGCCAGTGGATCATCGGCGGCGACGGATGGGCATACGACATCGGTTTCGGCGGCCTCGACCACGTCATCGCCAGCGGTCTCGACGTCAATATCCTGGTCCTCGACACCGAAGTCTACTCGAACACCGGCGGACAGTCGTCGAAGGCTACACCCGTGGGCGCCATCGCCAAGTTCGCTTCGAGCGGAAAGCGCATCCGCAAGAAAGACCTCGGCGCGATCGCAATGACCTACGGCTACGTTTACGTCGCGCAGGTTTCGATAGGCGCAAACCAGAACCAACTGTTCAAGGTGCTGAAAGAGGCCGAAGCCTACAATGGCCCGTCGCTGGTGATCGCCTACTCTCCGTGTATCAACCACGGCATCAAGGGAGGCATGACACAGACCCCGACCGTCGGCAAACTGGCCGTGGAATCGGGCTACTGGCACCTGTGGCACTACAATCCCGACCTCGAGGCCGAAGGACAGAATCCGTTCGTGATGGACTCTAAAGAGCCCGACTGGACGAAGTTCCGCCCGTTCCTAGACAAGGAAGTGCGCTACACGGCACTCAAGAAAGCCTATCCGGCCGAGGCGGAAGAACTTTTCGCCGCAGCCGAAGAGAATGCGAAGTGGCGCTACAACAGCTACCAGCGCATGGCCAATATGAATTATTCGAAAGGGGAATAGGTCCCGAATATAACAGGAAAGAAAGCCGCTCGTTTTGAGCGGCTTTCTTGATTTTATCCTTATATTTGTGATAGGCCTTTAAACTATCTGATTATGAAAAAAATATTTCTTGCGGCAATCGCCGCCATCATGGCGGCCGGACTTTCCGCGCAGAGCCGCGTCGTCGAAGCCACGATGAAAAGCCAGCTTCTGGGGGTAGAAAAACCTTATCTGATCTACCTGCCCGACGGCTACGATGATTCGGGAAAAAGCTATCCCGTACTGTACCTGCTGCACGGGGCCAGCGACACCCACACCGCGTGGCGCGACAAAGGCAACATGAAACTCATCATGGACGAACATACCGAAGCCGGAATGACGCTGCCGATGATCGTCGTAATGCCCGACGCCCGGGGCGAAGACGCCAACAATATGGGGAAAAACATGGGGTATTTCAACCAGCCGGAGTGGCCCTACGAAGATTTTTTCTTTACTGAATTCATACCTTATATAGAAAAGACATACCGAATCATCGGCGACAAGAAACACCGTGCGGTCGCAGGACTTTCGATGGGCGGCGGCGGTTCGGCCAGCTACGCGCAGAGGCACTCCGAAATGTTCTCGTCGGCATGTCCGCTGAGCGGGGCGCTGAGCGGGATGAGCCGAGACGAGCATATTAACAAACGGGCCGCTTCCCCGGTCGGTTTCGTCGAGAATGCCACCCCGGAACAGGTCGAAGCGCTGAAAACCGTGCGCTGGTACGTCGACTGCGGCGACGACGATTTCCTATGGTTCGCCAACGTCGAGTTCTTCCGCCTGATGAAAGAAAAGGGCATTCCGCTCCAGTACCGCATGCGCAACGGCGGACACAACTGGTCATACTGGCAGAGTGCGCTGCCGCAGGTGCTGACATTCGTTTCGATAGGTTTCTCCGAGTAAGCCGGAACGCCGGCGGCGGTGGCAACGGCCACAACGATTTATTTTAAGAACTAAATAACGCAGAATTTTTCCGAATATGAAAAAACTGTTCCTGGCCGCCATAGCGGTCCTCGTGACTTTCAGCCTCGCGGCACAGAGCAAGATCGTGGAAGCATCCGTAGAAAGCAAAATCCTGGGCGCGGAAAAACAATATTCGGTCTACCTGCCCGACGGGTACGAAACTTCCGGAAAGGATTATCCCGTGCTGTATCTGCTGCACGGAGCGTGGGGCTACCACCGCAGTTGGATCGAGAACGGCAACGTTCGGACGATTGCCGACGAAGCCATAGCATCCGGGTTCTCGCTGCCGGTGATCATCGTGATGCCCGACGCAAGCGGTAAAGGCGATAAATACGGCGGAAAAGATATGGGATATTTCGACGTCCAGGGATGGGAGTACGAAAAATTCTTCTTCGAAGAGTTCATTCCGGCGGTCGAGAGCGCGTACAGGATAAAAAGCGACAAAAAACACCGCGCCGTATCGGGACTCTCGATGGGGGGAGGCGGTTCGGCTGTCTACGCTCAAAGGCATCCTGATATGTTCTCCTCGGCATGCCCGCTGAGCGGACTCGTCGGCGAGCTCGGGGACGCAATGCCCGAAAGGTTCGATCCGGGATTCGTGGAATCGGCCCGGGTAACGCTTCCCGCGACGCTCCTCGAAAATGCGTCGCCCGAACAGACCGAAGCCTTGAAAACAGTGCGCTGGTATGTCGACTGCGGCGACGACGATTATCTGCTTATGGGGAATATCGAATTCTTTACGCTGATGAAAAAACTCGGTATCCCCGTCGAGTTCCGGATGCGCAACGGCGCCCACAACTGGGAATACTGGCGGACCGCCCTGCCCCAGGTGCTGACTTTCGTTTCAATAGGATTCTCAGAGTAGAAAAAAATCCGCCTTTCGGGCGGATTTTTTGTTATTATAACTGGCGGCGGCTCGTTACACCGAAATATCGAGTATCTCGAATTTAATGGTCCCGGCGGGCACATCCACCTCGACCGTGTCGCCTTTCTTATGCCCCAGCAACGCCCTGGCTATGGGAGTGCCCACGGCCAGTTTGCCCTCTTTGAGATTGGCCTCCTTTTCAGAAACCAGCGTGTAGACAACCTCTTTTTTAGTATTCTGGTTCAGCAGGGTTACCCTGTTGAGTATCTGGACCGTATCGGTCTTCACTTTCGACTTGTCTATCAGGCGCGCCGTCGCGAGAAGCGTCTCGAGCTGCGAAATGCGCATTTCGAGAAGTCCCTGGGCCTCTTTGGCGGCATCGTACTCGGCGTTTTCCGACAGGTCGCCCTTATCGCGCGCCTCGGCGATGGCCCTCGATGCAGCAGGCCTTTCGACCGAACGCAGGTGGTCCAGTTCGTCCTTTGCTTTCTGGAAGCCCTCTTCCGTAAGATATGTAACTTTCGGCGTCATAATTCTTTCGCTTAGGATAACACAAAAAAAATCAAAATCCCGGCCGACTCCGACCGGAACTTATTCACTAACAACAAATGTAGAAGTTTTTTTTGAATTATCCAAATGCCGGGCCAGGAATTTAGCACGGTTGGAAATCCGGCCGATTTACAGTACTTTTGTACTTGGAAAAGAGTTGAAAAAACACTCTTCACTTTTCACTCTTCACTTTTCATTCTTTTGTATGGCAGGCAGCAATTTCGTAGACTACGTAAAGATATTCGCCCGTTCGGGTAACGGCGGGTCTGGTTCGGCGCACTTCCGCCGCGAGAAATTCGTGGCTTTCGGCGGACCCGACGGCGGCGACGGCGGACGCGGCGGCAACATCATACTGCGTGGGAACAGCCAGTTCTGGACCCTCATCCACCTCAAATACCAGCGCCACGTATTCGCCGAGAACGGGCAGTCGGGCTTCGGTTCGCGCTCGAGCGGAAAGGCCGGCAAGGATATCTACATCGACGTGCCGCTCGGTACGATCGCACGCGACGCCGAGACCGGCGAATTCGCATGCGAGGTGACCCGCGACGGCGAGGAACAGATACTGCTCCAGGGCGGGCGAGGCGGACTGGGTAACTGGCACTTCAAAAGTTCCACAAACCAGGCTCCGCGGTATGCACAGCCGGGCGAGGCGGGACAGGAGGCCGCTTTCATACTCGAACTCAAGGTGCTGGCCGACGTAGGCCTGGTGGGATTCCCCAACGCTGGCAAATCGACCCTGCTTGCAGCCGTTTCGGCGGCGAAGCCAAAGATAGCCGATTACGCTTTCACCACTCTGGAGCCCAACCTCGGCATCGTCGAGGTGCGCGACGGCCACTCCTTCGTGATGGCCGACATCCCCGGCATAATCGAGGGTGCGCACGAGGGGAAAGGCATCGGGACGCGATTCCTGCGCCATATCGAACGCAACTCCATCCTGCTCTTCATGATCCCGGCCGACTCGGAGGATATCCGGCGCGAATATGCCATCCTGATCAACGAGTTGGAGCAGTACAACCCCGAGATGCTCGACAAAGGGCGCCTGCTGGCCATCACCAAATGCGATATGATCGATGCGGAGATGATGGCGCAGATGATCCCGCTGCTGCCCGAAGGCATCGAGGCTCTCTTCATTTCGTCGGTTTCGGGCCTCGGCATCCGCGAACTGAAAGACGCCCTCTGGGCCGAACTGCAGCGTGAAAATAATGGTTAATGATCAATGGTCAATTTATAATCATCGACTTATATTTTGCATGAATTTTCATTAACCATTAACAATTAACCATTAATCAATTAGTATGTCTGCGAGGATACTCCTTATATATACAGGCGGCACGATCGGGATGAAGGCGGACGAGACCGGTGCGCTCATACCGTTGGATTTTTCGGAAATTTACGACGAGATCCCCGCGCTGAAAAGGCTCGACGTAGAGATCGAATCTTACGAGGACCTTACGCCCATCGACTCGTCGGACGTAACACCCGCGCTGTGGAGCGATCTGGCATGCATCATCCGCGAAAACTATGCGCGGTTCGACGGTTACGTCGTGCTGCACGGAACCGACACTATGGCGTTCACCGCCTCGGCGCTCAGTTTCATGCTCGAAAATCTGGCCAAACCGGTCGTTTTCACCGGCAGCCCGATACCCATCGGGGTCCTGCGCACCGACGGACGCGAAAACCTCGTCACGGCGGTCGAGATCGCTTCCGCACGCAACAAGCAGGGACAGCCGATGGTGCCGGAGGTATCGATATACTTCCAGAACAAGCTCTTCCGCGCCAACCGCACTACAAAATGGAGCGCCGAACAGCTAAACGCTTTCACCTCGGAGAACTACCCGCCTCTTGCCGAAGTGGGCGTCACGATAAATTACAACACGCGGTTCATCCACCGCCACAAAAACGGCGCGCCGGAACTGCGGATCTCCACGGAACTGTGCCGCGAAGTGACCCTTGTGACGCTTTTCCCAGGCATGGAAGCGCACGTTCTGAGGGCGATGCTCGGCATTTACGGACTGAAGGGGGTCGTGATGCAGACCTTCGGCGCAGGAAACACTCCTACGTCAGAATGGTTCTTCGATATACTGCGCGAGGTGATCGCGCGGGGAGTTGTGATGGTCAACGTGACGCAGTGCATTGCCGGCGGCGTTCTGCCGATCTACGAATCGGGGCGCAGGCTTGCAGAAACCGGGGTTGTGAGCGGACATGACATGACCACCGAGGCGGCGCTCACAAAGCTGATGTATGTGCTTGGCAGGGGATTGCCGCCGGACGAGATCATGGCCGAACTGAACAGGCCGTTGCGGGGAGAATTCACGGTTTAGAAACCGCTTAAATTTCTTTCATCAAATTAAAGCTGATTCTACATTTGTCCGGGAGAAAATTTCTCATTATCTTTGCGTCCCGAAGGAGAAATGACCGAGTGGCTGAAGGTGCGCGCCTGGAAAGTGCGTAAGCTCCAAAAGGGCTTCGTGGGTTCGAATCCCGCTTTCTCCGCAAAGATGAATTAAATGGACAAACCGCCCTTACAGGCGGTTTTTTCTTTTGTGGCAGACTGTTGGGAATTTATTCACATAAGGTCTGCTGCAAAAGAAAAAACAACTCTATTTGAGTTTGTTCGTTTGATTCGGCCTTTGCAAGGACGCCGCCAGCAGGCCAGGGATCACGACCGAACGAAGTGAAGTAGCACTCCCGCTTTCTCCACAAAGTAAAAACTGATTTTGAGCCACTTACATATTTTGTGAGTGGCTTTTTCTTTTGTCTAAAATCGAGCAAAAATAAGTCAGTGGAACGGTTTTGGAACAAGGATGTACAAGACAGGCTAATTCAGCTAAAGTTTTGATTTACAGACGGACTGATTAGCTTTTGCTATTTTTCATTGTATTTTGCTGAATGGAATTCCCAGAATGGAACAAGCTGGCTTTGTCCGCCGGTTTATAATACTTTACTTGCGGCCTAACATCTTCGTTATAATCAGTCCGTCTGTAAATCAAAACCTCAGCCAACATCCCGCCTTTCCCGCGATATTTCAAGGCATCCCGCTGGTTACCCAGTGTACCCCTTTCAATAATTAATCCCGCCACCCCGAAATAATTAAAATAGGACTGTTTCTGACAGTCCTACAATAATCTACAAGTTATGGCATGTTTAATACACACTGCTAGACCAACCGCAAATTTTATGGAACAAATCCCTGCCTTCCTCACCAAATTCAGAAGCCAAAGCCGACCCGATCTTGGTCGCCCCCTCATGGTCGTATGCCAAATTGATCCTATTATCAGAGATATACGACACTATTTGCCTAACCTTCTCTTCGGTTTTCCGGGCTTCTTCCACAATGCTAATAGGACTATAGGGCCCTAAAGACAATTCCTTTACAAAGAGAGCGACATTAAAAAGATAGCTGAAGAGAATTACAAACCTGCCGGAAAGGGGCGACTTTGGGAATAATTTTAGGTTCAAGGTACGAAACCAGCCTGGAGCTTAAGACAAAAGTACGTGACATGGCAGATTGAAAATCCGGTTCGGCAGCACGTTAATCAGGCCTACCTGAACCCTCGTTTCGCATCAAAAGATCATAGCGTCGTTTCGAGCATCCTGCGCTGCTCCGAAAAAAAGCCGAAGCGCTCCGTTTCGCCGCTCTGGGTTATCAGCGTGGAGTAGCGCTTAAGCGATTCGATCCAGATCTTGTCTTCCTGGTCCTGGCGCTGCGTGTTGAATATGTAGTCGATAAAATGGACGCGGCTGACGCTGGCTATCTCATTGCCGTTCTCTATCAACGAGTAGGTCGAGTCCAGCGCGATATCCGAGAGGTAGATCATAACCTCAGAACCCGCGGCGTTGACCCCTTGCGAACAGATTTGCTCCAGCCCGTCGATCAGCCTTTCCAGTTCGAGTTTGAGTTGCCCGCATTCGGTCGGGGTTATCAGTTCGCGCCGGACGAAATACCTGATGTTCGCTGCGATATTCCTGAAAATATTCCGGTCGAGGATCAATCTTATATGCGGCATATTTTCGCAGATCTCCAACAGGCGCGCTTCGGCCTGCAGCACGTCGGGTCGTTTAATCATATTGACCAGGCCGAATCCGGGCCTCGAGCCCTCTTTCAGGAACGCCCATTTGTATACCTCGAACCTGGCTAGCATTTCAAAACGTGCGAACAGGTTGTAGGGCAATTGGTTGGCTGCGGTTTGAAACACGGCTCCGCTCCCTTTCGAGTATATATTGAGAAGGCCTTCGCCGAGCGCTTCCAACAGATGGCGGTACCTGTCCATATAATGCTCGGCCGAGCCGGAAAGGATATCCCCCCTCCTGGCCCTGCTGTTGTTCCCGAAGTCGACCGACTGCATGATCCTGTCGATCGAGAGGTTGAAATGGGCGGCTATCCTGACCGCCTCCTCGAAGGTGAAGGGAACGTCGCCTTTCAGGCGGCGGTAAATGGCCTCTTTGCCCAGCGAAAGCATATCGCTCAGCGTGTCGACCAGTTGTGCGTTATGGGGGACATGCCGTTTGATATCCTCCACCAGTTTATCATTCAGGTACAAGTGCATTTTCAGGAAAATATGGGGGAACAAAAGTAGCAGTAAATATCAATTATTCATACAGCCGCAAATTTAAATTATTTATTAAGCGCGTATTGACAAAAAAGTAAAATCAAGCGGTTTTTTATCCATTTCAGATGCGGCGCATGTAAAATTGTCTTTTTCAGCAAAAAGCAGACCGCATTGTTCGCCTAAAAAGAAAAATCCATCCTCAAAAAGCCACAATATATGAACGTCCGCATGCATAATTTTGCCCCCCGAATAAGAGGTAAGTATGACCATGAAAAGGCGGGCAGCAGACCATACAATATGCGGAGAGCGCAGGGCGTTTATCTGCCGCTTACTTATGCGCCGATCGATTTACAAACCGTTACTGGTCCTGCTGTTCGCAGCAATGTGCTCCTCGCTTTCCGCACAGGAAAGCAGGGCGGTCTATTATTTTGAACCTTTCGAATGGAACCGGAGCCTTATCGCCAAACCCCGGTGGAAGCATAACCTTGTTATTAAGACCAACGCGCTCGCCCTTGCCGGAACGATCGCCAATATAGGCGCCGAGGTCACGGTCGGCAGCAGCGTATCGATAGACCTTCCCCTTTATTACAGCCCCTATGACCTGGCGAAAGGTACGAAATTCCGGATACTCTCCCTCCGTCCCTCTGTCAGGTACTGGTTCTGCTGCGCCTGTTACGGCGGGTGGTTCCTGGGAGCCGGCGCCCAGGCCACATGGTTCAATATCGCCACAGGTGGAGCGCTGCGCTACCAGGACAACCGTGCCGTTCTCGGGGTGGGCGTCACGGCAGGCTACGCCTGGTATTTCTCCTGCCATTTTGGCATGGAAGCCTCATTGGGCGCCGGGTACGCCTCGGTCAGCTACGACACGTTCGAAAACGTTCCCAACGGCGCATATACCGGCAGCCGCAAACGTAACTACTGGGGGCTGACGGATGCCTCCATATCTCTGTTTTACCGGTTCTGACCTATGAGAGTGTGGATAAAAATAGCGTCTTGTGTAGTGCTGGGACTTTCCCTGGCAGGATGCTGTACCATACATGAGTATCCCGGAGAGTGCCGCACCAGCCTGCGCATCACCCGCCTCGATTTCGACCGCCAATGGGGGGAACAACCTGCCGCAGCAGCATGGAGCAGAGGGCGGGCGGACGGCTTCGATTTGCGGGTTACAGTGGAGCTTTACCCCGAATCGGGATCGGTTCCCATGATCCGCCGCACGGTCACATTCCCCGATCCGTATAACGACACATACGAATCCGACATCCTGTTTGCGGATCTGCCGCGCGCCCAATACCAGGTCGTGGCCTGGGCCGATTACGTGGCGTCCGGCACTGTTTCGGACCTCTACTACGATACCTCGGACCTTACGCTGATAACGCCCCGCGGCGCTTACGAGGGCAACCAGGATATGCGCGACGCTTTTTTCACGTCGCAGCCGGTCGACCTGCGTTCTGTGGCGGAAATCGCGCTCACGCTGCCGTTGGGCCATCCCTTCGCCCGCTATAAGATCATCGCAACCGATCTGCAAAAGTATATGGAACAGACGGGCGCTACGGCTGCCGATGTGGCAGGCATGACGGTCGGCATCACCTACCAGGGTTATTTCCCCTGCGGGTTCAACGCCCTGACCGGCAAACCCAACGACGCCCGCACGGGAATAGCGTTCACGGGCGCGGCGGTTACACTCGACGATCCGTCGGAACTGCTTCTGGCCTACGACTATGTCTGGGTGAACGGAACGGCCTCGTCCGTAAGGGCGGGCATGGTGGTGTACGACCGCAACGGGCAGGCCATCAACAATGTGGGGTCGATTTTTATCCCCTATAAGGTCGGCGAGATAACGATAATAAAGGACGAGTACCTGACCGGCAAATTCAATCCCGGCATCGGCATCGACGACGAATGGAACGAGGACGATATCAACTGGGTAATACCTGATTGAGTATGAATAACATCAGATACATATTGCTCGCGCTGGCAGCGCTCCTCGCGACGGGATGCGGCAAGGTGTCCGTGCCTGAACCCGGCGGCGGGGAGGCCGGGGTCTACGCCCTTACGCTGCAGTGCGAGGATCCCACTACGCGCGGGATGGCCGACGGTGCCAGGGAAAATGTGAACTGGAACAACTGGGACATGCGCTACATCCTCGAAATATGGCGCGAAGGGGTGCGGGATATACGGCTGGTCGGCCGGACCGACACTTTCACCGGCGGGATCACCTTCGACGATATCTACCTGCTGAGAAACAAACGTTACAGCATATACTGCTGGGCCGACGTGGTGCCGCAGGGAACGCTGGCCGATTACCACTATTCGACCGACGAGGGCGCTTACGGACTTCAGTACGTAATCCGCACAGACAACTGGGCGACGCACGGAAAGATATGGTCAGGGAACGACGACACGGTGGACGCCTATGCCTTCTCCTACAACAACGTGACGCCTGTGGATATTTTCTATGCCGGCCAGTTCGGGTTCGTCAAACTAAAACGCCCCCTATCAAAGGTGATCACCCGGGTGACGGGGCTGGCGGCGCCGGTGACCGACGTCTACGTCGGATACGATGAAGCCGGAACCTATTACGCCTACAACGTCGCCACCGACACGGCATTCGGCGGCGGCACCGCACCTTACTACGAAGCCAGGGCGGCAGGCGATTTCAGCAACGGGACCCAGACCCTTGCGTGGGACTACCACTTCGTGGGCGTCAATAATACCGCCACCAAAATATCCTACGACCTGATGGCGCCCGACAACGCGCACCCCACGCTCAGGCAGCGGTACACCGATGTTCCAATAGCCACAAATACCCGTACGAACGTTTCGGGCGGAATAAAGAAGCTGTACTACGCGGGTGATTACTACAGGAACGGCGCTATCGAGGGGATCGTCTACAAGGCGGTTACCGCTGCGGATAACCTCACCCAGACGATCGCAATCGTGTCGCTCGACTGCGCGGTAAATACCCCGGCTACGCCTGCCGTGTGGCCGTATGCCGCGCAGGGAACAGCCACCTGGGACCAGGCCGCCGCCTTTGCCTCCGGCCATGCCGGAGGAGGGTGGAAACTTCCCTCGCGTGCCGATCTGCAGGCTCTCAACCAGGCTGCTGTCGACTTTACCTACGGCGCGTTCAATGCCGCCATATCGGCCAAAGGGGGCACCACGCTGGACTTTTTCGCCACCGATGCCACAGGGACGGATTTCCGGTTTGTTTCCTACTGGACTTCGGACGTTTCCGGAACGAATGCCTATATCGGCTGGCTGGCTCCGACGGCTGTTTCGACAGTGTCCGTGGCGGTCGCCAAGACCGAAAACCACTTCGGACGGGCGGTCAGGACCGGTCTGTCTAACTAACGTGATATGTCTAAAATACTTAATCTCTCGAACAGGAAGAGAAAAAATCAACCAACAAAACCAAAATCATTCAAAACAATTTCATCATCAACCAATTAAATTTATTAAAATCCATGAAAAAATTATTTTCAATTGCAGCGATGGCAGCCGTAGTGCTTTTCGCCTCCTGCGCCAAAGAAGAAAACAGCGCTGTCCGCAGCAACGAAACGCTCGGCGTGAAAGTGTCGTTCAACCTCGACCAGGCAGCTGGAACCCGCGTAAGCATGCCCGTCATTCCGGACAACTGCCTGCTTCGTTACGTCGTGGAAGTGTATGACGCGACCGGCACCACCAAGTATTCGCGCGTCGCTTTTGTCAAAGACTCCGGCGATGCTGTCCTGGACGGCAGCGCCCAGCCATTCGAGATCCGCGTCCCCCGTATGGACGGCACCTACAAGGTGATCGCCTGGGCCGACTACGTTGCCGACGGCACGACTAACGCCACGGCCAATACCGCCGACAAGTGGTACAACACTCAGTCGGGCCTGAAGGCCATCGGTGCCGTTACCACCGGCTACGTAGCTAACGATCCCGAACGCGAGGCCTTCTTCAGCAACGACAAGAGCATTACCGTTGCGGACGGTGCGATCACCGGCGCCGGTTCCGCTGCCGGCACTCCCCTGGCGATCGTCTGCAAAAGGGCCGTGGCCAGGCTCTCGTTCTTCACGACCGAAGAGATGAGCGTCATTCCCTCTTCGCAGCGCCCCCTGAGTTCGAAGGTGAACAACACCGGCGAAACCACGCTGGAACTCTACACCGCGTTCAACGCATTCAGCGGCGCTGCTTCGGCCGCCACGGCGCTTACCGCCATGAAGATGGACATTCCCTTTGTCTCCTCCAACTACGTGTCTTACGACAAGACGCCGCCCACGGGAATCACCAACTCGGCGCTCATGTACCAGGACCTCGTGCTGGCTTCGTCCACTTCGTCGAACACGCTGTTGGTCGACATGGACCTGAACCTCTACAACGCGGCGGCAACCGCACAGGCCGGCGGCAACAACATCTCCGTCTACACGGATATCACCAGCATTCCGCTGCAGGCCAACTACCGCACCAACGTATTCGGTTCGTTCATGACCCTGACCGGCTACATCACCATCGCTGTGGATGCCGACTGGGACGGCGACAAGAACGTCGATCCTTCCGGAAACACCTTGTAATAACGCCTGAAGATCAGGTATCAAAACGGGAATCCGGCCATCGATGATGGCCGGATTCCCTGCATATAGACCTCAACCTGCCCGACAAAGGCGAATATGGCCGGTGACGCCGTTAGAGCGAGATTGGGAAAATCTAAACAAGCTCTTAATCAGCCACGCAGCGGATAGGCATCGCAATGATCTGGCTCGACAAGGCGGAAGTTCCGTTCAACGAACCGGTCGTCGGCGTGCCGTTCATATAGTTCACTATGGACGTGCTGCGCGCGGTGGTCCAGTATTGCATACTGCCGCCCGGGGCGGAGAGATCCCCCTGCGAATAGGTTCGGTACCCCCACGACAAGGGCAGCCGTCATCGGAACGCTTCTAACGCAACAATACATCGAGCGTTTCGGCAAGTCGCTAATCCCGACCACCCAGGGCGTGCAGCTATACAAGGCGGTCAAGGACCTACGCATCGCCGACGTGGAATTGACCGGAAGCTGGGAAAAATCCCTCGCCGACATCGAATGCGGAGCGATGAGTGCCGAAACCTTTATGAAGACCATCGAGGTCTACACCCGCCAGATCACGGAGGAGGTGCTGTCGCTCGATGTGAAACAGCCGCATGCCGACGCCGTCGAATGCCCCAAGTGTCATCGCGGCAATATGACGATCCGCCACAAGATCGCCAAGTGCGGCAACGACAAATGCGGGCTTGTAGTGGCGTCGATAAGGGAAAAATATCTTACCCGCTTTGCAGGCGAACGTAATTTGAACGGGGACCAGTTGATGGAAATGTTAAACATCAGCAGAAGGACCTTGCAGGATTATCGGGATCGGGGGATTATTCCTTACACATCCATCGGAGGAAAATTTCTCTATAAAGTAGAGTGACATTAAAAAGATAGCGGAAGAGGTTACACCGCCGGTAGGATATTTGACGGATGCCAATGAATAATAGGCGGCATACAACGGGTTGGCATCCCGGACAGCTCCGCCCAGTGCGATCGTTCTGCCGGCGCCGGCGTCGACGGTTTGCCTTTCTATCAAGTCCGTGTTCCCGGTTTCACCATTGTAATATCCCCAATAATCAACGGCTTTGGTAAAAGGAGTGTAGTGGGTGGACGGCATGATATAAGTGAACGTATATTTCTCCTGGTTCGCCGAAACTCCGTCTTTGACAACCACATCGCTGAGCAGGTAGCGGGAGTGGCCGGCGATTGGCGTTATAGTAGTCCGGTTGAAGACGATTTGTTTAATCAGGCGTCCTTCCGGGTTCCGGACCGAGATGGAAGCAAGCGATTTTGTGGTATCGTCATACGTAAAGTCAATGCGTCCTTCCGCGAAGGTGATGCGGGAGATGGGACGGGTATCGATCAGCCGCCCTATTGGAGGCACATAAGGTTCGCTGTTTCCGCTGGGAGTCCATGTTCCATTTTGGTAAATATAGTATTGACGGAGCCCATCTACCCCTTTCCAGTATCCATACACATTGTATTGGCTGTTTATGTAGTGCCCAACTGTAGCGTAGTAATCGTACGCGGTAGTGTGCACTTCCCCGTTGGGGTATTCTTCGTAGGTAAAGTTGATATTTTCACCATTCACGGAAGTAATGGATGATGCTTTCCAGCAGGTGACGGCAGTTTCGTTAGCACGGGTGATCTCCCGGGCGTTGAAACTGCTCCCGTAGCGGTAGACCGTACCCGAGCAATCCGTCAGCCGGATTTCATTAGCGAACATATCGCTGACCGTGGCGCTGTTGGTTTCCAATTTCACATACTCCCTGTTGAGCAGGTCAGGATCGAACACTCCGCTATCCGCCATTTTTACGCGGAATTTTCCGGAAGAGTTTAAAGTCCGGAAGTGGAAGAAATCGGCCAGGTTATCTTTCTCTCCCAGCATTACCTGAGCATAAAACAAGATCGGATAGTCTTCCATGTAACTCTTGTCGCGCATGTAATACTGTTCGTCGCGGAGCCCGCGAATCTCTCGTGTAACCATCGGTTCCGCTTCCAATGTCCATCCAAGACCAACTACACCACTCTTCTGGTCGACCTTGATTCCTCCTGTCGTATAGCAAAGAGTAATGGGGAGTGTAAACGAAGACGTCCGGATAGTGTACAAAGGGATCCGGATATTGGCCCGTCCGCGGGCATAATCCACCTCATTCTGAGTATGCCTGAATAAGGCGGCGGCCTCGGCTGAGACCGGATAGTAGCTTTGGGACAAGCTGGCCATGTCATAGAACGTTTGTCCGGATTGCGCTTCGATCGTAGCGGGAATCAAGAGCAAGAGGAGAAGGCAACAGGAAAGGAATGTGTCTCTTTGTATCATATTGTTTTGTATTTAAGGATAATTGCGGCATACGGCGGCCCTTATTTACAGGATGAAAAAGAAGCAATTTTGTACTCATCTTTTGAGATGTTTTTATTAGAAAAGGTTAAAAAGCGACTACTGGATAGGCAAGGAGTTCACACTTATACAAAAGGGCACCGCCTATCTCGATACGGATTATGACACGGATTTCAAATTCACTAAAGATGGCGGGGATTTGACCATCGATATCTATTCCAACCAGACATGGAGTTCCGAAGTGACCGCGGGAGATAACTGGCTTTCGGTCGTTTCCGGAGAGAGCGGGTCGATGGACGGCAGCATATCTCTGGACGCAAAGGTCAATATGGGCGAAAGGCGGACGGCTGTGCTGTCGATACACGACCGCCACGGAGTGCCTGTTCATGAGCTTGAATTAGTCCAGGACGGTATCGAACTCGTTCCCGCACAGTTTGTTTACAAGCTTTTCCATCAGGATCAGACTTTCGAAATCCAGGTGCAGTCCAATTCGGCTTTTTCCATTTCGAAAGAGGACGAAGATGTTTCGTGGTATTCGTTCACACCTGAATTTATTCAGGGCGACGGGACTCTCCAGACGCATACGATAACCGTACATCTGGACGCAAACACTTCGCCGGCCACCCGTCCGGCCGTGCTGGTACTGTCGACTCCGGACGATGATCCCGAAGTCGTTCCCGTCGTCCGCAAGGTGACGATCAAACAGGCGTTCGAACCCAAAACCGTCCGTACCGTATTCACGGCAGCGGAAGTCGGCAACTGGAACAGGAGCGGTACCGCCACCGGGTCGGACAACGGGGTTACGATCACGGCCGGATCCAATATTTCAAAATCGGATATGCCGCCGGGGATATACAGTTTCCATAACGCTCCCGTGGCGAGCGGAGCCGTCGTTTCCACCGTACTCTTCAATTACAGGCATTTATTCCAGGACGGCGCGACGGTGAACTATGAAGTGCAGTACGGCTTCAATACAAGCAATGTCGGCCAGGGTAAGACATTCTCATTTGTGACCCCGTGGGCTATGGCCGCGCCGTCTCTGGCTAAGCCGGTAGCCTATGACCAGCCTCACGTACGTACCTTCAGATTGGAACGCCTTCCCGAAAATCCGGATTATATGCGTTTCGAATGGCTGCTGGATGACGTAAGCCTCGTATGGTACGGCGCGGACGGCAAAGCCAGGACCTATAACGGAGTTCCGCAAAACGGTGCGTTCGTGCTGCCGTACAACTCCAACGGGACCCTGCAGCTTACCAGCACCGGCGGCGCCACGACATTCAGCTGGTATGAGTACACTCCGAATATAGACTGGGGCGATTGATAAACAGGAATGACCACCCGTGCGCAAGAGCGTTGCCGACACCGGCCGGGCCGCACGGGTACAGTCCCACATGATTTGAGCACGATAAAAAAATATAAAATATGTCAAAAAAGATATTAGCATACCTGACATTGCTCTTCGCGGTCGCCTCTTTGACGAACTGTGTCAAGGGGCGTGATGACAGCGATCGCGGTTCGACGGAGAAAAACGATCAGGCTTTGAAATCATTCGTACTGGTTTCCGGCAGTAATTTCTACCATCCGGCGATCAATTACGAAGAGGGGCGGATAAACGTGGGCGGTATTGCGCGCGGAATGATTATTAACGAGGCAAAGGTCGGGCTCGAAAAAGGAGCGTCCATATCGCCCGATCCGGCCTCACGGCTCGGCAGTTGGGGCAAAAATGAAGAGTTCACAGTCACTTCCGCCGCCGGCGTCCAAAAAAAGTTTACCGTTACGCTTACGGATTATGACGAAGACGAGGAGGTCGTTCTTTTCTACGACGACTTCAGCAAGCCTGAACTCGACCGTACAAAATGGGATATCCATTTCCGGAGGCATGCGGAAGGGGTCTCGGTCGAAGAGGGCAATCTGGTGATAAAACTGATCAAGGATGGAGACACATATAAGGCCGGAGGCGTTACAACTTTAGGCAAGTTTGCTTTAAAATTCGGTAAAGTAGAAGTAAGAGCCAAGTTTGTGAGGGATCTTTCACAGGGTGAATTGCCTGCGATCTGGATGATGCCCGTACCGGGACAGTGCAAATACGGCGAACGCAATCCTATGGGCGGAGAGATAGATATTATGGAAAGGGTGAAACGGGAGAGTTTTGTGACTCAAACAGTACATTCGTCATATACGGTAGGCGACGAGAGTATCGGAATAGCGCCCCACCGGGGACTCGGGATACATTATCAGAAGTCGTTCATCACAGGGAAAGAGCACGACTGGCACGTTTACGGATGCGAGATCACCCCGACGCAGATAAAACTGTACACGGACGGCGTATTGATCTTCACTTACAACAAACTCGAAGAACGAGCCGACGAATTGTATCAATGGCCTTTCGATGTCTATTTCTATCTCAACATAAACAATGCGGATGGTATGACCATGGGCGGCGGCGATCCGATCGATGCAGAGCTGCCTGCCCAGATGAATATCGATTGGGTAAAGATAACGGCCAATGAATGGAATTCACTCGAAAGTTTTTATTAGAATATGAAAAAGTTTATATTTACAATGGCGGCGATAATGGCGGTAGCCTTCTGTCCGCAAGGGATTTTTGCAGGAAAACCGCAGGATGCGGAAGTGTCGAAAAACAGGGAAACGCGGAAGAAAAAGACAGAAAAAGGCGAAAGCGGCCGCATTTTATTTTATGATGATTTTTCGGCCCCGGAACTCGATGCCGCCAAATGGAGCATACACTTCCGAAGGGATGCCGAAGGTGTATCGATAGAGGACGGCAATCTTATCATACGCCTGCTAAAAGTGGGAGAAGAATACAAAGCCGGAGGGATAACCACTAAAGATAAATTTGCCATCCAGTACGGCAAGATAGAGGTGCGTTCGCGTTTTGTCAGGGATCTATCTTCCGGAGAGCTGCCCGCGATCTGGATGATGCCCGTTCCCGGAACGTGCAAATATGTGGAATCCAACCCCGGCGGCGGCGAGATAGATATCATGGAGAGGGTCAAACGGGAAAACGTTATCCACCAGACGTGCCACTCGGCCTACACGACGGGAGAGCCTAATCTGGGAGTGACACGCAACGGAGGCAACACGGTTCAAATCCCGATAGAGGGGGAAGTATTCGACTGGCATGTCTATGGATTCGAGAACACGCCCGACGAACTGCGCTTCTATTTCGACGGCGAACTGACTTTTACTTACCGCAAAATGGAGAATGCCGACGAACTTTACCAATGGCCCTACGACGTACCTTTCTACCTGAACATCAACACAGCTATAGGCGCCGAGGGCAAATGGCCCGGGCCGCTGCCCGAAGACGACAGCGAACTGCCCGCAGAAATGGCGGTCGATTGGGTGAAAATAACGGCAAACGAATATACAACTTCGGACAACTATTACGAGTAGATAACAAACAAGTGAGAAAACAGATTAAATACGATGAGCAATCTCGAGAGTAAGATAGGGTACCTGATGACTCTAGCGGCCCCGGCGGTTGCAGGTTTGGCGTCATGCGCCGCGGAAAGGCAGGAAGAGAAGCCTCTCAATGTGATCTATATAATGACCGACGATCATTCGTACCAGACCATCAGCGCGTATGACGGCAGATATATCTCGACCCCCAACCTGGACAGGATAGCGGACGAAGGAGTGCTGTTCCGCAGCGCATACGTCGCCAATTCTCTGAGCGGCCCGAGCAGGGCGTGCCTGATGACAGGCAAGTTCAGCCACAAGAACGGACTCCGCGATAATTCGAGCGTTTTCGACGGCCGCCAACAGACACTGCCCAACCTTCTGCACGAGGCCGGATATCAGACGGCGGTCATAGGCAAGTGGCATCTGGTAAGCGACCCTGTGGGATTCGATTACTGGAACATACTGGTAAATCAGGGCGAATATTACAATCCGTACTTCGTGGAGATGGGGGAAAAGAGCCGGCGCGAAGGATATGCAACGGATATCACGACCGACATCGCGCTCGAGTGGCTTGAGACAGGACGGAATAAGGAGAAGCCTTTCTGCCTGCTGCTGCATCACAAGGCGCCGCACCGCACCTGGATGCCCAACCTGCACGACCTGGGGACTTTCGACGACAGGGATTTCCCGCTGCCCGATAACTTCTGGGACGATTATGAAGAACGCCCCGGAGCGGCCCATCAGAGGATGAGCATAGTCCGCGACATGGACGTTATCTACGATCTCAAGATGACGGACAAAGAGCGTGAGATAAAAGGAGAGGTTCCGTCTCTCGAGGGTGCCGGAAGGGCGGTCGTCAATTCCCTGACGCCGGAACAGCGCGCCGTGTGGGATGCATATTACCAGCCGTTGATCGAAGATTTCAAAGCGAGGGGCATGACAGGGGAAGAGCTGGCATACTGGAAGTTCCAGCGCTACATGAAGGATTATCTGGCATGCATAAAATCGGTCGACGATAATGTCGGCAGGGTGCTCGATTATCTCGAGAAAAACGGGATGCTCGAAAACACTGTGATAATCTACACTTCCGACCAGGGATTCTATATGGGCGAGCACGGATGGTTCGACAAAAGGTTCATGTACGAGGAGTCTTTCCGCACACCCCTTATGATCCGCATGCCGGAAGGGAGAGGTAAAAAAGGCGAGTCTTCGCTGTTCGTCCAGAATATAGACTACGCCCCAACCATACTCGAATTGATGAACGCGGCAGTGCCGGCTGATATGCAGGGAGTTTCGCTTGTGCCGATCCTCAAGGGGGAGGAACCGGAAGATTGGAGAAAATCGCTATATTACCACTTCTATGAAAACACGGACGACCATGCGGTCAGCAGGCACTACGGTGTCAGGACGGACCGGTACAAGCTGATACGTTTCTACGATCCGGTCGATGCGTGGGAAATGTACGATATGCAGAGCGATCCTGGCGAGATGAAAAACGTATATGACGATGCCGCATATGCGGAAGCTCGCGAAGAATTGACAGCAGAACTGGCCCGCCTGCGCGAAACCTACCAGGATTCCGACGGCGACTGAAAGCCGATATAAAAAAGTGAAAATATGGCAAAGGCATTTCCCGCATGTGTTTTAGGATTGGCCGGCACGATAACGGCACCGCTTACAGTATGCGCCGGATCTCCGGAAAACAAGCCGCATGTAATACTGATCGTTACCGACCAGCATAGGTGGGATGCCATAGGATGTGCAGGAAAGGCTCCTGTGATTTCGCCGAATACAGACCGTCTGGCCGCCGACGAAGAACAGCTTTTCGACCTCTGTAAAGACGAATATGAAACCAACGATCTGTTGCAGGATAAAAAATATGCGAAAACGCTTGAAAAATTCCGGGCGGCAATGACCGGACATCTTTCCGAAAGAGGCGAAGAGTGGGTGAAGGACGGAGAGATGGTATTGAGAACCGGCAACCTGCTCTATAGTCCGAATTATCCTGATAGTAAATAATCGTTATAAAAAATGCTTAAAAAATCAATATTTCTCACCTTCTGCGCATTATTCGTGAATAGCGCGATCGGTAAAGATGAACTGCATATCATTCCCGCGCCCGAAAAATACGTGATAAAGAGCGGCCATTTCATTATTAATCCTTCGACAGTCATCCGCCTGCCGGACGGAAGCGGCGATATGCGAATGGCTGCAGAAGTTTTCAGGGGATTGTTCTCCAAGGCGGCAGGCATCGACCTGAAAACATCCGTTAAAGGGAAAGGCGGAACGAACGTCATCGAATGCAAATTATCCGAGGAGATCAAAGGAGACGAAGCATACCGGCTCGAGGTCAAACCAGGCGGGATAATCATCGAGGCCCGCACCCCGCACGGTCTTTTCTACGGGTTCCAGACCCTGCGGCAGTTGCTCCCGGCAGAAATCGAAAGCCCGGAGCGGATCGACGGAGTGGAATGGCGGATCCCATGCGTGAAAATAGAGGACAATCCGGTGTTCGGATACCGCGGAATGATGCTCGATCCGGTCCGCCACTTTATGCCTAAGGAGTTCGTCATGAAGTTCATCGACCTTCTGGCATATCACAAGCTCAACACATTCCACTGGCATCTGACCGACGACCAGGGATGGCGCATCGAGATAGAGAAATATCCGAAGCTGACATCCGTGGGCGGATTCCGCAACCGCACCCTTGTCGGCCATGCGAGGAATAAGCCGCCATACGAATGGGATCAGACGCGGTACGGGGGCTTTTATACCAAAGAAGATATAAGGGAAGTTGTCGAGTATGCCCGCAGTCGTTTCGTCACCGTCATACCCGAGATCGAAATGCCCGGGCACGCCGTCGCCGCACTGGCGGCCTATCCCGAGTACTCATGTTCAGGCGGACCTTTCGAAGTGGAAGGCATGTGGGGTGTTTTCAACGACATATTCTGCTGTCGAGAGGAAACTTTCGGTTTCCTTGAGGACATCCTGGACGAGGTGATGGAGCTTTTCCCATCGGAATATATTCATATCGGCGGGGACGAAGCCCCGAAGATCCGCTGGAAGCGCTGCCACGCCTGTCAGGAAATGATGAAAGAGCAGGGATTGGAAACAGAGGAGCAGTTGCAGACGTATTTTGTCGGCAGGATCGAAAATTACCTGAGTTCGCACGGGCGCAGGATCATAGGCTGGGACGAGATAATGGAAGGCGGCTGCCCGCAGCGTGCCACCGTGATGTCGTGGCGCGGCATCAAAGGCGGCGTCGAGGCTGCGAGGCAGGGCTACGACGTGATAATGGCTCCAAACACACATCTCTATTTCAACCATTACCAGGCCGATCCGGCGTCCGAACCGCTGGCGCAGGGAGGTTTTTCGCCGCTGGAAAAGGTCTACGCTTTCGATCCGGTGCCGCACGAACTGACCCCGGAAGAAGCGGTTCATATCAGAGGGATACAGGCCAACACATGGTCGGAGTATATAGCCACGCCCGAACATATGGAATATATGCTTTTCCCGCGTGCCGCCGCACTGTCGGAACTGGCGTGGTCGCGGCCGGAAAACAGGGATTATGATCATTTTTTGCAGCGGCTGGAACATATATTCAAAAGATACGACTATCTTGGGGTGAATTATTGCGACAAATCACTGCGATAGATTTTACACAACGAAACCGGTAAACATCCACATATTGCTGTTGCTGCCGGCATTATGCTGCTCGGGACTGTGCGATCCCGGATATGTTTTCAAGCCGTGGAAGATCTAAACCGCAGGACGGGAGAAGGAACGTTCAACGTACGGATAAAACCCTAACCTAATCTAAATAACGACTATGAAAATCAGGAAGATCACAAGTTTCATTCCGCTCCTTACGCTGTTGTCCGCCGGTTGTGCAGACCCGGCACGTGACGTCCACGGCGTAGGTTCGGTCGTTCCATCGCCGCAGCAGGTCGAATGGCAGAAGATGGAGTACTATATGTTCGCCCACTTCGGGCCGAACACTTTCACCGACAAGGAATGGGGGGACGGCAGCGAGAACCCCGACGTTTTCAACCCTTCGGCACTGGACTGCCGCCAGTGGGCAGCAACCGCAAAGGCCGCCGGAATGACCGGGATAATAATCACCGGCAAACATCACGACGGTTTCTGCCTCTGGCCCAGCCGGTACAGCACGCACACCGTGCGCGAAAGCAAATGGCGGGACGGCAAGGGCGACGTGCTGCGCGAACTGTCGGATGCCTGCCGCGAATACGGATTGAAATTCGGCGTTTATGTCTCCCCCTGGGACAGGAACCATCCCGCTTACGGAACCCCTGAGTACAACGATATCTATGCCGCCACCCTGCGCGAGGTCCTGACCGGCTACGGCGATGTGTTCGAATTGTGGCTGGACGGGGCCAACGGAGAGGGACCGAACGGCAAAAAACAAGAATACGACTGGGATCTGTTCCATCGCACGATATACGAATGCCGGCCTAACGTCATTGTCTTTAGCGATATCGGCCCCGGCTGCCGCTGGATAGGCAACGAGAGGGGTTATGCAGGGGAGACCAACTGGTCGAGGTTGAACACTGCCGGATTCACCCCGGGACACGGTGCTCCGCCTGTCGATACTCTGAACTCGGGGAACATATACGGGACGTCATGGGTGCCGGGAGAGGCAGATGTTTCGATACGTCCCGGATGGTTCTACAGTCCGGCGACTGACGATAAAGTCAAAAGCACGGAAAAACTCTTAGACATATATTGCGCGTCGGTCGGCCGCAACGCCAATCTTCTGCTGAATGTTCCACCCGACAGGAACGGACGCATCCATCCTGCCGATTCGATCCGTTTGATGGAGTTACGGGCGGTTCTCGACAATACGTTCCACACAAATTTCGCATCCGGCGCTAAAGTCAGAGCAGACGGTTCCGGGACAGCGGATGTTCTTGCAGACGGCGATTATGACACGTATTGGCAGGCGAAAAGGAGCGGCGGCAATGTTCTTGAACTTACGCTTCCCGAAGTACACTCTTTCGACATGCTCGTTCTGCAGGAATATATTCCTTTGGGACAGAAAATTGCCGGCTGGGATGCCGAATATTACGATGCCGGCGCCGGCGCCTGGAGACCGTTGGCTTCGGGAACGACCATCGGCTATAAACGCATAGTCCGTTTTGATGAGGTATCCACGGATAAGATACGTATCGGGATCACCCGCCTGCTCGGCAGACCTTCGTTAAGCGAGATCGGACTATATAAATGTTGCTCCGTGCCCACGGAACTTCTCATACTGTAGATCGGGCTATTGTGAGAATTAATCGTGCCCGTTTTCCCCGCTGAGAAATATGATAAAAGTGTAACAACCTGCAATTTAGTGTATTGCAGGTTGTTCTATTTTCCGCAAAATGGCATTCAAACCCGCACTGATGAAGTGCGGGTTTGAATGCCGGTATATGCCATTATTGTTTTTCGACCTTTAAGAAGTGTACCGCAGACAATGAGTGCATGAGGAGATGCTGCCGACCTCGCAATTGATACTGCCCGTCAGCTATTCTTGAATTTTTTTTTAGAAAAACATCAAATTAACTTAAAAATAACAGCGGCGGTTGGCGTGGAATTAAGCACACAATTTACAGACCGTTATGTGTGATTATGAATCTGAACATTTCACTTAGCCGATGATGCGGTTCTTAAAAATGGCTTTCAGCGCAGGCGAGAGCGGCTTCTTTTTGCAATATTTTTATAACTTTGCCCTGAATCTGTTAAAAAACAATCGTACTCAGCGATTGTTCCCCAAAAGAAGCAATGCCTGATGATCATTATCAGGCGGGATCGTAGAGAGAGAGTTAACAGTGAGAAAGTAAAAATCCCCGGGATTACCAATCATTTTAAAAATGCTTTTTATCCATGCAGGACTGTATGGCAGGGAATGCTTTGTATTTACCTGAACGTCCGGCATGAAATACCATGGCAAATAATTGAAGAAATAGACTGTACCACATTTTTATTTAACCCTAACTAATTTGCAAATCATGAAGAGTAAATTGCTGTTGAGTGCTGTCGTTGCGGCACTTCCGTTTTGCCTGCTTTCCTGCAAGAAGGAAATCGATCCCCCCAAGCCTGGAGACAAGATCAGCGTTGAACTTACTGTGAGGTCTGCTCCCTATTATGTGTCGGGGACCGAAACCAATGACACCCGCACGTCCCTGGACAATGTGTGGATCCTTGAATTCGATGCGGACGGTAATAATGTGCTGGCGGCGAAAATCAATACAATGGAACTTAACAAGGCTTTTACCCAAGAGGTTATCGCCGGAACGGGGATGAAGCTGGTTGTGGTAGCCAATGCCGGAAGCGCATCTTTTACCGAAGGAGGTATGACCTACACCCAGTTCGCGGAAATGGGCTATGAAGGCGCCATGGCAACCGCGGCGGACATTCCGATGACAGGCTCGGGCACTGCTACCATAGATAAAGAAAAGCAGGTTATTGCTGCTATTACGGTCAGCCGTATCGCGTCCGTGGTAAGTTTTAAATTTGCGGCGGGCGGCGACCACGAAATGTCGACATTCCAACTCAGGAATGTTCCTGCAAAGGTTTACTACCTGTCGCAGGGTGATAACAGTGCATGGACGGCCGATAAATTTACCGACATGGCATCCGTTGCCGCAGATGGCGAAGAGCATACATGCATCGTCGGTGAAAACCTTCAGGGATCTGTCAGCGGGATAACCGACGCAAAGGACAAGGAGACGGAAAAACTTGCCATGTACGTAGAAGTCATGGCTTCGAACGAGGGTACCGAAGCTACGACGGAATCGGTGTTCAAATATTTTTTCGGCGAAAATGCGACCACGAGTTTCGACGTTGCACGCAATAAAGAGTACACCGCCGATGTGACCATCGATTTCGACGACGAGTCCGACGAGAGGATTTCGCAAACCACCACTCCTGTTACCCAACAGGCAGGGGCAGCCAACTCATATATCCTTGCGCCGGACAAAGCGGCTTATCTGGGCATCCCGGTTTCGCGCGTCAACGAATTCTGGAACACCGACGAAGGCGGAAACACCAAAGCAAACGTTATTTCCGACGGCGGGAACGGCGGCGGCGTTACCGCATGGAAAGCCCGTGTAATGTGGACTGATACCGACGAGAGCATCATCGATATCGTAACCGACAGCGGAACCTCGGCCGATGATTATATAGCCATTGCGGCAAAAGGAGGGGAAGGCAACGCGGTTGTCGGTATTTTCGACGCGACGGCAGGCGAACCGGCCGCCGATGCGCTTCCGCTATGGAGCTGGCATATCTGGGTAACCGCCTACAATCCCGGCGGCGGCCTCAACGGCGACATACCCGATATTACGGCTAATCCCGGGAAAGCCGAAGTCGAGGGAGGTAAGATATTCCGCGTGAAGGGTCTTCCTGCCGCTGCGGACAGCAGTAACGATACGCCTGCCATGATGGACCGCAATCTCGGCGCCCTGAGTGCCGACCCTGCCGACGGCGTTAAAACAATAGGCGCTTTTTACCAATGGGGCCGCAAGGATCCGTTCATTATGCCCCAGGGTACTGCCGCTCCGAAAGATTTTACGCCGGCTGTAACCGCAGGTGCCAAGTCCAAGGAATATGCCGTTCAGAATCCTGCAACGTTTGTTACCGGCACATATGTCTGGCTGGATGAAGACGAGGATGGACTGTGGCAGAGCACAAATGCGCTTCAGCCCGAAAAAACCATCTACGATCCGTGTCCCGAAGGATGGCGGGTCCCCACATTGCACTCTTTTCTGGGCGGCGACAAGGAAGGCAATATGAAGGCATCCGCCAAAGAGGTCAACGGGCTTTTCTCCGGAACCGTACTGTATGGAGATGCCGCAGGGCTGGATATATACTTTCCGCGTATGGGATACCTGGGCGGCTCGTCCGGAGCGGTCACCAACTTCGACAACACTTCATGTTACTGGACTGTCAAGTGGTACAGCGCCAACAACAGCAAAAACACGATCATCTATAATCCGGACATTGTGGACGAATACGGAGAGTTCGGTCCTCCGTATGCTATAATGGCCGAGCAAAACGGCAGCAAATCCGCCGGTATGAGCGTACGCTGCACAAGGGAATAGTACCGTAAATCGAATAATCTAAAAATAAAGAGAAAAATGAAAAAATTATTATACCTGTTTGTTGCTGCGGCGGTCCTGTCAGCGACGGCGTGTAACGGTGGCGGAGGAGAAAACACGATCCCGGCGGGAGAGGAAGTTGCGGTCAGCATGACGCTCGACATAGCTCCCGTGTCGGCGGGCGGAGAGGAGACGGCGGACACCCGCCAATCCCTCAACAATGTATGGATACTTGTTTTCGACAAGTCGGGAACCAATGTCATGGCCCGGAAAGAGACCCGTTTCGAGATAGGCAAGCCGGTCGAAACCCGATTGATATCCGGACCAGGTCTCAGCATATTCATAGTTGCGAACCTCGACGCAGGAACGTCGTTCCAGTTGGGCAAAATGTCGCTCACCGAGTTTATGGCGGCATTGAACTCGACCAACCTGACCGGCCCGGAGTCCATCCCGCTTTCGGGAGCAGTTAATGCCTCCATCGACAAAGCCGGACAGGCCGTCGGCGTGACCCTCTCGCGTATAGCCGCGAAACTGTCGTTCAAGTTCACATTCGGCGGCGAGGGTTATACGGTAAAGTCCATGTCGGTGAAGAATGTACCCCATTATCCCTATTACGTTCCCCAGAGTGGAAAAACTTCGTGGGGCCCCGGCGATTTCAAAGAGGTTGCGCTGGCCCTGCCTTTCGACCAGCAGTACACGATCTATACGGGAGAAAACCTGATGGGCACGGAAAGCGGCATAACCTCGGCAAAAGAGAAGGTCACCTCAAAATTGGCGGTATGTGTCGAGGTGGTCGCCGAAAAAGCGATAACCGATGGCCGTACCGTCGCCACGTTCCGCTTCTATCCCGGCGAAAACGCGACGACCGACTTCAACGTAATGCGCAACAGCGAATACAGCTACACCGAGACGGTCGATTTTTCCGACGAGTCCGATAAACGCATCACCCGTGTCGACAAGGGTTTGGAGCGTGAAGCCGTCGACGCGAACTGCTACATGATCGAGCCTTCGTCGACTTACGAGGTCGCCATTCCGGTTGCGCGCGTAAACAAATTCTGGTCGAGCCTGGACGGCGGCGGCCTTCAGGACAATATGATAAACGACGGCGCCAACGGAGGCAAGGTCGAACAGTGGAAGGTCCGCGTCATCGAGTCGACAAACGAAAAAAATCTCATCGCCTTTGTAAAGGATTCCGGCTCGTCTGCCCAGGAAACGATTATACTGAAAGCTGCGGATACCGGTGAAAAAGGGAGTGTGATCATCGGCATATTCGATGCTACCGACGGTGAACCCGCCTCTGACGCCAAACCGTTGTGGAGCTGGCACATCTGGGTGACGGACTATGTTCCCGGGGGCCTGGACGAAGAGAGCGAAATACCCGTCGTCGAAAACAATCCGGGCAGGACGAACGTTCCGGGAGGTTCGGTCGCGCTGTTCGGCAATGTGGCCGGCGACCTTTCGAAGGACGGGCAGACAGCCGCAGTCATGGACCGCAACCTCGGCGCCCTGAGTGCAAATCATGAAGACGGTCTCGCGACTTTCGGTCTGTTCTACCAGTGGGGACGCAAGGACCCGTTCATCCCGAAGTTCGATATCAACGACTACGATGTAAACGAAGATCTGCCCTCCGTCGTTGCCATCACCAATACTATAACCGGCCAGTTCCCCGTGTCGTATACTATTCAGAACCCGAACAAATTTATATTGTGTGAGACCTCTGCGAAAGGTGAATGGGTTAATTCCGAAGGATACAACACTTTGTGGTATAACGCTACTACACGTCAGAAAACCATTTACGACCCGTGTCCTGCCGGATGGAGGGTGCCCTGGACGCTCTCTACCCTTGCAGGAGCGGAAGCCGCCTCGAGCCTCTGGTCGGAGGGCGATGGCACCCTGCCTGTCGAACAGTGGGGATGGTACGCTTTCAATGAAACGGCAAATTGTTATTTCCCCATGACCGGCAGCGTAAGCGGCAGTACGGGAAAAATAGGAAGCATCGGCATTAACTCTCCCGTATGGACGGGCATTGCCACCGGAGCGCCGCATAACGCCTACATAACCCGGTTCGTATGGCTCGAAGGACTGCTCAGTTTACCTGATCAATTCGAAGACGGCGGAATAACATACAACTATATGCCCCCCGCGGAAGTAAAAGCGGGCGGCAAGGTTGTCCGCTGCGTTAAAGAATAAGAGTACCGAACATCATATCACTAGGGCCCCGGCAGGGCGGCTGTTCTCACGGCCGCCCTGCTTAAGGGCTGTTTATTATAATCATCATATAGAAACATTTTTTACGTGGCAAAAAAGACAATTATCCTTGCGGCGGCTGTGCTGCTGTGGGCAGGTTTTGCCCATGCGCAAGGAACGGTGAAAATCACAGGTAAGGTTCTGGATGCAGGAAACATGCAGCCGGTGGCTTACGCGAGCGTAACCGTTAAAGGTACCGCAATAGGCGGTATTACGGATACCGAGGGCGGTTTCTCGCTCGACGTTCCGCACGACACCGGATCGGTGTATGTTTCATCTGCGGGATACGAACCTCAGGACGTACCCGTCGATGCTTCCAAATCCATCACCGTTTACCTTCAGGAATCGGCGGTGCAGATCGAACAGGTGGTCATTACAGGCTTCCAGTCCCTGAAAAAAGAGACGTTTACCGGCTCTTCGACAAAAGTCATGGCCGAAGACATTATCATGCCCGGCGAGGCCGATATCAGCCGTATGCTGGAAGGCCGTGTTGCCGGGGTTTCGATCCAGAATGTGTCGGGTACGTTCGGCAGCGCCCCTAAAGTCAGGGTGCGCGGCGCCACTTCGATATACGGCGAGAACAAACCTCTGTGGGTAGTCGACGGGGTGGTGCTCGAAGACATCGTCAACCTGTCGAACGACCAACTGTCGAGCGGCGACCCCACGACGATGCTCGGTTCGTCCGTCGCAGGTATCAACGCCAACGATATCGAGAGCATGGATATCCTTAAGGACGCCGCCGCGACCGCGCTTTACGGTGCGCGCGCAATGAACGGCGTTATAGTCATTACAACGAAAAAAGGTAAAGAGGGCAAGATCCGGATCAATTATTCCGGAAACTATACCATCCGTATGAAACCGCGTTACAGCGAATACAATATCATGAATTCGTTTGACCAGATGTCGGTATTCGCAGAGATGGAACCCGACTATAAAGGATACTTCAATTCCGATATACTTAACCAGTCCTCTTCGGGTATTTACGGTATAATGTGGCGGAAGATATACGAACCGGTGGACGGAGAGTTCGCCGTCGTCAATACCGCCGAGGGACGCAAGGAGTTCTTGATGAAGCACGCTTACAACAACACCGACTGGTTCGACACGCTTTTCCGCCCTTCGCTGATGAACGAGCACAGCCTGAGCGTCAGCGGCGGGAGCGAAAGCGTGCAGACTTACGCCTCGATCGGTTACCTGAACGATCCGGGATGGAGTATCGCCGAGACGGTCGACCGCATGACCTTCAACTTCAGGAACGACGTGAAAGTAAACAGGAAAGTCGATTTTGCACTACTTGCCAACGGTTCGGTACGCCAGCAGGAGGCACCGGGCTCGCTCGGCCGCAGCACCGATGTCGTTACGGGCGAGGCAAGCCGCAATTTCGACATCAATCCGTTCAGCTACGCCCTCAACACGAGCCGGATACTCCGCCCGTATGACGACAACGGCAATTACGAGTATTATACGATGAACTATGCGCCGTTCAACATACTGGACGAACTCAACAATAACAAGATCAAACTGAGCGTGGTGGACGTGAAACTCCAGGGGGATTTCAACTGGAAGATCGCCGACGGCCTGCGCTACAGTTTTACAGGGGCGGCCCGTCTGGTCAAATCGACCCAGGAACACGAAATATACGAAAATTCCAATATGGCTAACGCCTACCGCGCTGCGGGCAACCAGACCATCAGGGAAAACAACCCCTACCTGTATCAGGACGAGGACGGGGAATATATCGTCGTGCTGCCGTCCGGAGGGTTCTACAACACCGAGGATAACCAGATGCTAAACTACGACATCCGCAACTCGCTCACCTACAATAAGGTTTGGAACAACAAGCACGAACTGAACGGCCTCGCCGGTATGCAGATAAAGTCGACCGACCGCAAGTACAGGAACACGACCGGATACGGGTTCGAGTACGACATGGGCGGAGTGGCCAACACGAACTACCTTGCCATGAAACAGATGATCGAGCGTAATTTCGCATATTTCGGGCGCAGCCTGGAATACGAGCGGTTTGCCGCTTTCTACGTCAATGCCGACTATACCTACGACCGCCGGTATACGATCCTGGGTACATTCCGTTACGACGGCTCCAATGTTACCGCCCGCGGGGCAAAATCGCGCTGGCTGCCCACATGGACCGTGAGCGGCAAGTGGAATATCGGAAACGAGGCTTTCCTTGAGAATGCCGTGTGGCTGGATGCACTCGCACTGCGCGCCAGCTACGGACTGACTGCTTCGATGCCCCCGATCTCCAACGGGCTGGCGATATTCGGAACCACCTCTTCGATCCGTCCGCTCGACGACATGGAGACCGGTATAGGCATATCGTCGCTGGGCAACTCCGAGCTGACGTGGGAAAAGAGCTACCAGACCAACGTCGCCCTCGATTTCACGGCCTTCCGGGGAAGACTCGACGTTACCGTCGACTATTTCCTCCGCAAAAGCTTCGACCTTATCTATCCTATCACGACTTCGGGCATCGGCGGCGAAAGGATGAAATACGCTAACAGCGCCGACATGAGAAGCTCCGGGGTGGATATCATGGTCACCGGGCGCCCCGTTTTCACCGGGGACTGGAAATGGACGTCGACCTTTACATTCGGTTTCTCCAATAACGAGATCAAGAGGACGGAGCCTTACATCCGCGTGGTGGACCTTGTCGGCATCACGGGCGGAAACAAGAACGGCTATCCGGTCAACGGGCTCTTCTCGATACCGTTCGCCGGGCTCGACCCGACATACGGCTATCCGCTTTTCTACGATCAGAATGGTGACAAAACACCCTACGTCAACATGCAGGGCCGTACGACCGATTTCCTGAAATACGAAGGACCGACTGATCCCAAGGTTACCGGCGGGTTCAACAATACGGTCACCTGGAAAGATCTGAGCCTGAATATATTTTTCTCGTTCGCAGCGGGCAACGCCGTAAGGCTCGACCCGGCCTTCTCGCTCACTTACAGCGATTCGGGGGCGATGAGCAAAGATATGAACGACCGCTGGATGCTTCCGGGCGACGAAAAATACACCGACATTCCTTCCATCGCCAGCCGCTCATTGGCGGGGGACCTCTCGGCAACATACGCTTACTCGGCTTACAATTATTCCGACGTAAGGGTGGCCAGGGGGGATTTTATCAGGCTGAAGTCCGTTTCGCTCTCCTATAACCTGCCGAAAAAATGGTGCGGGAATGTTTTCCAGAACCTCGCTCTCCGGGTGACGGGCAAGAACCTGTGGCTGCTCTATTCCGATAAAAAACTGAACGGCCAGGACCCTGAATTCATGAATACGGGAGGGGTGGCGCAACCCATATCGAAACAGGTTGTCGTATCCCTCGACGTAAGTTTCTAACCACGGTAATCAGGAAAAGATATGAAGAATATATATAAAATATTAACTGCACTCGCTCTCGTCCCGGTTTTGCCGGCCTGCTCGGACTTCCTCGACACCGTGCCGGACGAGCGTATGACGATAGACACTCCCGAAAAAGTTTCCGCCCTGCTGGTCAATGCCTACCCGAAAGTCTCTTTTGCGGCCATTGTCAATACGCGGTGCGACAACGTCACCGATTTCGGTTCCACGACCACCGGCAGCCAGCCCGATATGCTGTTCGACTTCATGGGACAGAATTTTCTTTGGATGGACGTCATTACGAACGGCAACGATACGTTCGAGCAGTTCTGGAGCGGCTGCTACTCCGCAATTTCGACAGCCAACCATGCCCTCGAAGCGATCGAAGCGATGGGCGGAGCCGAAAAACTTCCCGCGCAGTACGGCGAGGCGCTCGTGACCCGCGCGTTCGCGCATTTTTACATTGCATCGCTGTTCTGCCACTACTACGAACCGGAAACTGCCGCGATCTATCCCGGTATTCCTTACGTGGTAGCTCCCGAGACAAAACCCATCACGCAGTACGAACGCAATACTTTGGAATACACCTATTCCAGGATCGCCGAAGATCTCGAGGAGGGCATGAAGTATATGACCGAAGGCAGCGGTTTCAAAGCCCCGGCCTATCATTTCACGTCCCGTTCGGCCATAGGTTTCGCCACACGTTTTTACATCATGAAGAAAGATTACCAGAAAGCCGTCTCATACGCATCGCAGCTCATACCGGTTCCCGCGCAGTTCGACCCGCTTCTCGATGAGGGCGGTCAGCCGATACTCAATGCGGACGGTACGCCGCAGCAGAATGTCTCTTCGGATGACGCGGCCATAAAATATGTGCAGGGCTGTTTCCATCCTTTCGCGACGGAATACATGAGCATGGCCAGCGCGGACGACGTGTCCGAGGCGTTCAACAGCTCCAAACGCAAGGGCAACCTTCTCATCACCGAAGCCACTTCCAGCATTGCGTGGAGCCAGAGCCTTTATTATCAGCGTTACGGCATGACCCGGAGGGATATCGAAAGGACATTCCTCGGTTCGAACGCGACGGTTGACGGGCAGTGGACCTATCCTTATTACGGGGGCCAGTCGTCGGGCGGAATGTATTATCTGGTTCCGAAATACAGCAGGTTCTACGACCAGGACGCGGTGGATGCATCCAGCTTCATACCGTATGCCAACATTCCGGTACTGCGCATGGAAGAGGTGCTCATAAACAGGATAGAAGCCTATATTATGACCGACCAGTACGATAAGGCGATCGCTGACATGAACGTGTTTGCAAGCCAGCGCATAACCGACAACGGCATGGGGGCCAACAGCTCTTACGATCCGGCGAAACACTGTATCACCCGGGATAAACTGCTGAGCGTCTATAATTCGGCGCTGACGGATACCGGGCATTTCATAAACAGGTATAACACGATAACCGGCCAGGACGTCAGGCTCAAAAAGGCGCTTATCCTCGCCCTGCTCAATTTCCGCGAAGTGGAATTTTACTGGGAAGGGCTGAGGTGGTACGACATAGTCCGCTGGAACATTCCCATAACCCACGCTTCGACGTCGGGAAAGAGCGTTACGATCTACCCGGATGACGACCGCAGGATACTCCAGATACCGGAATCCGCACTGCTTTCGGGTGTGGAACTCAATCCGCGCACGAATGTCGGCGAATCATTCTAACAGTGATAAGATATGAAAAAATGTTATTATAAATTAAGAAGAACGGCGCTTCTGGCGGCTGTTATTGCCGCCGGCGCATGCACGTTCTCCTCGTGCGGCGAAGCCGGACTCAAGTCCGGAATGGACATCCCCGGACTCGGAGGATATGAATCGGAAAACACGGAGCTGGATAAATGGCTCTTCAAAAGCTACACCGAGATTTACAATATAGATGTGGTCTACAGGTGGAATCCCAACGAAATCTCTTCCACGGCGCAATTGGTCCCGATGTTCGAACACCTTGTCCAGCCCACCATGGATATGGCGAAGAGGGTCTGGATCGACCCTTATGAAAAGATCGCAGGCGCGGATTTCGTGAAAAAGATCGCACCGAAGAAGATCGTTCTCATAGGCAGCCCGCAGTACAACGAAGACGGCAGTACGGTACAGGGCCAGGCCGAGGGGGCGCTCAAGATAACTATCTTCGACGGCAACAGCTATGATCCGGCGAACGAAGAGTGGATACGCTCGGTAATGCACACCGTACAGCACGAGTTTGCACATATCCTGCACCAGACCAGGTCATACAGCACCTCTTTCCGGGAGATCAGCGCCGGAAGCTACACCTCGACCGGATGGCAGAATTACGGCGAAGCGGATGCGCTGCTCGAAGGGTTTTATTCGAGTTACGCGATGTCGGCCGTCGACGAGGATTTTGTGGAAACGATGTCCCTGATAATGGTATACGGTATGGAATGGCGCCAGGAACGTCTGGATGCGCTCGATTACTGGGCTTCGATGCCGGCGCCCGCTGAAGAAACGCCCCAGCAGCGGGAAAACCGCGTCATGCTGTCGTCGATGGCTTACGAGGGCAAGAGCAGGATCCTCGCCAAGGAAGAGATCATATCTTCCTATCTTATGGATGTCTGGGGTGTCAGGTTCTTCGATGACCAGGCAGGGAACAAAGGGCTTGTCACGCTGGTGCAGGAAGCCATACAGGAAGTAATCGATGAAAACTCTTGAAACAGAAAGAGATATGAATAACATGAAATCCATAATGAAAATATTTGCGGCGATGTGCCTCGTCATGGGGGTTGCCGCGTCGTGCACCCGCGAGGAGCCGGTCGCGAACGAAGGAAACATGAGGGTACAGCGGCAGATCGACCACTACAACGCCGAGCTTACCGGCGCGGAGTATGGATGGATCGCCGAGATCAACACGGTTCTGGGAGGCATACACACTCTTTGGATGGGGTTCGACGATAACGGGAAGGTAAATATGTATTTCGATTACGTCGAATATTACCGCGAACTTGAAACCACGAAATACGAAAGTTCATACCGCATCAAGCCGATGCAGCTGCCGACCCTTTCGTTCGACACCTATTCATTCCTGTCGATATTTTCCGATCCCAACCAGTTGAACAACGGGGCGGGACAGGCGGGTACCGGACTGGGCGCCGATTTCGAATACGAGATACTCGATTACAAGAATGACGTGTTCACGCTTGTCGGGCTGAAGAACTCCCAGAACGCCACGATGCGCAAGGCCACTCAAAAGGAGTACGAGGCCGTCGCTGCGGGCAGCCTTATGGCGAACGTCGACAACGCCCCGGCTTACCAGCCCTGTTACCATACGTTCTCTTACAAAGGGGTCTCCTATGACCTGGTATCCAACGGACGGAGCACGGGATTCATGAGCCTCGACGGCGGCAGCGCCGTCCTTCAGGCGAAGGGCTCGATGGTCGATTTCGACGGCAACATAGTCATGATGGAGCCCCTCGTGCTGGGCGATACGGAAGTATCCTATATCGCCAAAACCGGAACGGGGTACTCCATCAATATGGGCGGCGAGATCATTCCGGTAAACCGGTCGGTGGAGCCCGTGGTTTCCCTCTACGGCAACCAGCCGAAAGACCTCTACTTCCAGCTGCTTGTATCCAATAATATGCAGAACAGGTGGTCGTCCGAGTATTTCTTTACTTACAGGCAAGCACTACAGAATATTTTTAACTGGACTCTTGAAAATCTTGGCTATGGGGGTTATTATCTGATATATACTAAGTTGAATTTCTATCTACCCGGAGAGATAGGGGTTGAATGCGGACATTATCTTTACCAGAACGGGGAACTCAATACAGAAAGTTTTGTGGCATTTGAATTTAGATTCGACATTACCAAAAATACGGACGGTTCGTTGACCTTCAGTAATGATTGGATCATGTACCCTTCCGGGAATCCGGATGACGCGGATATAATAAGATGCATGACGCCTTTAATAGAGTATTATGCAGGGAACAGGTTTTTCGTTAAGTCGTGGCCGGTCATCATGGCCGGCAATCCTATGGTGGCGCTTATCCCTGCCGACAACCGCGAACTCGGGGTGATGGTGGGAGCTCCTGTGGAGTAAATCTTATACAAAAAGCCATTCGATTCAAAGGAATGGCCGGAACAAAAATGAAAAGATCACACAAGCTTGCTTGATCGTGGTCTTTTTGTTTTTGGGAAAAATCCCGAAAGCACGGCCGAAACCCAGAATCTCGTAACCATCGGGGTCTCGGGAACCCGCACGAGTACAAAACCCGCCGCCGCGAATGTCCTGGACACTTATGTTCCGGAAGGGCAGTTCTGGGTCAGGGTCAGCAATCCTTATGACTTTGCGGTCGAGGACAACGTGATCGTATATCGCGCGGTGAATAACCAATGGATCAAGGATCTGGGCATGTCGAGCATCTGGACGAGCATAGCCCAGGTCGACCGTCAGGCAGCCGAGAGGGTGATCACCAAAATAAGGAAAGATACGCTGTGGTTTGAAAACCCCATTCCATGTTGCATCGAGAATAAATACGGCGGAGGATTTGTCTACAAATACACTTTCCCCCAGCCGCGTAAGCGAGAGCGGCATAGAGAACATGGCTCTCGAATCGGAATTTTTCGCCGCCCAGAACGAAACCCACTGCTGGCACGGGGTAGGTTTTACGGGATCGGAACACTGCTGGATGAGAAACGTCAGGGGCAGGTATTTCGGATTCGGCCTGGCCATGGTCAACACCACGGCCAAGAACATAACCGTCATGGATTGCCTGAATACCGACCAGCAGGCGACCACCGGGGGCAGCAGAAGCTATCCCTACGGACACTCCGGCATCGCTTTACGACGCCCAATTGGCTCTTCGCAAACAGACTCAGCCGGGAGGCGTGTTCGACGTGAAATAACATGACCTCTCTTTATCTATCGACCTGTGCCGGATATGTTCTGTCCGGCACAGGTTTTTAAATTACATAATCCTTTTGTATATTTACACACATGTCGACACTCACGCCCGTTGGACCTCAGAACAAAAGCTGCCTCACGGTTACCCGCATGGCTATCCCTGATGGCACGGCCATCGCACAGATCGATTCACTGATGGACTCGCATACGCTGACCCTGCACCGGATAGGCTGCGTAAACTGGGCCGGATACCCTTCGACAGTGGAAGCAGCGTTCCGCATAGCGTGGTCGGGGCATGAGATATTCGTAAAATTCTATGTCCGAGAACCCGAAGTAAGGGCGGTGCACACGGGAGACGAAACTTCGCTGCCTTTCCGGGATTCTTGCGTGGAATTCTTCATTGCGCCGGACGACAGCGGCATATACTACAATATCGAGATGAACCCTATCGGGGCGGCGCTTTTCAAAGGCGGCACCAGGGAGCACAGGGAGCGTTTTTCGGCTGCAAAGACAGCTGCGGTCAGGCGTCTGGCTTCGATGGGCATGCAGCCTTTCGATACCAGGACGGGGGATTTTTCGTGGACGCTCACAATGGCCGTGCCGGTGGACATCTTTTCGCTTTCGCCCGCAGCCCCGCTTGAGGGACGTACCGTCGGAGCGAATTTCTACAAGTGCGGCGACCATCTTCCTTCGCCGCATTATCTCTCCTGGAGCCCCATAAAGTCGCCCGCGCCTAACTTCCATCTTCCCGGAGAGTTCGGCAGCATCTTTTTCGAATAACCCCGTTCGGGATACGGCGGCTTCTTCAAAACAGCAGGTTCAGGAACGACGACCCGGATAACAGGGATGTCAATATTTCGTCAATCAATAGAAGAAAAAGTTCAGTATTAGCTATTCTGATTTTTTTTCACTTCTTTTGATAATGCCATCAGGTGTTTCCGGTGGCTAAGCGCTGATACTGCTACCTGCATCCCGACCGATGAAACATTACATCATTCTTTGCATCACTGTAGCCGTGCTGGCTTCCTGCGGCACGCGGCCTGCTGTTCCGGCGGTGGAAACCGAGCCTTTCGGCGCCCTGTCGACCGGAGAGAACGTCACGCTGTACCGTCTGACGAACAGCACGGGAGCATCCATGGAAGTTATAGATTACGGCTGCCGCGTAGTGAGTATATGCGTTCCCGACCGCAGCGGCGCGATGGGCGACGTTGTGGTCGGCTACGGCGACATAGCTTCTTTCGAAACGGGAAAGGAACGCTTTTTCGGGGCGCTCATAGGCCGCTACGGCAACCGCATCGGCGGCGCTTCGTTCACACTCGACGGCGAAGAGGTCCGGCTGACCCCGAACGAGACCCTGGACGGGAAACCGGTGCACCTGCACGGCGGAACGAAAGGCTTCGACCGCGTGATGTGGCAGGGCGAACCCCTCGTGGAGAGCGCCCGCTGCGGAGTGAGATTCAAGCGGGTAAGTCCCGACGGCGAAGAGGGCTATCCCGGCAATCTGGACTGCTCGGTAACTTACTGGTGGACAAATGACAACGTCTGCAGGATAGAGTACGAGGCTGTGACCGACAAACCTACGGTCGTGAACATGTCCAACCACACATATTTCAATCTCAAAGGGGAAACCGGGGGTTATGTGCTGGACCATATCCTGTGGGTCAATTCCGACTTTTATCTCAAGAACAACGGGCAGTTCGTCCCCGAAGGGCCTGCGCTGCCGGTAGAGGGCACCCCGTTCGACATGCGCGAGCCGCACCGTGTGGACTACGCCATAGACGTGCCTAACGAGCATTTCAACACCATGAGGGGGTTCTCGGCATGCTGGGTTCTGCGCGGCTGGAACGGTGAACTCGCAAAAGCCGCCGATCTTTGGGAACCGCGCGGCGGCCGGGGCGTGGAGACATGGACGACCGAACCGGGCCTGCTGACCTACACCGGCCGCGGGCTGAACGACAAAATGATAGGAAAAGGTGGCGTTCCGATGGAAAAATTCGGCGGCATGCTGCTCGAAACGCTCCATTTCGCCGACTCGCCCAACCGTCCGGATTTCCCTTCGACGGTGCTGCGCCCCGGCGAAAAATACTTTTCCTCCACTGAATTCCGTTTCTATGCAAGATAACCCGTCGGATGTATATATGCGGCGATGACCGGCTTACAGAGACATAAATCATTTTACCTGGCGGCAGGCATTCTTATATGCCTGTCGCGTATCTTATTTCCCGCCGTGGCTTCGGCTAACCCCGTGACCGCCGACGACAGCTACTATTTCACACATTACACCTCGGCCAACAGCGGGCTCTCTTACGATGCCGTCACCGAGATCATACAGGACCGGAAAGGCTTCCTCTGGTTCGGTACCATGTCGGGCGTGAGCCGTTTCGACGGCGTCAGCTTCAAGAGCTACACGCGGGAAGACCTCGCCCTGAGGTCGGCTTACGTGACCTCGCTCTGCATGGACGACGTGGGCAACCTGTGGGCTGGAACCGACGTCGGGGTGTCTGTCTACAACGCGAAGATGGACTGTTTCGAGCCTTTCGTGCTGGAGAGCGACATCGGAACCGTCATAAACAACAAAACCAACGTCGTCTGCAAAGGCCCCGACGGTGTGATGTGGATGTCGGTCAACAACCAGGGCCTTTTCTCGTACGATCCGGCGTCGGGCAGGCTGCGTAATTTCTTTTTCGAAAACGGGAAACAGACGCTCCCTGTCAATATCCGGACGATCTTTGTCGACCGGAACAACGGGCTGTGGCTCTCGCTGCACTACACAGGGCTTTTCTATCTGGACGGCTCCCGGATGGCCGATCCGCCCGCGTGGGGTGAATGGGGACAGGAGTATTTCTCCAACGACGACATAATGGCCGTGCGGACCAAACCGGACGACTCCGGTATCGTCTATGTGGCGAGCGTGGCGAAAGGTTTGTGCGAGCTGAATATGGCCGACGGATCGGTCACGGTCCTGGTCTCCTCTTTGTCGGGCTTCTTTCCCGAAGACCTGTTCGTCGACAAAACAGGCTGCGTCTGGATGGCCACCACCGAGGGGGTCTATATATGCAATCCCGCCTGCGGTCCGGTGAGGAAGCTAACGGAGAATAGCCGCAACCCCTTCTCGCTCTCCGACCGCCACGCCTTCGCGATATATATGGATTCGGCCGACGGCCTGTGGATCGGGACTAACGTCGGCGGGGTGAACTACTCGGGAGCGTTCCAGAGGAATTTCGAGAAACATTACTCGATAGAGGGCACTACACTGGGCGACTGCCTGGTGCGCGGATTCGACGACGACGGGAACGGCAACATCTGGATCACTACCGAAAAACAGGGGCTGCTGGTCTACGACACCGCGCAAAGATCCCTGAAGAAATATCCCAACGACCACCTGCCGAACACCATGTTCGCGGCGTGTTACGACAGCGGGATGCTGTGGCTGGGGACGCTGAAGGGCCTATACCGGCTCGACACCCGCACCGGCGGCATAAAGATCTACGAGACGCTCGAACAGTCGTCTAAAATGTCCGACAGCCGCGTCTATGCCATAACCAAAACCTCGTCGGACAATATCCTGGTCGGAACCACCGTGGGCCTGCTCCGCTATAACGTGAGGACCGACGCTTTCGACCCGATAAAAGGCTTCGAGGGGGTCTTCGTGACCGGAATGGACGAGGACGGCGAAGGCATCCTGTGGGTCTCTACCTATGCCGACGGACTCATAAGCTACGACAAGGGGCGCGGGACGGTAACCGGGCGCTACGCCAACGACCCGCACAGCACCAATTCGGTGCCGTCCAACAAGCTCTTCTCGGTTTATGTAGGTTCCAGCGGGGATATCTGGATGGCGAGCTTCGGCGGCGGATTCTGCCGTTTCGACAAGGCCGCGGGCCGTTTCGAGACATACGATATGGCGCACTACGGCCAGCTCTCGACCGACATATATCTCAAGATAATCGAGGATAGCAACGGTATGATCTGGGTCACTTCGGACAAAGGGCTGCTGTCGTTCGACCCCGCTACCTCGGAAATACGCAAATTTTCGCTCTACGACGGGCTGCTCAACAACGAGTTCAAAAACTGCGGTATAAAGACGGCCGACGGCGACATCTATTTCGGCTCGAAGAACGGCTTCATCAGGTTCAATCCGGCAAGGTTCATTGCGGACAACGGCTCGCCGCGGCTGGTGATCACCGACCTCAGAATAGGCGACGACATAGTGACCCCCTCCACCGCCGGTTCGCCGCTCGCCGAATGCAATGTGGACGAGACCGGGGAGATTCATCTCCCGCCGCGCCAGAACTCCTTCGGTTTCAGTTTCGCGATACTCGGCTCGGTCTCTCCGGGGCTGAACACCATCCTGTGCAGGCTCGAAGGTTATGACGACGACTGGCGGTATGTATCGGCCGACAATTCGATATTCTACTACAACGTGCCCGCCGGAACCTACACGCTGCAGGTGAAAGGCGAAATGGACGGCGGCATATCGAACGTCTCGCATGCCGGTCTGACTATCATGATAGCGCAAAAATTCTACAAGAGCGCCGCCGCGATAATTATTTACATATTCGCACTGATACTCTGTTTCTCGGTGGTCTTCATCATATTCTACAACCGTGCCATCGCAAAGGAAAAGCGCAAGACCGAAGAGTACAAGCAGCGGAAAGAGATGGAACTCTTCAAAGAGAAACTGTCGTTCTTCTCGAACATAGTCCACGAGATCAAGGCCCCGCTGACGGTCATCCGCACCCCGCTTCAGAACATCCTCATATCAGGGAATCTCGACGAAGCGGATAAAGAGGACATATCGGTCATAAGCAACAGCGTAGAGTACCTCGACCGCCTGATAAAGGAACTTCTCGACTTCGTGCGCATCGAAAAGCACGCCTACGTGCTCGACCGCACGACGGTGGATATCATAGAGCACATGGGGTTCCTCTGTTTCAACTTCTCGGAGACCGCCCGCAACAAGAACCTCAAACTCACCTTCAGCCACGAAGCCGGGTCAATCCTCATCAACGCCGACAAGACAGCGCTGAGCAAGATACTGAACAACCTGCTGGACAACGCCGTCAAATATGCCGAGTCCTATATTAATATATACGCGGAGATGAAGGATGGTGCCGTCGTGGTCTCGATCAGCAACGACGGCCCGCTCATCACGCCCGAACAGCGCGAGGAGATATTCAAGCCTTTCGTGCAGTACAACAACGACAAACAGCCCTATTCCCAGAGCTTCGGGATCGGGCTGGCGCTGGCCCGGACCCTTACCGAGATGCATTCCGGCTCGCTCGTGCTGGATGAGGACGTGTCGCGCACGACTTTCGTGCTGACGCTTCCCGTGATAACGGAACAGGTACAGGAAGAGGTCGACACTTCGGCTGCCGAAACAACCCCCGGGAACACTTCCCGCCCGCTGCTGCTGCTCGTCGAGGACAACAGGGAGCTGGCGTCGTACCTGAAACGTAAACTCGACCCCGATTACAGAGTGCTGCTCTCCCACTCCGCCGAGAACGCCATCCCGCTGCTGCGGCAGTACGAAATGGATATCATCATCACCGACATCGCCCTGCCGGGAATAAGCGGGATAGATCTGTGCCGGACCATCGCGTCGGATTTCGATCTTTCGCACATCCCCGTCGTCGTGATCTCGGCCATATCGGCCACCAACACGAAGATCGCCTGCATGGAAGCCGGGGCTAGCATCTATATCGAGAAACCGTTCAGCATGGATTACCTTCAGGCGTGCGTCAAAGGCATTCTCGACAAGAGGGCAAGCCTGCGCGACGCCTACAAGGACCTTTCAGTGCAGCTCGATCCCCGACAGTTCAATCTGCTCGGGGCCGACGAGGAGTTTCTTAAAAAGCTCGACGGGGTCATCATGGAGAATATCAAGGACCCGGCCTTTTCGAGCAGCCAGATAGAGGATGCGCTCTTCATCAGCCGCTCGACCCTGATACGCAAGGTCAGGGCTCTGCTCGACACGACTCCCCACGATTATCTCCGTTTCAAGAGGCTGTCGGTGGCAGCGCAGCTTCTTGCCCAGAATAAATGCCGTGTCAGCGAAGTGTGTTATGCGGTCGGTTTCAATTCGCCCTCGTACTTCGCCAAATGCTTCCGCCAGCAGTTCGGCATCCTTCCGGCGGAATACCAAAAGAAAAACTAAATTACCAATGGACTATTCAGCGAATCTCATTTGCTATCATGTCGAGCGTAACAAAGTAAAGCCGAGACATCTGATCGCGCAAAGCAAAGTCATTTCGCAATCAGATCCCTCGACTGCGCTCGGGATGACGGAGCGCGCACGCTGACGAATATACCGCCGGCGGCGTTCCGGCCGGCGGGGCGATGCGAGGATTTTCCCAATCGATGCGAAGATTTTTTCAACCTGCCCGCACACCCTTTTTTTGCAGAAAGCTGTCACATATATTTGTTTCATAGTCCGTGGGACAATCGTGTTGCTCAGGCGAAAACCCACGCTATCTACAGCATACCTAAACCCTAATTATTATGGATCTTAAAAGACATTTTAAAAAAGTGAAGAGAGGGGCGGGATGGCTTTTTGCGATCGCCGCGATACTCCTGTGTTCACAGAATCTTTCCGCCCAGCAGGGAACGGTCGGCAGCTGCATGGTCCGCGTGACGGATTCCGACGGCGCACCCGTTGCCGGTGCAGTGGTTTCCGTAACAGGAAACGCCAGAGGCGGAGTGACCGACGCGCAGGGCGTCTGCAACCTCTCTGCAATTCCCGCCAATGCCGTTCTGACGATATCCTGCGTGGGAATGGCCGACGAAGAGGTCAACGTCAACGGCCGCGGCAGGATAGACGTGGTTCTTTCCCCGTCGGCCCAGGTCATGGATGAACTGATCGTCGTAGGGTACGGCGTCATGCGCAAGAGCGACCTTTCGGGCGCCGTTACCAAGGTCAGCGGCGACGTCATCAACGAATACGCGAACATCTCGGTTGCCACGGCGCTTCAGGGAAGGGTCGCCGGCGTACAGGTGAACCAGCTCAACGGCCAGCCCGGGGCGGGTATCCAGGTGCGCATCCGCGGAGCCAACTCGCTTAAAGGCGACAACGAACCGCTCTGGATAATAAACGGCGCTCCCGGCGACATCAACATGATAAACACCTCCGACATCGAGTCCGTCGAGGTCCTCAAAGACGCTTCGGCGACGGCCATTTACGGTTCGAGGGGCGCCAACGGCGTCGTTATCGTGACCACCAAAGGCGCAAAAGCAGGCAAGGCCAGAGTAACATACGAGGGAAGCGTGGGCGTCCAGTCGCTTGCAAAGCAGATCGAGATGCTCAGCGGCAATGAATACATGGAATACCTCAACAAAAAGGCGGGTATAAACAACCAGCCGCTGCTTTTCACGGAAGACCAGATCAAAAACAACGTATTCAACACCAACTGGCAGGATGAGATTTTCAGATCGGCCGTCATCACCAACCACTCGGTCGACATCTCGGGCGGCAGTGAAAAGGCCCAAGGGTCGCTAGGAGCCTCATATTTCAACCAGCAGGGCATCATCCGCGAGAGCGGATACGAGCGTATAGCGCTCCGCACCAACCTCAACTACAATATCTCGAAATATGTTTCGGCCTCGATGAACATCATCGCCAGCCGCTCCAACCACGAGCAGATGAATTCACAGGGCGGCAGCCGCGGAACTTCGGTCATAGACGGTGCCCTGGTCTCCTCGCCTCTCGCCACGCCGAAGTATGACGACGGGTCGTGGAACGATTTCCAGACGCAGCCGGTCGCAGGGCAGAATCCGGTGGCATACCTCTATGAGATAAAGAACAACTGGTACGCCAACCGTATACTTGCCAACGCCGCGGTGAACGTCAAGCCGGTCGACGGCCTCAACATCCAGATCTCGGCCAACGTCGCCAACAACCAGAGCAGGGGCGACTACACCAAGTCGCTCAATTACCCCAACTCCGTCGGGGCGGCTTCAATATCCATCGGCGAGACCCTCAACTTCACCAACAACAACATCATCACCTACAACAAGGGTTTCGGCAAGCACAATATCAATGTTATGGGCGGCATCACCTACGAAACCAGCACCTCGAAGCCGGTAGGTACGGGGACCGCTTCCGGTTTCCTGAGCGACGTGGTGGAGTCCTACGATATGGACGCCGCCGAAATCAAGGGGCTTCCCACTTCGGGCTACTCGAACTGGAAACTCTTCTCTTTCCTGGGACGCATCAATTACAACTTCGACAACCGCTACCTGCTCACGGTGAACTTCCGCGCCGACGGATCGTCGCGCTACAGCCCGGGCAATAAATGGGGATATTTCCCATCCGCCGCAGCCGCATGGCGCATCTCGCAGGAGTCGTTCATGAAAGAGGTGAAGTGGGTTTCGGAACTGAAACTGCGCGTGGGATACGGCACGGTGGGCAGCACGGCCATCTCGCCCTACTCCACCCAGAACACCCTGGAATCGGTCAACGTTGTCTTCGACAAGACGACGACGGTGGGATATGCACCCAAGAACACATATCTGGGCGACCTCCGCTGGGAAACAACCGCCCAGTTCAACGTCGGCCTCGACCTCGGGTTCCTCAACAACCGCATCACCCTGACTGCCGATTACTACCGCAAAAAGACCTATGACCTGCTCAACGACGTGGAAATGCCCCGTTCGAGCGGCTACACCACCGCCCTGCGCAACATCGGGTCGATCCGCAACTCGGGATTCGAGATCCAGGCAGACGCCCGCCTGATCGACAAGGCTGTGAAATGGGATTTCGGAGTGAACTTCTCAATGAACCGCAGCAAGGTGCTTACACTTTCCGAGGGTAAAGACATCTTCGGCAGCACCATCAGCAATACCATCATTAAGGACCAGCTCAACCTGATTCGTGTCGGGGAGCCTATGTACGTCTTCTACGGCTACGTCGAAGAGGGGTATGACGACAAGGGAAATATCATATACAAGGACCTCGACGGCGAACCCGGCATCACCACGGCCGACAAGACCATAATCGGCAATCCGAACCCCGACTTTTCGCTCAACTTCAGCACTGCCGTCAGTTTCAAGAGGTTCACCCTGAGCGCTTTCTTTCAGGGCGTGTTCGGCAACGACCTCTACGGGCTCAGCATCGCGACGGTGGCATACGACTACGGATACAACGCCAATGCGCTCCGCGAGGTCAGCTACAACCACTGGACAGCCGACACCCCAAATGCGAAATATCCAAACCTGCTGCAGAACATCGACCTGAGGATGTCCGACCGTTTCGTCTACGACGGCAGCTACCTGCGCCTGAAGAATCTGGAGCTGAACTATGACATCCCCTGCCGCAAAGGGAGCGCCATCAGCAGCGCGCGCGTTTACGTCAGCGCCCAGAACCTGCTCACCATCACCTCTTATCCCTTCTGGGACCCCGACGTGAACGCCGGCGGCGGCGGGAACTCGCTGGTACAGGGAGTGGACTCATCCAACTACCCGAGCGCCAGGACTTTCACCCTCGGATGCAGGCTTGTTTTCTAACGAATAAAAACGGACGATATGAAACGAATAATTATATATTTGATCTTTTTAACGGGCGCCGCTGCAGCTTTTACATCGTGTGAAGAGTGGGCGTTCCTTGAAGAGCACCCCAAGAAGGTGGACGCCACCACATTCATGTCCAATGCCGAGGAGGTGCAGAGCGTGATAAACTCCATGTATTCCCAGCTGCGCAGGGACCCGGGTTTCGGACGCTACCTCTCGGTACTCAGCGAAGGCCTCTCCGACTATTGTACAGGCAGGGGCAACTACGGAACCAGCTTTGCAACCGGACTCACCAGCGGCGGCATCGGTTTTTCGAAAGATACATGGGCCGTGCTCTACCGCTCCATACGTTTCGGCAACGAAATAATGACGCAGATAGGCGGCGCCGGCCTGACGCAGACCCAATACAACCATCTTAGCGGTGAAACGCGCTTCCTGAGGGCTTTTTGCTATTCATACCTTGCCAGATACTACGGCGGAGTGCCTTTCTTCGACGAGACCAACATGAGCGACTTCAACAAGCCGCGCACGCCTGAAAACGATATCTGGGAATATGTCGCCAGCGAAGCCGCTGCAGCAGCCGCGATACTGCCCAAAACAGCCGCGCAGGCCGGACGTCCGACCAGATATACCGCGTTGATGCTTCAGACCGAGGCATGTCTTTACCTGAAACGCTGGAACGATGCCGAAACGGCTATCGAGGAAGTGGTGAGTTCCGGGAAATACTCCCTCGTCGAGGTGGCCCAGGCCGACGATTTCAACAAAGTGTACGGATATAACGGCAGCGGCGGTCCGGAAGAGATATTCTATATCAAATACAACCACGACGAAGGCAGCTCTTTCGGCTGGATGTACCTGGTCAGCCCCAATCCCGTCTACAATACCGGTGCACTGGGGATATATACCGACTATGTGAAAAATAAGGTCATTGCAGATTGGGACACCGGCGATCTGCGCTACCAGTACAGCCTTTTCAAGGAGACGGCCAACGGAACGCTCAACGGCCTGACCACCACGGGGATGATCTGTCTGAAATACAGGGATAACGTCTACAGCAACTCAAATGCGGGCAACGACTTCCCCGTTTACCGCTTTGCCGACGCCCTGCTCTATTATGCCGAAGCCATCTGCCGCAACGCCGGAACTCCGAACTCGACGGCAATGGAGATGGTAAACATGGTGCACCGCCGCGCTTTCGGACTCAATCCGACCGAATCCCACGGCTCGGACTACAAGCTCTCCGACTACGCGACGCAGGACAAGTTCATCGACCTCGTGCTCAAGGAACGCGGCTATGAGACCGTATTCGAAGGCAAGCGCTACTGCGACCTGAAACGGTGCGGGAAACTCGCCGAATATGCCCTGAAGGCGGGAAGGATCGAAGCCGAATCGGAAGTCGGCGACGCAGCCTACTGGTGGCCCATACCTTCGGATGAATTCAACTACAACACAGCTCTCGATCCCACCAAGGATCAAAACCCGGGATACTAACAAATGCATATGAAAAAGTCAATAATATATCTTACAGCAATTCTTCTTGCCGGCACCTCCTGCTGCGGCACGACAGACGGCGGAGAGGCATCCCGCTGGTCTGAAGAGCGTGCCAACGAATGGTATTATTCACAGGAGTGGCCCGTGGGGTTCAATTACGTTGCGGCGACCGCCATCAACCAGTTCGAAATGTGGCAGGCCGAGTCGTTCGACCCCGCTACCATCGATCATGAAATGGGGCTTGCCCAGGGGCTGGGCTTCAACACGGTCAGGATATTCCTTCACGACATGGTGTGGGAAGCCGATCCCGAGGGGTTCAAACGGAGGCTCGGCGAGTTCCTGGGCATCTGCGAGAACCACGGACTGAAGGCCATCGTGACGTTCTTCACCAACGGAGGCCGTTTCGAAAAACCGAAACTGGGCAAACAGCCCGAATCCATACAGGGGATCCATAACTCGCAGTGGATACAGAGTCCCGGCGCACAGTCGGTCAACGATCCGGCTGCCTGGCCGAGGCTCGAAAGATACGTCAAGGACGTTATGACTTCCTTCAAGGACGACAGCCGCATCCTTTTCTGGTGCCTGTACAACGAGCCGGAGAACTTCAAGCAGGGTGCCCAGAGCCTTCCGCTTCTCCGCGAGGTGTTCAGGTGGGCACGCGAGGTCGATCCGTCGCAACCGCTCTCATCCCCGATATGGACATGCCCCGGACTGCACGAGACCCGCAGCAACTTCCCCATAATCAGCTTTCTCGGGGAGAACTGCGACATCATGACCTTCCACTGCTACAACGGCCCCGAAGAGTTGGAAACCTTCATCTCTTTCATGAAGCAGTTCAACCGGCCGATGGTCTGCCAGGAATACATGGGCCGTCCGCGCTCGACGTTCGAAGATGCCATGCCGATCCTTAAAAGGGAGAACGCGGGCGCGATCAGCTGGGGCCTCACGGCGGGCAAATGCAACTTCAATCTACAGTGGTCCAGCAAGGCCGGCGATCCCGAGCCTGAAGTCTGGTTCCACGATATTTACCGTCTCGACGGAACGGTGTACGACCAGCAAGAGGTCGACTTCATCCGCTCCATGACTGCCGACAAAAAAATGAATAAATATTAAACGAACGCCGCTATGGGCACAATAAAATTCGCAAAACACCTATTATTCCTTTCGCTGGCATTGGGTCTGGCAGGGTGCACAAAGGCGCCTGAGCATAAATACCTCAATCCCAAGCCGGGGTCCGGAGAGGATTCGGAACCGGTCGAAACGGACATATCATCCATCCATAACCTGAATAAGGCTCAGGGTTACCTGAACTCCCACGGGACCGAGTGGCAGAACAGCTCGGTCGAGATGGACTTCCGCTCGTTCAAAACGCTGGAAAGCCCCCTGCTTTCCGCGGTCAACGCCCTCTATCCACGCATCAAGGTTCTGAAAGACGGAACGTTCCTGCTCATATACCAGCAGGGCCCATCCGCCCACGACGTCTACTATGCGCGGAGCAACAACCTCGTTACATGGCAGAATGCGACCGAGCAGCTCTTCGCGAAGACCGACATGAACCAATATGAGAGTTCTACGGCCGACCGGGTGCTCTTCTCGTCGCCCGACGCCATAGTGCTTGCAAACGGCGACGTCCTGGCATTCGCCGCCTTCCGCCTCAACGCAGGCTACCGGCTGAACCCCCTGAACAACGGCATCATGATGCGCCGTTCGACAGACAACGGCAAAACATGGAGCGATACCGAAGTCATATACCGCGGCACCAACTGGGAGCCCTCGGCTCTGCAGCTTTCCAGCGGCGAAGTACATGTCTACTTTACCAGCTCCGATCCCGACAAGGGCGATTCGGGCACGGCCCTGCTGCGCTCGACCGACAACGGCGAGACCTGGACCAGCGTCGGCAAGATCATCCGCCAGTATGCGGGAGAGGCGGCGGACGGATCGGGAGACCCGATCTACACCGACCAGATGCCGGTGGCCATCCAGCTCAACGGTTCGAACCGCATAGCCGTCGCATTCGAGTCGCGTTTCGGACGGACCGGCACCTCGTCGGACCAGTACCACCTGGGCATGGCCTATTCGTCCGACAACTGGGAAGCCGGCGGACTTACCGGTACCGAAGTGGGGCCGGAAGAGAGGCAGGACAATCTTTTCAAGAACCAGGCGGCCCCCTATCTGCGGCAGTTCCGCTCGGGCGAGACGCTCCATTCATGCAATATCAGCAGCGTATTCAACCTGAGAATCGGCGACTCGAAGGCTTATGAATTCGGCGAACCGGCCCCGGCATTCCCCGGCAAGGGTTACTGGGGATCCGTCGAGATCATCAACGACCACACATTCGTGGGGGTATTCCCGGCGACTTTCACGGCGTCTGACGACACCGCCGCCGCACGTATCCAGATCGCCAAATTCGTTCTCAACCACCGCATCAACGCCTCCGCCTTCACTCCGCCGATGGTCGGCAGCAGCACCGGATGGAAAGAGGTGAACGACGCGCTCTTCATCGGAAGCCTTTCGCAGGCCCAGGCCGCTTTCCGTTTTGCCTACGACGCAAATAATTTCTACTGCCTGGTCGAGCGCCTCGACAGGAACCTCACCAAAGAGGACGGCATCGAATTGATGATCCAAAGCGGCAACGTCACCGGCGACCCGCTGGTGCTGAAGTTCACTCCCGACGTCGAAAAAGGGACCATCAAATGCAACAATGACGGTGTCACTTTCAAGACGACCGTGAACGGCACGTTCGACGACACGGCCAACGACGACGGCTACGTCATCGAGATAGCCATTCCGCGCAGCATGATCACCGTGGCGATGGACCGCGTCCTGTTCAATGCCGTCATGACCGATGCCGCCGGAAGCGACACTTTCTCGGGCCTCACCGCTTCCAACTACGTAAAATGGCTGGTGGTCGAGCTGAAAGTGCCGTCCGAGCCGGAACCCGAACCCGATCCGGGCGATATGGATAACGGCCAGGGTCCGCAGTGGAACGAAGGCGACGAAACAAATCCGTGGAAATAATGACAGTTAATAACCTTAAAATCAGATAACAGTGAGAACATATCACATACCAGCGATCGTTCTGGCCGCAGCATTCATCCTCGGCGGATGTTCGCGCAGCGAGGAGCCGGAAACAGGCCCGGGTCAGAAAGACAAGACGGACGATCCCGCAGCAGTGATCGCCCTGATAGAAGAGACGACGCGCACCACGCTCGACATGTCGCGCAACGTTGTGTGGAGCCCCGGCGACGAAATAAGGATATTCGGCGCTTCGGCGGCCACGGGAAAGAACTACAAGACCGCTTCCAAAAACACGCGTACGGGGATATTCACACCGGTAGACGCAATCAACACCGTTGACGACGAAACCCGTTATGCCGTCTATCCGGCTTCGGCCGCCGCGGCTTCGACGCTTACGGGCTCGACGCTCGAAGTCGACCTGGCGGGACTCGCAGCACAGCCTTACGTGCAGGCACTCGGAGCAGGCGCCGATATTTCGCCGGTGCCGATGGTGGCGGCGTCGCAGGACAACAGCTTCACGTTCAAGAACATTTGCGGCGGGATCCAGCTCCTGCTCAACGACTATCAGGCTCTCGGAATAAAGGTCAAGTCGGTGGCGGTAACGGCAAAAGGCAATGAACAGGTAGCCGGGAAAGTATCGGTGGACGCTTCGACCGGCGCATTCAGCCTCAGCAAAACCGGCACTCTGAACTCTGTCACCATAAACTGCGGCGACGGGGCCAATATCTCGTCGGGCGGCAGTCTGACAAAACCGACAGGGTTCATCGCTTTCCTTCCTGCGGGCGAATACACCGACGGGTTCAGCTTCGCCGTCACCGACACCGAAGGAAGGTGCTACAGGGTCGAAACAAAGCAGGCCGTGACCGTCGCGGCCGGGGTCGTCACTCCGCTGCACTCCCTGCCCCTGACTATCTACTACGGCACCGCGAACTGCTATCTCTCCCCGGCCGCAGCAGGAGATGTAACCATCGACGTTACCCCCTACTATACTTTCAGCGAAACCTACGTACATGAGAACCTGAAATGCGTCAACTCGGCAGAACAGACCGTAGGTGCGGCGACCAAAGCCAAAATCGTATGGCAGCAGGTCGAAACCGCCTCGACGGGCGACGTGGTATCCAACCCGACCATCACCGGCACTACGCTGAAAGTTACTAAAACCGGAAAAGCGGGCAATGCCGTGGTGGCGATATGCGACGCTGCGGACAACATATTGTGGTCGTATCACGTGTGGGTCTCCGCGGTCAGCGACGTAACATACACCAACACTCCAAAGGGTACTTTCAAGATGATGGACCGCCACCTGGGAGCGACTTCCACTACCGCGAAAGACCGCAACGCATACGGCCTGTTCTACCAATGGGGACGCAAAGATCCGATGGCCCGAAATCTGACCGCTCCGTATCCTGCTGCAGGAAACACCCCGACATACGGCAACGACCCCAGCCCGCACCAGAAGAGCGTGGCGGCAGATGCCTCGAACGGGACCATCGCCTGGGCCAACGGCCATCCCGACACCCGCCTGCTGTCGGCCGCCGACTGGTATATGGGTGCGGGCGGCAACGACCTGCTGTGGGGCTGGATCGACGCCAACAGCGGTGTGAAAACCGTCTACGATCCGTGTCCCGCAGGTTACCGCGTGGGCGATTACAACTGTTTCGCCGAACTTATCCCTGAAACGTCTGCCCTCTGCAACGCCCAGTACGGCCACATGATGACGGTCGACGGCACAGGCGGCACGACAAAGTCCTATTATCCGACAGGCGGGTATCTGACCCAGAACATAGATTTCATGCAGTATATGGAGTACCGCGGTTATATATGGAACAACCAGCCCGCCACGGGACCGAACGGTACGGACGCCGCCTATCCGAACCGCTTCATGTACAACAACGCAGGTATAACCAAGGTAAAAGGCGAATACCGCGCCGCAGGTATGTCCGTGCGCTGCGTGAAGGTCGAATAAATCTCAGCCATAAAAAATTATAACAAGGTAATGAAAAGAACAAAATTAGTACTGCTTACTACAATTTTTTCGCTCCTGGGCTGCACTCTCGCGGCCCAGAGCGGGGAAGCTAAAATATGGGAAGGGACGCTCGAGATGCCCACATACCGTGTGAATCCTCCGGAAAAGGCCCCGTTCTTCTCGCGGGATTTCGCATACCAGAGGGCAAAACGCGGGGTGTACCCCTATGCGATGGACGACAACCCCACCTACACGAGGGTCGACAGCGTGCATAAGGCGCTCTTCCTCGAGAACGATTACATAGAGATGTGCGTACTGCCGGGCATCGGCGGGCGCCTGCTGTATGCCATAGACAAGACCAACGGCTACGACATCTTCTACCATCAGCACGTTATCAAGCCCGCCAATGTGGGTATGCTGGGGGCGTGGATATCCGGCGGTGTCGAGTGGAACGTCTTTCACCACCACAGGGCCTCGTCGCAGCTCCCGGTCGACTACAAGCTGGTGGAGAACGCCGACGGCAGCAAGACGATCTGGGTGGGCGAAGTCGAACCGCGCCAGCGGATGTCGTGGGCGATAGGCATGACCCTCTATCCCGACAAATCGTACATCGAGATCACGGGCCGCCTCATCAACAACACGGCGGACCGCAATTCGATCCTCTACTGGTCGAACGTCGCCACCCACGCCAACAAGGATTATCAGATCATCTTCCCTGAGAACACCGACTTCGGCGTCTACCACGCGAAGAACGACTTCGTCCGCTGGCCGGTCTCCGACGCACCTTACCTCGGGATCGACGAATACAAAAAGGGTATCGACGTCAGCTGGTGGAAGAACCTGCCCGCTTCGACATCCATCTTCGTCAACGACCTGCAGGACGATTTCATCGGGGGATACGACCACGGCAAACGGGCGGGGACTATGCTTGTGGGCAACCACAACATCAACAAAGGTGGAAAATTCTGGCTGTGGGGTCCAAAGGCTTACGGCCATATGTGGGAGTGCGTTTCGCTGACCGACAACGACGGCCCCTACGTGGAGCTGATGACGGCCGCCTATTCGGACAACCAGCCCGACTACTGCTGGCTCAACCCCTACGAAGTGAAGGAGTTCACCAGCTACTGGTACGGCATCCGCGACCTGAACATCGTGAACCGCGGCAACCGTTTCGCCACGCTTAACATGGACATCAAGCCGAAAGGCAAGGTTTTCCTGGCTGCGAACGTGACCGAAGTGCGCAAAGGCGCTCGGATCACGGTGACCGGAAAGGATGGAAAGAAACTCTATGAAACCGCCGCCGATATCGCTCCCGACAAACCTTTCGCCGCGGAGATCACCGTCGCGCAGAGCGAACTCGCCGATCCGGCCGAGGTCAAAATGACGCTCTGCGCCGCCGACGGACAGGAACTCCTCACCTACGGCCCGTACAGGAAAGACCCGTCGAAGCCTTATCCCGAGACCGTCAAGCCGCCCCGGAAGCCCGCCGAAATAGATAATCAGGAAGAACTCTACTACACAGGCATGCGCAACCTGCAGTTCCACCAGGCGCACGTCGAGGCTACGGACTATTTCCTCGAGGCTTTGCGGCGCGATCCGGGCGACGTGAGGTGCAACACCCAGATGGGCATTTACTACCGCATGAACGGCGACTACGCGAAAGCCGCGCAGTACCTCCGCCGTTCACTGGTAAGGCAGACCCACGATTACACCCGCCCCACGGACGCCGAAGCAATGTACAATATGGGGCTCATCCTGAAGGCCGAGGGTAAATACGACGACGCCATAGACACGCTCTACCGTTCCGCCTGGGACTACGCCTACGCTTCGCCCTCGTATTTCCAGCTGGCGCAGATATCGGCGCAGAGAAGGGATATAGCATCCGCCAAACAGCAGGTCGATATGGCGATCCGTTATAACGGGATGAATTTCGAGGCCAAAAACCTTCTCGCGACAATCCTACGCCACGAGGGCGATACGGAAAAGGCTAAGGCGCTCGTCCGCGAGGTCCTGTCTATGGACCCGATCGAACATTATGCAACTTACGAACTCGTACTGGCGGGAGAGAAACCGGCCGCCGAATTCAAGGCCCTGCTGCGCGACTACCCCGAATCGTACATCGAATTGGCGCTCTGCTACGGCCGGAACGGCGCGCACAAAGAGGCCAAAAAGCTTCTCGAGACGGCCGATGCGATCGAACCGTATCCGACGGTTAAATACTATCTGGGCTATATGGCCGACCTCGAAGGCGACAAGCCCGCCGCGGCAAAGTATTTTAAAGACGCTGAAAGCATGAGCACGGACTACTGCTTCCCGTTCAGGCTCGAGACGATAACCGTGTACAAAAAGGCGCTCGAATACAATCCGCAGAGTTACGTTACCTATTATTATCTGGGCAACCTGCTCTTCGACAAACAGCCCGCCGCCGCAATGGACGCATGGACCAAGGGCCTCGCAATAAATAAAGAATACGCAATGGCGCAGCGCAATATGGGATGGGGACACCGCTTCTTCACGCAGGACCTCGGCAAGTCGATCGCTTACTACGAGGATGCTGTCAAATATGACAAGACCGGCTCGGCGCTGTTCCTTGCCGAGCTAGACGAAGTTTACGAACTGACCAACGCCCCCCTTCTGAAGCGGTACGAAATGCTGACGGGGCATCACGACCGGGCCGTGAAACGCTACGACTCGATGGTGCGCGAGATCCGCATGATGATCCTGCAGGGCGAGTTCGACGAGGCGCTGGATATCCTGCTGAACAACTTCTTCAGCCGCCGCGAAGGGATCGAAGACCTCCACGATATCTATGTGGACGCCTGCCTCCTTGCCGGACTGCGGGCGATGGAAAAGAACGATCCCGCCGGGGCAGTTAAATATTTCCTGATGGCGGACGAGTATCCCGAAATGCATTTCTATGCAAGGGTCGAATATTATGCGCGCAACTCGCAGATATACTACCTGACGGGACTGGCCTACGAAAAGAGCGGCAATAAATCGTCCGCACGCAAGTATTACAAAATGGCAGTCGACAACGCAGTAAAGAACAGCGACTTCAACTACGAGAGATCGCTCGCCATGCTGAAACTGGACCCGAAAGCGAACGTCAGGGCGGTGTACGAAGCGCTCGTTGAGAAGGGCAAAGCGGACGTCACAGACTACGTCGAAAGGTTCTTCGTATCTTTCGGCTACGGGGAGTATCCGCAGAGCGTGAACAGCCGCGCATACTATACCGCGGGAGTCGGCTATATGGCGCTTGGCGACAAGGCCCGCGCCGACGAATATTTCAACAAGGCCCTCGGACAGAGGAACGACAATGTCTGGGCCAACTACTATCTCGGAAACATTAAATAACTATTTTTACATGGGGACGGCGGATGGACCGGATTTCCGCCGCCCCTTTTTCACAAACAAGCCTGCCCATGCAACGTATTTTCACCATCGCCGCACTGCTGTTAGTTTCGTGCCTCACGGCGAAAAATCCCGTTACGCTCCACACCATCGATCAGATGAACCGGACTGCCGAAGCCCTGAACTCGCATGCGGGAGAGGAAGCGCACAGTGTCCTCGAACCCGTCTACGACTATATGCGCCTGGTGCCCGCCGAACACCTGAAAACCGACGGCACAGCCATATACCCGCGGATCAAGAAGATGGCCGACGGGCGGTATATCATGTTCTGCCAGGGCGGGCAGATCGCCTCGAAGATATATTACTATACGAGCGACGACCTGAAAACATGGAGCGGCGGGACCCTGCTTTTCGAACCTTACCCGGTAGTCACATCCGCCGGAGACGACACCCGCTGCTTTTCCACCGTCGACGCCGTGGTTCTGGAGAATGGCGACATACTGGCTGCCTGTTCCTACCGCGCAAGTGCTGGCTACAAACACAATATCGACTGCGGGATCATGCTCCGCCGCAGCACCGACAACGGAGCGACCTGGTCGGACGAAGAGGTCATATTCGAAGGGACCAACTGGGAACCGTACCTGCTGCAGCTTCCGGACGGCCGCGTGCAGTGCTATTTCACCGACTGCCTGCCGAAAGACCGCAATTCGGGCACTTCCGTCATAACCTCGCTCGACGGCGGCCGTACATGGGCCGGCCATATGAGGGTCTGCCGGCAGTACAAATACGACAACAACGGGGTGAAGATATACACCGACCAGATGCCCTGCTTCAGGCTGCTGAACGACGGCAAAACGATCTTCGGATTCCTGGAAGCGAGGGTCGAACCCGGCGGCCCGCAGGACAAGAGCAAATATATGATGTCGACGGTCTACAACCACGGTTTCGACTGGAAACCGTTGGGCGAGAACAGCGAAGGACCGGCCGACCGCGAAACCAACCTTTTCGACGGATGTGCCGGATACGCCGCGGCCTTCCCCTCGGGCGAAACGGTGGTCTCGTGCAATATCGACAGGCGTTTCAGCATGAAAGTCGGCGACAGCCGCGCCAGGGTCTTCAACGGCCGTTCATGGGACTCGGACTGGTTCCAGCCATTCGCGGGACGCGGTTTCTGGGGAAGCCTCGAACCCCTGGACGACCATCATGTAATCGGGACCATGCACTGCGACGAGGGTATCCAGACGGGGGTATTCTACCTCAACCACCGGATCGACGCGCCCCGGGCGAAGATCAAAGTCGACGGCGACTGTTCGGAGTGGACCGGCGACCAGGCGCTTTTCATCGGAAGCGACTCTCCGGTGCAGACGATCTTTAGGGCCGCCTGCGACGACAGGTACCTTTACATCGCGGCGGAACGCAAAGACGGCGCGCCGGCGGAAGATTCCACTATCGAGATATATGTTTCAAACGGACACGCGGATGGCGTTACGGTATTCGCCGAGGTCGCTCCTTCCGGGTTGGTTTCATGCCCGGTGAAGGGATCTGGCAGCGGCAATGCACCCGTCAAGGGGGTTAAAGGCGCTTGCCGCGATGCCGTAACAGAGAGAGGAGAGACAGGTTGGTCGGCGGAAGCCGCCATCCCGTTGTCCGTTTTGGGAGCGGCGCCCGGCGATACGGTCTGCTTCAACGCCGTCGTAAAGGGCGAAGGACTGAGCGACACGTTCACTTTCGCAGAACCGTCGGACCCATCCACATGGATGAGGATCAGGCTTGAAAAACCATAATCGTAACTCCGATCAGACTAAATCAGTATGCCGGAAGTTTTATATAAAACTTCCGGCATACTGATTTAGCTTGATATCCTTGATCTAATCCTTTGCGGTCAGGGCGAAAAATTCCGCTTTCAACTCCCCGAGTTTATCCGGATGCCGTCCGGCAAGATTCTCCCGCTGACCGACGTCCGGCCCGAGGTCGTATAAGGCCCAATCGTCCGACCAACCGGTCTCGATCCCGCACGGGTCTACTGCAAATCCCTCGTAGGGAGGCATCAGATACCATCCGCCGCAGCGCATCGAGAGTTTGCCCATCGACCCGAGCACCAACTGTTCCCGGCCTTTTTTGCTCTTCCCGAGGAACGTACCGAGGGTGCTGCGGCTGTCGAGGCCGTCGGGCATCCCTATCCTGACCAGTTCGGCAAGCGAGGCGAACAGGTCCATCTGGCACACCACGGCGTCCGAAACGCCAGGCTTTACATGCCCTTTCCAACTGACGAAGAAGGGGACGTGGCAGCCTCCATCGAAGAGGCTGTATTTTCCTCCCCGGTAAGGCTGTGCCGGGTTTATTTCGCCCCACCTTTCACGCGCCTCGTCGCGGTAGCCGTCGTCTAGCACAGGCCCGTTGTCGCTGGTGAATATCACTATGGTATTTTCGGCAAGGCCGGTCTCTTCCAGGTATTTCATCACTTCACCGACGCACCAGTCGGCCTCGAGTATCACGTCGCCCCTGGGACCCATACCGCTTTTACCCTCGAAACGGGGATGCGGCGCGCGCGGAACATGGGGTTGATGCAGGCCGTAATAGAGGAAGAACGGCTTGTCCCTGTTGCTGCCGATAAATCCTTTCACCTTATCCACAAACAGGTCGGCCATATCCTCGTCCACCCATCTGGCGGCACTCCCGCCTTTCATGTAACCTATGCGCGGAATGCCGTTCACGATCGAATAGAAGTGCCCCATGGACCAATTCATGCGCAGCATCCCGGGATGTGTCAGCGCCGTGGGTTCTCCGGGAAAGTTTTCGGCGTAACTGACATATACCGGGTCTGCGGGATCGAGTCCTACGACCGCCCCATCCTCGACATAGACCGTCGGGACGCGGTCGTTGGTGGCGGCGATTATGTAGGAGTAGTTGAATCCCGTATCTTTCGGCGAAGGTGTTATCGGGGCGTTCCAGTCAATCTCCCCGCGCCCGAGGCCGAGATGCCATTTACCTATGGCGCCGGTTTCATATCCGCCGTATTTCATGAGTTTTGCTACCGTAGGCTGGTCGCGCCCGATGATAAGGTTGCCGTCGCCCGGCAGGATCTCGGCCTCGCTGTTCCGCCACGGATACATCCCCGTCATCAGCGAGTAACGGCTGGGCGTGGAAGTAGGTGCGGCCGCGTAGCCGTTGGTGAATACAAGTCCCTCGGCAGCGAGCCTGTCGATATTGGGGGTATTCAGCACGGTCGAACCCAGCGCGCCGATATCGCCGCAGCCCAGGTCGTCGGCCATTATTATGATAACATTCGGAAGCCGCTCCTGTTGTTGCCCGTTGCAGGCGGCCAAAGCCGCAAGCGGCAGGATAAAGCAAGTTCTTTTCATAATTACATGATTTTGTCATACTCTATTCTCAGAACGTGGGCATAATCCGTCGGCAATACAGACGGCAATATCACTTTAAGGCCGCCCGGCGTCTGCTCCCATTCCAGGGGGCCGGAGCATCCGAGCATGGAAACCGACCTGACTTCATACCCGCTCTCTCCGGACAATGATCTGATCACAGCCTCTTTCCCCGGATGTGCAAGAAAGATCGCATATAAATTGCCGTTATTTGTCGTGAAACGTATGTCGCGCGAATTGTAGGCCGTGATCTCGCTGTCGGTCATATAGCCAGCCGTACCTACATTGTCGCCTTCGCCCGGAACGCTCCATGGGCGTGACCCGTATATGGCTTCGCCGTTAACTTTAAGCCATCCGCCCAACTCCCGCAGCACATGAGCCTGTTCTTCCGTTATCGAACCGTCGGCGCGCGGACCTACGTTCAGAAGCAGGTTGCCGTTCTTGCTGACTATGTCGACAAAATCGTCGATGATATGGTCGGGAGTCTTATTTTCGTCCGACGGATTGTGGCTCCACGAATGCTTGCCTATCGAAGTGTCTGTTTGCCAAGGATATTCGAGTATACGGTCGCTCTTGCCGCGCTCGATATCCATCACCTGGATGTTGCTTCCGTATCCGAATTTGGTATTTACCACTACTTCCCTGCTCCATTCGGCCGCCGAGTTGTAATAATAGGCAAGGTAACGGTAGAACGCGAGTTGGAACGGGTATTTGCCGACTGTCCAGTCGAACCACATAAGGTCGGGTTTGTATTTGTCGACCAGTTCGTAGGTATGTAGAAGCCACTGGCGGCGCGAGCGCTCGTTCGATCCCTCGTTGGGACCTGTCTCCGGCGTCATGCCTTTCACGTCGCTTTCCGGAATACGTTCGCCGTAGAGCGTAATATTCATATCCTGGACGTCGGACGGAACATGCATTCCGTATTCATAAAACCATGCGTTTTCAGCGCGGTGCGAAGAGACCCCGAACTTCATCCCCCGCGACCGGGCGGCTTTTTCGAGTTCGGAGATAAAATCCCTTCCGGGAATCATGTCGAATGAGTTCCATGGATTGAAAGAGCTGTGATACATGGCATAACCGTCATGGTGTTCAGCGACCGGAACCACATACGTCGCCCCTGAGTCCATGAACAGTTCGATCCACTCGTCCGCATCGAATTTTTCGGCCGTGAACATGGGGATAAAATCCTTATATCCGAACTCATCGACCGGCCCGTATGTTTTTACGTGATGTTCATAGGTTATATCCTCCGTATTATACATCCTGTAAGGATACCAGCAGTCGATGAACGCAGGAACAGAGTACACTCCCCAATGTATGAATATTCCCAGTTTGCCGTCACGGAACCAGTCGGGTATACGGTAATGCACTGCTATCGAAGCCGAATCGGGCTGAAATATATCTACACCGCCCGGTGACGACGTATTTGAAATATCGGGCCTGTATCCGCCCCTGCATGAAGGGAGCAGGCATAAACACATTATTACAAAGCCCGACAGCCTTTGCGCGGATCGCTTCATATGAACAAGGTAATTCATCAGCTTGCCAAAAAATTTATCACTACCTGGCGATGCCGCAGCATGACGTGCCTAGCCACCCCATGTGTTCGTCACGCTGCGGACGATCGCAGGTATTTCCTGTACCGGCCCTGTGAACAGGCCTGTTACTCTATATGACCGGCAGGCGAGACCATCCAGTTTTCGTAGCTGACGAGGGTCTGGCGGGTGCCGTCTTCGTAGTTTATCTCGAATTGAAGGATCATTTTCGGAGATTCCGGGTAACTGTTGCCGAGCACCACGTCTATGACGTTGTCCCCCGCAGCGATTCTCTCCGTGACCTCGAACGTATCGTATGCGGCCGGCTTGGTGTCGGCGGATGATACGGCCGGGATCATGCGTCCGCCCACCCGTCCGCCGCTGATATAAAGTTCATATCCGCTTGTCGCCGCGATATACAGCATTGCTTTGCGTATGGGATACTCCGAACGGAATTCTCGGCGGAAACGATACGGCGTTCCCACGGTATCGCTGATCCCGAACGTGTCGGGACCGATCCACTCGCCCAGCCACTCCTCTTCGCCGAGAAGACCCATTGTCCAGCGGGCGGTTTCGCTCCAATGCGTCTGCCCCCGCTCATCGAACACGCAAACTTTCCAGAAACATTCCTGCCTGCTCGCCGGTTCTTTGCCCGCATAAACGGCTTCCGGCAGACTCGAATTTATCTTTCCGGAGTCCCACAGATCGGCCTCTCCCGCCTTGAGCCGTTCGGGCGATGTGGCTGCGATTATTCGGAAACCCGTCTGCCGTGCATCGTTTTTTCCGAGAAGCGCCCAGTTCAACCGCGGCGTCCGGGTGTTGATGCCCGGCGGATTCTCCGACATTTCGCATTTCAGTTCCGCAACTTCAGTTTTCGGGGCACACGACACCGCATACAGCATCACCGCCGCTATCACACATATCCAATTCACACAATTTTTCATTAGGGGCGTGGGTTTATATCGGGATCGGATAAAAACAGGAGGAGCGTTTTCCGCCCTCCCGTTTCTATCCGGGAAAACTGCTTTGTGCCGGCGTTTCCCTATTGTTGTTCAGCCATCCATTTTTCGACGGCCCTGACCATCGGCAGCTCGAACCAGAACACCCAGTCGCTGCTGTTGGTGCGCGCCGCTAGGTGCATGTGGTGGCTGTTCCCTGCCACGAAACCGTCGGGATTCTCCATAAAACGTGTCTGCGAATAGGTGTCCAGAGCCTCTTTCTTCATTTCGTAGAAGTACGTGCAGACGTCGGAAAGCTCCACGAGAGCCTGCCGCTTATCGGACGCCCTGTCGTATTTTTCAAGCGCCAGCACCAGCTTCGACGGGAAGTAGAGCATGTCGTTGGTGCAGTCGTAAATATCAAGCGTATAACGGTTCCTCAGGGCTCTTTTTTCAGCGAGTGCGAGAGTCCCGACGGCCTTCTCATAGTGCGGGGTGCAACTGCCAGCGGCCTCTATCCTGTCGGCGTATTTTTCGCTCCAGGCTCCGGGTTTCGCCGGATCGGGAAGCTCGATCAGGGTGAATTTACCGACTGCGAAACCGGGATTGCGGTGGCCGTCTGTGACCAGCAGGGAGTCGTATATGGGCGCTATGGCCTCCATGTCTGTCAGGAATTCGACATCGGCGCGCGACAGTCCGAATTCGCGGCGTGCGTGGGCCGTCTTGAACTCCTCGACACTTCTTCCGGTCGGGTTCCATCCGAATTCACCCTGCGCGATATAGCTTCTTTCGACCGTTTTCATATGCGCCGAAGTGTCGCCCCATGCCGTTGCGAATATCCCCACGAAACCGCGTTCGGCGGTAATCTCGCTGAAGCCTTTGATATAGTCGAGGCGGCCGTTGGGACGCTGTATCAACACGCATGTGCCTTCCGAAGCGGCCGTTGCAGCCATTACTTTCAGACCTTTGGCCTTGTACCAGTCCATGACCAGCGTGTTGCCCAGCTCGGTGGCGTCACCGTAGAACCAGCGCATGTAGACGCAGTTCTTGGGGAACAGCCCTATCACCTCGTCGACCTTCGAAAAGTCCATCAGGCGGCGGGTCTCCTCTTCCGGCAGGTTGAAGTTTATGGGGTACCACAGCCCGCCGAACTTGAACGGCATGTCGTCCCAGAAAATGGGGGTGCGTCCGTTTTCGGCGGCAAAATCGCACACCTTTTGCAACCACTCCATCTGCAGTTCGAACGGAGTTTTACCGGTAGCCTTACACCTCTCGTCGTTGCCGATCTGGCTCACTTCGTCGCCGCCCACGTGGAGGAATTTCCCGTCGGGCATTGCTTCCAGAGCGTCGCGGTAAAGTGCGAACAGCGTTTCGTAGGTACGCGGGTCGGACGGGCAGAAATCACCGTCGTTGAAAGGATCTTCGCGCAGTTCCCAATGGTGTTTCAGGATGTAGGTGGCGTGGCCGAGACCCTGGATCAGAGGACTTATCTCTATATGACGTTCCTTAGCGTAGCGGCTTATAGCCTGTATCTCCTGTTTGCTCAGCGAGTTGGGCGCGCCCACTTCGGGACGGCGCGTAAAGCGCAGCTTGTCTTCGATCTCCCAGATCACACCGTTGATCTTGTAGCGTGCCAGGCGGTCGATGAGGTCGTAGTAGTACTCCGCCCTGTCCAGATGATTCTTGTTGTCCCAGTGCACCGATCGGTAATGAATCGCCGGCCAGTCGGTTATCTTCATGCGCGGAATCACCAGGCCCAGTTCGCGGCTGTCTTCAATAAGCTGGTCGAGTGTCTGGCAGCCGTAGAACAGCCCCGCGTCGCCGCGTGCAGATATCACGACGCCGCCTGCGCCGACTTCCAGTACGTAACCCTCTTCCGATTCGGGTACGCCGCTGCCGGTCATCACCAGCCTGACGCCTTTACTTTTCGTTTCATATCGCGGCAGAGCATCGAGACAGGCGCCCAGAACCGGCATCTTCACACCGTCGGCCGCAGTTATCCACGAAAGTTCGGATCCTCGGATGCCGCTGTCGCTGAAAACCTCGACCTTCTGCGGCTGGGGCAATATCTGGAATTTCGGATTGAGTTCCCTTGCCCCGAGGAGCGGAACGGCGACGAGCGCCGCCATTCCGGCTCCCAGGAGTTTAAATATTGTTTTCTTCATCTTTCCGTTTTTTCTTTATTTGGCGGATATTTTTGCTATAAGTCCTTCGCCCTTGCCTACATGGAAGGCCGCACGCTGTCCCGAATCGACATCGACCGTAGCGGCGTAAGCGTTCAGTTCGGCATTGTTCAGGATTTTGATTTTTTCGTAATCCTGAATACCCTCGCGCAGCAGTTCCATACGGATCGCCGCCACGACGCCGTTGCCTGTCGAAGAACTGTTCTTGTAATAGACCATGCTGCAGTCGCCAGCAGTCGCTCCGCTGTCGCGTGCATTCACCGGATCGCCGGTGCGCCAGTAGTCGTAAGCCCAGCGCAGGTAGCCGTTGTAGCCGCTGCCCGCCGCATGCCATCCCATCCACGCCATCTCGGCGGGACTGTTGACCGGGGTTACGTAGTTGTTGGGCTTGAGATGCGAGCAGCTCGTGTAGAAAGTCTTCACGGCGGTCTCCTTCTTGCTGTCGCGCGTCAGGAACACGCTGTAGTCGTACATTTTGTCTTCAAGATCGCCCAGGTTGCTGCCTGCAAGGCCGATCTTCCAGGCGGCGTCATGATCCTTGATGAGGTTGATTATCGCCTCCATGTCGTTGTGGTTGATCTCGTCCATGTAGAGGACGGTTTTCGCGAACCAGCCTTTAGAGTTTAAGTGAGCCTTGAACGAATCGAGGAAAGCCGTCCACAGGGCCTTGTATTCTGCGGAACCGATCTTCGGGTTGGTGCCTTCGGTGGCGGCGGTGCTGTCGAACTGCTGTGTCTTGTTGGTTCCCGAAGCCTCGTCGCGGTAAGGAACGCCGTAGTTCCAGCCTGCAAGGGAGAAGCAGTCGATCTGCTTGTCGATACCCCACGACATCATCTTTTCGACGAACTTATCGAAGCGCGTGTAATCGAAACCCCATGTCCCGTCGTTCTTCTTGGTCCACTTGACCATAGTCTCGTCGCCTGTCAGGAAAGCGCCGTCCTTGATGTAGGCGGTAATGGCTTTCTGCCCGGCGTCGGCCAGCATTTTGTAGATGGGTTCCATCAGCGTGAAATACCCGTCGGAAGCGAACTCCACAGCCGGCGTGCAGTGTTTACGCAGTTGGAACGGGAACTGCCACAGGTCGAGATGGAAAGTCCACTCTTTTACATCCGGAAGCGTGCGGTTGACCACCAGAAGCGACAGATCGAGGGAGTGCATCACCTCGCCGCCCGCTTTCACCTTTATCGTACCAGTGTATTTACCCGGCACGGCATTCTTCGGCGTATCCACGGTAACCCATATCTTTATGGGGTCGGCGGCGGTTACACTGGTCAGGGGTGTTCCCGACAGCGCATCCGCTACATAGACATCGGGTCTCGGGTCGGGCGCAGTGCAGCTCGCGGGAGCGGCGTCCCCGAGTATGTAGCTGCCGAAACGGAGCCTGATGTTGGATTTGTCGATAGTGTTGGCGCCGTTTTTCAGGTCGCTGACCTCATACGACAGTCCGTCGTAATCTTCGTCGTTGGTCCAGACCACTATCTGTATGTGGGTGCGGTCGTTGAGCCACAGCGTGTCGGCCCAGCTCTGCTGTATCTTCCAGGCATTGCTCTGACCCGGATGCTTCTGCCCCTGCTGGTAGCGGTTGAACTTGCTTTCGAACGAGGCGCCGAGTCCGGGCTCCCCTTTGGGCGGTTTGTAGGTTTTGTCGTCCGACAGCTCCTTGCACCCGGACAGGCCGAGTGCGAGGAACGCCGCCGCAAAAGAATACACTAATACTTTTTTCATCTTTTCGGGGTTATTGTTTTACGATAGAGAATACATAGTAAGGCGCTTTCGAAAGGTCGAGGACGATGTCGTAGGTCCCCGCTTCCGAAACGGCTATATCGCCGCCGTCGGCCGAAAGTCCGTTCGAAGTTCCGGCAGCGAGGCCGTACGTCACCGTGGCGTCGCCCGCGTTGACCGGAACCGTCGTGAATTTGAACGCTCCTGCCGACAGCGCGACCGATCCCGTCCATTTTTTGTCGGCCGTGGTGTAGGTCAGATTCAGCGGCGAGGCTCCGGCAGCGGTTCCGGCGACAGCCCAGCGGGTGTCGAGCATCGTCAATTCCTTTGTCGTCGTGTTGAAATTCATCTTCCACATTGCGTCCCAGTTGCCCCATGGTCCGTTGACCAGGAAGGCTCCGCTTCCTTCGGGCGCTTTGTCGGTCATGGTGATCGTGAACGACGTGCCCAGTCCCGCGGCGTGGTCATGCTCATAACCCATAGACTTGTCCGCCTTGGCTATCCCGATATTCTGCCACGCTTTGCCGGTGAGATCGACGTATGCTTCGTATTTGTCGTCGCGGTTCGCCGACACGAGAGTCGGGTTGGACGCGGTAATAAAGCCGTCACCCTTGAATAACACATAGACGAAGGGCAGAGGTTCGGGTTCGCCCGACGCCACTATCGAATAGGTATACCCGAGAGGATCGTTCAGGTCGAGCCTGATGTCGTAGTCGCCGGCAGCGGGAACGGTGATCGCATTGCCTGTGGCGGATATCTTGCCGCTGGCGCCTCCGTATGTCACGACCGCATCCCCTGCGTTGACCGGAACGGTGGTGAACATAAACGTGTCGGCGGAAAGGGTTGCGGTGATGACCCATTTTTTGGAAGCCGCATCATAAGCCATTGTTTTGGCCGCATCGCCCGTAGCCGTGCCTTTGATCGCCCACATGGTCTGCAGCATGGTCAATTCCCTGGTGGCTGTGTCGAAATTCACTTTCCACATCCCGTTCCAGTTGCCCCACGGGCCGGGTATCGCGAACACGCCGTTCTCGTCGGGAGTCACCTCGGTCGTGGCGACCGTGAACGAGGTGCCCAGTCCCGCACCGTGGTCATGCCCGTAGCCTTTGGTCGCGTCGGCATTTACGATCCCGACATTGTCCCAAGCGTAGCCGGTCAGGTCGGCGTAGCATTCGAATTTGCCGTCGAAAGCCGGCGACCAGAGTTTCGGACTGGCGTCAGGATGCGCTTTACCGTCGGCAAGAGCGCCTCCGCTCGTTCCCTTCATAATGAGGTACATAAACTCCGGATCGGGCTCGGGGGGCGGCGGGTAGAGCAGTTTCAGCACGCACACCGTCTCCTCGGCTCCAGATGTGATGACGACCTTGAATATATCGTCGACAAAGACCAGTTGGTCACCCTCTTTGATGTTGACCGAAGCGGAAGGATTTGCCAGTATCATTGTTCTAACGGTCGCCCTGTCGTTGATCTCGGGCAGGCTGACGGTCATAGTGTCCCTGCTGTCGTCCTCTTCGACGATTGGCGTAGCAACGTAATCGCTGCCGGCGACGGTCAGAATGAGGGTTTTCAGCGGATATTGCACCACAGGGTCGGAAGGAAGTCCCTCTTCCTTGCATGACAGCATTCCGAATGCGGCGGCAAACGCGGCTGTCAGTAATAATATCTTTCTCATCTCTGTAAGTTTTTATTTGTTACTGATTAATAACCGTCGTTCTGCACGGTTCCGGTCATGATGCTCAGCTGTTCGTATGGTTTGGGCATCCAGTAGTTATGATCGTCGATCCTTCTTTCGGGATAGTAGCTGTTCATGACGCTCTGCAGCAGCTGGCGGCGGCAGATATCGAACCAGCGGTTGTTCTCGAAAGCGAGTTCCCAGTTCCTTTCGTCCAGGACCGCCTTGTCGAAAGCAGTCTGGGTCAGACCGGAAAGATCGCCCAACCCGGCACGGCTGCGCACACGGTTTATAGCTTTGTAAGCTGCGATCGAGGGGGTGCCTTCGAACTGGTTGGCGGCTTCGGCGTATATAAGCAGCACGTCGGCGAAGCGGATGATGTTGAAGAATCCGTCGGCGTTGCCGTTGCCGTGCGCCCACGGGCCGGCATAGCCGTTGGAGCGGGGACCGGCATCGCGCAGTTTGCCCACGAACGGCTGGTTGTCCGAGGTCTCGTACCACGGCGTGCCGTCGATCAGCGTGAGATAGAAAGTGCCCTTCACGCGCTTGTTGAGGAGAGCGACGTCATCGCTGACGGCGTTGACGGCTTTCAGGAAATCGGCCAGGAAATTTTTGTCGCTCGACCAGTCGCCCCATCCTTTTTCACCGCCTTCCCAGGGACGGACGGCACAGTTGACATAGGTCTGGCTGCCGTTCTCGGCGCTCGCATAGAACGTAAAGATGAACTCTTTATTGGTCATCCTGTTGTCCCACAACCACAGGTCGAAATATACAGGTTCGAGGTCGAACACCTCGGATTTGATCACCTCTTCGGCCTTGTCGCGGGCCAGTTCGTAGTAGGATGTCTGGTTCAGGGGGTATCCGGCCATGGTCAGATAGACCTTCGACAGCAGGGCTTTCGCAGCCCACGAGGTAGGCCTTACCTTATCGTTCTGCGTTTCAGGAAGTTTGTTTTCAGCATCTTTCAGGTCCGACACAATGAGCTGATAGATATCCGCCACCGATGAATCGGTCTCGGTCGCCGCGTCCGCCTGGTTGGCCTCGGTGATAAGGGGCACCTGCTTGAACCACCTGGTGAGGTTGAAGTAGCACAACGCCCTCAGGAATTTCGCCTCGCCGATAACGGCGTCGATATCGAGGTCTGCGGTCGCAGTGTTGGCTATGATCTGCAGCATGGTGTTGCATGTGCCTATCGACGAGTAATGGTTGTTCCACAGCATCCCGGTAAGTTCGTCGGGATTGCCGACCGAATTTATATTGGCCTGTTCGAATCCTTTCCACCTTACGACGGGCACGAATACATCTTCGGCCGCGCCGCCGGCGCAATAGGGAACGTCGGATCCGTACAGTGTGACCAGCGACGGATAGGCGCTGGCTATGAAGCTCTTGTAATCCGACTCTTTAGAGAAGAACTTGTCCGCGGTCGGCTGGCTCCTAAGGTCTTCCTCCAGGCTGATGCAGCCCGCAGCCGCCAACAGGGCGAAAACACCCGCCGGCAACGATTTTGCTAATGAACTTATATATTTCATATGCTTGATTTTTTCAGGTTGCTAATTAAAAAGAGAGGTCTATGCCGAATACGAAACTCCTTACCGACGGATAGACGCCGTAGTCCACGCCGCCGTTGGCATCCATGCCGTTGGCCGCTTCGGGATCGTAACCGCTGTAACCGGTGATGGTCCAGAGGTTGCTGCCGCTTGCGTAAACCCTCAGCGACGAGACTTTTATCTTTGACATCCACTTCTCGGGGAAACGGTACCCTACCGAGAGGTTCTTAAGCCGCAGGTACGATCCGTCTTCCACCCATCGCGAGGAATTTATCAGTTCCTTGCTGGTGAACGACGGGAGTTCGGTCTGGTTCTGAGGCGTCCAGTGGTCGCGGATAACGGGACTGGTCGGAAACGCATCGCCGTAGCTTTCGCGGCGTACGCGGTTCACGTTGTATATTTCATTGCCCCACACCCCCTGGAAGAATATATTCAGGTCGAGATTCTTCCAGCGGAACGAGTTGTTTATACCGTATACGCCTTTGGGCTGGGCATTGCCGATGATCGAAATATCGTCCTTGTCGATCCTTCCGTCGCGGTTGATGTCGACGAACTTGGCGTCGCCCGGAGCGTAGCCGTACATGGCGGCCGTAGAGGCTTCGTCGGTTTTCCACGTCCCGGCAAAAGTATAGCCGAGGTAGGTCGCCATCGGCTGCCCGACCCTCTGCACATGCGAACCCACAAGTCCCGGATAGTCGAGCTGGCCGCCGATCAACTCGTCGTTGATGCCGTCAAGGGTCAGGATCCTGTTACGGTTGATGTTCATGGTGTAGCTGACGGTCCACGCGAAATCCCTGCTGGCGAAGGGGGTGCCGCTGACGGCGAAATCCCATCCCTTGTTCGATACCGAACCTACGTTGCGAAGAACTTTATCGGGCCCCGTTACGATAGGCACTTTCTGCCACATCAAGAGGTCGGTGGTCTTTTTGTCGTAATATTCCACTGTGACGTCGAGGCGCCCTCCCCACAGGCTGGCGTCGATACCCAGGTTGAACTCGCTCGTGCGCTCCCAGCGAAGGTTATTGTTCTCGGCCTGGGAGATCGAAAGAGTGGGGTTGTTATTGGCGTCGAGGCCTGAGGAGAAGAGCAGCAGCGAAGAGTATGCGGGAACGGCGGCGTTGCCCACGGTCCCGTAGCTGGCGCGTATCTTGAAATCGGATAGCGTGCGCTTGATGCTCTGTGCGAAAGCCTCTTCCATCACGTTCCAGCCGCCGGAAACAGCCCAGAAAGTATCGAACTTGTGTCCTTCGGCCAACTGGCTGGCGCCGTCGTGGCGTACAGATCCGGAAAGCATGTAGCGGTTCTTAAAGGCGTAGTTGATCCGGCCCATCACCGACTGCATCGCCGATGACGAATACCCCGGCCACGGCTGTTCGAACTTGGTGCCGTAGGATATGCCGTGGTAGCCCATCTTGACCGGAATGCCTCTCGCACTGGCTCCCATGCTGTTGGAACTCGATTTTGAAAGCTCGTACACAGCCGTCGCCTGCACGTTGTGGCCGTTCCAGGTCTTGTCGAACGCAAGGATGTTCGTATTCTGGATGCCGTTATTGTTGGTAACGCTCTTCGAACCCGAGACATCCTGCGGCAGGCCGTTGTTGACCACCTGATTCTCGAAATATCCGCGGGTAGCGCCTCCGTACCTGTAGACCAGCTGACTGGACAGTTTAAGCCAGTCCCAAAACCTGTAATCGCCCTTGAGCGAAACATGGAATCCTCCCGAGAAGACCTCGTCGACCGCCTCTTTGGCGATCCCGACCGGGTTGTACATCAGCACCGGACCTACGCCGTTGGTCGCGGGCTGCGAATATCCGCCCGCGCTGTCGGAATCGTAGACCGGCTGCGTGGGCGACCATTGGAGCGCACTGGGAAGAGCCCCGCTGGGCGCACCCTGGTTGTTCTCGTCATAGACTGCAAATATGTTCATCGTCAGGTCGAGCCTTTTGGTAGCCTTGGCCTTTATGTTGCCCCTCAGGGTGTACTGATCGAAATCGGTATTGAGTATGATTCCCTCTTTTTGCGAGATTCCGGCAGCGAAGTAATACGATACGTCTCTCTTAGAACCGCCGACGCTGAGGTTATGGTTGTACGATACGGCAGTGCGGAATATCTTGTCCTGCCAGTTGGTCCCCTTGCCCAGCGTAGCTATGGCCTCGGGACCGAATATCTCGGAGTTCCCGCTTTCGCGCCTGTATTCGTCGAACAGCGTCGCGTATTCTTTCGCCTCGAGCGAAGGAAGCAGATTCGCCACCCTGTCCACCGAAACGAAGCCGTTGTAGCTGATCTGGGCCCTTTCGCCATTTCCGGCCTTGGTGCTCACGAGGATAACGCCGTTGGCACCCCTCGAACCGTAGATCGAAAGCGCAGCGGCGTCCTTCAGCACTTCGATAGATTCTATCTGATTGGGGTTAAGGCTGTTCATGTCGCCACCCTGGACACCGTCTATGATGACAAGCGGCGAGTTGCCGTAGGTCAGGGAGTTGGCGCCACGAATACGTATCTGGGTATCGCCTCCGGTAGGACTGCCGCTGGTGTTCTGGACCATCACGCCGGCAACACGGCCCTGGAGTGCGTTAGAGGTGCTGAAACTGGGGGCCGAAGTAAGTTCGGCGGCTTTTACCGAGGTTACCGAACCGGTGATGTCGCTCTTCCTCTGGACACCGTATCCGACTATCACCAACTCCTCGATCTGCTGTGTGCCTGCAGTCATTTCGATGGAGAAGTCACGCCTGCTTCCCACAGGTATCGTCAGTGCATTGTAACCCAGAAAGGTCACTTCAAGTTCGTCGGATGAAAATATCCCGCTGAGGGTGAATTTCCCGTCGGGACCGGTCACGGCGCTTTTGGCCGGGTTTCCGCGGACCACTATGCCCGCTCCGGCAAGGGGATCGCCCGACTCATCGGTCACTGTGCCCGTAATCCTGCCGTCGGCACTTCCCGTCTGCGGGCTGTCGCTGCGTTTATCGTGGATAACGATCATGCGGTTGACGATCGAAAAATCGGTGTTGCTGTCCAGTATCTGGCGCAGCGCCTGCTCCACGGGGGTTTTGTTAAATTCGGCGGAGACCGGCCTGTCGGCCAGTTTGTCCGAATCGTAGATCACGGAGAGACCCGTCTGGAGCTCGATCTCTTTCAGTACCGACTTCAGCGGTTGGTCTTTGAAAGCTTTGCTCACCGTCTGTGCATTTGCGGACAAGACAGTTGCGCAGCAGGCGACCGCCACGAGGGACAGCCGCAACATTAGTCGCTTTACACTCATAATTAATAGGTTAGAAGGTTGCTGATTTCTCTTTTACGGGGTAGTAGGCTTAAGTTTCTTGCTGTAAAGGTTTGATCACTCTTTTATGTATATATCGTCGCCTTTATACTCGACCCTGACAGGGATGATGTCTTTCAGGGCATCGAGTACGTCGCGTATCGTTTCGTCATTGCGCAGCGAGATGTGGAAACGTTTTTCCTTCACCGAGTCGGACTGCAGGTATATTTTTACATTATACTGCCGCGACAGTTTTGCCGTCAGTTCGCGCAGCGTGATATTGTCGAACTCTATCCGGTTCTCGGTCCAGCTGTAAGCCAGCGCGGCGTCCACATAATTCCTGACGAAACTGCCGGCGTTCTTGTCGTAATGTACGGACTCGCCGGGCGACATCATTATCGGGGCGGTCGATCCGAAAGGATGGCTGCGGTGAAGTTCCACACGTCCTTCAGCCAGCGTGGTGCTGACGAAATTATCCTCGGGATAGGCTGAAACGTCGAATCTGGTCCCGGTGACCACGACGTCGTAGGCATCGGTGCCTACCCTGAATTTAGAGCCTTTTCTCTTCGTGACCTCGAAATACCCTTCTCCGGCAAGCTCCACCCGGCGGTTGAAGCGTCCGAAGCGGTCGGAGTATTTAAGCGTCGAACCGGCGTTGAGCCATACCAGCGTTCCGTCGGAGAGAACTATCCGGCTCTTTTCCCCCAGCGGTACTTCGACGGTGTAATGCTCTGCGGGCATAAGGCCTTCGACAGCCTTCCACAATCCGAATGCACCGAACAGGCCGAGTATCGTAACTGCGGCGACCGAGACAGCCTTCCTTAAAAGCCGCCGCCGCGCAGGGAACCGTTCTTCCTGCCCTCTCCTCATGAGTACCCTCGCCTGCAGGCGGCGCCACTCCCTGTCGGTGTCCGGCTCGCAGACCCGTGACGCGGCCCACTCGAGGCCCCACTGTCTGAACGCTTCAAGGTGCGAGGCATCCTGTCCGAGATATTCGAACAGCTCCTTCTCTTCTTCCCCCGCCGCCTTTCCACCGAAATATTTCAGCGCAAGTTCACGGATCGCACTTTCATTCTTCATTTTCATCCCTATCTGATATTAAAACAACCCAACCGCTTTTTACCCAACCCCCGATATAAAAAACAGAAAACACGTTCCGGTGTTTTCTGCCCGCCTGTTATGCCGTGCTCCTTACAGATACAATGCGATCACCCAACCCAGCACCATAATATATATGTCATGCGGATATATCTCCCGGAAATGTTCGGAGAACCGGCGTATGGCTTTCGAGATATGTTTTTCGACGGCTGTGGTGGAGATACCGAGCTTTTCGGCGATCTCTCGGTTTTTCAGCCCCTCGAAGCGGCTCATCGCAAATATTTCGCGCGAACGTTCGGGCAGGCCGGCCATCACCGTTCCTATCTGCTGCTGCATCTCTTCATAGAGCAGTTCCTTGTCCGAATCAAACTGGAAATCGATATGGTAAAGGCGCTCCTCGCCCCTGACATTTGCAAGGTACGTCATCTGATACCTGCCTACTATCGCACGGTGTTTCAGATGGTTGAGACAGGCGTTGCGCACCATTGTGAACAACAGCGACGAGAGGGATACGGCCGTAAGCAGCTGCCGCTTTTCCCATACTTTGATGAAGGATTCCTGGATGATGTCTCGCGTGATCTCGTCGTCTTCGGTAAACCGGACGGCATAACCGTAGAGCCTGGGATAGTATGTTTTGAAGAGGTATTCAAAAGCGCCCTCGTCGTCGCGTTTGAGCGCGTCGAGCAGATACCTGTCATCGTTATAACCCTCCATACATATCCCGTTTTTGAGATAATACACAAATGTATGAATAAAAATCACTCTGTTCATTTCGTTTTTCGTATCTTTTGCCTTTCATAATGTTTTTTATTTTTCGGGGTTGGGCAAACTTCTTCCCGGTTGTTGTATCTGTGGTATTTTTAAGAGTCTGTCTAATGAAGAAAACCAGTGTAATTTCATTTTTACTGTCGTTTTGCCTGCTGGCTTCATGCGGCGGAAAGCTCACAGTCGATTCGGTGAACTGCAACTTCGCGGAAAATCCTTCGGGAACCGCATCCGGTGACATACGTTTCGGATGGACGCTTTCAGCTGGCGGAGAGGGAGACCGGCAGACGGCCTACGAGATCGTCGTATCGGCCCGTAAGGATTTTTCGGATCCGGTCTGGTCATCGGGCAGTGTCGCCTCGCCGGAGAGCCGCTTCGTGCCCTACGGCGGCGGGGCTCTTGAAAACGGATGCCGGTACTGGTGGAAAGTGCGGGTATGGGACCGGAACGGCAAAGCGTCGAAATGGAGCTCCCCTGCTTGGTTCATCACGGCCCTGAACGACTGGGATGCGGAGTGGATAGGGGCGATACGCCGGGAAGATTCGCGGCTTCCGGAAGGCAACAGGTACCACACCCCGGCCGCCGGTGCGGCGGATAACGCGGCGTGGGACGATGTGGAACCGCTCGCCAAACGCAGCATAATGCTCCGCCGTGATTTCAGCGTCGCGGGCGATGCGGCCGGCGCCGTGGTAAGCGTCTGCGGCCTCGGACACTACGACATCTGGGTGAACGGCTGCAAGGTCGACAACAGCGTGTTTAAACCGCTGTGGAGTGAATATTCTAAAACGATATATTACAACACTTTCGATATCACGCCCCTGCTTAAAAAGGGTATGAATACCATAGGTGTGATCCTGGGCAACGGAATGTATAACGTTGCCGGCGGACGCTACACCAAATTCAGAATAAGCTACGGTCCTCCGACGCTGTTGCTGCAGGCCGATATCAGCTACAACGACGGCACGAAAGGGCGCATGGTATCGGACGGCTCATGGAAATACGCGCCGTCGCCCGTGACCTTCAACTGTATTTTCGGCGGCGAGGATTACGACGCGCGGCTCGAGCAGCCGGGATGGAGCGCTCCAGGCTTCGACGACTCCGGCTGGATCCCGGCCGTGGTCCAGGAAGCCCCTTCGGGAAAGCTCACGCCGCAAAGCGCACCTCCGGTAACGGTTGCGGAATATTATCCCGTAAAAGAGCATAAGGTATTGGGACCGCACCGCCATCTTTTCGACATGGGGCAAAATCTGTCGGGATTCCCGGCCATAAAAGTGCGCGGCCGGGCCGGGCAGAAATTGCGTCTCAGGCCTGCCGAACAGATCGATGAAAACGGCATAAGGCAGGGAACGAGCGGCTCTCCCTGCTGGTTCGAGTACACGCTGAAAGGGGACGGGGATGAGGAATGGACCCCGCAGTTCAGCTATTACGGCTACCGGTACCTGCAGGTCGACGGCGCGGACTACCTGACTCCTGAAGGCGGCGGGGAATACCCCCTCATACTCGACCTCGAATCGTGTTTCGCACACTCTTCGGCGGCGGCTGCCGGGCAGTTCGAATGTTCAAACGAACTGTTCAACCGCATCTGGTTCATCATAGACAAAGCCATGCGCAGCAACATGCAGGCCGTGTTCACCGACTGCCCGCACCGCGAGAAGCTGGGCTGGCTCGAGGAAACCCACCTCAACGGCCCCGGGTTGTTTTTTAATTACGACCTGAGGACGCTGATACCAAAGATAATGCGCGACATTGCCGATGCGCAGCGTCCGGACGGCCTGATCCCCGACATAGCTCCCGAGTATGTAGTGTTCCTCGAGGGTTTCGTGGACTCTCCCGAATGGGGTTCGGCGGGGGCGATACTGCCGTGGATGTATCGCGAATGGTACGGCGACGACAGCCTGATCCGCCGATATTACCCGGTGATGCGGCGTTATACGGACTACCTCTCCACGAAAGCCAACGGAGGCATACTCTCTTACGGGCTCGGGGACTGGTGCGATTACGGCCCTCTGCAGGCCGGACACTCCCAGAACACACCTATGGAAATCACCGCCACCGGACATTATTATATGGTCGCCGACTACACGGCAAAGGCGGCGGCGCTCACCGGCGACAAGGATGGGGAAACAAAATACAGGGCGCTCGCTGCGGAGATCGCAGAAGCATTCAACACCAGGCTGTTCGATCCGGCGGCTTCGGTCTACGGCAGCGGCAGCCAGTGTTCCTATGCGATCCCGCTCTATCTGGATATCGTTCCGGCGCAACATAAAAAGGCCGTCCTCGACAACCTTGTAAAAGCCGTTGAAGAGCGGGGCTGGAAACTATCCACGGGCGACGTGGGCAACCGCTACCTCTACCAGGCTCTTGCAAAGAACAACCTCAACGAGATTATGTACCGCATGCACAACCACCGCGACCTTCCCGGCTACGGTTTTCAGATCGATATGGGCGTCACGACGCTGACCGAACAGTGGAATCCGCACCTGGGCCTGTCGTGGAACCACTTCATGATGGGACAGATCGTCGAGTGGTTCTACTCTTCACTGGCGGGCATACGTCCCGATCCCGAAAATCCCGGGTTCAGCCACTTCTTCATCGAGCCCGCGGCGGTAGGCGACCTTACATGGGTCAAAGGCTCCTACGACAGCATCCTCGGGCTTATCGAATCGGAGTGGCGGATCGAGGGGGACGTTTGCACCATCCGTGTCCGGATCCCGGTCAACAGCACCGCTACGCTCGTAATGCCGTTCGGCGACCGCACACCGAAAAAACTGGGGTCGGGAGAGTATAGGTTCTCCGCACGGGTCGAATAAAAAACGCCGCGAATACTTACACATTCGCGGCGTTTTCTTTCTAAGTCCTGCCTATAGCTGCCTGAAAACATACCGTCCGGCAGGAACTTCGTAGAGCAGATATCCATCCTCTTTACCCATAAACTTCGCATATCCCGAATCCTCGACGACCTGTGCCGACGGGTTTTCGGGTATTATGACCGTCGCGGTCGTGTTCGCCGGAACGGTGATCCCGTGCGTCAGCAGGCCGTTCTCCCTTTTCCAGGATGAAACGATAATGCCGACCGGAGAGTCATAAGACGCTTTCGCCCATTCCATCTGCTCTTCTGTGAGGAGAGGGGATCTCACTACGAAATGCTGCATCCCGGGGCAGAACGGGTCGCGGCGGATTCCCGCAACACCGTCTATGTACCACGCGCCCGGGTAGAGGAACGAACTGTGAAGCATCGAGTGTCCGGGCAGGTCGGGTTCCCACATCTCCCACAGCGAAGTGGCGCCGTGTTCCCTCATGCATCCCCACCCCGGATAGTCTGTCTGCGAGGTCATGGAATAGATGAGGTCGTCGCGCCCTTCGCTGCGGAGAAGCCGGAAAAGCATGCCGCCGCCGCAGATCCCGACGCCTATATGGCCGCCGCAGTTGACGAGTATCTCCTGTTCGAGCCTATCCATGACTGCATTCCGCAGTTCTGGCGGCGGAACTTCGCCGAGAAGCGCCAGAGCGAGATTACCCATCGAACGGTCGCAGTAGCTGCGGTCTGCAGGGTCGTAGTACTCGGCATGCGCGGCCTTGCGTACCATGCCGGCCCGCGCGTTCCATTCTGCCGCCTTGTCGCCGCGGCCGATGGTCTCGGCTATCTTCGCCGCGGTGGCGAGGCTGTAGGCCAGATAGCAGGTGTTGTAGCATTCGGCCTGGGGCTTGTCGTTATTCATTCCTTCGGCGGTAGCCCCTGGCCAGAGCCAGTCGGCGAGGAAATCCCACATGCCGCCCCAGCGCTTCAGAATGCCGTTTTCGGTGTAGGTATCGAGAAAATCGAGCCACTTCACCATGGTCTCAAAGTTCTCCTCGAGTATGCGCACGTCGCCGTAATGCTGGTACATCGTCCAGGGCAGGATCACCACGGAACCGCCCCACGACGGTCCTCCGCCGCCGTCGTAAGTAGGCGCCGTGTGGGGAATTATCCCGCCGCCGACGCGCGGTCCCATATTGGATTCACGCCCCTGGACGTCGCGCCAGTCCCCCATCCATTTGGTGAAGAATGCGCCCATGCCGTAATTGAACATGCCTGTTTCGGCGGAAGTATAGCCGCTGTCGCCGTAGCCGAGCCTCTCCCGCTGCGGACAGTCTACGATGTAGCCGCCGACTGTGAGGTTTTCGAAGTTCCACAGCACGCGGTCGTAGATCCAGTTCTGCAGGTCGTCCGAACACTCGAAAGAGGCCGCCTCCGGGTAATCGGTGCGCACAACCCAGCCCCGGACGTCCGAAAGAGCGGGCTTATCTTTCAGCCCTTTGACGGTTATCCAGCGTCCGGAAGCGTAATTGAAGCGGTGGCGGAAAGTCCCCTCGCCCGACGGCCCCATGATATATGCGCTGTAGTTGCGGAAAGTCATCTCCATATATTCGCGCTCCGACCAGAGCAGGTCTATCCGGCCGCCTGGATCGCCTTTAAGTTTGAATTCGGTCCATCCGGCGAAGTTGACACCCATATCCACACGGTACGATCCGTCGGGCATCTCCTCGACGGCAACAGGGCGCACCTCGTCGAACCGGCAGTTGACGTGGGTATTCTGCGCCGATATTTCGAGTTCCGGCGAATATTCTGTCGCCTGTTTCCATGCCGAATCGTCGTACGAAAGCAGATTCCAGTCCGGTATTTCCATGTTCGCATCCCACAGCTCGCCGCCCATCGAACCCATCCCCCATTTGCCGAGCAGCTTGTTGGGACTCGGATGGGTTTTCCACGTGCCGTCGGTCACGATCCTCATCGCGGGCGCCGCATTTTTTCCATAATATATATCAGACTGCGCCAACACTATCGGGGTGCGCGGCTTGTCGTCGGTCTTGTAGCCGGCGTATATCGACCACCCGGCGCCGAGCCAGAAAGCGACGACGTTATCGCCCTTTTTCAGGTAAGGCGCAATGTCATAGGCGAGGTAACGCGCACGCTGCGAATGGTCGCTCACGGCGGGGGCGAGGATGTGGTCGCCCACCCTCTCGCCGTTGACATACAGTTCATGATAACCCACCGAAGCGACAAACATCACGGCGCGCGACGGTTTCCGGTCGAGCGTTACGGTCCTGCGCAGCCACGGATCCCGGATATTGCAGTCAGGCTGTACGTCGGGGGCGAATATTTCGTCCGAGCCGATCCACCGAGCCGACCACTCCGACCGTTCGAAAAGCCCCGTCGTCCAGCTCTGCACCCCGCTCCATGGGGATTCCCGTCCCGCTTCATCCCGCACTTTGACCTTCCAGCGATAGGTATGGTCGGAAACCAGGCCGGTTCCGCCGTAAGGGATCAACTGCATTTTGGCAGATTCGACCCATCCGGAATCCCAGGCGATATCTTTCGCATCGTCCGACACTGTTATGCGGTAGGCGGTCTGCGCCTGCCCGTAGGCCGACGGATCGACCGCCCCGAGTGTCCAACTGAACCGCGGCACACGGACGTCCAATCCCGAGGGCGACTCCATATATTCGCATGTCATATTTTCCACAACGACACTGCCGCGCGGAGCGCATGCGGCCAGTAAAAGACAAGGGATCAGGAACGGCAGCAAGGGCCTCATCGTTTTCTTCATATCATCCGGGTTCTCTTAACATAGTTTCGTTAAAGATAGTGAAGTTTTTTATTTTCCCGGCAACCCCCTGCCCGACGCTGCGGACGGGAAGCACGAAGGTGGATGAGTCGGGAATCGTCTCCGGATCTTCCAGGTAGCGTCCCTGTGCCGCAAGTTCGCCGTCGACATAAAGACAGAGAGTGGTCTTGTCGCAGCAAAGAGCGAGGCTCAGCCACTCCCCGGCCGGCAGCGTACATGGCAGCACATATTTGTAACCCTTTCTTTCGTAGCCGATATTTCCCCGGCCGTCGTAATTCAGGAACATAGTTCCTTCATCTCCTTCGAACAGCACCGCTTTTGCGGGCGTCGCAGGGTCGATCCAGAGGTCGAACGAGACGGTGTAAGGATATCCCACAGCCCCGAAAGGCAGGCTCAGGCTTCCACGGCCGTCCAGTTCCAGCACTCCATCCGCCACATACAGACCGTCCGCCACGGCGTCATAACCGTTGCCGCTGCGATCTTTCACAATGCCGCCTTTCACAGATTTGAAATCGTATGAAGCTATGACCTCGCCCTCAGACGGAACTTTCCGGCCGGGATTGGTCCCAGGAACGCTTTCGGCGAACATCGCCACGCGCTTCATGAACCCTTCGCATGTCTGATAGTCAGCCTTCTCTCCGAACCACCCCTTTTCCGCAATGAATACGGCCTGGTCCTTCTGGCGGTCGAAATAGTCGAACTCCGAAGTGCCGACCTTCCGGTCGTACCAGATCGAGGCCTGGCAGCCTAGCAGCAGGGGATGGGCGGGTGAAAGCAGCGGCCAGTTGCCGCTCAGGTCGGTCGTCTCCCAGCAGCAGTACATCTTCTTCAGCTTGAAATAGTCGTCGTAATAGGTCCTGCGTCCCGGCACCACATATATGTCGTGGGAATTGTTTATGCAGGCAAAACCGTCGCCGATCATCTTCCCGAAATCGGCCCACGAATATGCCCAGTAGTTACAGGCCACGTTCGTGTCCACGGGCGTTTCGCCGACAAGTCCGCCGCCCCCCATCGAAGCCCACATCCGCGGCGATAGCCCCTTGCCGTTGACATATTTTATCATCGTGTTGAGATAGCGCATGAAATCATCGCCGTAGGTCGGCCCGCGGTGGTATTCGTCGGCGCCGATGTGGAAGTTCCGGCTCCGGAACACCGGATCAGGGTCGTCCAGGAATTCATCGTACAAATCCTTGATAAAGCCGATTGCCGCCTCGTTCGTAAGGTCTATATCGGACTCGTTGAGCATATAGCCGGGGTTGTGCAGGGCGACGAAACGGCAGTGTGCCGGAGTGTCGATCTCGGTGATGATATCCACCCCGAGTTCTTCCATATCCTTCTGGAACCGGCGGTAGACATCCTGGGAATATACTTCATCCGGATTGAGCCCGCTGTTTATAGCCGGGAATTTTTTGCTTTCCACACGGAAACTGGCGTGCTGCTCGCCGCCGTCGTCGTTTATATGCATCTGCACCTCGTTGATCTTGAACCAGGCCATGTACCTGACCATCTCTTCGACATATCCGAGCGGTATGTATATCCGGGCCACGTCGAGCATACAGCCCCTCACGCCGTAAGCGGGATAATCGCGTATGTAACCTTTCGGCACTTCGCTGCGGCGTTCGCTCTGTGAAAGTATCTGCGCCAGTGTTACCGCCGCATAGAGGCAGCCTTTCGCCGACGGGGCCTCCGCTTTCACAATATCGTCGATGTCGATGCTGTAGCCCTCCTTGCCCAGCTCTTTTCCACCCGACAGCGAGAAACAGATATCGCCTTTGACGGCTTCCCCGACCACCACTTCGAACGGCCGGCCCGCGATCTTTTCCAGATAATACCTCATCTGCTCCGCGGTCTTCAGCAATGAAGCGTCTGTCAGGACAATCCTGCTTTGTTTACCCAGCTTGAACATCCCGGTCCTGCCTTTCCACTCCCTGATTTCCGGAAGCGTCTCAGGTCTTGCGTTGTCTTTCGCGTCGCGGGTGTATTTCCCGGGAACCGCAACCACGACATCCTCGTATGTCGACATCGCGGTATCACCGCCGTCCGCCACACTCACCACTTTATAGAGCAGATGCACTTCCATCGTCTCCAGCGGGGTGTGGATAGTCCCGTCCGCCGCAATGACCGATTCGTTGGATGAACCGCCTATCACAACCCGGTATTTTTCGGTCCCGGAAGCGGGCAGCACTACCCGTCCGTCGCGGATGGCCGGTTTTTCATTAATGATCCTGTCAAGGACGGAGCGTGCAGAAGGGTCGCCGGCTCCGGCGTAAACCGGTCCTGCAGCAATAAACAAAGCCGCCCACAGCAGAAGGCTCTGTACTTTCCGTTTGTTACTTTTTTCCATGTGCGATGATTTTGATTAAGGTTAGTTTAATGTCATAACAACCGACCGTGGTTTTTCCCAACTCCGCGGCTTCGGGAAAACAGGATTGCACCTGTTAACGGTAATGAGAAAAACGGGCGGTTTTTGCGTTTTTTAAGATTAAAAATCTATATTCGCATTTAGTTTGATATCAAAAAAGTACTCTGGATCAATTTATAAACCGATCATGAAAAAATTTCTTATGATCCTGGCATTGGCAGGGGCATTCTCGCTGGCTTCCGTTCAAGTCCAGGCACAGGACGCTCCCGACGCTCAGGAGACCGACGCGATAACCCAGGCCATAGAGGCCGATGAAGTTCTCGATGCCGAAACCGGCGTTGCGGGCAAACCACTCCACCAGATACTTAAAGAAAAGTTCCTCGAAGGTGGTGCGGGCTGGATGAGTCCTATCCTGGTATTCCTGATCTTCGGTCTTGCCATCGCCATCGAGCGCATCCTCTACCTGAACCTGTCGACGATAAACTCCAAAAAACTGATCGCCAAAGTCGAGGAAGCTCTCGAAACGGGCGGCATAGAGGCTGCCAAGGACGTCTGCCGCGACACGCGCGGTCCCGTCGCCTCGATCTTCTACCAGGGGCTCGACCGCTACGACCAGGGCCTGGACAACGTCGAAAAATCCGTCGTGTCCTACGGCTCGGTACAGATCGCGCAGATGGAAAGCGGCCTGGTCTGGATCGGCCTCTTCATCTCGCTGTCGCCCATGCTGGGATTCATGGGTACGGTCGTAGGTATGATCCAGGCTTTCGACTCGATCCAGGCGGCAGGCGACATCAGTCCGACGCTCGTTGCCGGCGGTATAAAGGTGGCGCTTCTTACGACCCTTCTCGGTCTTATCGTCGCCGTCATACTGCAGCTCTTCTACAGCTACATCATCTCGAAAATCGACAGCCTCACCATGGATATGGAAGACAGTTCGATCACGCTCGTAGACATGCTGACCGACTACGGCAGGAATAAGTAAGACATGTCAGGCATGAAAAAGATATTGAACATTGTCGAGATCGTCCTTATCGCCGTCGGCGTTGCCGGTTTGCTGTACTGGCTCCTGATGCCGGGCGATACGAACGTCGACTTCATGCTCTACGCCGCTTATGCCTACGTCGCCGTTGCGATAGTCGCGGCGGTCGTGATGACGGCGATGAATATGGGCAAAAGCAGGGGAAGGAACAGGATAGGGCTTTATGTTTTCGGCATCCTGGCCGTGCTCGCCGTCGTGTTCTGGTTCACGCTAGGGAACGCCGATCCGGTGGTCGACGCCGGCAAAAAGGTTTACGATAACCCGTTTATACTGAAAATTACCGATACGATGATCTGGCTTGCCTATGCCGGGTTGGCGGCGGCCGTTCTCATACTGCTTGCGGGCGAGATTCGTAAAGCGTTAAAATAGCCCGTCATGGTCGAAGACAAGAGACAGATAAAGGAGATCAACGCGAGCTCGATGGCCGACATCGCGTTCCTGCTGCTGATATTCTTCCTTGTTGCTACAACCATGAACGTGGATACCGGCATCCAGCGCATCCTGCCTTCCATACCGACCGAAGAGACGGCGGTGCATGATATGGATGTCAAGGAGCGCAACCTTCTGAATGTCTTCGTGAATACATACGGCCAGATCCTTGTCGCCCGCCAGCCGATGCACATCTCCCAGTTGAAGGATAAGTTCAGGGAGTTTATCCTGAACCCGGACAACGACGAGAATCTGCCCTCCCGCAAGGATACGGAGATCAGGCTGCCGGACGGAAGCATATGGGTATATCCGGTCAGCGAGGGGATCGTGTCGATCACGACCGACCGCGGTACCGATTTCGACGTGTACATCCAGGTACAGAACGAACTGAGCCGCGCGCTCAACGAGGTCCGCGATATGGTCGCTATGCAGAAGTATAAGAGAAAGTTCATGGAACTTACGGAAGAGCAGCGGAATGTGATCGTGAAGGCCGTTCCGCAAAGGATCTCCGAATCGGAACCGCGTAACGCAGGAGGGCGGTAGCATGGCTGTAATGAAGAAAAAGAGGAAAGCCGGTATTCCGCCGATCTCGACGGCGTCGCTGCCCGACGTCATATTCATGATCCTGTTCTTCTTCATGATCTCGACCAGCATGCGCAACCACTACGTACTGGTGAAGACGGAGCTGCCGTCCGCCTCGGAAGTGCAGAAACTGGAAAAGAAACAGCTCGCAAGCTATATCTACATCGGGCAGCCGGTCGCTTCACAGCAGGCGCAGTGGGGTACCGCTCCCCGCATCCAGCTCAACGGCAGCTACCGCAGCATGCAGGATATCCTGGAGTTCGTCGCATCGGAACGCGATAAACTGAAGGAAGCCGACCGCGCCGCGATGACTGTCATGATCAAGGCAGACAAAGATACGCGCATGGGAATAATAAACGACGTCAAACAGGAACTGCGCAAGGCGAACGCCCTGAGAATAAGCTACGCCGCCAACAAAACGGCCGTACAGGCAAACTATTAGGCCGCTGTGTGCGCACACATGATCGAAAGGCCGTCCCGTCCGGATGATTTTTTGTTTTATTGAACCTGCCTGTTGATACTAATTTGCTATTTTTGTTTCCGACTATAAACCAATATGAACTCACTATGGCACTAATAACCTGTCCTGCGTGTGGGAACAGCGTCTCGGAACGCGCCGCGTCGTGTCCGCGCTGCGGGGAACCCATCGAGCAGAAACCCAGGGCCGCTGCGCCGGCCGAACCCGAATTGCCGACACAAGAACCCGAACAGAATTACCAGTTCATCAATTTCGACCGCAAGCAATACCTCAAAAAGCGGGCGAACGACGATCCCGAAGAGGTGGAACACGTCGTGCGGAAATGGAACTGGGGAGCTTTTTTTCTTACATGGATATGGGGCGCCGGAAATGGTGTCTACCTGACGCTGCTATTGCTCATTCCTGTATTCGGATGGATAGCAACCCCGATCGTGGCGATCGTGCTGGGCGCAAAAGGGAACCGGCTCGCATGGGAATCTAAAGACAAGGAGTGGGACGACATCAACGAATTCCGCCGCGTCCAGAGATTCTGGGCTATGGGGGGCCTGGCTGTGTGGGTCATACTGCTGCTAATCGTCCTGATACTCGTCCTGGCGGTGGTCTTTATGCCGAAAGAGATCGACGTGACCACGATGGATATAATCGAAGGATATATTAAAAGGCGGTTCTTCTGGTTCCTGTAAGGCGAAAGATTCAGCATCCGACGTCATTGCGACCGCGAGTCCGACGAAGCGGGAAGCAATCCAGATCACAAAAACCGCCTAAGGAAGGCGTTTTTTTTATTGTCATCCCGAACGAGTGCGATCCGATACCCTGTTGTGGAATAACAGAGTCTATCGCACGACGAGGGAACTACAATACAATTTGAAAAATTGAAGCTGGTTGACTATAAGGAAGATCCCTCGTCACCGGATATAATCGGTGAAGTATATAAGAGCCCCATTATTCCGGCTCGCTCGGGATGACAAAACGAAGAACAGCCGGATCGATGGCTGTTTCTATAACTCCAGAGTGTTCTCTTCGGGATTGTAGCCAGTGTCTTCTAAAAGGCTGCTGCTTTCTGCGGCGGCGACGGCAAGCTGGTCGCAGCGTTCGTTCTCGGGGATCGAGGCGTGGCCCTTGATCCAGACGAACCGCACCTTGTGGCGACGGTAGATCCGCAGGAAACGCTGCCACAGGTCTGGATTCTTTTTCTTTGCAAAACCCTTGCGCTCCCATCCGAAAACCCACCCTTTGTCGACAGCATCGACCACATAGCGCGAATCCGAATATACCGTCACTTCGCAGTTGTCATATTTGAGGGCCTCAAGTCCCGTGATAACAGCCAGGAGTTCCATGCGGTTGTTGGTAGTCAGGCGGTAGCCGGCGCTCAGCTCCTTGCGGTGTGGCGGCGCCAGCAGCACGACGCCGTAGCCTCCCCTGCCGGGATTGCCCTTCGCCGCACCGTCTGTGTATATGGTTATTTTCGCCATCACCACGCAAAGATAGTGAAAGGTGAGCGCAGAGCAAAGGGGAAACGTAGTTTTTCCGAAAGCTATGCCGAGCCGCATCCTATCTTATTCAAAGATAATCAAAAAAAGGGACACGGGCCTTTCGGGACCCGTGTCTATATGGCAGTTATGAGATATCTACTGCTGTTCCGTCCAAAGCAGGCGCGAAATATTGTAGCCCGCTTCTGCGGCTTTATGCAGATATGTCCTGGCCACCGGTTCGGGCATTGTCTTTTCCCTCGAAAGCAGCCATATATAATCATGGTTGCGGCCGAAAACAAGCGCGTATTTGTAATCTTTGTCTATCGCAACGACATTGTAACCAGCATAGAACGGCCCTAAAAAGGAGACTTTCAGCATCCCGACATCAGGAGTCTTCACAAATTTCGCCTTGCCTATGGAATTTCTCCACTCGTCCTTCAGCGGATCGAATCCCCTGTTATCGACCCGGATGGAGCCGTCGTCATTCATGGAATAGGTGGCGGTGACATTGGACAGGCCTTTTTCCCATTTGTAATCCAGGCGGGCGATCTCATACCACCTGCCGAGGTATTTAGAGGCATCGAAACCGCCCACAGCATCCACTCCTTCAGGAATGGTGCGCTTCATTTTCCCCGCTGTAAACAGTGCCGTCCCGGCTGTCAGGATAACTGCCGGAACTGCGATCGCAATGACTTTATTCCTTTTCATAGCACATTTTTTTCAATTACACACAGATGTATAAATACCGTGCCACGTAAACCGGAGATGCCCTAAAAAACGAAAGCCCCCATAAGGGAGCTTCCGCGAGTAAAAAATATATAGGCGGGCCATCCGGCCCGGTAGCCGCGACGGACGGCCGAAACTCCATCGGAATCTTGACGATCCCAACTGAATCGCACCGCCGTTACGGGTAACTGTGAGGATTTCGGAATATCGAAGTTTCTCCCCTGGATTGCTTCGTCGGCTTGCAGCCGCCTCGCAATGACGGTGCAGCTGTGCCGGGAGTTTCAGATCCTCGGCCACATTTATCATCAAATCCGCTGCGGCCGTTGCCAGCCGTTGCAACCTCCTCGTGATGACGGCGGCGCTGTGCCGGGAGTTTCAGATCCTCGGCCACATTTATCATCAAATCCGCTGCGGCCGTTGCCGCTACATCATGCCGCCCATGCCGCCCATTCCGGGATTCGGCATTGCGGGAGAGTCTTCCTTCTTGTCGACCAGCACGCATTCGGTGGTCAGGAACATCGAAGCCACGGAAGCCGCGTTCTCGAGAGCCACGCGGGCTACCTTCGTGGGGTCGATGATCCCCGCTGCGAAGAGGTCTTCGTATTTTTCGAGGCGTGCGTTGAAACCGTAAGAACCTTTACCTTCGCGCACCTTGTTGACCACCACCGAGCCTTCGCCGCCTGCATTGGCAACGATCTGGCGCAGAGGCTCTTCAATGGCGCGTTTCACGATCTGGATACCGGTGGTCTCGTCGTCGTTCTCGCCTTTCAGTTTTTCGAGGGCATCGGCCGCGCGGATATATGCGACGCCGCCGCCCGGGATGATTCCCTCTTCGACAGCCGCACGGGTCGCCGCAAGGGCATCCTCGACGCGGTCTTTCTTCTCTTTCATCTCGACTTCTGTGACTGCGCCGACGTAAAGGACTGCAACGCCGCCCGCAAGTTTGGCAAGGCGTTCCTGCAGCTTTTCGCGGTCATAGTCCGAGGTGGAAGCCTCGATCTGCTTGCGTATCTGTGCGATGCGTGCGTCGATATTTGCTTTTTTGCCGCCGCCGTTCACGACGGTCGTGTTTTCCTTGTTAATCGACACCTTGTCGGCCGTACCGAGCATGTCGATAGTGGCCTGGTCGAGCATAAAGCCGGTGTCTTCGGAAATGACCGTGCCGCCCGTCAGGATGGCTATATCCTGGAGCATCTCCTTGCGGCGGTCGCCGAATCCGGGAGCCTTCACAGCGGCGATCTTCAGCGTGCCGCGCAGTTTGTTGACGACCATCGTCGCGAGCGCTTCGCCGTCGACATCCTCGGCGATAATGACCAGCGAGCGGCCCTGCTGGGCGATCGGTTCCAGAACGCCCATGATCTCCTTGAGCGTCGATATCTTCTTGTCGGTGATGAGGATATAGGGTTTCTCCATCACGGCTTCCATCTTTTCGGAGTCGGTCATGAAGTAGGCCGAGATGTAGCCGCGGTCGAACTGCATCCCTTCCACGACATCGACGTAAGTTTCCGTTCCCTTGGCTTCCTCGACGGTGATGACGCCCTCCTTGTTGACCTTGCCGACGGCTTCGGCGATCAGCGAACCGATGGCCTCGTCGTTGTTGGCCGAGCTGGATGCGACCTGTTTGACCTTTTCGATGTCGTTGCCGACTTTTTTGCTCTGCTTGTGGAGCGATTCGACTACCGTTGCGACGGCCTTGTCGATACCGCGTTTCAGGTCCATCGGGTTCGCGCCCGCGGTCACGTTCTTGATCCCGACGCTTATGATGGCCTGCGCAAGGACCGTAGCGGTAGTGGTGCCGTCGCCAGCATCGTCGTTGGTGCGCGAAGCGACCTCCTTGACCATCTGGGCGCCCATGTTGGCGAACGGATCGTCGAGTTCTATCTCCTTGGCGACCGTCACACCGTCCTTGGTGATCTGCGGGCTGCCGTATTTTTTGTCGATGATGACATTGCGGCCTTTCGGACCGAGGGTCACTTTCACCGCATCACTGAGCGCGTCGACACCCTGCTTCAGAAGTTCGCGCGCTTCCACATTGTATTTTATATCTTTTGCCATGGTTTAATCAATTACGAATTTCAAATTACGAATTACGATTTCATTTTGTCGCCAGAGCCACCGCTATCACGACAAAATGGCCATTACGTCGTTCTGACGCATTATAAGGTAAGTTTCGCCGTCGTGGGTGATCTCGGTTCCGGCGTATTTGCCGTACAGCACCTTGTCGCCCGCTTTAACTTCCATCTTCACCTCTTCGGTGCCGGGGCCTGCGGCAACAACGGTCCCTGCCAGGGGTTTTTCTTTTGCGGTCTCGGGAATGAACAGTCCGCCGGCGGTCTTTTCCTCGGCCGGATCGGGCTTTATGAGCACTCTGTCTGCCAATGGTTTGATCTTCATAGCTTTCTCGATTTTAAGATTTATTATGTTTTGGTTTTTAGTTCTGGTCTGCAAATTCTGCAATGCGTGTGCCAATCGGTCCGGAGTGCAAATTTGGCATTTTTTACTGACATTACCGCACAACCATAGTGCCAATGTGTCATAGCAGAAGTAAAAAAGCCACCCTTTTCAGGATGGCTTTCGGGTGGATGATGGGGTTCGAACCCACGACCTTCGGAACCACAATCCGACGCTCTAACCAGCTGAGCTACAACCACCATATAGGAATCTGACGATCCCGCACCGTTATCCGACCGTCGGCGCACCGGTTTTTCTGAAAAAAAGCCGCCCTTGTGGGAGCAGCTTTTATCCTACGGGAAAAAGAGCCGCGCCTACAGTTTGTTGACGTGATGCTGAAGACTGCTTTTGAGGTTACCCGCCTTGTTCTTGTGGATAACGTTGGTCTTCGCAAGTTTGTCGAGCATAGCGGCTACCTTCGGAAGAAGGGCTTCCGCAGCGCTCTTGTCAGTGGTGTTGCGCAGGGCTTTGACCGCGTTGCGGGCGGTTTTGTGGTAGTACCTGTTGCGAAGCCTGCGAACGTCCGTCTGACGGATCCTTTTCTGTGATGACTTGTGGTTTGCCATTTTACTTTAGTTAAAAACGGGCGCCCCTTTAATCGGCACCCCTTGTAGCCCATAGGAGAATCGAACTCCTCTTTCAAGAATGAAAATCTTGCGTCCTAACCGATAGACGAATGGGCCTCTTTGGTTTTTCGTGGGGCAAAGATATACATTTTTTTGTTCAGACAAAAAAATAAATGAAAAAGTCGGAACGCCGACAGCGATTTTTTATTCTTTTATTCATTTTTCACCGTATACAATCCTTCCGTCGGCATCGAAACCGATCGAGGTTCCCTCGAATATCCGTCCGAGACTGCCTTCAGCAAGCAATTCGGCGGGAGAACCGGAATGGACGCCGCCCGGTTCGAGTACCAGGATGCGGTCGGCAAGTTCCATCACTATCGCCAGGTCGTGCGACGAAAAAACCACGGTTTTCCCACGTTCGTGCGCAAGCCGGCGCAGCAGAAGACAGACCTCGTAGCGGTTCGGAAGGTCGAGGAAGGCCGTCGGTTCGTCGAGGAGTATGACGGGCGTGTCCTGAGCCAGCACGCGGGCGATCATCACCCGCTGCGCCTCGCCGTCGCTCAGGGTATCCATCTCCTTCGCGGCGAAACCGGACATACCCACCTGCGCCAGCGCTTCGGAAACGGCGGCGTCATCCTGCGGCGTCAGACGGCCGATCCAGTTGGTGTAGGGGGTGCGTCCGAGCGAAACCACGTCGCGGACTTTCAGGTTCGTCACGCGGATTCGATCGGTGGAGACGAAACCTATGGTCTCGGCGAGACGACGCGAACGGTATGCCGAAATGTCGCCGTCCCCGGCGGTTATCCCGCCGGAAATCGGACGCGCAAGTCCGGCCATCACGCGCATCAGGGTGCTTTTACCCGTCCCGTTGCGTCCCACGATGGCAGAAAGTGTTCCGGCGGGAAAAGCCACGTCCGCCCCGGCTACGAGCGTGCGTCCCGGATAACCTACCGAAAGGTCTTTGAGTATGATTCCCGCGCCTGCCATCAGAATATTTTCTTATTACGGACGATAACCAATATTATTATAGGTATGCCGACCAGTGCGGTGATGGTGTTGATGGGCAGCGGCGTCTTTCCCGCCAGCTGAGACAGGACGTCGCACCCGAGCATCACGGCCGCCCCAAGCGTTATCGTTGCGGGCATCAGCACGCGATGGTCGGCCTCACCCGAAAGTATGCGCGCCACATGGGGCACGGCAAGGCCCAGAAAACCGATCGGCCCGCAGAACGCCGTGACGGTCCCGGCGAGCAGCGTAGTGTTTATGAAAACAAGCGTGCGGGCGCGGTCGACGTTGACACCCATCGTGCGGGCGTACTGTTCGCCCAGCATCATCGCGTTGAGCGGTTTTATCACGGCTATCGACAAAGCGAGAGTCACCAGGACGACCGGCGCTAATATCCGCAACTGCCCGAGCGTGACGCTGCCGAGGCTTCCCATAGTCCACACCACGTAGGATTTCACCGCCCCCTCGGTACTGAAATACTGAAGTATCTCGACCACCGCTCCCGCGACGCTCCCGAGCATCATACCCAGGATCAGGATCACCATAATGTCTTTTATACGGCGGCTGACGACCATTACAAGCAGGAATATAAGTCCCGCCCCTATCCATGCCGAACCTACGATCCCGATGTTTCGGACGAGGTCCATCCCAGGAAGTATCCCCACGAGCGGCGCACCCAGAAGGAACAGCGCCACACCGAGGCTCGCACCCGAACTTATCCCGAGCACATAAGGTCCGGCCAAAGGATTGCGGAAAAGGGTCTGCATCTGCAGGCCGCTCGCACCCAGGGCCGCCCCCGCCAGAACGGCCACGATAGCCTTGGGCAGGCGGAAATTACGGACTATATAAGTAGCAGTCTCTTCGCCGCCGCCCGCAAGTGCTTTCCATACATCGGCAAAAGAGAGTTTCACCGCCCCCAGCCACAGGTCGACCGCGAAAAGCAGGACCACGGCGACGGCCGAAACAGTGAACAGTATGGCGATACGGCGCGGCATCGGCTATTGCAGCCTTTTATAATAATACAAGGTGCTGTCCTGCGGGAACTCTTCGGGATGAAGTATCTCAATCAGGTCGCGCAGCACGGCGTCGGGCCTCACCACCCCCGATTCCCAAAAGTCACTTCCTCCGGCGGGTGTGGTGCGGGCGTTGTTGTTGTAGACATGCCCCATGCGCACGGGCGGCGTGGCTGCGAAACGCGGATTGTCGGCTAGAAGATCGGCCAGCGTCCCATAGTGGTTGGTGTTGAGCCAATAATCGGTCTTCTGCATAAAAGCGTACGCTTCCTCGACGTTTATGGGACGGCTGTCGCGCGAATCGACCCCGCGACAGACATATTCGCCGCCCGCATCCCTCACCAACTGGACCACATAGCTGCGATCGCCGGGAACGTACCATGTGTCGCGGTAGGGCGCATTGAACATAACCTCGGGACGGTTCGGAAATCCGGTGGCCGTGCGCTTCAGGCTGTCGTAAGAGCCGCTGATGGCTGCAAAATCCTCTATCCCCCTATCGTAAAGCCCGCACATCTCGGCTATCGGCACGATCCACTCCGCTTTTCCGAGGGGAGATTCCTCGAGGTAGTCGCCCACGAAAACGTAAGGTATGCCCATCTCGCGGAACTTGCCTGTGACCTGCCCGCCGTCGTCAGTAACGCCGTATATCAGCATCAGGTCGGGCTGCAGCGAGGCTATGAGTTCGAAATTGAGGTTGTTCTCGTAGCCGACATCGGCGACGTCGCCGGCCATCCAACGCTCGCTTATCAGCGGATCGGTTATGAAATCGGCCCCGGACACACCCACGATACGGTCGCCGGCACCCAGATGCGAAATGAACGCCGTATAGCTCGACGACATGCAGATTATCCTCCGGGCGGGCTCGCACAACACCGTTCCGTCGAAATTTTCGGGGGGCTCCTCTCCGTTCCGCGACACGAAAACCCACTGTTCCACCCCGCTCGCACCCTGCCACGGGTCCGTGATGCGGATAGCGCGGCTGTTTTCACCGGCCTCGTAGATGGCAAAACCCTCCGCATGTTTCGGCTGGTAGAACATTTCTCCCGGTTCGAAAGCGGCGTTCCTGCGACCGCACGAACAGGCGAGAATAGTGAGGGTTAATATCTGTAGTATTCTGATTTTTTTCATTACAGGACGTTTGCGTAGGCAAATTTATGCAAACAAATCGGAGTCAGCAAAAAAAGGCGGACGAAGGTTTCATTTTAAAATTAAATGGCTATATTTGCAGTCTCAAAAAGTTCGGGGTGTAGCTCAGCCCGGTTAGAGTACTCGTCTGGGGGGCGAGTGGCCGCTAGTTCGAATCTAGTCACCCCGACAAATTGTTTCTAAGCAGGAAAGTCGTCCTTTAGACGACTTTCTTCATTTTTGGGACAGTCGAGCCGAACTTGTTCGAGCGAAGATGGAACAAAAATGGAACAGTTTTGCAACGCAAAACCTGCTCGAGAACAATTAAGAGGCATCCCCGGATGGGCGAGCGTCTTTTGCGAGCCCATCAGTCAGCCCACAGCTACAATCATGAGCATCTGAAAGATGCTAATAATCCGACCCTTAATATATGTCTTACAGCCCTGCGGCTTTGTTGTAAGCGGCTGCGGAGAGTTTGCCGTTGCGCCAGGCCGAAACGAGGTTCGTGCGCGCCTGCAGCCACGCTATCTGGGCCGATTGCAGCTCCAGAAGCGAAACCATCCCCTCCTGGTAGCTGAAGGTGTGCAGGTCGAGGCTTTCTGCGGCTATGCCGAGGTTGTCGGCCGCAATACCTATCTGCTGGCGGCTGCGTTCCATATCGTTGCGCGAGACGGCCAGCTCCTGCCTGATGTTGTCTTCGGTCAGGCTCAGGGCGAGTTCACGCGACATTATCTCCGCCTTGCTGCGGTCGCGCGTGTGTTTGCGCTTGTTCCATTGGAACAGGGGTATCGAAAGGCGGGCGTAAACGGCCGGCTGGAGCATGAAATCGCCGGTGGCGTTCAGCGGCGGAGTGCCGTAATAGACCGTCCCGCCAATGGATATTTTAGGCAGGTAGTCGCTGCGCTCTACTGTCCATTGTTTTTCCTGGAGGGCCAGCTGGCTTTCTCCTATCCGGTATTCGGGCCTTCGGGCGAGTGCGTCGTCGAGCGTTGAGGCCGCGGCGGCAGGTGCAGCAGAGTCGATGGTCTGCGCAAGCACCACCGTCGAGTCCGCCGGAGCTCCCATCGTGACCATCAGCGCGATGCGGTCGTTGACGTATAGCTGTTCGGCCTGCGAAAGGCGGTACTGCGCCTCGCGGTAGTTCGTTTCGATCTTCAGCAGGTCGGGTTTGCCTACGTACCCATCAGCAAAACGTACCGCGATCAGCCCCCTCAGAGTGTCGACGATGCCGAGGTATTCGCGCGCTATTTCGAGGTTTGCAGTCGATGCGGCGGCGTTCCAGTAGGCCACTTCGGCGGCGTAGGATGCGTCGTCGGTCGCCAGCGCCCGGTTGAGCGAGGCGATCTGCTCCTCTATTTCGAGCGAGCGGTATATTCCGGATATTTTCCCGCCGGAATAGATGCTCTGCGAGAGTTCTCCCCCGGCCTGCCAGTTTTGCTTCTGCATCGTGATATCGTACTGCCCCAACTGCAGCGTCTGCGGGTTGAAATTATAGTTGTACGAGGCGCTTCCGGCCAGCGTCGGAAAATACGCTGTGCGGGCCTCGCGGGCAGCGGCGACGGCGGCGGCGAGCGTCTGCCCGGCCATCTGCACCTCGCGGCTGTACACCAGCACCCTCTGTCTGTAGGCGTCGAGCGTGAGGCTCTCCTGCGCCCGGACGTTCCAGACGCAGCATATCACTACGAGTATGACTGCCAGCTGTTTCATTTCGCTTTGATTTTATGGATGGCACAATACGTCACCGGAAGTACAAGTATCGTCAGGATAGTGGCCATCAGCAGTCCGCCCATTATGGTTGCTGCCATTCCCCCGAACATCGCGTCGCCCAGCAGGGGCGCCATGCCGACGATGGTGGCCGCCGCGCCGGTGGTAACCGGAACCAACCTGTTCTTGGCCGCGTATATCACTGCATCGAACGGTTCTTTCCCCTCGCGACGCACCGTCGATATCTCGCTGACGAGTATGACGGCGCTTTTGATATTCATCCCGACAAGCCCCAACAGCCCCAGCAGCGCGAAGAAATCGAATGCTTTGCCCAAGGCCAGCAGTCCTATCACCACCCCGACGAGTATCATCGGCAGCATGGCCAATATCGCCAGCGGGTCGCGGAAATTGCGGAACAGGAACAACAGCACGACAACCATCAGTATAAAAGCCATGGGCAGCCTGGCCCGGAGCGAACCGTTAGCCTGGTCCTGAGGGTCCTGTTCTCCCTGATAGCTCATCGCATAGCCCTCGGGGAGTTTTATTTTTGCATTCACAAGAGACCACACCTGCTCGAAAACGTCGTTGACGTTGCCGCCGTGCGGAGGCTCCATACGGACGGATATGCAACTGCGGCGCTGAAAATGCCACAGCGTGTTGTACTGCCACGAAACGTCGAAACCGTCGGCCACCTGGGCCATCGGGACCGAATTTCCGCTGCTGCCGAATACGGGAATCCCCGCAAGTCCGGCCAGCGATCCGCTCTCGCCTTCGGCGCGCAGAAGTACCGGCAGAGAGAGGTCACGCTCGCGGTATTCTGCCATCGGCATACCCATCGTACCTATCTGGATGGCCTCGGCCATCTGCAGGCGAGTGATCCCGAGCCGTTCGCCTTTCTGTTCGGAAAATTCGGGGATATAGACCGGAACCTTGTCCCCCCAGTTGGTGCGCAGGAATTCCACGCGCGGCCCTTCTGTTCGTATCAGCTCCATCGCGCTGTCGGCAAGGCTTTGCAGGGTATCGGCATCCTCGCCGCTGAAAAGTATCTCCACCGCACCGTCGGCGGGCGAAGCGAGTTTGAAACGCGACGAGCGGCAGATGATATCGGGATAGTTGGCTGTCACATAGTCGTAAAAATCAGTCTCCATGGCCGCCGTCTGTTTATGATCTGCTATCTCGACCAGAATATTGGCAAAATTCGGCTTGAGGCTGTAGCTGGTGCTGGCAAGATAGTAGCGCGGATGCGAACCGCCGATGGCCGAAGAGACCTTTACGACGCCCGGAACGGAGATCAGATGTCCCTCGATCTGTGCGACCTGTGCCGATGTGGCGTCGATGCCGTAACCATCGGGCAGGAAAAGATCGGCCCTGAAATAGGGCTTGTCCAGATTGGGGAAGAAATCCGACGGCATCCTGCGCAGCACCGCGACCGAAGCCACGAGCAGCACCACGACTGTGCCGATCGTCAGCCACCTGCGGCGTATCAGCACCCCCAGCATACCGCCGAAGAGATTGTAGGCCTTCGTATCGTAAGGGTCGGAAACTTTTTTACCATGAGCCTCTTTCAGCATGAAACTGCCGAACAGGGGAGTCTGGGTCTGCGACAGTATCCAACTGAAGCCCAACGACAGAGTAAGGACGATGAAGAGCGGATGGACTATCTCGGCCGCCGCCGAATCGGCCAGGTATATCGGCAGGAATGAAATGATGCCGATGACCGTGGCGCCCAGCAATCCCCACATGGGCCTGGTGGCTCCGTCGATGAGGGCGTCGCGCCGCTTCATCCCCTGTTTGATGTCGGTGCGCGCGTTGTCCGTCACGACTATGGCGTTGTCGACCAGCATCCCCATGGCGATGATGAACGCCGCCAGCGACGAACGGTTGAGCCCCGTCCCGAGGAACTGCATGGTGAAGAGCGTGGCGGCTATCGAGAATATGAGCGATGTGCCGATCAGAACAGTCGCCCTCAGCTTGTAGAAGAAAAACAACAGCAGGATGACCGTCGCCACCGATATCGCGAGGTTGACGAAGAAATCGTCGTTGGCCTGCCGGGCGATGGTGTCTTCTGGGTATATCTCCTCGAGCGAGAAGCCGTAGGGCAGCAGCGGCATCACCTGCGCGTCGATGGCGCGACGTATAACGCTCCCGACCTTTACCACGTCGTACTGCTGCGAGGTGGCGATGGCGATGCCGATGGCTTTCGTGCCATTCACCCGCATGAGCATCTGCGCAGGCTCGTAGTAACCCTTCGACACGCGGGCTATCTGTCCCAGAGGGACAAGGCCGCCGTCGGGCGAGGAGACGAGCTGCGCCCGGATATCTTCTACCGAGCCGTATGTGCCGCCCGCAATGACGGTGACGCTCAGTTCGCCCGAGTTTTTCGTTCCGGTAGCAACAAGACGGTTCTGCGAGCCGAGGGCCGCCATTATCGCGGCAGGTGAAATTCCGTGCGCCGCCAGCTGCTCGGGCATCACGAAAACGTCGACCACCTCGGTCTGCTCGGCAAAGGTGTTTATCTTGGCTACTCCCTCGATCGGGTTGAGCAGGGTTTTTATCTCCTGAGCCTTGTCGCGAAGCTCGCCGTAGGATATCCCGTCGTCGCCAGTGAGTGCGAAATAGATGCCGAAAACATCTCCGAAATCGTCGTTCACCACTATTTTTCCTGCGCCCTGCGGCAATTTCGGTTGGACATTATAGACTTTCTTGCGCAGTTCGTCCCACATCTGGCTCATGGTCGAGGGATCGGTGCCGGGCAGCAGTTCCACCGTGATATAGCTGAACCCCGGATGCGACTCCCCTTTGAGCTTATAGACATTGGGCATGGTCTGTACCTCGCGTTCGATGACCGTGGTGACCGAACGCTCGACCTCGGCGGTTTCGGCACCTGGATACTGGCACACCAGAACCGCCTGCTTCACCACGAACGGAGCGTCCTCTTTTTTCGGCAATGAATTGAAGGCCAGAACTCCCCCTATCGTCAAAAGGGCGAGGAAGAACCAGATGACTGGTTTGTTATCGAGCGCGTATTTGGCGAGGTTGAATTTCATGGGGAGGAATTATTTTCCGGTTCCGCCCCATCCGGTAGTATCTTCACTTTCTCTCCCGCGGCGACCATCGTAACGCCTGCCGTAAGAATAAGGTCGCCGGGATCGATGCCGTCGAGTATCTCTATTCCGCTCTCCCCTATCGGTTTACCCGTCCGCACCGGGACCAGCGACAGGGTCGAATCGGCCCTGCCGACCTTCCACACCGAGGTCTTACCGCTGTGCGGGTCGGCATAAACGGACGAAAGAGGCAGGGTGATCTCCGTCTGTATTCCGGCGGGAAGTTCCATTATGACCGAGCAGGCGTCGCCAGGCAGCACCTCGATCTTCGAGGCGGCTAAAACAGCGTCGCTTATCCTGAGTATGACGGGTATTCCTGCGCCTTCCGAAGATGTAACTATCTTGTCGACATATGCATCCAGCGGCCGTTCGGGAGCGGCGTCGAAAGCTATGTTCCACCGCACGGAATCGTTCTGCAGCAGGGACGCCATCGTTTCCGGAAGCACGAACCTGAACTGGAGTTTGCGCGGATTGGTCAGTTTGAATATCTTCTGTCCGGGCGATATCTGTTGATGATTCTCGACATATTTCTCTTCGATATTGCCCGTGAAAGGCGCCTTGAGACGGGTATCGGCAAGGTCGTTCTGCGCTTTAAGGTAGACCGCCCTGTCGTTTTCGTTCCGGGCCCGCACTATTTCATATTCCTGCCTGGAAATGGCCTGCCGGGCATAAAGATTTGCGTAGCGCTCCAACTGCAGGGAACTCTGGCGCCACGAGGCTTCGGCGGCCGAAACGCGGAGAGTGTAATCGCGCGGATCGAGCGCGGCCAGCAGATCGCCTTTCCGGACATTCTGACCCTGGTCGGCATTAAGGGTGGTTATCATTCCGCTCACCCTGAAATCGAGGTACGAATACTCCTGCGCCTCGGCGGATCCGGGGAAACGCTGCTCAGCCTGCAGGCTTCGACCCGCCTCGACCACCCTGACCGGACGCACGATGGCCTGTGCGGCCTCTTTGTGTTTGCACGCGGCGAAAAACAGCGGCAGGAGCAGGATGCAGAACAACTTCTTCATATCTCCGCAGGCAGACAAAAACCACGCCAGACAGGAGTGGAGCAAGCATCCAGCTCGGGATACCCCAAAAAGAAAAGGCTGCAACCCTGTGGTTACAGCCCTTCCCATTATAGCCGGCTATTCTGTTACTGCCATGTAATCGAGTGAGTAGGCGTAGCTGCGTTCATATTGAGCAGGAGCGTTCCCGTACCCGGATTCCTTGCTTTAAGTTTAAAACTGTAATCCCAGTCTGCTTCGTTAGGATTAGTATCATAGAAGTTCGTACGGCCTATCATGACCTTTACATTCCATTCGGCCGCCAACTGCTGGGTATTAACTGTAAAATTACCCCATTTTTCATCCCATTTGCCGCCGTCACCAACGGGGTCGCCGCCTATGGTGTAGCTCACCCGGAAATGATACCTTTCGTCGTTGTTGGCGTAAGTATGCGATGGGTACTGCCACTGTCCGTCACCGAGATAAGTCAGGACACTGCTGTCAGCCCTTGCCAAACCACGATCGAACCACACGGAACCGATGGTGACAAATGTAACCGTAGCCGTATTGAAGTCGGCGGTCACCCTGTACACACAGGTTGCGGAAGGAGTGGCAATAGTCGAATTAGCGTCTCCGTTGATCAGACTGCTGTTGTTCATGGCGTAGGTTATATAGGTACCTGTTTTGCCGTTGGTCAGGCGGTATGTACTTCCAGTGGTCATATTGCAATAGTATTCGAATACGCCTTCGGCAGTCTTACGCATGGCTTTGGCGCCGGATATGGCATCGCCGTATTCGGTACCGACTCCCGAAATATAGACCGCTGTGGGTATTGCAACACTGGTCTGTACGCGGGTAACCGAGAGTTTGCGGATCGCCGCATAGGCGCCCTGGCTGCCGACTTTGGTGTACACGGTCCAGTAAATATCGCCCGATTGAGCCGGCTGTATACCTGCCGACGCGGCAATTGTGTTGAGGTCCGCATTGGTGATATGAAGCGACGTGCTCGTCAGGTTGGTACCTTTGCGGGCAATCTCCGTCGTCCCCGCTGCATCCTTGTAGAACACGACTTCATAATTTATGGTCCCTATCGCGGCTGTACTTGCCGCCCAGGAAAATATTTGCTCACCGGTGCTGGCAAGAGTGAATGCCTCCCCTGCTTCAGGATGGGTAAGCGCACCGGTAGTGATCTCGATGGGTGTAAGCGTGATCGTATGGTAATAATTGGTCAGCTCGGGAGACATATATATCATCAGGTCCGCTTTCGAGTTCACATAATCGGCATGGCACTTGAAGCTGTACGCCCAGTTGTCCCCCGACTTCACGCGCGGAACAACATTGTAATAGCTGCCTGTTTTCGTGGTCGGTTTGCTGGGACTGTCGCTGTTCACATACCCCCAGATATAATCGGCTCCGTTCTGGACGATATTGAACCTGTAGCGTTCGTCGCCGCCGGTGCCGTCCGTAGTCTGTATGGCTGCGACGCTCCAGACACCGTTGCCTTCATACACCATGTCCTTGGTGACATTCTGCGACGGGTGGCTGTATTTTGCCGATGTGATCTCTTCGACGGTGACCTTGTAGCTCGCATAGTCTACCTTAATATAATAGATGCCTTCCTTTGTCGACGAAATACCGGTCTTTCCGGTGTACAGCTCGTTATTTACAAGGGTGTACTTGATGCCTTCCGACACATTGTCGGTGAATCCGTACACACCGCCCGCGGTCAGTTTCGTGTAGATTTCGAATACATTGGCGGAATTCTTGTGCATGACATTGCCCGCGTCGCCGAACTCGGTCGCGGAACCGAGGATGTAAGTAGCCTCGGGAGCGTCGGGATGATACGGCGCGTTGGGGTCGATCTCTATCACGCAATCGCTGTCGATGTCGACATACAACTGCTCGACTGCGCTTGTCGTAAAGGTGAACTCCTGGGACGTGAATGTCTTGGTGATGGTATATTTCCCTGCAACGATCGTGACCTTAAGTTCGTCGGTCGTAGCGATGTTGAACGGAAGCGACACCAGCCATGCATTGAGAGTCCCGATGGTCATGTTGGCCGGAACGGTCAGCTCCAGCGTGTTGCCTCCGGTGGTCGGATAGGTCGCGGCGCCGGTGAGGAGGTTGGCGGTGAAGGTCCCGGAAAGGACTTTCGAGGCGGGAGCCTCCAGGGTGATCTTGCTCACGATTTCCGTCGCAGCCACTTTCTCCGTGGGAGGATATGCGGTGCTGATGCCTGCCGACATGTTGATCATGGCTCCGAGTGATTTGAATCCATAATCGGGCACCTCGAAAGACTTCGCGATTACCTCGACACTTTTCGGAACGCCGACCATGAAGCCAGCCGCCGTGTCGAACGACTTGCGCGTCATGTTCTGCGCGGCGGGCATCGTCATGCTGACAGCCTTCGGGTCGGCAGCGTTCACATCATACGGAGCGTAAGCGTAAACGGCCACGGTTCCCGTGGTGCCCCCGGCAAAAGTACCGGAGAAAGTGCCGACACCCGAGGTAACGCCGCCATCTTTAATCGTGAACTGCTTGTTGGTATTGGCTGCGTCGCCCGAAGTGAAAACGCCTATCGAGTTGCCTACTTCCCAAAGTACGGAATAACTCTCCGTATTGTCTTTGATGACCGCGCGGGTCAGTTCGGCCCCCGGGGATTTAATGGAGACGGAGATGTCTTTTTCGACCGGCTGCTGGGGGGCCGGCGCGCCGTATTTGACATTCTCACATGCTGCAAATCCTGCTGCGGAAAAAGCCAGGAGTGCAATAAAAAGTCTTCTTGTTCTCATTTTGGTTGTTAGGTTTTGAAGTGTACGTAAATTTTAGGTCTTTGAGGACAGTATTTATTTTATGAGACTAAATTAGGTAAGTTTCCTGTGCCTGTCACAATTTTTCAATGACCTTTTCAGTGCATGTCTCGAATCGATACTGCTTTGTTAGGAATCTGTACAAAAATGCGCCTTGCCGTATGGAGCCAAAAAAACCGGCAAACGAATATTTACCGGTTTTTCAGAAAGTGTCGGAGCAGGGTCGATCCTATTCCTTCAGGTCGCTGTGGGACGCTGCGATCAGCGCAAGGCTCATTACAGAACGTTCGTCGGCCACCTCGCTCTGCAGGTGGACGTCCTTCCACAGGCCGAGAAGTACGGGACCCGTAATTTCGGCGCCGCCAAGTATGTCCATCATTTTATAGGCTATATTTGCCGAAGCGGCATTGGGATATATAAGGGTGTTGACCTCGCGGTCGCCGAGCTTGTTGAAAGGATAGTATTCACGGCGCAGATTGACGTCGAGCGCGATGTCAGCCTTCATTTCACCCTCTACCAACAGCTCGGGATGCTGTTCGTGCAGGATCCTGACAGCCTCGCCCATCTTGACCGAATCGGGCTCGGTGTCGGTGCCGAAGTTCGAGTTCGACAGCATCGCCACCACCGGCTCGTATCCGAAATGGCGGACAGCCTGCGCAGCCAGAACGGTGATCTCGGCAAGCTCTCCGGCGGTCGGATTGGCATTGATTACGGTGTCGGCAAAGAACATCGGACCCTTCTTCGTGTTGACTATATGCATGCCCGCCAGCATCTTATTGTGCATGTCGAATATCTCGCGGACAGGGTCGAGCACGCGGGTATAGCGGCGGCTGTAGTCCACAATTGCGCCATCGGCGTCACCCGCCACCATGACCATAAGTGTGAACCATTGGCGCATTCCCATACGGAAAACAGCTTCGTTCAGACTCATCCCCTTGCGGAGCAAACGCTTATAGAGCATCTTACCGTAACGTTCGCGGCGTTCTTTTTCGGCTTCGCTCGTATAATCGATTATCTCTATGTCGGAAATATTGATATGCTGCTCTTCCGCAATTGTCCTGATATGTGCCGCGTCGCCGACAAGTATCGGCTTGACAAGTTTTTCGCGGACAAGCACCGCGGCGGCTTTGATCACGTTCAGATTCTCGCCGTTGCTGAAAACGATCCTTTTCCGCGGTGCTGTTGCAACCATGGTACGGATACGGCGCATCAACTTGTTGTCGCGGCCCATCCTTTTTTCGAGTTCCAGTTGATAGGCTTCCCAATCGGTGATCTCGTGGCGCGCAACGCCCGAACCGATGGCGGCTTTGGCAACGGCGGTCGATATCCTTGCAAGCAGGCGGGGATCCAGCGGTTTCGGGATGAGGTATTCGCGGCCGAACGATATGCTCGAGTTGCTGTAGGCCGACGCGACGCTCTCAGGAACCGGTTCCTGGGCCAGTTCGGCAAGGGCGCGCGTTGCAGCGATCTTCATATCCTCGTTGATCGTCGTGGCGCGAACGTCCAACGCACCGCGGAAGATATAGGGGAAACCGAGCACGTTGTTCACCTGGTTGGGATAATCCGAACGCCCCGTGGCAAAGATTATGTCGGGACGCGAAGCCATCGCATCGTCGTGCGATATTTCGGGATCGGGATTGGCCAGGGCGAACACGATCGGGTCCTTGGCCATGCTTTTGACCATTTTTTTGGTCAGCACGTCCGCCACCGAAAGGCCGAGGAAAACGTCGGCACCTTTGAGTGCATCTTCCAGAGTGTCGAACGGCGTGTCGACGGCAAATTCCTTTTTTGCGGAGTTCAGGTCGGTGCGGCGCAGGTTGAGCACCCCCTTGCTGTCGCACATGAGCATGTTCTCCTTCAGAACGCCCAGCGTCTTGTAAAGCTTGGCACACGACACTGCGGCGGCACCGGCGCCGTTCACGACAACCTTTATTTTCTCTATTTTTTTACCGTTGATTTTCAATGCATTGAGCAGCGCAGCGGCTGAAATGATGGCCGTCCCGTGCTGGTCGTCGTGCATCACCGGGATATTGAGTTCTTTTTTGAGGCGCTCCTCGATCACGAAACATTCAGGAGCTTTGATATCTTCCAGGTTGATGCCGCCAAAGGTGGGTGAAATATTTTTCACCGTCTCTATAAAACGATCGGTATCCAAGGCATCGACTTCGATGTCGAACACGTCTATATCGGCGAATGTCTTGAACAACAGACCTTTGCCTTCCATTACTGGTTTTCCTGCAAGGGGACCTATGTTGCCGAGCCCGAGCACCGCGGTGCCATTCGAAATGACGGCTACAAGGTTGCCCTTGGCAGTGTATTTATAAGCGTCTTCGGGATTCTTTTCGATCTCGAGGCATGGTTCGGCCACACCGGGCGAGTAGGCCAGGGCGAGGTCAGTCTGTGTGGAATAAGGTTTGGTGGGTATCACCTCGATCTTGCCGGGACGGCCCTGCGAGTGGTACAGGAGGGCTTCACGGCGGCGGCTTTTACTATGGTTATCCGACATACCGAACGTTTTTTAGGGAGTAAAACAAAAGCAGAACGCAGCTCCGAGGAGCCCCGTCTGCAAAAAAAACAAAAACGTTCAAAGTTACGAATTATTCTCGGAATTATGCCGAAAGGCGCCTTAAATTACGAAAAAATCCAAAAAAACAGCGCCACACGACCACCTGTGGCCGGTTACAAATTGTAAGTCACAGGTCAATAAGTGTTTATCACTCCGTCGAGATAGGCAATGCGCTGATTGAGCCAGTCCTGCATGTATGTTATCTGCTTGCTGTAAGTTCGATTGTACTGATCACCCCAGACCCGCTTGTTCTGGGTGGACGAAAGTTCGAGCCGCGCACCCATTTCGCCCACAAAAACCGAGATGTCGGATATCAGCGGCTTTATCTCGTTCCAACGCTCCTTGTATCTCTTGCGGAACTGCGCATCATCCATCAGCCTGTTGAAAAATTTGAATCCTGTGTCGCTGCCGGTGTAGCCTCCGGTAAAGAGCCGGTTCGTAGTCCTTCCCCAATATTCATAAGGGGAGCCGTACCCCCAGTCGAAGTCCCAGAGCGGCCCCCATGTCCATTTACCGCCGTTTGTGCGTTTCCAAAGGTAGGTGCTTTTTGGGTGTCCAAGTTCGGCATTCAGGGTGATCTCGTTTATCAGCATGAAGTCGATGAACGATGCTTCATCCATGTAGTCCCGCCATCCGGAGCGCGCCATAACAGCATTCTCCATCTTCTCGTAATCGGCTTTTATACCGGCTATAACGACAGAAGGTGAAGCCGCTTCGGCCAGATCGGGAGATTTTATATTGACCGGCATGCTGATGCCTGCCGATCTGAATTTGTATTCGTCGTCGTAGTATGAGTCGAGTTCCAGAAGATAGTCGTTCGTTTCGTCTATTTCCACCCTGCCGGGATTGGCCTGGATCTGTTCGGTCAGCACGTAACTTCCTTTATACGAGCCATTGATGTAGAGTTCGACATGTTCCGGGTGATTGGTGTACGGAAAGTCTATCCTATGCCCTATTTCGAAAGCTACGGTGTTCATCAGGAAGGTCTGGTCCAGCCAGTTCGCCAGCAGCACCCAGCTTCGTGCCTTTACATGACCGAGGACTGCCGTTTTGTCGTCGAAGCGGATCCGGTACGGCTTCTTGGAATAATGCCATGTCGAATTTCCACGTCCGCGGATTCCGGCGGGTGCGGCGGCAATATCGTAGCCATGGTTGGCGTAATTGTCGAGGCTTACGGTAGCCGTGACATAAGTGGTCTTGCTCGTAATATCCTTGCCGCCCTGAGTGACTACCCTTACCACCGGAAGTCCCGTAGCCTGCGGACTCGACAGACTGACCTTATAGGTGCGTTTTTTTCCGCTTTCCGAGGTCACCACATATTCCACATCCCGGGAAAAATCGTTTGCCGTTTTGCCGGACGTCTGGCTGATGCCCTCTACCGTCACTATTTTACCTTCGTGTGCGAAGACTGCCTTTGCCGAAGTTATATTCTCGATCCACGCGAGTGTCGGCGAGAATTTGATCGTTCCCGCGGTGTTATTTATCGTCCCGGCGTACGTGGTGTTCGCACCGTTCTGCCTGAGATCCAGGGTGAAAGATGTGATCAGATTATCATTGCTGCCTTCTTCCTGCCCGCCTAAAGGGATTACGGTGTAAACGGCTTTGGCGCCGTTATACCCCAGAACCACAAGTTTGACTTCGGCCGAAAAATCGAGCGTGACGGATTCGCCGCACAGTTCGCCGCGGTAGTAGACCGCTCCGATTGCGGTGATCCTGGATATAATTCGGGAATCCGACGGCAGGTCGCGGTCGAGGGTTATGGTAAGGGCGGTATTGTCTACAACGCCTTCGATGTCGTAGTCGAATCCGTTGCGCCACCCGTCGATCATGAAGCCGGTGATTTCGGGAAGCGGGCTGGTGGTATCATCCTTCGTACACGAGAACAGCACAAAACACGCACATAGCGCGAGAATAAATCGTTTCATTGACAGGGCCAGGTTTACGAAGGGGAAGGCAAGATAGCAATAATCCGTGAAAGCGGCAACTGTTGTGCAGATTTTTATTATTACGGCGTATATGATATATAAAAGGGAAGCCCCGTCCGCGGGGGACGGGGCTTCGCCTGGTTTAATATTTCACATTACCGCATCATCAAGGATTATTATTATTCGTCGCATACATGGTAAATGTATTAACGGCACCGTTCGGGTAAGTGATTGTGACCGTATAGGACTTTGCAGCAGCATTTCCATTAGTCCAGTTTATAGTATGGCTGCCAGGACCGCCGGCCGGAACGGTGTAGCCAATGTTATTGAACGGAGCAGTTCCACCGCCGATACCGTTAACTGAAACAGTTGTTCCTTCAGGCAGCAAGGCATTATAGGCAAGTGTAGTGTTTCGGTTACTGCTGCCGCCGCCGCCGGATGGATGGAATACATTGGCTGCAGTGTTGCTGCTGCCGGTGCCAGTAGCACTCCTGTTTCCACCGGTAACCGATGTGAAGAGACCTCCAGGACCAAAGAAAGTCGTAATGGCCGGAACAGCGAGATAATTCTGGGTAACCACGGTGGAGACAGTGGTGCCTGCCACAGTGAAGCTGACCAGCCATATTCTCGGAGCATTTCCGCTGTTCGCCGTCAGGTTGAACGATACGGTCTGCTGGTTGGCTGCAAGTGCACCTGCAGTGGGAGTAAACGTAGCACCGCTTCCGGAGAGATCCTGTACGGTAAACGAACCGGCAGTGATAGCCGTCGAGAGATTGCTCACGACGAAGTTATACGTACCGGCAGTGTAAGCGTAACTGTTAACAGGAGCTACAACAGCGCCGGACAACGTCACTCCACCCTGAACGATGTAGAAAGAGCAGTTCTGAGTTACAGCGCCCGCTTTTACCATCGTGAACTTTACAAGACCGACGTTAGGCGTAGAGGTGTTGTTTACAGGGAATACGAAATCGATCGTGCTACCGTTCGCAACAGCCGATGTCAACCAGGCAGGCGAATCGGTAATAGTACCGACCGTAGCTCCGTCGGAATTTACAGGCGCTGCGTTGAGCGTCGTAGCGGTGGCGGCGGCGGAATATGTATCACTCCACTGCGATGCGACGGCAGGCAGACCGTTCTGCGTAAGGCGATAGCTGATATTCTGGGACTGAGAGCCAACCTTTGTCAGATTGAAGGTAATGGTCGCACTCCTTGGGAAAATAGTGGTGTTTGGATCGATACCGGTCACGGAAACATTTCCGACAGCATCCACATCGAAAACAGCGCTATCGAGCCAGGTTCCTGATCCGTTATAGAAGATAGCGGGGACAGCCCCAACAGTCGCACCATTAAGGTCGATAACAGGAGTCGTGATTGCCGAAAGATCGGTAGCCGCAGGAGCGATAACTCCGGAATCCGGAGTGATGGTAGCTCCGATCAGCGGTTCAGTGTTACCGAAAGCAACTATCTGGAAGTAGATGTTGTAAGGATTGCCGAGATTATCTTCGACAACTATCTTGATAGTCTCAGTTGCAGTACCCGTTGTCGGGAAGCTGCCATCGCTCGTGTCGGTAAGAATGTCTATGACATTGCCTGCGCCGGGAGTTGTGCTGAGAAGCCAGCCCGGATTCGGACCACTGCTCACCCCTGCGCTAACGATCGAGTAACCGGCCGCGAGCGACACATTAGCCTGATAGTTGTTGCCGTCGGCAACTGTAACTACGACAGGAGAGTTGGTAACCTGCGCAAAGAACGTCGGGGCAGCCGCTGCGGTACCGTCCTGAACAACAGTTACAGGATAGCTTGCTACGATATTGCCTCCGTTATAAGCCACAACCTCTATTACAGCCGTGCGGAAAGCAGCACTCATGTTGGGCTGTACAAGCAGGGTGAGCTTATTGCCCGAAAGAACAGCGCTCGAAACGAAGTCCAGATCGGTTGCGCTCGCTACTGCCAGCGTCAGGCTCGGATGAACATTGTCAAACTGCGAGAATACAGTACCGCCGTTCACACCAACTACATGTCTGTCAGGAGCATAAGTGATGTTCGTAGCAAACGTACCCTGCTGGACAACATTGATGGTGAACTCCGATTTGTACGCCGGATCGGCAGACGACCTGATGGTCACATTGACTTTACCCGTGCGCGGAGATGTGCCGTTCCATGCAGTATTGGGATAGATCTCCATCGGACTTGCCGGCGGAACTACAGTGAACCAGTCTCCTTCCTGAGTATATGTGAATATATAAGGAGGATTCGTGAAGCCGATAAGGTCGACAGGCATAGCCGCAGTCGCCCCGCCGACTGTCGACGAGAAGATGACGGACGAAGTTGCCGGGAATATCGGAGCAAGAAGAGCCTTCTGAACTACAGGAATAGTGATCGTCTGGGTATTATTGCCGTTATGTACATACAAGGTGATATCGCCGACGAGCGGAGTAGCCGTAGCATTGTCGGCAACCGGGACCGCGGTGAATGTGCCGCCAACAGCGACAGCGGAAACTGTCAGCCAGCTGGGAGCGACTACGTCGTAAGTGTAGGCGGGATCCGTGTTCTGGATAGTAACGGTCTGTGCAGGAGCCGAAGCGGCAACAAACAGCAGGCTGTTCGGATTGACATTGGCTGTCGGCATCGCAAGGGTCTGCTGAGTCACCGGAATGTTGATCGTCTGGGTCTTGTCGCCGTTGTGCACATGCAAGGTGACCGTGCCGGTGCGCGGAGTCGACGCAGTGTTGTTTGTGAGTACAGACACTTCGAAAGTGCCGCCTACAGTAATAGCGGATGTATTTACCCAGTCGGGAGCCACTATATCATAGGTATAGGCGGTATCCGTGTTCTGGATGGTAACAGTCTTTACTTCAGGAGTAGACTGATCGCCTGCAAACTGAAGGCTGGTCGGATTGACATTGGCCGTCGGCATCACGAATGTTTTTGCAAACTGCATAACGTTTACCGTAACGTTGACTATCTCGTCGCCGCGGGTAGCTTCGACAAGGATAGTACCGAACCTCGGATAAGCGGTATCGTTTACATCTTTACCTACGCTGAACGTATTGGCGGCGCTAACCGCACTCGTGGCAAGCCAGGTCTTAAGCGACTCTGCCGTTACGGTAACTCCACTGGCGGGAACACCTGTTACCTGGAAGATATCCTCGAGGGTTCCTGCAGCGGAATCGGTAATTGCGAACGACGGTACCACGTTGATACTCAACGGAGCAAGGCCGTATTGCAGAACGTCGACATAGTAAATAGCCTGGTTTCCTGCGCTCAGAGAAGCAAGGAACGCGATCTGTCCCGAACGATCCTCAGAAGTAGGATTGGCGTCTACAGTGAAATTATATGCACCCTGGTTGCCGCCGCTAAGAGTGGCAGCGCTGAGCCATGCCGGCTTGCTGAGGACGGTCACGGTCGCCAGATTCGGATTGATAAAGTATACGGCGCCTGGCTGCGAAGCCGGACCATAGATGTTCGAACCGTCGATCTCCAGTACGGGAAGACCTGCACCAAGCTGTTCAACATCCAGGGTGAGATTCGTCTCAACACCGCCTGCTTTTGCTATGACATGTACCTGAGTGGTCACCGAGTTGGGAAGGTCATTCGCAATCGGAACGACTTTGGTAACTACCAGGCTATTGCCCGATATGGTAGCCGTAACGAACGCAGGATCGTCCGAATATGCAGTATAGGTAACATTGCTGCTGTAGTTGTAGAACGGGATGGTGAACGGATTGCCGGCACCACTTGCAGGTATGACAAGTTTGTCGGATACGAGCTTCACTTCCGGACCCGGAGCTGCTTCCTGGGTAATGGTAGCAACCAGGGTTTTCGTTTCAGGAGCGCGGGTAACGACTATCGTTGCGCGTGCGTCCCTGGTCGAAACTTTCGGATTGGCACCTGTAACTTCCACTTCGATGGTCGCGGTGTTGCCTGCAATAACGGGAGTGCCGAGGGTCAGCCACGTAACGTCTACGTCAGCCTCGATCATGGCAGCCGTGGTTCCGGCGGGCAGGTTGTTGATAACGATCTTGCTATCGGCAACACCCAGATCCCACTGTACGCCGATGTTGGCGCTGCTCAGTTCGGCTGCGATAGGAACGAGGCCGGCCTGCTTGACAACGATAGTGTACGGCATGGTGCTGTCACCGTTGGTAGCAAGCAGATAGATATAGGAGTACCTTACTGCCGAAGAGGGATTTTCATCAACCACAGCGGTAACGGTATCGCCGGTTTTGCCAGGAGCAGTGCTGTACATGCTGGGATTGGTGTCGTCGGTGCTCGTGACACTCCAGCTGCTTCCGTTGAGAGCCACGACGGGGATTACGATCGACCTGCCGGCAGCTTCAACTTCGTAGAGCATGTTTTCGATGATAAGTCCGGCAGAGCCTGTGCCCGGCTGGGTAATCTTGACCTCTATGAGCTGGGTTTTGCCGCCCTTCGAAGCATATACATACAGAGTGGCCGTACGGTCGGCAGCGACAGCGTCGGCGGTAACTTCGAGCTCGATGCTTGTCGGATCGGTAAGAGCGTCCGGAGTAGCTGTGACCCAACCGGCGGGAGCAATCCCGCAAGAGATGGTCACGCCGTCGCCGTTGAGAACGACCAGATCAGCAGTATCACCGGTAACCTTGGAAACAGTTACAGCCGGCGGAAGTATCTGGAGCTCGGGACCGCCTACACCCGGCTGGGTGACGGTAACGGTCTGCATGTAGCTCTTGCTTCCCGAGATTGCGATGACCTCGATCGTACCGGTGCGCTCTTCTGCGCCGGGATTAGCGTCTACAACTAAAGGCAGCGTAGCTTCCGATGCACCGAAGCCGACAGTTGTTGCGGCAAACGGGAATGTGATACCCGCAGCCGGGTTGATATTTATCCAGTTGCCGTCTTTCTGCAGGACAGCGACGATCTCCATCTCAGCCGAAGAGTAAGCGAGGACGTTGAAATTATCGCCTGCCTTGTCAGCCGTAAAGGCGGTCGGAGTCACCTCGAAAGTGAATGCATCCACAGCAGCCTGGACCACGTTGATGTATGCGTCGGCAGTTGCGCCGTTGAGAGTTACCACAGCGTGTACCACACCGGTGCGTTCCACTCCGTAGTTGGGTTTGGCAACCATTGTGATAGTACCGGCGCTGCCGCCCGAAACTGCAGGAGCAGAAGCGAACCATCCGGGATAGTCTACAACAACGGGAGTGCCGCCAGTTGCAATGTAACCTACAGTTTCAGTAACCGAAAGGTCGGCAGCGGAAGGATCTTTAGCTGCAAAGGTCACCAGGTCGCGCGACACCTTAAGAGTCGGTGCGTCGGCAGCAGCCTGTACAACTCTGATCTGTTTCATGATATAACCGCCGGTAGCATCCGTATTGGGAATGGTAACGGTGATTACGCTCGTGCGTTCCGAGAACGTAAGGTTGTCCTGCGGGGTGATGGTGATGATCCAGGGCGCTGACGCCGATACGGATGCAGTCAGCCATGCATCGCCGACTGATACCAGAGGAGTGGTACCGGCAGGCAGAGTCACGTTAGTGATAACAGGAACCTTCGCTGTAATAGGAGGTGTGACTGATGCTGTTTTGGCAGGGAAGTGAACCAGTTCCTGACCGAGGATAAGGGTCGGGTCGGGCAGACCTTTCTGCATGAGGTGGAACTGCTCGGTAACGATTTCCGAAGCGTAGCCGGCAGATACCTGGTAGAATACTTCGCGTGCAGATGCTGCACTGTGGCCCGGGTTGTTGTCAACGTCTATCGTGATCGTTGCATTGCCCGTACCGGTTTTCGGACTTATCGTAGCCCAGTCGGCATCGCCATAGATAGTCCAAGACGTGTTCGAAAGTACGGTGAAGTAGACGTTGCCGCCTTCGCCGCCGATCTCAAACTCGGAAGGAATTACCTGAAGTATGGTATTCTGCTCGGACTGGTTGATAATAACCGTAGCCATAGCGCCTGCTGCCGTAAAGGTGATAACAGCCTGGCGGCCTTCGTTCAGCAGACCTTTATAAGGTTCGACGAAGATGGTAAGGTCATAGGATCCGCGGCCCTTTTCACGCGAAAGAGTGATCCAGCCGGTGTTGGTATTCGGATCGTATTTGGCACCTGTGCTGTAGGAAGCGGTCCAGTCGGCATTCGACATAACCCTCAGAGCAAGCTCATGGGAGTCAGTGCTGACACGGAACATCTGTTGGTTAACAGAAATTGCAGGGGGATCTTCTTCCTTACAGCCTGATGAAAGGGCTATTACTGCCCCGAGCACCAGTACAGCGGCCATCCGTCCCTTTGCTGTCCATTTGCTTAATATATTCATAATGTTCATTTTTATTTGTTCTTAACTATTTCGTGAGTTGGATGAATTTTGCGTTTGTTCTGTAAGGAATGAACTCGGCCTGGTTGCGGGCGACTTCCTTGTAGGACGAATCGGCATCGATAGCCCTTTCAAGAGCGCTTATAGCGAGTTTTTCCTGACCTTCCTTAGCATAAGCGATGGCGCGCAGGTAGTGCGTTTCCGCAGTCTGTGCGTTCATGTGCGTCTGCTTCGCAGCCTTGTCGTAGTCCCCTACCGAAATATTGGCGATAACCGAGTTGACGGTATCGTCGTACTCGTTGAGGAGCTCGGCGGATTCTTCATACTCTTCGTTGATGAGAAGCATCAGACCTTCGTTGTATCCGGCCATCGGAATGTTGCCTGCAAGTTCGAACATGGTAGCCGACATTTTGGCGTCGTCAAGGAACATGTAAAGAACGGCCTTGTTGTTGGCCATCACCGGGTCGATACCCCTGTTGGGGATCATGTCGGCGTACTTGACAGCGTCCTTGTACTGTCCGGCGTCCATCAAAGCAACCATCATGTTGTTTGCAGTGACGTCGTTCGGGTCTTCGTCGAAATACTGGCGGGTCTTCTGCAGTGAAATTTCGGGCTGGTCTTTGCCGAGAGCGACAGCAGCGTACATTTTGCCGTTGATTTCGGTTTCGACATCGAAGTATTCGCGGGTCGAGTAGTCGATCGTGATAAGGCAGTTGCGCAGATCCTGGAAGATAGCGTAGATGTCCTTATAATTATCGAGCTTCTTAAGTTCGGTTTCCCTTGCGTCGAGGTCGTCGTTCTGTGCGATGATCTGGCGAATCTGGCTGACGTTATCGAGGCCCGATTCGGTAAGTTCTTCGAGGAACGCATCCCAGTTTTCGTCGATCCATTCGCGCGTGATCATCTCCTTGTCGATCTTCAGATCCTTGTTCAGCTGCTTGGCAATGACTTCGCTGCGTTTTTCAGCGAGTTTCTTGTTGAGCTTGAGCGGACCTTCGGGAGACGCGGAAGTCAGTACGTTCACATCGAGGATATTGGCATCGACGTCATCTTCGATCCTCTGAACCTCAGCGGTCAGATCGTCGTAGCCGTTCGGACGGAACACAGCAAAATCTATAATGGTCTTGCCCTGGCGGAATACCGAGTGGTTGTTGAAGTCGTTGACATAAGTTTTGTAGAGAGTGTTCGGGAAGTAATAAACCACGGGATTCGTCTGGATGAAATCCGCGTAGCTCGTCACACCGTGAGCCAGGCAGGTGCTCTGTTCAGCAACTTCGTCTCCGCACACGTCGTAGATCTTGTAGTTGAGGACCAGAGTCGCACCCTTATATTCGGGCTGATACGGAGCCGAAACCTGATAGTGCATCACAGCACCTTTACCGTCGTAAATGATCTTCTCCACGTAGTTGGGACCTACGATCTTGTCGAAATTTTTCTTTTCGAGGGCGATCTGGGCGTACTTTTTACCTTCGAGGATCACGGGCGGAAACTCTTCCTGGAAAGAGCCGTTCACGAACATCGGGGTAACAACGCAGAGCTGGTTCTGTTTGATGAACTTGGTGCCTATCTCAATGTCGAAAGCAACTATCACTTTGCCGCGATAGCTGTGGAGGTCGAGGATCATGGGATCTTCGGGTACATAGTTCGAAGCCGCGACTTTGAACTGGGCGGATGCGGTCATAGCCGTCGATATCATCACGGCCGTCAAGAGCAATATTTTCGTAATTCGTTTCATAGTCTTCATCTTTGTTTATCGAATAATAAATACTGCGCTCACACCGACTTTTGTTACGCCGAAAGTGTTCTTTACACCGCTTTCGTTGGGGACGAATTCCATATTGTCCCAAGCCGACCCGGGATCAGGAAGCTGACCTCTGCCGATACGGTAATAAACATCACGATCCCAGTGTTTGAAGCCTACGCCCAGCGAGAAATCGATCCTCCAGCGATAAGCGACCGGGAGGGAGTAGCCGTAAGAGAGACCGGCGCCCCAGTAGTTACCGTCGTAGCGGTACTTGAACAGGCCGGCGTCATACTCTGAGTACTGTCCATGAAGGCCGATGTAGTGGCCATAGAACTTCCTGCAGAACCAATACTTCAACTCTGGTTGGACTCCCCAGAGCCATGTGCTTCTGCGATTATCAGGATCCCCCCAGTGTTCGAAGGGATTGTAATACGCATCAGCCGAGATTGTCCACCTGGGCCAAAGGGGTATTTCGACTCCGACGTTGGTCGTTACCGCCGATACCCAGCCCACAGCATTGGTCTTGACAGCAATCTTTTGCCCATAACCAGTGGCGGCTATGGCAAAAAGTAGAGAAATTGTCAATAAGGTTTTTTTCATTCGACTTTAGTTAATATTATGATTAATTGGATTGTATATAATGTTTTTTCCGAAAGAAAATATTGAGAGACTCATATCCGGACGCCAGAGACAAGCGCCCTGTCCGGAGGAAGGTCAAAATGAATTAAATTATAAGATCGTGGTGTTTAAGTTCGGTAGTGGTAGCAGTAGTCTAATCATATATTCATAATCGCTTGCAATTGGTTATACGCTCATTTCAGTTGGTTTTGTTGCCGTTGTCAAGTTGTTTCGCCGTCTCTGCAAAACGCCTCTCTCCAGAGAGAAAAGCATAGTTTCGCAATCACAATAATAGGATAAAATGGCGACATAGGCAAATTTTAGGATCGGAAAATGCGCTGATTTTGACTCAAATTCGGAAATTTTTCGTTGCGAATCTGGAAATATTTGTGTCATTTCCGGAAAAAGTCAATGCGCTGACTATCAAAATACCGCTCTCAAAAAGCTCTGAAGCCGATTGACGCCTGTTAAACAACCCTTTGGTTTTTCATATGCCGGCTGCGGTACTGGCTCGGCGACACCCCGAATTTTTTCAGGAAAAGTCTGAACAAAGTGGAGCGCGTAACGAGTCCCGAGTCGTGTGCTATAGCATCCAAAGTCATGTTGGGACGTTCGGTTATCAGGTGGCATGCATAATCGAGCCTGAACTCGTTTATAAAGTCCCCTACAGTCTGGCCGTCATTTACTTCGCGTATTGCAGACGCAAGGTAATTTTCATTTGTCCCGAGCATGTCGGCCAGTTGTTTGCGGTTGAGCGAAGGGTCGCGGAACTTTTTTTCCTCGACCATTTTGCGGCAGGCCAGCCACACCATCTCCTCATTTTTGTTCTGGCCGTTTTGGCCGCTCTTCCCGTTGCCGTTAGCCGCATATCCGTTGCCTTTTCCGTTCGTTTGCGGAGCATCCTGCTCTTTCGAGGAGACAATATGCGAGAGCTGCCACGAGCGGAGGCGGTTCACCTCTTTGAGTTGTTCGGACAGCACTCCGTTCTTGCTTTTCAGACGGCGGGAGTAGAAAAAATAGATGCCGAAAACGACAAACAGCGAGACCAGCACTATCACCGAAATGACCTCGGCAGTACGTGTATACGAATTCAGTTTGTCGATCTCCATACGATGCCCCATCTCCTCGACCTGGGCTGCAAATTCCACATCCCTGATCCGGTCGGCATGGACGAGCGCCTCCTCGTAAAGCGCGGCAGCCTCGTCGGCCCGGCCGGCGGCGGCAAGCAGGCGTGCATACCTCAGGGTCAGGTCGTAGTCGTCTTTCAGGGAACCGCCGCCATTGCCCGAAAATACCTTTTCGAACCATGATATGGCCGCACCGTAGTCACCCATCTCCTCGCAATAGACCGATTTCGACAGGTAAAGGGTGTTTTCATACAGGCCACTCTCCTTGCACTTCTCTTCGGCTTTCGCAAGCGAAGCGCGGGCCTCGGGGAACCTGTGCAGCCGCGAGTAGGCATTTGCGAAACCGCAGTAGCAATAGAACTCGGTATTTTTTACCGAATGGAACGCGCCATCCTGTTCCTGGTGATATTTATCAAGCGCTTTTTCCCAATGCGTGAGCACGGCGAGTGCGTCTTCATAGCGTTTCCCTTCACACAGCGCCGTGGAAAGTTCGTCGTAGGCCGAGAAGAGCATCGTCGGGTCTTCCTCGCGATCCAGCAGTTTAACCGCCTCTCTCAGGTACTGTACGGCTTCTTCTATGCGCCCCTCCTCGAGCTTCACTTTCCCCAGGATATACGACGAAGCGCCTTTGCCGTAATTGTTGTTATGGATGCGCGCCTCCTCATACAGCGACTGCGCATAGCGCATCGCCTGTCCCGGACGGTCGGCGAAAAGTTCGTATTTGATATTGAGCTGCGCGACATAATAATAATGCGCCCATTTCGAATTCCGCCTCAGGAACTCCATTGTCGGGGTGTAATAGTACGAAAGGCTGTCCCCCATGTCATTGTTGTAGAAATAGCATATCCGCTGCACGCAGGCATAGCTCTCCTCGGCGATATCGCCCTGGCGGTGAGCTTCGTTCAGATATTGGTATAAGGCGGACAACTCGGCCGCGGAATCGCCGAGTTCATAGGAATGCTCATAAATGAGAAAAAGCGTATGGAGGCGCTGGCTGTCTCCCGATTCGGAAAGGCTGGCCCTCAATTCATCTATACGGGCTCGGGACAAATTATTATCCCCGTACGCATACGCGCAAACGACAGTAAGGGCAAAAGCCAATACAAACTTCAACTGACTATTCATTCAGAGAATGTTTATAAATTGGTCACCGGGGAAACTATCAACCGCAGCAAAAATACAAAATAATTCCGACCTGTAAAGGTCTTTTAAACAAATTTCGTTACAAAAGAGGCAAATCGTCCATGTTGTTGCAATAAACGAAAAGCCCCGGGCACTGACTGTCCGGGGTTTTTAAGGTTTTAAGACGCATGATTTCACCGTAAATAGAAAAATCAACATACTGTCTATGCCTTCTTTCGGGTAAAAAGCTGGGCGATAAGCAGCAGCACCACTGCGCCTACGGTGGCGGAAAGCAGAGTCCATACGAGGCCCATACCGGTTATTCCGAGAAGCCTCAGGAGCCAGCCGCCCAGGACGCTGCCGATGACACCTATAAGGAGGTTCAAGAGCAGGCCTGAGCCGGTTCCTTTAACGATCAGACTACCGAGCCATCCGGCCGCCAATCCTATGAGTACATACCATAACCAATACATAATAAAGTTTTTAAGAGTTAAACTTTTAATATCGGTTATGTAAATCCAATTGCCGTGCCAGCCGCAGTAATCAGCTGCTGCAGATTATTTGTATTCCCTGTGCATCGGCTATTCGAAATAGAGATCGCCGAAAAAATCGGGTTCGTGGAAACTCGGTTCGGGTGTGAGAACCGGGCTCCATGTAAGGTAATGCGGCTGCGGCAGATAGTATCCGCACTTATGGAAATTGGCGCGGATGGTGCGTCCGCTCAAGGGAGGCACTTCCGACATATAGAACATTTCGATGGGCACGGCGAGCGTTATCGTCCATTCGAAATCACCCTCGCGTACATCGAAAGCCTCGCGGGGCATCGAGGTCAGGCGGCGTATCTTTTCGAGGTTCCCGACAGGGGTCCCGTGCTCGCGGCCCGGCATCCGCCCGTGCAGAATGCCGTAACCTATACAGTTCATCTCCAGGTTATAAAAAGTTTCGTCGACGCCGGGCATCACAAAAAACTCGACACACGTGTCGTTCCACGGCTGGCGGTTGTCGCGGTCGGATACGGCGCGTATCTGGTCCTCGTGCACATAATACTTTATATATATTTCGCTGCCGGAATGGGCGATCCGGAAATGTACGTCCGGTTTTTTCGGATGTTCGGGCCAGAAACAGCCTATCTCATGCAGCTCGATGCCGCCCGCTTCGAAAAGCGAATCCACCCGTTCGATAGGCGGCGTATCGCCCAGATCGACGCGCTTAACGGTCATATGAGCCTTTTCAGCGGGCCGTTCCTGCTCCTGTTGCGGCTGTGCGGAAACGGCCGTCGAAATGCCCACGACGGCCAGAACCAGTAATTTCCCTTTCATCACTCCAGATAGTTAAGCACCTGCCCGCTGATCTGCAGGAGCGAGATTTCACATATTTTGGTGTTATACTGCGCAACGAGTATACGTTCCTCGGCATCCAGAAGGCTTTTTTGGGCTTCCCTCATCTCGATCCCCGACAGGTCGCCGATCAGGTAGCGCTCCATCGCTATTTCGTAGTTCAGCTTGGCCGCCGACAGGTTATCGCGCTCAAGTCCCAGCAACTGCAGATTATTGAGGTATGCCTGCCAGAAGGTGGAGAGGTCGGATTTGAGTGCAGTTTCGACCTCCATTTCGCGCAGGCGGGCGTTCTCGACCTCTATCCGCGCGTTGCGCGTCTCGCGGCGGCGGTTACCGTCGAAGATGGTGAAACCGAACGAGACCCCGGCATCCGGGCCCCATTGGTGGCGGTTGCGGGTCCCCCCTTTATTATAGGTATTGAGCGCGTAGCCGTAACCGGCGTTGAGGCGCAGGTAGGGGTAATTGCGCGACTGGACGGTCTTTAGATCCAGCCCGGCCAAGGTGCTGTTTCTTTCGGCCTGCAGCAGCGCCGTGTTCACCTCCATCATGCGGTCGTACAGCCCGCCCCACTCCAGCGTCTCATTTATGGTTATCACCGAGTCGCGTATCGAAAAACGCTCGTCGACGTTGTCTACCGCCATCATCTGGTTGAGCCGTATCCGGGAAGTGAATATCAACTCTTTCTGGTTGATGTAGCGCGAGCTGTCGGCGTTGAAGTCGACCTGTGCCTGCAGCACATCGAGTCTCGATCCGCTGCCCAGCAGGTAGCGCGCCTCGACAATGCGCAGGCGCTCTTTCGACAACTGGACGGCATATTGATAGTTGCGCAGGCGTATGGTCTGCTGTATATTATTATAGTATTCGGCCGTAAGCGACGCCACGAAATCCTCGATGGTGATGCGGGCGTTGAGTTCCCCCATCTGTTCCAGCTCTTTCAGACGCTTGTAGTTGGTCTGCACGCTGAAACCGTCGAATATCGTCCACGTGACATCCGCCCCGGCTGAAAAGGCCTGGTTCAGGGCGTTGTGATCTTCCGCGGTGGTCCCGTCCGCCGCTTCAGTGCGGGTCTCGTTGAGCGCGGCATTGTATCCGGCAGTCAATCCTATATTGGGCAGGAAACCGGCGTTGCCCCATGTGGCGTTGTTGGCTGCGATCTGCTGATTATTGCGCGAAATGCGCACAGAATAATTCTGTTCAAGGCCGGTCTCCAGGCAGCTGCCGAGGTCGTAGCTCCTCTCCTGTGCGCTGAGCGGCAGGACAAGCATCAGGAGCAGCGCCGTAGCAACGGCCGTTTTGGCTCCTTTCCCGTTCTCTTTGGTATCGCCGCGTTCCGCTTTTCTCTCGCGGTCGGTCGAAATGTAGCTGTACATTGCGGGAACTATGTAAAGGGTCATAAGGGTCGATATTATCATGCCGCCCACAACGGCGACGCCCATCGAGATACGGGCCTGCGCACCTTCGCCCGAGGCAAAGACGAGCGGGACCAATCCGAGTATCGTCGAGAAGCTGGTCATGAGGATCGGGCGGAGCCTCTGCTGCGAAGCGTCGAGTATCGCACGGAACTTATCTTCGCCCGCGGCCTGTTTCTGGTTGGCGAACTCGACGATGAGGATGCCGTTCTTGGCGACAAGTCCGATTAACATAATTATCCCGATCTGGCTGAAAATATTCATGGTCCCCCCGCTCGAGTACATGAATATGAGCGCCCCGGCGACTGCAAGAGGCACCGTCAGCATTATAACCAGCGGATCCTTAAAGCTTTCGAACTGTGCGGCGAGCACCAGATAGATAAGTACGATCGCAAGTATGAAGGCGAACATCAGGCTCGACGAGCTTTCGCGGAACTCCTTCGACTCGCCGGAGAGGGCGGTGCGGAAAGTATCGTCCAAAACCTCTTTGGCGATCCTGTCCATTTCGTCGAGTCCCTGCCCTATCGTGTAGCCTTTGTTGAGCCCCGACGAAACGGTCGCCGCGACGAAACGGTTGTAGCGGTAAAGCTGGGGCGGCGCGATGCTCTCCTCGATCGAGACAAGGTTGTCCATCTGGATCATCGACCCGCTGTTGTTGCGGATGTACATCGAACTGAGGTCGGCCGGCTTGTTGCGCTGCTGGCGGTTGATCTCTCCCTGTATCTCGTACTGCTTGCCGTTCATGTAGAAATAACCCATGCGCTGGCCGCTCAGTCCGTACTGAAGCGTCTGTGCGATGTTTTGCGTGCTGACTCCCAGCAGGTTGGCTTTGTCTCGGTTGATCGAGATGCGGGCCTCGGGTTTTGTGAACTTCAGGTTCACGTCCGACATCTGGAATACGGGACTCTCGTTCACTTTCCGCAGGAACTCGGGCAGCACCTCGCGAAGCTTCTCTATGCTCGTGGCCTGCAGCACGTACTGTATGGGCATACCGCCCCTGCCGCCCCCGAACGTCGACTGCTGCTGCACGAATGAACGTGCCGCGGTCCGGGAACGCACGGCGCGTGAAAGATCCTCGGCTATCTCCATCTGCGAACGCTCCCTCTCCTTGATATCGGTCAGCTGCACCTGGATATTCCCCGAGCCGCTCGACACGCGGGCCGTGACATATTTAGCTTCGGGAACGAGCGAGTCGACCAGAAGGTTGATATCTTCGGTGTAGTCGCGCATATATTCATAGGTAACCCCTTCCGGTCCGGAAGTGCGCACCGAGACCGACGAGCGGTCCTCGAGAGGCGCGAGTTCGCTTGGTATGGCGCTCCACAGCCAGACGATGATCCCCACCATCGCCAGGACGACCGGCACGGCTATCCAGCGGCGGTGAAGGAACCACTCCAGACTGCTGTGGTAGATGTTATTGAGCCACACGAAGAAAGGTTCGGTCTTGCGGTAGAGCCAGTTATGTTTTTCGCGATGCTTGAGCAGTTTGGTGGCGAGCATCGGGGTGAAGGTCAGCGCCACGAACGCCGATATACCCACCGCGCCCGCTATCACGAGGCTGAACTCGCGGAAAAGCCTCCCCGTCATCCCCGACATGAACACGATGGGCAGGAATACCGCCACCAGCGTTATGGTGGTCGAAATGATGGCGAAAAATATCTCTTTGGCTCCCTCGATACCCGCCTCAAGGGGCGACATACCCCTTTCGATACGTATATAAATGTTCTCCGTCATCACGATCGCGTCGTCCACCACAAGTCCGATGGCCAGCACCACCGCAAGCATCGTGAGGGTGTTGATCGAGAATCCCGCCGCGTACATTATAAAGAATGTGCCGATCAGCGAGACCGGGATCACGACGACCGGGATCAGCGTCACGCGCCAGTCGCGCAGGAACATGAAAATGATGACGATGACAAGTATGAAGGCGATATAGACCGTTTCGACCACCTCCTTTATCGAGGAGCGGATGAAGCGCGTGTTGTCGAAGCCGTAAGTCGTCGTGACATCCTCGGGCAGATCTTTTTTCATCATCTCGACGCGCTGGTAGACCGCGTCGGCTATCTCAATATGGTTTGCGCCCGGCTGCGGGATCACGACCACCCCCACCATCGGCACACCGTTCATCTTCATGTAGCTGCGGGTGTCCTGAGGCCCCAGTTCGGCCCATCCTATGTCGCGCAGGCGCACCACGCGCTGACCATCCGTTCTGATTATCAGATTATTGAACTCATCGGCCGTGTGCATCAGCCCCAGAGTGCGGATGCTCAGTTCGATGGTGTTGCCCTCGATGCTGCCCGAGGGAAGCTCCACGTTCTCGCGGTCGACGGCGCTCTTCACGTCCATCGTGGTGACGCCGTGCGCCGCCAGTTTGACCGGATCGAGCCACAGCCGCATCGCATAGCGCTTTTCGCCCCAAATCTCTACGCCGCTGACGTTGTTGATCGTCTGCAACTGCTCCTTGACCGTCAGTTCGGCGATCTCGCTTATCTCCAGCAGCGAGCGCTGGTCGCTCTGCACACCCACCATCAGTATCGGACGGGCATCGGCGTCGGCTTTCGAGACCGTCGGCGGGTCGCAGTCGCGCGGAAGGTAGCGCTGTGCGCGCGAAACCTTGTCGCGCACGTCGTTGGCCGCCGTTTCGAGCGGGACCGAGAGCTGGAATTCGACGGTGATGCGGCTCGAACCCTGGCTGCTGACGCTGGTGAGAGAACGGATGCCGGGGATGCCGTTGATGTTCTGTTCGAGAGGTTCGGTGATCTGGTTCTCGATGACGTCGGCGTTGGCGCCGGGATACGACGTGCTGACGGTAATTATCGGGTTGTCGACGCTGGGGTATTCGCGCACGCCCAGATAGGAGTACCCGATGAACCCGAAGAGCAGGATCACCAGCGTGAACACCGTCGCAAGGACGGGACGTTTTATGCTTAACTCTGATATATTCATAATCAGTTTTCAACTGATTGAATGAAAGATGATAGATGAAAAATGAAAGATTGAGGTGCAACTTCGTTGCTGCTTTTTACACGGCTAAAAGCCGTGCCCTTCTTTCATTTTTCATTTTTCATCTTTCATTAAAAATTTTCTAATTTTACCGGCAGCCCCTGGCGCAGCTGCAGCGTACCGGTCGTGATAAGGGTGTCGCCGGGGATCAGGCCCGTCACCACCTCGACCTGAGAATCGGTCCTTACGCCGGCCTGTATCGCCAAAGGTTCGGCCCGGCCGCTGCGGTAAACGTACACCTTATCGATGCCCATCTCCTTTATGACCGCCTCGGCGGGCACCACTATAGCGTTATCCAGTTCGTACAGCACGATGCTCAGATTGGCCGAACGCCCCGGCATCAACTGGTTGCGGCCGTTGGGAAAAATGGCCTTTACGTCCAACTGCCGCGTGCCTAGCTCTACCTCGGTCGCCACCGCGTAAACCTCGGCGTAGAAAGGTTCGAGGAACCCGTCGACCGAAAAGTTCACCTTGGTACCGCGGTGGACGGCGTCCATATATCTCTCGGGGACCGCAAAACTCAGCTTCAGCGGAACCACCTTGGTCAGCCTCGCCACGGCGGTATTTGGGGTTGCGTATGCCCCCTCGCTGACGTAACGGAAGCCTATGATGCCGTCGAACGGAGCTTTCAGCTCGGTCTGCGCGATGTTGGCCTTCACAAGGTCTATGTCGGCATAGAGCATCGCCAGGTCGGTCTGGGCCTGTTCGTAGGCTTCACGGCTGACAGCGTCCTTTTCGAGCAGCGCGCTCTGGCGGAAAAGCCGGTCTTCGCTCAACTGCACCTGCGATTGCAGCTTCTTGAGCTGTGCCTGCAGCGGTTCGTCGTTGATCTTGGCCAGCAGGTCGCCTTTGCGCACGCCGCTGTCCTCTTTGAAGTAGATGTGGGTAATCTTTCCCGATGTTTCGAACGACAGGTCTACCTCTTCGTCGGGAATCAGGGTGGTCTGGATGTTGTCGAGACTGAACGACAGAGGCTGTTGCGAGACTATGACGCCCCTCACGGGAAGCACGCTCTGCTGTCGGCCGTTGACTACCGGACCCTCCTCGAGCGGTTTTTCTTTCCAGAACAGGTTGTACAGCACCACGCCGAGAGCCAGGAGCGCGATCACTCCGACGGCTATCCATCTGTTGTAGCTTTTTTTCATTGGGTTGAACTATTTAAACCGGCCGCCGCCGGGGATGTATCTTTCAAAGTTACCCTTTTCCTGCCAAAAGGCGGCCAATATCATGCCGCGAATCCCGTGAAACGGAAAAATCCGTCTGTGAACCGAGACCAAAAAGAAAAGCCGCACCTTATAATATAAGGTACGGCTTTCTGTAAATATTCAGGTGGATTTTAAAACTCGTCGTATATGAATTCGAAATCGTCTATCCACATCACGCTGTTCTTGCTGCCCGTGAAATAGTCGCCGTAACGCGACGAAGAACACACCAGCACCAGATGGGTCGGAACAATGTTCGTTGCAGTGTAATCGAGCTTTATGGTGAATTCCTGCCATTCCGGCACGGACTCGTTGAACATCAGCTCGCCGTATGCCACGACCGCCGGGGACCTCGGATTGAAAAAAGTGTTCACATCCCTGGTATCTACGGTGATCGGGTTTTCAACGGTCCCTACCATATGGGGATCGTCCCCTTCTTTCGGGCAGATGCCGTATTCTTCAGGAGTCCATGTCCCCAGCGCCATATAGATCGAGCCGAAGTCGGGATCGCCTTTTTTGAGCGTCATTCCCGCCGGCACGCTCCCGATGTCGGTAATTGCTCCACAGTCGTATTTGACCCATCCGCGCAGTCCCGTCGGGCGCTGCGTGAACGGACGGCCGAAGCCCACGATACCGTTCGTGCCGCGCGTACCCATATATTTACCTACGAAGAGGTTCCCTGCCGCCAGGCGTCCTATGCCGAGGATGGAAACAAATTTCGACTCGAGCTTGGCCGAATACTGTCCATAAGAGTTTGGACGTTTCTCCGTGCTCTTGTCGGTGACCACTTCGGAACCCACTTTTGCGCCGGTATTCCCAGTACCCCAGTACGCCCCGTCCTTCGACAGCCCCGGGTAGATGATCCCGCCCTCTTCACACCACTGTTCGAAACCGCCGTTGGTAAGCGATATCTCGGACCCGGTCGTCAGCGTCATGATCGAAGAGACGTCACTGTCGGAGTATGCCAGAACCTCATACGATGTCTGCGGATCGAGGCCGCCGATGCAGGTCTTGAAGTCGCCGCCCGAGACCACGACTTTCGCCGCGGGAACGGTCGTCCATGCATCCGTACCCACTTTGCGGTAGCGGAAACCCTGGTCCGTATCGGCCATGCTCTGGCCGTAAAGCCATATGACGCGGGTCCACGGATCGGCCTGGCTGACGAGTACTTTAACGTCGGTCTCCACCACATATAGGAACCACTGCTCCGTAACGTCGTGGTATTTGACCGTCACCGTGCGGTAGGTCTCAAAAGAGGTGATATCCGCGATCGCCGGCGATATGGTGGTGATCTCCTCGGGACCGAGTTTCAGGCTCTTGATCTTGATGTTATTAAGGTCGGCACCCATAGGCACGTAAACGCGCACCGTGTGGTTCTCGAGATCTATCTCGGCACTGCCTATCTGCGATTCCACATTGAAGTAGCGCACTATATCCTGCCTGGGGCGTATCGACCAGGTGTAGTCGCGGTCGGGATACTGCGACAGGACAACCGGCAGACCCGCCCTGACATCGAACACTCCCGGTACCTCGACCGACATCTTGCTCTCCGTGGTCACCTTTATTTCCGATATTGCCAATTTTGACGGATCGGTCTTTTCATCGAGGCGCAGGGTAACAATGCGGTCCTTGTTGTTTATGTCGGAGACAGCGCAGGTGAAGCCCGTGCCACTGACGCCGAGTATCTGGAGTTCCCTGACCGGATACGGTATGTCGTTCTCGAGACAGGAAAACATAACACCGCCTGCAAGCATTACAGCGAATATCCGTATAAGGTTTTACATCGTTCTCAAAGTTGAAAGTTTATAAGTGTATGTTGAACCCTATCCTGATGTCGGTGACATTCAGCTTGAATTTCATCTGCGAAGCATTGCGTGTGCCTATCACCACCCCGTTGGGGTCCATCTGCCTGACCCTGTTGTACTGTATGCCGCCGAAACCGAACGACAGCGTGGCACATACATTTGGCATCAGATAGACGGCCAGACCGCAGTGCAGCGCGCCTTTGAACTGCAGGCTTTTGCTCGACAGGTACCTGTGATCGGCGTCCACGGGTTCGTATTTGAAATCCGTCATTCCGTTCTTTATAGAGAATTCCAGCTCCCCGAACAGCCCGAAATTGCTCTTTGGGTCGATGCCGACATACTGCCGCAGGAATGCCGAATAGGTAGTCGCGCGGCTCTTGAGGCTCACGTTCGTGAGCGACGTGCTGATGTCGTTCGACGAGCCCAGGTCGAGCGTCATGTTGTCTATCGAACCGGTCATGTTGTTGTATCCGAACCTGAGGCCGACGCAGAGATTGTCCCTTACGAAGTAGCCTACCGACGGGTTTATCTTGAAATAGGAACCCTTCAGGGTTACGTCGTCGAGCAGAAGCATGAAATCCGTGTCGTCGCTGTTCAGCGTCGCATAAGATACTGTCAGTCCGACCGCCCACTCTTTCTTGTATGCGAATTTCACGGCGTCGATGTGGCGGTCCACGCGGTGCGTCATAGGCATGAAGCGGCTGCGTTTCCAGGGTTTTTCCTGTTCCGGTTCGCCGATCTCCGAGTCGCCCTGGTCAGGCACGACCACCTGTGGATCATCCTGCGGAACACTCTCCGCAACGGGGCGTTCCACCCATCTCACTTTATCCTCGTAAACATATACCCGCACCGTATCGTAGTAAACAAGCCGGATTATCTTCTCCTCGCTCTTGCCCTTGAAAACGCCCCGCTGTGCGATCCCGGCATCCTTCACGGCAGCAGCGCTCTCTTTGGCTGAGGCTGCGATCTCTTCCGCAGTTGCGGCTTTCGTCCCGGAAGCGGTCCCGGCGGTATCGGCTGGCGGTATCTGTATCTCCGGTTTAGTTTCCGGAACGGCTGCAGCCGCGGTAGTTTCTTCCGTTCCTCCGGCTCCTTCGGTCTTTTCACCCTCGGAGCAGGTGCAGGCCGTAACGGACAGTGCGGCAGCCGCAAGCAGTAGTGCGAAACGGGTTATATTTTTCTTCATCATATCGTACACACGTTAAAGATAAAAAGCCACTCCGACACCGATCGAAAGCAGATTGATATTGAAGTTCATCGTACTATAGGTCCGCTTTCCCTGATTGACCTGGTTCTGGGTCTGGTTGACGTGGTCGAACTTAATCCCCAGCACGCCGAGGCTCACCTCCAGTGCAATGTCGTTGGTGACAAAACCCACGATGCCAGGCGTCACGGCGAGCGAAACGAACCCTCCGGTCTGGTAGGTGCCTTTGACGGGAGAGTCGGCGGCATATTTTGCCTGCGATCCTCCGGCGCCGAGCTGGCCCTCTACGTATACGGCGACACGCTTGTTCATCCCGAAAGGTATGTACCCCCTCCAGAAGAGTACGCCTTCGTATGTGTGTTTGAGCGAGTAGTAGAAATCGACATCTATATCCACGCCGTCTTCGCTGTCCCCCATATGCACGCCCCCGTTCTGAATGTCGAGGTAGGTGCGCGCATAACCGAAACGGATACCGGCGACCATATTCTTGTGAAAGGTATATCCCAGCATGGGCGCCACCTTGACCGTGTGCCCTTTGGAATATACGCCGTCGATGATCGTTGCGTACGAATAATTATTGTTTTTGTGTGCCGAGTAGGCAGCCGACACCCCCATGACCCACTGCCCTTTGGGAACGAACACGTTGGACATGCTCGAAAGCCCCCTGGTTTTCTTCAGCGGCGTCGGGTCGTAAGTCTCCGGCTGTCCGGTTTCCTGCGCCGACACATGTACGGCGGCAAAGGCCAGGAACAGGGTTAGTACTGTAAAGATCTTTTTCATTCGTTTGGTTTAGTAAATGAACTCCACGTCGTCGATCCACAGGATGCTGCCAGCTGTCGTAATGTTGCTGCTGAGGTTATCGCCGTCATAGCTTGCCGTCGCCGTAACCATAAGCACATTGGGCTCTTCATCCAGATATTGGTCGCGATATGTAATAGGGATCACGAATTCGGTCCAGTCGCCGACCGTCGTTTCGATCATCTGGTCGCCGTAAGCGATCACGTGACCTTCCAGTGTCGATGTGTTGGTTTTATCGGTATAGAGAAACTCCTCATCCGGATAGAATGCCGTTTTGGCGGCGTTGTTGGTATCGACCGTATGGTATGTCACACCGTCTTTCATTTTCACCAGGCAAACATATACACGCCCTTTATCGCTTCCCTTCCTGGTGTACTTGCACCACGCGCGCAGGGCCGTCGGACGGGCGTTGAACGAGAACTTGCGCCCCATTTGCACAGTGCCGCCCATTCCCGAGATCGCACCGAATTTGCCGATGAATATATTACCGGCAGCCTTTACTATTACGATGGTTTTGGTTTCGAGTTTGGCGCACTTGGTCCCTTCCGTACGCCCGGTGTCGCTGACCGTAACACTGGACCCCATTGAAGCCGAACCCGGATTACCGGTTCCCCAGAACTCGGTTCCGCCCTGGGCATAAGGATACCACGTTTTATTATCGGGCGCATTCCAATCCTCAAAACTGGCATTGGGCAACTGTATCCCCGCATCGGTCGAAACGATTTTTGTGGTGCCGCTCACTGCGCCGTTCTCTAGAAGCTGGATATGATATGTATGTCCGGCGCTCAGGCTCGCACCTGCTGCCAGGTATTGATAATCCGCATCCAATACCGCATCCAGCTCGATCCAATCGTCTGCATCATCCTCTTTGTAGCGTATTTTCACTTCAGTGGTAGCCGGATCGGTAGCCACGGCCGAAAGCGTTCCTGTCTTGAACCAGAGGTTCGACTCCGCTATGCCGACAGCACCCGCCACAGCAACCCTGGCGATCGCACTTCCGTCGGTACCATCGGTATCCTTCGCAGAGAAAGCAAGATCATTTATACCGCCCGGAAGCTGTGCGATGAAATTTTCATCGATGGTCAGCGTACCGCTGTCGCCCCCGTCCATGACACAGGTTATGCCCTGGGCCTTGAGAGCGTTATTTACTACGCTGCCGGTCATTATGTCATACCGCACGCCGTTAACATCCATCGCAAGCGATGCGAACGGATTGAGCGACGAAAGCTGGAAATTCAGCGGCGCAATGTGTCCCGCGATGATATTTGCCAGGCTGAATCCGATGCCCGAGACCCTGGGCTGCGGGCTGAACGAGAAATGGTCGTCGTGCTTGCTTTCATATTCGCGCGCATCTATGCTTACCGACAGGTATCCGTCGACAAAATCCGAGAACTTGTAGGTCAGAGTATAAAGCATGCCGCCCTGAGGAGCGGAAACAGTACCGGTGTATTCTCCGGGGTACCGGGAGATGATAGGGTCGGAACTGGAACAGTAGAAGCCCCAGTTGATGTCGCTGACGCCTGCCGGCAGGATGAAATACCCCGTCCCGTCCGCGGCGTAGGTAAGCGTCGGTACGGCTCCGGCTTCAGCGGCCGTTTTCGAGAACACATCCGACGCACTGACATATAATTTATATCCCGGATCGAATTTCTCGGCGATAGTTTCGTCGAATTTCACCCGGACCGCGATATTGGTCAGCTTGCACAGCACTTCCACGCTTTTGACCTCATGGTCGGTGAGCGTAAAAGTAGTGTCGCCGTGATAGGTCTTATTGGTGAAAGAGGCCTTGCTGTTGTCTCCGGCCTCGATGACGACGCGGTATTTACCGGCCGCAAGATAGATGTCCGCCGGGATATCCGTGGCAGGCTGATACTTGCGGATGAGCCCTTCGGTCTCTCCCCCGGCTCCGTCCGATTCGACCTTATAGATGCGCAGCACACTGGTTTCCAGCGCATCGTAAGCCCTGGTAGCTTCAGGCAGCGTAAAGCTCAGCCGTACTATCGCATCGCCGTCCGCGGCAGACGGCGCCGGACCAGGCTGCTCCTTGCCGCACCCCGACAGGAACGCCAACAGCAGCGAACAACCGGCAAGGTATTTTATATATCTCTTCATGCCCTTTACAGGTGATTTGATAACTCTATTTTAAATTATTACTGGACTGCGGGGGCGGCGACATCCAACTTCACCGTCTTGACGGTCGTGCCCGAGGCGTCGGTAGCCGTAAGCTTGAAGTCGCAGGTGCCTGCCTGGCCCAGCATCGATATCATCGGAAGTAAGTTTGTGATATCGATCGAGACTGATTTTTTGGATGTTATGCCGGTTCCCGTCGGGAATCCCAGATTCTGAAGCGCGGCCGCCTCGGCTACGCTCGGATTGATGAGGTCCAGTTTCGTAGTGAGTCCTGCCAGGCCGAGTACTTCGGCGGTGAGTAAATTGCTGTCGATATCCACCGTAAACTTGGTAAACGCGCTTTCGGTAACGGCTTTGATGAGGACTTCCACTTCGCTGCTGTCATATCGCTTCGAAAAGTCGTATGTAGTCGTGCCGGCGGTGTTCGTCCAAGTGATGCTCGGACCGTTCCCACCATCTTCCGGTTTATCCTTGTCGCATCCGGTCAAAAACATTGCGGCTATTACTACAGAGCAGCTTACGAGGTATTTCATATAATTTTTCATGGTTTCTGTTTTTTAATTGATTAAACTGTTTGTGAATTATTTGAACTGTTTGTTATTGAATTACTTTACAACATCCAACTGCAGTGTCCTTACAGTCGTGCCCGACGCATCGGTCACGGAGAGTTTGAAGTCGCAGGCGCCCGTAGACCCGAGCAGCGTCAGCAGGTCCATGAATTCAGTGATGTCGATCACAACCGTTTTGCCGGACGTTACCTCGGCACCCGTCGGAAATCCCAGACCTTTAAGGCCTTCTTCGTACTGTCCGGGATTTATGAGGTCGAGGTGCGAAGATAGACCTACATTTGTGAGCTCGTCCGGTGGGAGCACCTTGTCACTTATAATGTCGACCGAGAAACCGGTGAATGCGCTCTCTGTGTTTACGGTGAGGAGAATTTCCACCGCATTATGATTGTAGCGCTTCGAAAAATCGTAGATCACCGACCCGTCGAGGTTCGTCCAGACGATCTCCGGTCCGCCCCCGGCATTGTCCGTAACCGTGATCTCGAGAGTCGTATACGACGTGCGTCCCTGCGAGTCGGTCGCTATGTATTTGACCGTGTGCACGCCTTCATAGCGGAATATCTCCGACATGCCGGCATCTTTGAGCGCAGCGCTCACTACAGAGGCATCGTCCCTGACCGTGAGGTACGCCGAAAGAGCCGCATTTGCAGGCCATATCCCGATCGTGTGGTCGGCGTGTCCGGCAGTTTCCAAGGCAGCTAGCAGGCCGGCGTTATCCGAGTCCACCACTACATCAACCGAAGCGACACTCGAGATGCCCTCCGGAGTAACCAGGACTTTCAGGTTCGTAGTCCATTTTTCCAGATCGGCGTCGTATATCGACGAACTGATGGTGTATCCGTTCTCGATGGCGCCCCCCACGAGCGACACCACCGGAGCGTCCACATCCGACACATCGCCCTCTTTGATGGTCTCTTCCCCGAAAAAGTTCATATACATACGGGCCACGTCGATATTTATCTTCTCGTCGTACACCCAGTTCTCCACCGTTATCTCGAACTTCACGTTACCGTCGTTGGCGTTCAGGATGCCGATGGATAGCTTGCGCCACTGGCCTGCGGCGCAGTCGGGAATCTCCTGTTCCCAGTTCACCGGAACGTACTCGGGAGCCGCATCGGCCGCCGATTTGTTGTACATGCCGGACAGTTCGACCTTGATGGTGTTTTTGCTTGCGACGGCCTTGAAATATCCGGCGGCTCCGTCGTCGGTTTTTGCACGGTCGAACAGAAGTTCGCCTGTGCCGAGCGAGAGCTTGACCGAAAGTTTCTGCTTGCCGCCGCTTTCGGCCATAGCATCGCTCATGAAGAGGTTGCGGAGGTCCTGAGTGAGGGCGACGGTGGTTTTGATATTTGCCAGAACGCATACGAGGTCGGTAACCGTGGTCTCGGTCTTCGGCAGGACTGTTTTAGTTACGGAACCGTAATATACCGGTGTTTCCCAGGCCGCAACTGCCGAGCCGTCCATATATGCCTTGTAACCGGGCGATTCGGCCGAGATAAGGTACACAGCGGGATAGAGCGCCAGTTTTCCGTCCTGCAGCTGTTTCAGTTCGGCGTAGGTGTAGACGAACTCCTCGTCGGTTTTCTGGTTCTTGATCCTGACTATGTAGTCGGACGGGGCTTCCGTCGTTTCGGCAGCGCCGCCGCGCGTATAGTTGCCGCCCGAAGCAACGCCTGCGCGGGGATCGTTGGTATTGCCCGAAGAGGTGCGCTCTTCGGCATAGTTCGCAATGGCGACATTCAGGCCGGTGAGCACGAGATTCCCGGTCTGGGTCTTGTCTTCGTCATCGCCGCCGAAGTCGATGGACTCCTTACATCCCGACAGCACCGCTCCGAGGGCCAGAAAAAACAGTAACGTGATTTTTTTCATATTTTTCATGGTTTTTATTTCCTGTTTAGGTTAATCCTATTCCGAATCCGGATTGAGTTCGATCTCCGTTACATGGACTTCGGTGGGCGTATCGTCGAGCGTTATAGTTATCGAGGCCCCGCCGATCCCGGAGACGTCCGCTTTAATCGTATGCCACGTACAGGCCGCAGCAATGCCGATTTCGGTGTTCTGGAAAGCGACCTCCACGCCGTTCGTCTTGACAGCCCTGCCGCTCATATAGAGCTTGGTCCCGGCGTTGACGAACACGGGGGTCTCGGCCAGCGGTTCGCTTTCCGAACCTTCGAACGTCTTCGCATATCCCGATTCCGTCGTGATCGTGACGGCGTATTCGGCATAATAATTTTTGAACCAATCGGTCAGCGTGAGCGAATAAACTGAATTTGCAAGCTTCACCGTCACCGGCTGCGTTATCTCCTTGCGCGCAACGATCGTGATCGGCTGCGAATAGTAAAAATACGCCGCTTCGGGACCCTCCACATCGGGAACACCGCAGGAAAATTCGAACTTATAATCGCCGTAAGGGAGCAGTGGTGCGTCATAATCGGCCGTCCGCCCGTAGCTCTTCACCACGCCGCCGGCATTCGACACCACCAGTTTCAGGTCGCCTGCAGCCGGCACAAAAGCGGCGGGAAGGTTCCTGACGTCGGCCCTGGTCAGAGCGTCCACCGCTCCTGCGACCGAGCAGTCGAGGACGACGGTACCCTTTCCGGTCTCTGCAGGCTCTTTTTCACCGGCGCATCCGGCGGCCAGCATCAGCAGGGGCAGGGCCATAATAAATGAAATTCTCTTCATATCCTGTATTCGTTATTTTCTGTTTACGGTACGATAGTCGCCTTTACGTCGTCGAGATAGAAATAGTAGTTACCTGTGGTAAATAAACTTGCACTATTAGTAACTCTCCATGACGCCCGGTGCTGGTTCGTACAATTCGGTATATTGAAACTCAAAGTCGGCAGCGTCGTTGCGGTGTAGTTGTAGCCACTGTTATTCGGCGAATTGGTTGCGGAGGTGACAGTCGCCTGCAAGCCGGTACCGCCTGCTATCGTGCCGGCATTCCCGGTCGTGTACCCGCCGGCCCACCGGCCGGTTGAACTATTTAAGCCTCCCTTGAAAGAAACCTTAACGGTAATTTTGCTGTTAGGTTTCAGATTGGAGAATTGCGGTGAATCTATACGTCCGCTATAGCTTGCATATGAAATTATTACGATAATGGCGGCGCGGGAACTGACGCAACTCATCCTGCCACTTGACGAAGCGACACGCGCACCTGTCCATCCGGGCAGCCCGTAATCGTCAAATGCATAACCGCCTTCGTCGGAACTGCCGGCGTCATAAGAGAAGGCCGTTACCGCCGAAAAATCTTCTTCGAACAGGTAGGGAAGCGTAAGGCTTTTAGCCACGCCGGATTCAGCCGCAGTGGTAACGCTTATATGATCCGATACTATCGCATTGGGAGTGTCGTAAGTAATGTCAAGCCCTTCTGAATTGATTATATCACCGAAAGAGACATCGCCGTATTCATAATAGAATTCGAGCCTGTACTGCCCGTTCCCGTTCTTTTGGAATGTCTGTTCGTTCAGGCCGTTGCGGAACAATACACCCTCGGGCGCCTTAACCGTAAATGAGTTGGGAGTCTCTCCCAGGCGGCTGTAATCGCCTATGGAGAGATCGATCCATGAAACGGGGGCTTCTGCCGGTATGGTAAGGTCGATAGGGGTTATACGGCCTGCTTCCAGCGTTTTGTTCATCGCCACGCTCACTTTTTTCGACATTCCGCCGCTGACATCGAATCCCGTAAACGTAACCTGTCCGTCGATATCGCCGGGGCAGACGAATATCCATATATACTTATCGGGGTCGGTCTCGCCTGCGGCGGATTCCGATACTGATTTCCGCAGGTCGGCGATTATCGTGCTGCTTCCATTGCTGAGCGCCGGCACGGCATGCGGGTCGGCAAGGTCCATCGTCATCGTACCTACTACGTTCGAGGGGAACTCTATCCGCAGCTTACCGATATCGTTGCCCAGCCTGTTGCGCCCGGTAGGTACCTGGATCCTCAGCACATGGCACTGCCGCACGAAATTGAGCGCCACCTCTCCGCCGTCGGTGAGCGAACCGGCATCGAACGGCTCGGCGATCAGAAAATCGAGGTTGCCCTTGTATGCGGCATGCGTCGCTTCGTTGCGGATGTCGTAATCGGCCATATCGTATGTGCCGTCCTGCGTGGAAGGCAGCGTGTACGTAACGGTCGTCCCCGAAACGGTTTCAGGCACCGGATAGGCGCCGTAGTAGGTGTAATCGCCCGCGGCCACATCGGCCACGTCGGCCGAGAAAAGCGTCTCGTCGGCATATTCGCGGAAATAGCTGAACGGCTGTCCGTCGGGGGCGGCGCTGTTGCCCCGTTCGCGCCAGTATACGCCTATCACGTCGAGTTCCGACCACACGGTCCGGTCGAGAGCGGCACCGTCGATGAAAGTCCTCGTCCCCACAGGCTGCGATACTTTAATGCATACGTTCCCTGCCTTACGGCCGGACGGATCGATTTTTTTCGAGGGGGATTCATCGTGCTGCGAACAGGCGGCCGCACCTAACGCGATACCCGCGAGTGCAAGGCCGATCGCCAGAGATTTGTTTCCAAAGATTCCTGTCATCTTCAAATATTGTAGGTTGTAACTACCCGCCGGCGCCGGGATATTCATCCGGTGCAGGCGGGAGCGTGTTTTACATCAAAGCGGCGGATACATCTGGGTTTTTATCGACACATCCGATTATTTTGTCGATGTATCCGGGTATTTCATCGGCAAATATAACTCTTTTTTCTTAACAACAGCATGGGACTCCCTTTTATTTAACCTCTATTTAACCTGCCAATGTTAACATTTCATTAAATAACCGGGGCCCAAAACTGCCATAGCGATATTTTGGGTATTTTTGCCATCTAAATATATTCAACCGCCCCGGCGCGGACAATGTTATCCGGAATGAAAAGAGCAGTTATAAAAGGTATAGAAGGGTCGCTTCCCGACTACATTCTTACCAACCAGGAAATCGAAAAAATGGTCGACACGTCCGACCAGTGGATCCGTGAACGCACGGGCATCCTCGAACGCCATATCCTCAAGCAGGATGGTCTGGGCACCTCGGAAATGGGAGCCGACGCAGTGCGCAAACTGCTCAAGGCGACAGGTACGAAAATGGAGGATGTCGACATGCTGATCTGCGCGACGGTTTCGCCAGACATGCTTTTCCCCGCCACGGCCAACATCATCTGCGACAAGGTGGGCATCAAGAACGCCTGGGGCTTCGACATCAACGCGGGCTGCAGCGGATTCATATATTCGTTCTCGACGGTCGACGCATTCATCCGCGCAGGACGCGCCAAAAAAGTGATCCTCGTCTGCGGCGAACGTATGTCCGGGATGACCGACTACACCGACCGCAACACCTGCCCGCTGTTCGGCGACGCCGCGGTGGCGATGCTCATCGAGCCGACCGATAATCCTAACGAAGGGCTCATTGACTACGAGCACCACGTCGACGGCATCGGCCGCCACTATCTCTACCAGAAAGCGGGCGGTTCGTGCTATCCCCCGACGGCCGAAACGGTCGCCAGGCGCGAACACTATATCTTCCAGGACGGCAAAACGGTCTTCAAATACGCAGTGAGCAACATGGCCGACGTATCGGTGGCGATGATGGAAAAACACAATCTGAAAGCCGACGACATCGCCTACCTGATACCCCACCAGGCCAACCTGCGCATCCTCTCCGCAACGGGACACCGCATGGGTCTGTCGGACGACAAGATACTTGTGAACATCGAAAAATACGGCAACACGGCCGGGACTTCCATTCCGCTGGTTTTGTGGGACTTCAAGAAGAAATTCAAGAAGGGCGACAATCTCATAATCTCGGCTTTCGGAGCCGGATTCACATGGGGTGCAATGTATTATAAATGGGGAATGTGATCAATTACGAATTAAAAATTACGAATTACGATAATCGAAGAAGCCTGCTCATATGAGCAGGCTTCTTCGATTGCGTGAAACCGATTTTCGTCAAAAGTGGGTATATGGGTAATGATGCAAGGCTTGCGATGAAGTTTAAACCGCAGCATACTGTACGTATGTGAGGATTTAAACTTCGAGCGTAACGCAGCAGATGCCCGCTTTTCACGAAAATCCCCATATGCGGGCGAGGTTTACGATGGTCTGCACCGCCTTCTCCATAGTCTGGAGCGAGATGTACTCGTATTTGCCGTGGAAGTTCATGCCGCCGGTGAAGATATTGGGACACGGCAGTCCCATGAACGAAAGGCGCGCGCCATCGGTGCCACCGCGGATCGGACGGATGATCGGCCTCACACCGGCATCTTCCATCGCCCGGACCGCCTTCTCTATGATTTCGGGATGCGGTTCGACCATTTCGCGCATGTTGTAATACTGGTCCCGGAGCGTTAGGCGGACCGTCCCGCGCCCGTATTTACCATTCAGGTATTTGACGACGCCTTTCAGAAAATCTTTCCGGGCCTCGAATTTAGCGCGGTCGTGGTCGCGGATTATATAATCCATCGATGCCTTTTCGACTCCACCGCTCATACCGTACAGGTGGTAGAAACCTTCGTAACCCGCAGTGTGCTCGGGACGCTGGTCGGCGGGGATCATCGCGTTCAGCTCCGCGGCCACCTGCAGTGCGTTCAGCATCCGGTCTTTGGCGTAACCCGGATGGATGCTCCGGCCCTGTATCTTTATCTTCGCACTTGCGGCGTTAAAATTCTCGTATTCCAGTTCACCCTCCATCCCGCCATCCATAGTGTAGGCCACGTCGGCCCCGAACGCCGCCACGTCGAAAAAATCGACCCCGCGGCCTATCTCCTCGTCGGGCGTAAAACCGATGCGTATCTTCCCGTGCGGGATTTCGGGATGCGCCAGAAGGTATTCGGCGGCGGTCATTATCTCGGCTACGCCGGCCTTGTCGTCGGCACCTAAAAGCGTCGTGCCGTCAGTGTGGATGATCGTCTGTCCCTTGAAGAGCTCGAGTTCCGGAAAATCGGCGGCCCACATCACTACTTTCGCATTGAGTCGGATATCGCCGCCGTCATATTTTTCGATGATCTGCGGGCGGACATTTCTTCCCGGCATATCGGGAGAAGTATCGACATGCGAAAGGAAACCTATCACAGGACGGGTTTCCAGGCCTTTGGTCGCCGGGATCGTCCCCATAACATAACCGTTGGAGTCCATTACGACTTCGACTAAGCCCAGCGAGCGCATTTCGTCGGCCAACAGGCGCAGCAGCACGAGCTGTTTTTCGGTCGAGGGAAACGTCGTACTGTTCTCGTCGCTCTGGGTGTCGAACGACACATATTTCAAGAACCTTTCGAGCAGTTTCATATCAACATTTCTTTATTTCATCGGCGATCCCGTTCATCAGCCAGAGTGGCGTGGATGTCGCTCCGCAAACTCCGGCGGAGGATTTTCCGGCGAACCATTCGGGGCGCAGTTCGGCAGCGCTCTCTATTTTGTAACTGTCGGGATTGGCACCCCGGACTGCCTCGAACAGCACCTCCCCGTTGGAGCTTTTAGCGCCCGCCACGAAAACGACCACATCGAAACGGCGTGCAAATTCGGCCAGATGCTGCTCGCGGCCCGAGACCTGGCGGCATATCGTGTCGTGGATAGTCACGCTGCCCGGATCTACGGCGCGCTTCCTTATTTCGCGCCCCAGCTCCTCGAAATCGGCAAGGCTGCGGGTGGTCTGCGACAGGAGATATACCGGGCGCGTGAAATCTATATTATCGAGGTCGGCGGCGCTCTCCACGACAATGACATCGCCCCCGGCATGGCCCGCCAGTCCGCGCACTTCGGCGTGCCCGGGCTTGCCGAATATCACCACCTGGCCGTCGATACATTGCATTTTCCGCCAGGCTTCGGCAACTGTTTTCTGCAGTTTCGCAACGACCGGACATGTGGCGTCGATGAGCGTTATACCGCATTCGGCGGCCTTTTCGTATGTTGCAGGGGGTTCGCCGTGGGCGCGGATAAGGACCGTCTGTCCTGCGAGGTTTTCGAGGGGTTCGTCTTCGGGAACGGTCCGAAGACCCATTTTTTCGAGCCGGGCGACTTCGGCACCGTTGTGAACTATATCGCCGAGCGACACTAAGGCATCCCCGGCGGAAATGCTCTCCCCGGCTTTCGTGATGGCGTTTACCACCCCGAAACAGAAACCCGACTTATCATCAACTTCGACACGCATAATAATCATGAATCATAAATCATGAATCATGAATGAAGGAGCGGAACAAAAGTTCCGCACAAAAATTCTTCATTCGTAATTCGTAATTCGTAATTTAGGTCGAATCGCGTTTAAACGCGATTCGACCCAGGCCATCTGCTCGTCGAGCGTCATATGGCTGTTGTCGAGGACGACCGCATCGGGAGCCTGGCGAAGGGGACTTATCGCGCGTGTTTGGTCGAGATGGTCGCGCTCGCGGATGTTGCGCTCGATCTCGGCGAGCGGAACATCCTGTCCGGCAGCCTTCAGCTCCTCGTAACGCCTCTGCGCCCTCACCGCAGGGTCCGCCGTGAGGAATATCTTCAGGTCTGCGTCCGGGAAAACCACCGTGCCGATGTCGCGGCCGTCCATCACCACCCCGCCTTCGCGGCCCATCCCGCGCTGGATGGCAACGAGTTTTTCGCGCACGGCTCCGATCCGGCTCACTTCGCTCACTAAGTTGCTCACCTCGATGGTGCGTATCCTGCCGTCCACCCTGTCGCCGTTGAGATATATGTCGCTGGCCCCGCGCGCGGGATTGAAGCGGAAATCCATGCCAATATCGCCGAGCGAACGGACAAGAGCGTCCTCGTCTAGGATGCCGTTGCGGATGATGCCGTTCTCGATGGCGTAGAGCGTCACCGCGCGGTACATCGCGCCGCTGTCGATGAAGACATAGCCGAGCTTCGCGGCGATCCTCTTTGCAAAAGTGCTCTTGCCGCTCGACGAAAAACCGTCTATCGCTATCGTAAGTTTACGCTCCATTACAATTATAATGTGGTCACCTGATCCATAGAATCCGTGTTATACGAATGCTGAAATTATTGCCACCGCGCCCAGAACCGTTATCATCACCCCTGCTATGCGGTTGATCCACAGCAGGTGGCGCGGACGGAAACGCTTGCGGAAAAGGCTGATCACAGACGTCAGAATGAGCCACCAGGCGACCGCGCCGCCGAAGAATCCGCCTATCATCAGCAGGCCGGTCTTCACCTGCGAGAATGTCAGCTGCCCCGCTTCGGCCGAACCGACATTGAAGGCCGAAAATATCACCAGCAGCCATAGTATGAAAGCCGGATTGGTTAGCGTCAGTCCGAACGTCGAGGCGAAATCCTGCCACAGGTTGCTCTTGCCTGCTCGGTTGCGGCGTATCTGCACCACAGGGTTTTTTAAGAATATATTCACCCCCACTATCACCACGCAGATGCCGCCCAATATCTTGAGTATCTGCAGGTGATTCTCGATGACGGAGCTGATTATAGCGATGAAAAAATAGGCGAGAATGGCGAAGATGGTGTCGGCCGTGGCGGCGCCCAGGCCCGAGATGAATCCCGACTGGCGGTTCTTGCTCAGGGTGCGCTGGATGCACATAACCCCGACGGGCCCAAGCGTTATCGACGCTATCAGCCCCACGGTCAATCCCCTCATCAGTATCTCGAATCCCATCTATCTCGTTTTATGAACTACAAAAGTAATAAATCGGGGCAAATATCCTTATATTTGCGAAACGAAGAGCAAAAGATTGTATTGACTATGCCCTGAATTCATATGTAAATTTCAAACACAAGCGACAGCTTGTGCGCAAATCCCCACTTATCAAAAATCGTGAGCGCAGGCGTAGACTAAAATGGGAATCAACCATGTGCGATAGCTCCGCGTTAGCTCAAGGTTAGCTTCGCTTTCCTCCTCGCGGCTCGGCAAAATCTGCAAGCAGACTTTGCTCTCGCTCCGCAGCGTCGGTTGTACCATTTTAGGCAAGCCGGAGTAGATTTTTGATGCGTGGGGTGGGTTTTTACTACTTTTTGCCCATCAAAAAGTAGATAAAAGAAATTCCATATAATGCAGATTCCTCGTCGCCTTAACAGGCTCGCTCGGAATGACATTATGGCGCTTTTTTCATTTAATTTAGTTAAAACTTAATGAATAGAAATCTGCAAAACCTGCTTCTGGTGGTGTTGGCCGCCGTGATGATGTCGTTCGGATGGATGGAACTGACGGGCCTGGTGATGCTCGGCGGACTGGTCCCCATGCTGATACTGGCCGCGCGCTACGACCGTTCGCGCCGCTCGTTCTGGAAGATGGCCGGGTGGACCACGCTTTTCATCACGCTGTGGTATGCTCTGTCAATATGGTGGGTCTGGTACGCAACGCCTGCGGGGCCGATCGCAGCGACGTTCTTCGCATACGTCTTCACCGGACTACCATTCATGTTGTGGTTCTACGTCTCGAAACGGGCGCCTAAAGCGCTGTCGTACACGGTGCTGGTGTCGGTATGGATGGTCGGCGAGTGGGTCTACAACTGGAACCAGGCGTCGTTCCCGTGGCTAAATATCGGCAACGGCTTCGCATGTGACATATGGCTGGTTCAGTGGTACGAATGGACGGGCGTCTACGGCGGCACGCTGTGGGTGCTCGTCACCAACATACTTTTGTATGAATTCCTCGTCGTGCGCCGTCCGCGCAACTGGCTGCCCCCGGTGCTCGCGGCAGTCATCCCGCCGATCGTCTCGATAATCATGTTCCTGGCCTACGACGAGCCAAAACGCACGGCAACGACGACCATAGTCCAGCCCAATATCGATGCCTACGAGAAGTTCGAAGTCCTGTCTCAGGAAGAACAGACGGCCAACCTCATCGACCTGATGGGCCGTGCACCGGCGGACGTCAAATTCATAGTCATGCCCGAAACAGCCATAGACGAGGGGCTGACCGAGGGCCGTCTGGCAAATTCGGAGTCCATAAAGGCGATACGAAAGTTGGCGGAGGAGAAATATCCGGACGCAATGGTCATCGTCGGAGCAACTACATATAAGATCTACGGCACCACGCAAAAAACCAAAACCGCACGCGGGAACGACGAATCGGGATACTACGACGTCTACAATACCGCCATTGCAATAGATCCGTCGGGCAAGATCGATCTGCACCACAAATCGAAGCTGGTGATAGGCGTCGAGATGATGCCCGACTGGTGGTGGGTGAAATACCTCGGCGACCTTGTGGTCGACCTTGGCGGAACCAGCGGGCAACTCGGTTACGACACCGTGCGCAAGGTCTTCGACAACGGCGGGGTCTATGCCGCGGCAGGCATCTGCTACGAGTCGATCTACGGCCAGTATTACACCGAGTTTGTGCGGAACGGCGCCGAAGTGATGTTCATAATCACCAACGACGGCTGGTGGGATGACAGTCCCGGCTACCGCCAGCACTTCGACTTCGCCCGTCTGCGCGCCATCGAGACCCGCCGCGCCATCGCGCGCAGCGCCAACACCGGGAAGTCGGGCTTTATCAACACGCGCGGCGATGTGGTGGAATCTCTGGGTTGGGAGAAGCGCGGAGCCATCACCGCCGACATCCCACTCAACCGTAAAACCACGCTGTACGTCCGTTTCGGCGACTACCTGAGCCGGATATCGCTGCTCGTCTGGGGTCTCGGCATGCTCTATTTCATCGCCTACCGGATAAGGAAGAAAGACCACATAGTAAAATAGTTATGAGTCAGGAGTCAGGAGTTATGAGTCTAAGGTGCAAACTAAAGTTTGCATTTTTATAAATAATCCTGATGAAAATCGACGCGAAGCGTCACCAAAGACTCATGACTCATGACTTATGACTCATGACTTATAAAGAGACCATAAATTTCCTTTTCAATTCGCTGCCGGTTTTCGAGAACAAGGGGGCGGGGGCGTACAAGCCGGGGCTCGAACGGGTCGCTGAGTTCGCCGCGTCATTGGGCGAACCGCAGCGGAAATTCACCGCCGTACACGTCGCCGGGACCAACGGCAAAGGCTCTGTGTCGCATATGCTGGCGTCCGTTCTTCAGGCCGCCGGATACCGCGCCGGACTCTACACCTCGCCGCATCTGGTCGATTTCCGCGAGCGTATCCGTGTGGACGGCGAAATGATCCCCGAAGAGGATGTAGTCAGTTTCACCGAACTCCACAAGGAAGAAATGCTGCGGCTCGGACTGACCTTTTTCGAGATGGCGACCGTGATGGCTTTCGACCGTTTCGCAAGGGCGGGGGTCGAGGTAGCGGTCATAGAAACCGGCCTCGGCGGCAGGCTCGACGCCACCAATATCGTGACGCCCGCCGTGAGCGTCATCACCAACATCGGGCTCGAACATACCCAGTACCTCGGCGACACCATCCCTTTGATCGCCGCCGAAAAAGCAGGGATTATTAAACCCGGCGTTCCGGTGGTCATAGGCGAGACCGACCCCGAGAGCGCGCCGGTATTCATCGAAAAAGCCGCCCGACTCGGCTCACCCATAGTTTTCGCCGACCGGGAATACAAGGTGGTGGGGACCCTGCACAAAGAGGGCCGGACCATGTACGACGTAGCCGATGCGCACGGCGGCGGGCAAACTTTCTTCATCGACCTGGGCGGCGACTACCAGCGGCTGAACATCACCACCGTGCTCACCGCAGTAGACGTGCTCCGGACGGAACTCGATATAAACAACCTTGCGCTGCACGACGGACTGCGCGATGCCGCCACACGGACAGGTCTGGCGGGACGCTGGCAGGTGTTCGGCCGCCGCCCTTCAGTGATATGCGACACGGCACACAACGCCCACGGGTTCGCCGAGGTCGCGCGCCAGATCGCCGCGCAGAAATACAATACTCTATACATGGTCCTCGGCTTCGTGGCCGACAAGGACCTCGACGCGATAATCCCCTTGCTGCCTCGCGATGCCCGTTATATCTTTACTCAGGCAGGCGTGGGGCGTGCTATGCAGGCCGAAGAACTCCGGCGCCGTTTTGCCACGCACGGTATTGACGGAGAGACGATTGCTCCCGTTGCCGAAGCGGTAAGCCGGGTACTCTCGCTGGCTTCACCGGATGACATGGTCTATATCGGCGGCAGCAACTTCACAGTCGCCGAGGCGATACCCCTTTTTAAGAATTGTTAAAAAGTATGCAATAACTTATACCTGCCAGAAGCATTTCTGACGGGGGTTGTCGCTATTTTTGTCTCTGTAAAAACACTTTCCCTTGATGTCAGAGACAAAAAAACAGGGCATAGACCTCGAGCTGGACGAAACGACGGCACAGGGGCACTATGCAAACCTTGCGATCATCTCGCACTCGGCGACCGAGTTCGTTATCGACTTTGCAGCGATAATGCCCGGAGTGCCTAAAGCGAAGATCAAAAGCCGCATTATCCTCGGCCCGGAACATGCCAAAAGGCTGCTCCTGTCGCTGCAGGACAACATTACCCGCTACGAAAGCGCCGTGGGACGCATCGATCTCCACGGACAGCAGAACTCATCCGAAGACCATCTCACGATAGGTTTCACGCAGGGAGAAGCGTAGACGGCGGCAACAAAATACCTTAACAATCGAGAAGCCGCTTTCAGGGCGGCAGGCCTTTCCCACCCCCTTTAACAGACACAGAACAACTAAACAAAACAAGCGGAAAATCATCTGGTTTTCCGCTTGTTTTGTTATAAAAGTTTCACACGTTCAGACACAGCTTTTAGGCGTGTTCCTTTTTTCATTCTTCATTTTTCATTCTTCATTCCATGGTAATGCGTACCGCATTACCATGGTTTGGTGCGTCCTTTAAGGGTAAAGGCAAGTCCGAGATAGACGTTCATCGACTTGGCGCGAAGGGGGTATTTAAAGCCCTGGTCTATGAAGTCCAGCTGAGCCAGCTGCGCCGCGATGTAGTCCACGCCGAGGAAGAAATTAACGCCTTTCGGGTGGAAATTCAGCGCAAAGCCGAAAATACCGACCTTGTTCTGTATGAACGACTGGCTGATCGAAGCGGTGAACCAGTCCGACGGGCGCACGGTTCCGGCAAGCGTCAGCTCGGTATAGGTGCGGTTGACGCCGAATCTGGTGCTCGACAGAAGGCCCACACCCAGCAGGTTGTTGAAAAAGTTATACTCGGCTCCGGCATTGAGGGTGCATGCAAGCCTTCTTGTATAACCGTTGCCGCCCGTATAGCGTATGTTGTCGAAATCCACACCGGAATCGTCCGTTTCCCACTTCTCGGTGCCCGTATTATAGCCGTTGTACTCGAAATATGCATCGTCGATAGCGCCGTGCACCGAATTGTTGGCTCCCCACCTGATGAAACCCAGGTCGTTAACCCCGACGGAGAGTTTCAGCCGTTTGTCGAACAGCTTCATCTCGGCCCCAACGTCTACCGCCATGCCTAAATTCCTCATGAGGTTGTTCCACTTTGCGCGGTCTTTATAATTGATCAGTTCATCCATTATAATATTCCCGTCGGCATCGGCGATACCGTTGCGGTAATCCATAAATGACATACTGCCCTGCATGCTGCCGCCGAAAGATGCCCTCACCTTGTCGGTCGCGACGGTCATGTTCACTTTATTGAAAGAGGCTTCGACCTGCGCCAGGCCCACCAGCAACTTGAGGCGTCCGCCCACGACGAGATTCTGCCATCCGACAGGCATGGTGAAACCCAGTGCGAACTCGCTATACGCCACCGCGTCGACGGTAACGTCGGGAATATCGTACGTACCGTTGCGAAGGTCCTTCAGGATAGTGAAAACCTCTTTGGGCATACCCGTGTCGGCAACAACGCGCACATTCCAGCCGAATGACCAGAAATAGTCGTGTTTCTTGTTGTACTTGCCGAAACCCACCAGGCCGTAGACCACGTCGGCGCCGACACCGGATGTTTGGGGTATGCGGTTCAGGAACTTCTTGCCGTTGACCGAACTGTGCAGCGCAGTGACGTGCCCGCCCTTGTAGGGATATATGAAATTATCGACCGACAGGAAGTTATTGTTGAGGTTTATCCCCATGTAGCCGATAGGCAGCAGCGGCATATTTATATAGTTGCGCATGGGGGTCAGGGCTGGATTCATTTCGTAGCGCTGGATGGAACCTTCCATAAAGTAGGAGGTCTTCATCTGGGCCGGGGCAACCGCCGCGCCAAGCGCGAAAACCAGTGTAAGCAGCAGTCTGTATATATTTTTCATTCGTTTGAGCTTTGTGTGTTTTACGTCGTGTGGCGGGGATTAAAGTTTGTCCAGGTCTACCTGCAGGCCGTTTGCGAGAGTTAGCCACACTTTGCCCGAAATATAGTCGTCGGGTTTGAGGCGGTTGGCCGCACCGGTGCCGGAAAGCGGCAGGCGCAGTTTGAGCTGGTCGATCTGCGACAGTGTAGTGAAATCGCCGCCGCCAGGAACGCTGATGGCGATAGTGAGCGTGGACGTCTTTGTTCCGCCTGCACCGGGCGCCGGTCCCTCGACAACACCTGCCACGGTCGTGGCAAGACCGTTGATACTGTTGCCGTCGGCATCGAGGAACTCTGCGGTGACGCCGCTCATGCGGAGCGGGAACGTAACAGTAAGTTCGGCACTGACCGAAATATCGGCAGCCTTGACCTTATACTTGGCAAGGTCGGAGAAAGTGCCGTTGAGACCGTTCTCAGTGATCTCGACCGCTATATCCATTTCGTCGCCGAACACTATCGGCATATCGATGTCGTAGGACATTTCGAAGTCGAAATCCTGGTTCACCTGGATGGCATGCACCACATCGGGCGTCGCCCGCGCCGACAGCGACAGGTCTATCGTAGTAGGCAGGGTTTTCATAAGGTTGCCCAGGTCCTTATAATAGGCTGTGTAACCGGCAGGGGCTGTATCGCCCTGCTCGCCGATAAATATATTGGTGGTTTTGGCACCGCCGCTGTCTGCAGGGTCGATCGCTATGCCGTCTATCATGACAGGATTCTGATAGAGCAGGTTACCGCTCTTATCCCTTGGGGCAAGCTTCAGGTCGCCCGTGACACTGATGCCCGCGGGGTTGGTGACCGACATGTAGACGTTCGGAGCCTTGAGGTCGGGATGCTGTTCGCCGTCGCCCATCTTCTCTGTTATTTTCGACAGGTCGATGGGATCGAGCTTGCCTGCAATATAGCTGTCGAGCGGAAGGTCGAGCTTGACGCGGACGGTGGAGACATCCAGCCCTGAAGCGTTGACGCTGACGCCCACATTGGAATCGGTATTTAGCGGCGCTATATCCGTCGACCATGTGAGCGTTTTGGACGAGATGGTCTCGTCGACCTCCACTTTTATGTCGCCGGAAAAGTTTACAGCCCCGCCGGATGGATCTTTGTCCAGCCCTATGCTGTTGAGCTGCAAAGTATATCCCGGGTCAAAGAAATCGGACAGAGGAGCGGTGAGGACCCCGTTCGATATCTTCCCCCGAGGATCGGTGAACGACAGCCCCGACGGGAAAGTCACATTTATATTCGGCTGCAATACGCCGGGAAGCCCCGGATTGCCGACTTTTACCGTCACATCCTGGTGCCCGGCGGCGAAATCCACGCCGGCTACCTTTACAACCTCGGCCGCGATCGAATTGAGCGAATAGCTGAGCTGTCTGGAGACGGATTTGTTGAGGACTATGGGATTGGTGGTGATCTCGGCGTCCTTGAACGCAGGCGCGCCCGATATCTTCACGCTCGGCGGGGTGCCGGAAGCATCGACAGTTCCGGCCTTTGTATAAAAATCGTAAACCAGCGTATAGGTAAACGGTTCTGTGAATTTTATCTCGTTTACGGGATCGCCGGGACCCGGATTCGCCGCCGGCGCGGGAGTCTTGTCGCCGAGCGTCAGGCTCTCGATATAAAAAGAGATGGCCGCCGTTTGGTCGGCGCCAACGCTAAAATTAGTGACAGTAAGCTTATTGTCCGGATATATTGTCCCTTTGGAAGGGTTTTTCAAGATATACCTGGCAGGAAGCTCCACTTCCATCGACATTATGAACGCGTAGTCGTTTACTTTCTGCAGTTCGCCAAGGTCGAATGTTACGGTCACGGGCGTACCTGCCGCATCGGGACCAAGCCACACCTTGTTAACTTTCCCAACCTCCGCGGGCAGTCCGAAATCGATCTCTATCTCCCCTGTCGTCACTCCCGAAACCGGATCTATGGAAGTTATGGTATTGTTGGCAAACATCAAGTCTGCCGCAACGCTTCCGGACAGTCCTAGCAGAGTGCCCATCCGTGTAAGGTTAAGGCCCTCGATCTTCGTCTCGCCGGAAAAATCGAACGAGGGAATGCCCAGGTCGAGCTGCATACTTGGGAAAGCGGTGCTTATGCCGCCGAGACCGCCCACCGATATGCCGGGCACGGTGAAGCCGAAGGGGTCGCCGGTGTATTGAAACTTGTAATAGCCGTCGTCGCCGACGACAAGGTCCGTCTGATTTTTGAACAAGTCGCCGAGCGTCTCTTTTTCGATAGTGGCGAGCGGCAGGCCGACGCCGTTCGGAGCCAGGTGTACTTCTTTATTGAGCTCGTCGACCTTGTAATCCTTGTTGACGCACGACACTGCCGCGACGGCAACAAAGAACATGACCGGGATGCCGGACAGGTAAAATTTTCTATTCATTTTTTCGGTTTTTTGATACTGTCGGATTCAAAAGCACTGGGTTATGGGGTATTTCGCGATGCAAAAAAAACCAAAATATTCGAAACAGCCCAACCAATACGTAAATTTATCCTTTGACTTTCCGGAAAAGCAATAAAAATCTATATTTAATAGTTATCTTCGTGAAGATAACTCCCTAAAAGAACCCTTATGCAAAAACCCATTATGGCCGCTGCCATCCTTATGGCGTTGGCATGGACCGTCCCGTTGCGCGCTCAGGAACCGCTGCTGGATATCCTGAAAGAGGAACTCCGCTACCAGTCGGAGGCGCTTTCCAAAACCGATGCGCCACCCTATTACATGAATTTCCGCGTCACCGAGGTCGACCGCAACGTGGCCGGCGCTTCGTTCGGCGTGCTGTCGTCGCGGTATGAGGCGCACGAGCGCGTCTTCCAGCCCCATATCCGGCTCGGGGATTACGATTTCGACAACTTCCGCGGCGGCATCGACGGCTACCAGAGAAGCAACTATTATTACGGAAAGATCCTGCTGCCGCTGTCGGACGAAAATCCCGATGCCATCCGCCAGGTGATCTGGAAAGAGGTGCGCGACGCCTACAAAGCGTCTGTCGAGGAGCTTGAAAAACTGCGCGCGGCCGATAAGGTCAACACCAAACGCGACGACAAGGCCCCCGATTTCTCGGATGCACCTGTCGAAAAATATTACGAACAGCCTCTGGCCGACACGGAAAAGGCGTTCGACCGTCCCGAAATGGAGCGGCGCGTGAAAGCATACAGCGCGGTTTTCCTCGGCTCGCCCGACATTATCAGCGGCTCGGCGTCGATCGACTACACCGTGCTGCGAAAATACCTCGTGTCGGACGAAGGGACCGAAATAGCCCACAACAGCCGCGCCTGCCGCCTTATGATAAGCGCCACGGTGCGCACATCCGACGGCATGGAGCTGCCCCTGTACAACTCATATTTCGCATTCTCGCCCGCCGGGCTCCCGTCGGACGAAGAGGTTCTGGCCGACACGCGCCTTCTGGCAGCCACGCTCGAAAAAATGAAAGATGCGCCGATAGTCGACCCGTACACCGGTCCGGCGCTGCTTTCGGGCGAGGCTTCGGGGGTCTTCTTCCACGAGATATTCGGCCACCGAATCGAGGGCCAGCGCATGAAGAGCGACAGCGACGGACAGACATTCAAGAAAATGGTGGACCAGGGCGTGCTGCCGAAACACTTCTCGGTGTACGACGACCCGACTCAGGCGCAGTTCGCGGGTGACGACCTCTACGGTTATTATCTCTACGATGACCAGGGTACGAAGGCCCGCCGCGTAGATGTAGTGCAAAAAGGCGTACTGAACGAATTCCTGATGACGCGCGTGCCGACCGACGAGTTCGGACAATCCAACGGCCATGCCCGCGCCATGGAGAACATGAACCCCGTCTCGCGCCAGTCGAACCTGGTCGTCGAAACCGACAATTACCTGACCGAAGAACAACTGCGCAAGATGCTCATCAAGGAAGCCAAAGCGCAGAAAAAGGAGTTCGGGCTATATTTCAAAGAGGTAACCGGCGGATTCACCATGACGGGCCGATTCATAGCCAACTCATTCAACGTGACTCCGCTGGAAGTCTATAAGATCTACGTCGACGGCCGTCCCGACGAACTTGTCAGGGGCGTCGACCTGATAGGCACGCCGCTCTCGATGTTCTCGAACATAATCGAAGCGGGCGGCGAAACGGGGATATTCACCGGCGTCTGCGGGGCCGAGTCGGGCAGCGTTCCCGTGACTGCAGTATCGCCGCAGGTGCTCGTCAAAAAAGTCGAGGTGCAGAGAAAAGCAAAGTCAACGGACACTCCGCCTGTACTCTCCCGTCCTGACGGACGGTCGGACGAATGAAGAATGAACCGACGATGCGAGTGAGGGCAGAGTCTGCAAGCAGCCGCTGCCGAACCGTGAGGAGGAAAAGCTTACGAAGCAAGATTAAAAATGAAGAATATATGAGAAGATACATATTATCAATTTTCGCCGCGCTCGTGTGTTGGGCCGCGGCGGCACAAAGCCAGGACGAAACCATCTTCCGCGCTATGGAGACCGAACTCTCGCGCAACATGGACTCCCTGCGCATGGATGACCTGGGACGGCCGTTCTGGATCGGATACATCTACTGCGACATCCGGGTGATGTCGATCTCGGCGTCGCTCGGCGAGGTAGTGCAGTCGCAGTTCCAGCCGCAGAGGATCAACGCCACGCGCGTGCTGTTCGGCGACTACTCCATGACCAGCGACATCAACTACAACTCGGCCTACAACATTCGCGGTTCGGCCATCGGGACCGACGAGGGGCAGATACGGCGGGATTTCTGGATCAATACCGACGCCAACTACAAACAGACCGCGCCCAATATGGCCCGTAAAGCGGCCATGAGGCGGCAAAGCGCCCGCACACCCGAGGAAGAGGCGCTGCCCGACATGCTGCCGATACCGCCTTCCGAAAAAATTGTCGAAAGTCCCGCTTTCGGCTTCAACGCCGCGGTGTGGGAAAAACGCGCGGCGGAACTGTCGGCCGTTTTTGCGAAATACCCTTCGCTCTATGACTCTGCAGTCCGCCTGATGGCATACGACTGGACCAACTATTCCTGCACCTCGGAATCGGTGCGCATACGTTACCCCTCGTCGTTCGCATCGCTGACCATCAGCGCGTCGGTACGCACTGTCGACGGCGAGGAGTTCTCAGACGAGTTTGAAATATACGCCACATCCGACCTGACACTGCCTGCGCTGCAGATGCTGCTCGAACAGACCGAACAGTTCGCACAAAAACTGAGCGAATATGCCGACGCGCCGAAGATCGGGGAGTTCTACTCGGGACCGGTGCTGTTCGTCGGGCAGCCGGTGTTCCGCATGTTCAACGACAACCTGCTGACCGGCAGCGGCGACGGACTGCTGGTTAAACGGCGCCCCGAAAATCCACAGGCCCAGAGGGGCGGCGGACAACCGTCGTCAGCGGCCCGCAGGCTGGAGAACCGCGTAGGCCAGAGGGTACTCGACCGCAAACTGACCGTCACAAACCACTCATCTATGAAAGAATACGGCGGGCAGCCGCTGCTGGGCTACTACGAAATAGACGCCGACGGACAAAAACCGGCCCCCTATTTTACGGCTATCGAAGACGGAATGCTGCGCCTGCTCCTCACCGGGCGCTTCCCTACACTGAAAAGTCCGACACAAACAGCCAGCAACCGACTAAGTATCGGCATAACGCCTACCGTGGCGCCGGGAACGCTCGAAATATCTTCGTCGGAAACCAAAACGGCGGCGCAGCTCGAAAAGGAGCTCGTGGCGCTCGCGAAAGCCGACGGATTGAAATATGCCTACATCGTCGAAAGGATGAGCGGCAAGGTGAACCTGGTGTGGAAAATAGACACTGAGACAGGCGTCCACACCCTTGTCCGCAATGCCGAGGTGACACCTGTCGCACTCACGCAACTCAAGCGGATCGCCGGGGTATCCGGCGAAAGCGAAGTGCGTAATTACCTTACGGGGCAGGTTCCGGCATCGATGATATACCCGTCGGCCGTGCTGCTCGAAGACATCGAGATCGGCGAAATGGAGACTACCAAAGAGAAACCGTCGCCCATCGTCAATCCTCTGCAGAGGATTGACAATCAGTAAAAAATCAGAAAGCGGAACTTAGATGTTCCGCTTTCTGATTTTTACAAACTTCATTCCTGCCAAAAGTCCTCTGAATATAGTAATCTCGACTCCAGTTCGTCAAAGTTAACAAGGGGCCCGCCTACCGGTTCGTCGTACCATTCAACAATGAACAGCATCCTCTCCCCCTTAATGTCTTTAATCATAAATACTCCGGAAACCCACTGGTCATCCAGGAGTTTACGCTCTACCACTATGTTGTCCGACTCGTCTATGTAGAGCGTAAGTATCGACTCGGAATAGCCTGCTTTATTATTACTACCTACGCTTATTTGTTTTGGGAAAACCAAAGTATAGCTTCCGTTGCCCGCAATTATTTTGATCTTGCGGACCGTATCGGGTTTATCCAATGTGATCTTCCTGTAACTGAGTCTAATGGGGACAGGCGCTTCATCTACCGGTTCGCTTTCAGGGTTACTGCTGCAGCCGACGATCGTCATCAGTAAAATATAAACAAGGCCTCTTTTCATTGCAGTGTGCTTTAATATGTTTTCTACAAATGTAATATAAAGCCGGAATAAACAGAAGGTTATATTGCGGTTCTATTCCCGCCAGAAATCGGGATCATCAAGTAATTTTTCCGCATATTCTTTGGGGAAAAATTCACATCCGCTAAGGGGATAGACTACATTAAAAATCTGTTTCTCACCCTTACTGTCCCGCACGAGAAAATAGCCGGAGATCCCCAGGGGAACAGATGATGGATGGCATTCTATCGTAATAACATTGTTGCTGTTAATTCTTATGCTGAACATATCGTCTGAATAATCCATCTCTGTCGACCCTACACCAGTTTTAAAAAGGCCAACGTTAACCGTTCGGGATAAACAATACAATATCCTCCATTGCCCGATACGATGTGGATATAATTGATCGGTGCGCTCGGGTCCAGCGATAAATATTGTCTGCTGAGTTCGATAGGACGAACCGTCTCTTCTCCGACGGGCTCGGATGCGTCTGCGGTTTCAAAGCTTTTGCTGCATGAAGCAACCGTCATGGCCACCAGTAAACCGATGATGAATAAAGTCTGTCTTTTCATAAAGGCTGATTCAGGTTGACATTATCGATTGGCGTTACAAATGTCGCTTATATTTATGAAAATATCAATACAAGAAAGGCGCAAAACAAAATATATACAAGGCGTTATTACAAAAAACCTATGATCACCGATCCCATAATCGATAATTTTATATAAATTTGCACCCGCAGACACGAATGGGGAGCAAGGGCCGATTGCAGCCATGCTCTGAGTGGTGTCGAAGCGAACCGACGATGCGGGCGAGAGCAGAGTCAGCTTGCTGATTATGCCGAGTTAGCGCGAGGAGGGCGAAGCCAACTGCCGAGCCGCGAGGAGGAACGCGAAGTGAATCATTAACCTGTTAAAATTAAAGATTATGCAGTCAATCAAACTCAGCGCAAAAAAGCGCGAAGAATTCGGCAAAAAGAACAGCAAGGCTGTGCGCCGCGAAGAACGCATCCCCGCCGTTATCTACGGCCAGGGCGAACCCGTGAACTTCTCGCTCGACGCGAAAGAGGTTAAACCCCTCATCTACACCCCGCAATCGTTCATCGTCGAACTCGACATCGAAGGCACCAAAGAAATCGGCGTGCTCCGCGAAGTGCAGTACCACCCCGTCAAGGAAGAGATCCTGCACATGGACTTCTACCGCGTGAGCGATGCGAAACCCGTCACCATCGACATTCCCGTAACGATCACCGGCAACTCGGAAGGGGTGAAAATGGGCGGTAAGCTCGTCCAGAGCAAACGCAAACTCACTGTAAACGGCCTCCTCAAAGACCTTCCCGACGAACTGACCGTGGATATCACGGAACTGGGCATCGGCAAGACCATCTTCGTGGGCGACCTCAGCTATGCCAACCTGCGCCTGCTGAATCCCGCTTCGACCGCCGTCTGCGCGATCCGCGTAACACGTGCCGCTGCTGCCGCCGCTGCCGCTGCTGCAGACGAAGGCAAGAAATAGCCGCAACGGCGGCCGCGGATTTGATGATAAAGGTGGTTGATGATCTGAATCTCCCGGCACAGCGCCACCGTCATTGCAAACCGGAATGGCTGCAACAAAAGAACGAAGAGCGAGTGTCTGCACTTCATTCGTAATTCGTAATTTGAAATTCGTAATTTATCTCAGATGAAATATCTGATAGTCGGGTTAGGTAACCCCGGTCCGGAATACGCCGAAACCCGCCATAATATAGGTTTTAAAGTGTTGGACACCCTTGCAGCGGTGTCCAACGCTGTTTTTGCGCCCGGCCGCTACGGCGACACATGTACCGTGCGACACCGGGGGCATATCCTCGTGCTGGTGAAGCCGCAGACATATATGAACCTGAGCGGAAAGGCCGTGCGCTACTGGATGCAGCAGGAGAAAGTGCCGGTGGAGAACGTGATGGTGGTGGTGGACGACATCGCGCTGCCTTTCGGAAAACTGCGCATCCGCGCCAAAGGGTCGGACGGCGGCCACAACGGCCTGCACGACATAATCTGGACCCTCGAGGCCGACAATTTCCCGCGCATACGTTTCGGCATCGGCGGCGATTTCCCCCGCGGACTGCAGGCCGACTACGTGCTGAGCCAGTGGTCGAACGAGGAGAAAAAGGAGCTTCCGGAAAAAATAGAACCCGCCGTGAAAGCCATTCAGTCGTTCGTTTCGGTAGGCATAGAACGCACCATGAACGCCTTTAATACAAAAGGCTGATGCCTGTAAGAATCGATAAGTGGCTTTGGTCTGTGCGCATCTATAAAACGCGCACGATGGCGGCAGATGCGGTCAAAATGAACCGGGTCTGGGCCAACGGCGCCTGGATAAAGCCTTCGTACGACGTCAAGACGGGTGACATTATCGATGTACGGAAAGGGCAGATCACGTTCAAATTCCGCGTTCTGGAACTAGTGAACAACCGCCTGCCGGCAAAGGACGTGGCGCGGCACGCCGAAAATATCACCCCGCAGGAAGAACTCGAGAAACTGCTGATTCCCCGCGAGACTGTTTTCATCAGCCGCGACCGCGGCACGGGACGCCCCACAAAAAAAGAGCGCCGCGATATCGACGCCCTTATGGGAGATTTACTCCTCGAAGACTTCGAGGAGTAAATCAATTACGAATTACGAATTAAAAATTACGGCTACGCACAACTACTCGTAATTCGTAATTATTCTTCCAGTGTTTTATCCACTTTCTTTTTCAGCAGCCGCTTAACAGCAGTAAACACGGGATTACCCGATATGTCGGCGGCATTCTCGAGGTAGCTCCAGAACTCCACGCCGCATACGAAGCCGGTGAAAATCTTGGCCAGATGCAGTTGGACGAAGGTCAGCACCATACTGTCGAGCATCCACGCCAGCGCGATGCCGGCCATCACGAAGATCAGTTTGGTGACGGTGTCCCAGGCGCGGCGGCTCGAAAACCGCCATTGCAGTCCGGCGCGGCGGGCGCGGCAACGCGAGGCGATGATCCCCGTCACGAAATCTATTGCGACGAAGACCATGACACAGACGACGAGTCCCTGTATGGGAACGAACAGTGCGAAAAAAGCCGTCACGCCGCCCCATAACCATTTCAAGGTGTTTTCCATAACGCATTACAGGACTACCTGCCCGTCGATGGAGCAGCGGCTCAGGACATTGCGGCGCACGTTGTATTCGGGAAAAGCCGCCGGGTCGGACTCGATGTGTTCTACCACCCGCTTCATCAGGGCGGAAGCGTCGCTCCGCAGACGGCGCACGGCATAACGTAGTTTCGCATCGCCTACCCGTGCAAGATTCTTCGAGTTGACCTCTACCACCCCTGCCGTTCCGGCCTGGACCGACAGCGACGGAAGCATCAGCAGTTTCACATACAAGGCCAGCGGCGGCAGGATGTACTCCGAAAGAAGTTCCGGATACTCTTCGGCGCACAGTTTTTCGTATAGTGCATCGCCCAGAACTGGACGGATGAACTTCTGCTGAGCGGCGAGTATCGTCGCCTCGGGAACGGCGTCGTGGGTTATGAAATCGGGGGCGCGGAAAGCCGCTTCGGCCACCTGCGCCGGTGTAATCAATAAATCCATTCAATTACGAATTACGAATTACGAATCAATAAAGCCTGCGGCATATACTGCACAACAACTCATGACTCATAACTCATGACTAATCAATGTTCTTCATGTTGTATTTGGTGATCTGCCCGAGATACCACTGCTGGTTCTCGTCGTCGGGATCGTATTCCAGTCCGTCGGCCTTGCGCGCCTCCCAGACCTTCATATAGAGGGGTTTGGCCTTAGTCGGCGGGCGGTTCACAACCTGCAGCGACGATGCATCGACGCACAGGATGAGTTCCAGCACGCGGCGGATCGGTTCCAGAAGTTCAGCCTGTTCGCCGAGGATCACCGTGTTGAGCGCGATCTCGTACTCGTGCAGGATGCGTTCGGCGTTGAAGCCGCTGTTGTAGTCGAGGCCGCTCAGCGAACGGAACCACGAGTGTGCCACCACGATATCCGAAGTGGCCTGGTCATGCAGCGCCTTCCAGTCGCCCTCGTTGGCCGACGCGATGGGGATGAACCGAGAACTGTCGTTCTGGTCGCTCTCCTTTATCATGAACATCACCTGTCCGGGATTTCCGGCGAACTTGCGCTCTGCGGTCTTCACGATCTCCTCGGCCTGCTGTTCGTTATCCACCGCGCCGTCGAGCATCATCACGCCAGAGAGCTGGAACGAGTTGTCCAGGCGGCTGATGTTCCACTTGTCGGTCTTGTAGGCGATGGCCGAAACGTTCATACCGGCGATGTACGACGGCACACCGTAATGTTCGAACATCGGCTCGTAGTCCTTGTAGTGGATCACCGAGCGCAGCAGTCCGTCGTCGCACACCGCAAAATCGGGGTAAAGGGGCAGCACCTGAGCCTCGGACTGCTTGTAGCGCGTCCAGTCGTGGTGCAGTAAAATGTTTCGCCCGTCTTTCGCCACCCGGCAGCGTGATGCGTCCTGATGGTGCAGAGACAGGAACGTGTGGGCCGGATCGGTCACTATCTCCAGGAACGCATTCCCGAAGAGCGCCTTGTCGAAAGCAAGCTTGTTGAGCACCTGGCGCAGGGTCTCGCCCCGTCCGTTGGCCCGTTCGATGAAGCGTCCGAGGGCTTCCTGCTCCTGGTCGAACGAGAAACCCTTGCCCGAGATGTAGTCGGCCTTGTCGTTGATGATGCGGCGGTGGGTGGTCGAACGGCGCGACATCAGCGCCAGCGCATTCGGGAAGAGGTTGTCGTCGCCCCAGCGCCAGAACTTCGCGTCCGACACCACCCTGCCCGACGGCCATGCGCCCATCGGCTCCTTCGAACCGCGAACCGCGTAAACCCGCCCCTGACGGCGGTTGTTATTGTTTTTTTTCATACCTTTTCTTTTTTCTCTTTCCACCTTTTAAAAAAGGTGGAGCCAAAAATTTTTAAAGGAAACTTAGTTTCCTACTATTTTTGTATAGAATATATGTTTAAGGGAATTGATTAGGAGTTAAGAATTCGGAGGTTGCAAAGCAACCGTCCTTTTGAAACGATGCGGTCTCGAAAATGAATTTTCAGAGCCGCAGCGCTTCAAAAGTTCACGGTGGCGGGCTATGCCCGGCCACCTGAATTCTTAACTACGTGGTATCTAATCCCCTTATACATCAACATATTCTCGTCTCTAATAAAACCGCTGCGGCCGTTGCCGCAATTTTTTGGTTACTTTGCAATTCTGCAAAGTAACAGTTGCGTCGAACTGATTCAGATTGGTAAAAAGGGCGGATTGAAGCATCCGCCCTTTCGGTAAAAGTGAGAGATCAGCCGTGCAGCAGTTTGGAGTATTCCGTGTCGGTGCTTTCGAGCATGACCGTCACAGAGGGGAAATCCGAGGGATGCGATCCGGAACCGGAAGAGACTTTTGCCAGGCGAAGCGGATACTGCGTGCCGAAGCGTCGGGAATATCCGGCCAGCAGGCGCTGCCCTTCACCGGTAGTTACTATCGCCGCGAAACCTGTAGCGTCCAGGGCTGAGAGTTCGCCTACTGCCTTGTCCGTTTCGGGTCCGCCCGGGAACTCCATCTTCAGAACGTGCTTCACCAGCGGCTGCCCTGCAGCGCCTGAAGCCTCTTCGGTGTACGCGGCGCAATCCTCGCGGAAAACGTATGCCGCAAAAGGTTCGGAAGTCTCCACGGATGTAAAACACCCTGACTCCGGATCATATTCCGCCCCTTTGAAAGCGGCTGCCGCAACGAGTTCGACCGATACTATTCCTCCGGCAGGTTTGACCGCCGGACGGCCTAATCCGTTCAGAGGCATAGACTAGTTTCCTGCGTAAACGTATGAGATCAACTCGGGCAGCAGGTAGTCGCAGCCGGCCATGAATACAGCCCTCTGGCGGTTCTCCATCTCGTCGGGATTGTACCACATGCGCACCTCGGTGCCGGGGAAATCGGCCGTGTTGACAGCCAGCGTAAGGTTGCGGCGATCGGTCAGTATAATGAACGACTGCGGCATGTCATCCAAATTGCGCAGATAGCCTGAAATCTGGACGTCGACCAAAGGTATGCCCCTGTAAGAGAGCGATTCGCGGCCCTGCTGCTTGGCAATGTAAGCCGCTTCGAGTGTTGCGCTGTCGAGCGATTCTTCATACTTCTCGTAAATGTCCGACGTCACGAAGAATACCAGTTCACCCTGGTTCTTACACTCTTTGAGCTTTATCGCCGACTGTTCCCATGCCTGTTTCAGCCATTTCTCTCCATCGGCATCATAGTACTCAGCGGACGCGATAGGGCTGTACTTGATTTCACACGTGTCGGACTCGGTAGTTTCAGCCAACTGCTTCAGAAATCCGTTGAAAGTGCTGAACTCGCCGCTCGTGCGGGTGGTATTGCCCAGCCACATCGTTGCGCGGATGCTTTCGGCAATGGCTTCCTTGAAAAGTTTGGTCTCGGCTTCTTCGAGTTCGGTGCCGGTCAGGTCGTCCATGTTGACATCGGCACGGCCAGTTATCTGCTCGAACACCATCGAGAAGTAATCCGAAGCGGTATATCCCATTTCGGCTTTCACCTTACGGAGATCTATGGTCTTCTGGAATTTTTCCGAAGTGTTGCTTCCGTTCCATCCGGGCGAATACCGCTGGAGGATATCGCTGCCGCCGCGCCAGAAATTGAGCGTCGTCGGGACAGGCATGTTATACATTACCTTGATGCCCAGGTCGTTCGCATCGGGACCGGAGAACATCGGGCGGAAAAAGATCGTTTCGAGGTCTTTGCCTGTGTAGATCTTGGGTTCTGTGATAATACTCATTTTGTTTTCTTTTTTGTTTGTTGTGATTATTTAAGGAATCCTTCGGCATCGCGCGAGTATGCATCATGATTAGCCGAACGGCGGCTCTCCGTGGGCGAAGGGTCTTCTTTTGGTCTTGTTTCGGTGGGTTGTGCGCGGAGCTGCGCGTTCTCGCTTTCGAGCGAGGTGATCTTTTGGCGGAGCTTGTCGATCTCGGCAGCCTGCTGCCAGCGCAGTGCGTCGGCGTCGGCCGTATTGGCCGGGAGTGGAGTCGCTTTTTCGCCCGAGAGGAAATCGACAAGGGCTGCAATGCGTCCCGAAAGGCTTTTGCGTTTTGCCGATGAGGCCCGCTCGTCCATCAGTCCGGCGGCCTCGCTCGAGACCTGCACGGCATCGGTGATGCGGTCCACGAGCCCCATTGCGAGGGTCTCTTCGGGCGACATCCAGCGTCCGCTGCCGTTGTTCTCGGCCATGAGCGAAGAGAACTCCCCTGCATCGCGGCCAGAACGCGCGGCATAGATCGAAGCTATGCGCTCGTCGGTCTTCTGCAGCAGCTCCTCCCTCTGGCGGAAGTCGCGGGCATTGCCCTCGCAGTTGCTGACGGCGTTATGGACTAGGTAGAGCGAATTTGCCGATATCTCGCGGCGCCCTTCCGACGCAGCCTGCGCGATGACGGTCGCCGCCGACGCCACATAACCGTAACAGCGCGTGGTGATCCTGGCATCCAGCGCGGCCAAGGCATCGTAAATGAGGAGCGCGTCCCCGACGTCGCCGCCGGTCGAACGGATGTTCACCACGACCTCGCCTGAACGTATCTTCGAGATCGCACCGAGCGTCTCCTTGAACTTGCGGTAGGTGGCGACGCGGCCCGACGGCTCCTCGAACTGCCACTCTTCCGGCACCCCGATCACCCCCTCGACGTCGAGGACGGTCACGCCCGGCGCCGCATTCGTAATTTTGATTTCTGCTAACATAATTTTAACGGTTAATGGACAATGGTTAATGGTTAATTAAAAAGAGACAAACGATTTTCATTTATCATTAACCATTAATCATTTATCATTAAATATTTACATCGGTATAATAGTACATGCACTTGCGGACGTACTCGTAAGTCGCGCAGAAGTTCTCGGCGGCGAGCCACATGGCGTCGACCTTTCCCGAGCCCGCCTTCACGAGTTCATCGACATACCTTCGGACCGCCAGCACCTTGCACAGGGTATGGTCGACGACTCCGATCCGGCACAATTCTGCAACGAGTTCGGCGGCAGGAAGTTTCCCGTAGCGTTCGGCCACTATTCGGGCCAGTTCCTTTTCGTAGCGCGTCATAGTCGTCATCAGAAACTGGCTTTTTCGACTATGGCGCGCACGCTGTTCTGTGCGTCGGTGATGTCGGATTCGACCACGTAGATGCGGAGTGCGGCCAGCGACTGCGCGATCAGTTCCACGGCTTCGGCATAGGTGATGGGCCGGTCGGCAGTTTCTGCTCTTTTTTCGATTGTGTCCATGGTTTACGGAATATGTTTAATGAAAATACATTTGGTCGATGCGGACGATGGGTCGTAGTTGCACACCTCTTCTAGCGTGTACCAGCCCTGTTCGCCGTCGAGATCGAGGCGGAAAAGCGTGTGGAAATCGGGACCTGTCCCGGTGGGAAAAGAGAGCGACTCCACATCCACCGGATTGAGGTCGAGCCAGAGCGTCACGCGGCGCGATCCGTTCCACAGCCTGACGTCGCGGTCATAGCGCGAGTGAAGCCCCGTGCATCCGCCGCGGTCTTCGAAACAGAGGGTATAACCCTCATCCGGCGCATGGAAAGCCAGTTTGGGATAAACGGCCTTCTCGGACGGCCAGCCCCACAGCTCGTTTACGGGAAGAGGTTTCATTCCTTCGTAGCGCACCACCTTTGGCTCGAAATTGAGGTCTTCGGTGCGGTCGAGGGTCTCGACGGAAGCATCCCCGGCCAGCACCAGCGACGCCGACGGCGCGCCCAGGTAGGCATTCTGCGCATTGAGCGAGCATGTGAACATGGCGTTCTCCCACACCGAGACCGAATCCGCGGCGGCGGTGTTTTCGACCTGCGCGCTCCAATACCCCATCGTCTCCCCTGAGGAACGGTTGTGGCGCGCAACAGCCCCGTCGCCAGAGCGGTAGCGCCACGCCATGGTCCGCGACAGGTCGCCGCCGAGTTCTTCCACGGTGACCGGTTTGTCGAGATCGATCCGGCCGGTCCAGTCCACGACGCGGGAGTCCGAATAAAAATCGCCGCGCGGCTCAATGCGGACGGTTTTCGCACGGTTGTCGGTGTGGAAGCAGAGGTTGAACATCTGCCGCATGGAGTTTATGAAATCCATCTGGGTCGCGCTGTGGGCGGTTACATCGGCGAACGAGACGGTCGAACCCTCGCTCGGCTGGGCGTAGAAGACGGGACGGACCCACATCTTATCGCTTACGGTGAGCGTCATCCCCGGGTCGGCGCCGCCGAAATAGATAAGGTCGAAGAATTTGGGTTTCGACGGCGTGATGGTTTCGGGGGCCGTGCGCACGGTCAGTTCCACGTCGGCGGTCCCGGTCTCGGTCACGAAACCGTCGTACAGCGCCCAGTCTCCCGTGTAGGCGTACCATGTTCCCGTCGACGAGGTGCGGTAGTAAAGCACGGGATTGCTGACAGGCAGGGTCGTAGTAACGGCCACGGTCGAGAAACGGGTCGTGACCGCCGCAAGGCTCACACTCGTGGTCCCGCCGGTCGAGGTTTCAGCCGTGTAGCGCAGTTGGTACTGACGGCCGGCGACATGCCCAAAAACGGCCAGCGTGTAGGTGCGCGCAGGGCGGACCGAGGTGCGGCGGTCGGGATAGTTGTTCACCAGCTTGAAAGTCTGCTGCGAGGCCTCGCTCAGGTAAACGAAGTTGAAGCCTGTCAGCTCATTGCGGTCTTTCATGTAATAGTCGGTGGTGTAGCGGATATGGTACTGAAACCCGACCGAGACCGCCGACGCGGGCATGAACATGATGCGGTCGTCGTCCATCTGGAAACACCCGTTCCTGGTGAAGACATCGTCGTAGGAGACCCCGCCCGACGACTGCGACGGATCGGCCGTATCGACGATGTTCCCGACCGTGAAAGCGATGCGGTAGGGGTCGGCATAGACCCGTCCCCACGAGTTTGCGACGGCGGAACGCGGCGCGAAACGGCGGGCGAGGAAGTCCATATTGGCTTTCAGGACCGAGACGTCCCTTGTCGGATAGTTGCCGCTGATGTAGAGCGACGAGAAGAGCTCTCCGTCCACGAAATCCGATTCGACCGTGTAGCCGCTTTCGGCAAAAATGGCCTTCAGAAGCGTTGCGGCATGGATAAACGGATGGTAGTCGTCGCACGAAAGCACCTTCATTGCTGGGATGACGCTGCCCGACGAATAGTCGTACGCGGTCTTTTCGCGCATCACGGGCAGGAACCTGACCGGAGTGTCGCCCGTCCAGCTCGCCAGGATGTTGGGACCTGTCAGGGTTTTCGAGTAGTCGATCGCCGTCGTGCGGAGTCCGCGCGAAGCCGCCCGCCGCGCCCACTCCTTCGAGGCCCCGATAATGTGGACCTCATAGCTTCCGCTGCCGCCCGAACGTTCGCAGCTGCTCAGATACAACGGTCCTTCTATAAGCACCGCCCCCTCGTGTTCGATGCGTCCGGTGTGTTCGGAGGCATTGAAACGGTCGCGCCCGTGGATCTCGGCCGCATACCCGAAAACGGAGTCGTTGTGCGGCGTCATCGGGATGCGGATGCTGCGCGTGTATCCGGTGCGCCCTTTCTGCGGGTCGGTGATGGTCGTTATCGAAAGCGATATCGAAACGGCCGTCGAGGCGTCGGTATCCACCCGCCGGTTGTCGATGTAGAGTTCCATGTGCGCGTCAGGATTTTCGTGAAGCTGCTTTTTTGACCGGACCGATATTCACGGAAACGGTCCCGGGACGCTCCGCAGAGTACTCCGCCGAACCTGCTGCGGCTTCCACTCTCTCGTAATTCGTTCCGTCGATGGTCCATACGGCGGGCGACGAAAATATCTCCGAGAGCCATTTGGCGGTCTCCGGATCGCACGGCTCCGAAAGCAGCATTTCGGTGATCTCAGACGCGGTCGCCACGGTACGGTAACCTTCGGGAGTATATATTCTCTCGCGGCTGCCCGAGGCCTTACCACCGGTGACATACGGGAAAGTGTAGTAGTCGACGGCGCCGTAGCGGTTGATCCATGCAAGCCGGCGCCCTGCGTTCGTATTGCGGTCGACCTCGTATCGGCGGAAGGCATAGATGTCGGACGAACCTACCATTATCCTCATCAGCACTGTAAATTCCGTCATTTCCGATGCGGGCGCTCCGGTGTGTTCTGTAAAGAGCCGACCAACGGCATCCGCGTTCACGACGAATGTCATCATCTCGGCGCCGGCAGAGTACGGCTGCGAATAATCGGTATATTCGACCCCCTCGTGGCGGAACGTTATCACAGGCATCACCCTGTTCCCGATCGAAATCACCGGGATCTCGTCGGTCTCGCCGGAGCGGATTTTCGACACGGAGGGCGCAGCCGAAACAATGGTATTCACCGGCGCGTCTTCAGAACCGGCGGTAAGGTAAACGGACTGGGATACATAACCCCCGGCGGAAACGCTGCATGCGACACTCCGCTCCGGTGCTGTGTAAAGACCCATATTGTTCCCGCACAGTGGTTCCGGCGACAGAAGACAGCGTACGTACGGCGCGGCATTTACGGAAACCTCTCCCTCGGCATAGACGCGCTTCACCCCGAGGACCCCGGCGTATGACATCGAGGATATTTCGACGTCGAGCCCTGACGCGGCAGACACCCCGCCCAATACGAAACAGGCGTCGCGGAAGGCCGACTGGTAGGCTTTTGGATAATCGATTACATTCATGGTCGTGAGGAATTTAGATATAATACCACATTGTGATGTCGCAGGCCAGCGTCACGGAAACCTCGCCGTGGGTCGTAAGCGACTGTTCGGCCGGAGTGCACGCGATGTTGGCGGCCTGCCTCACCGCGGGATTCGAAGCAGCGGCACGTGCGATGGCCAGGGCATCTTCTTCGAGCCCCGTCCACAGCGCTTCCCTCTCCGCCGAAGCGGGCAGGGCCATCATGTGGAGCGTTACGCGGTAGGTCAGGTCGCCTTCCGTGCGGCCTTTGGCGGATTTCAGCACGAGCGGCTCGAGCCATGCCGCGGGATAGATGCGGACACTGCCGTTCATGCGGTGTGCCGCCCCGGTGTGGAAAGCGTATCCGGCATCGGCCGCGGCGGTGCGCAGGACATCCGTCAATTCTTCTCTTTTCATGGAAAACTATTTTATAGATTGATATTATCTTGTTGGAAGCACGTTGAAATAATGTTCAGAATATGTTAGATCCTGTCGAAAACAGGCCGGATTATCAACATCCGTAAATCGACATGACCTTGATAAGTTCGCGCAGTTCGCGGGCGACACCGGCAAGGCGGGAGACGGAAAGTTTTGCATCGACTCTTGCGGCCGACAGCTCGCGCACGGCGGAGAGGGCATCCTTCATCGATGCCATACTTTTATTTTCCAGAAATTTGAGATCGGACTCTCCGATCGGCAGAGAGGCTTCGGCCGGCCCATGGCTGTTTTCGCAGGATTGCTTTTTCGAACTCATAACGTGTTTTTCGGCGCGCCGTAAAATGAGAAATAGCGGCGCAGTTATCAACAGGCAGAACGCCTTTAAATTATCAACAGAGTTCTTCGGAATCTGAGAATCTCTGAAGGTTTCCGACCGGACACAGAATCCGATCCGGGGCAAATATAATACGCGGGTACCCCCTTTGTCAAGTCCTCCGGCGGAAAATTCTAAAAAAGTATAATTACAGCCCACATTTTATCCACTGAATATCAGCGATAAAACAACAAAATAAAACAATAAAAACCCCCGCGAACATGTTCGCGGGGGTTCACATTATACAGAAATGCCTACAAGGCCGCCTGCTTAAATTTCGGCGGTTCCTTCGGTAGCGGCTTTCTTTTCGATTGCTTCACCTTCGGCCTCGCCTTTGCAGCATTTTTCGCCTTCGGTGCATTCACCGGTGCATTCGGCTTTGCATTCAGCGTTGCAAGTATCTACAACTGCTTCGATTTCAGCTTTTTGGTCTTCAACGGCTTTTGCTTTCTTGCCGGCGTTTCCGCCGCATGCAGCCAGGAAAGCCACAACTGCGATCATTGTAAAAAGTTTTTTCATAAGCGGGAGAATTTGATTTAGTAATTACGCTGCAAATATATGCAACAACCGCTAATTTTCAATGCGTTCCGAAAAATTTTCTTTACCTGCCGGTCTCGGCTGTGACACGATATCCGAAACCGATATCTCCTCCTGCATCACGACCGCTTTTGGGAAGTGGGACAGCGCCTTGCCGCACAGCGCTATGGCGTCCACCTTGTCGACGAAATTCCCGGCCGTAACTTTGAAGTAAGGGCTTTCGTAGGCCACCTGGACGGGGATATCGGGAAACTGCTCGCGGAACTGCGCGGCGACCGAACGAGCGTTCTCGCCCGCGGTCTGGCTGTTGTCGCGGAACAGACTGACGCGGTAGCCGGTGATCTTGTCTTTACGCGACACACGGTCCGCGGCCGCTACCGCACGTGCCGCATCGGCTTCTTCTGTCACTTCGACTCGGGCCCTGTTCGCACCCTGACGTGCCAGTTCGGCACGTTCGCGCTGTATCCCCTGCGCACCGGCATCGAGCGCCAGCGCCGCAAAAACAAGCAGTATAAGTATCTTTTTCATAGCCGTTATCTATTTTCCAACGTCCCAAAGTTAGCAATAATCCCGGTATATGGAACATCCTTTATTTCGATCTTTCGCCGCATTTTCCCGTATCGCACCCACGCGGTCACATCGACGGACACCTGCGACGGATTGGTATGTATACGGTTCTGCAGCGTCTGCAGATTCGACAGCGATTCCGATTCCAGTTTGAGATCGTACCGCACGCGCGAAACCTCGCCCGCCGGGATTTCTATAGGCAGCATCAGCCGTGCTGTGGCCAGTTCGCGGCTCTTGTATCGGAAATCCAGCACCGCGTTCTCCACGACGAGTTCTTTTCCCGCGCCGCTCTCGACGACGGCCCGTCCGTGCACCGATTTCAGCCCGTTGAAAACAGGCTCTCCCGCCTCTATAACGCTGAATTTCGCCGCCGGATTGCACGCGCCCAGCAGAAATAAACACAATAAACAGAGGAATATCTGGAATTTAATTTTCACTTTTAACTCTTCACTTTTCACTTCTTCGCCGTGTAGATATATGCTACCCCGAAGGTCAGCCGGCGCATGGAAACATCTGAAAATCCCGCTTCGAGAAGCATTCCAAGGAAACGTTTCGGCATGGGAAAACCCCCGACCGACTCGGGCAGATAGGTGTATGCCTCCTTGTCTTTCGAGACCATCCGCCCCACTCCCGGCAGTATCTTATGGAAATAAATGCGGTATGCCCAACTGAAAAGCGGAACGGTCGGCTCCGAGAATTCCAGGACGAAGCAGACGCCTCCGGGCCGTGTCACACGGCACATCTCGCGCAGTCCGGTCGGGATGTCGCCGAAATTACGCACCCCGAAAGCGGCCGTCACGCAATCGAACCGTCCTTTGGCGAAATCCAGCTTTTCGGCGTCGCCCGTCTTCAGGGTTATCCGCCCGTCGAGACCTTTCTCCGCCACTTTGCGGCGGCCTATCGCGAGCATATTCTCCGAAATATCGACGCCCGTCACCCGCGTCTCCGGCATTTTCCGTGCAAGGTTTATCGCAAGGTCGCCCGTTCCCGTAGCGACGTCGAGGATCTCCACAGGAGAGTTTTTTGCGGCCATGCGGACGACTTTCCGGCGCCATGTGCGGTCGGTCTGCATCGACAGCAGGTGGTTGAGCCGGTCGTACGTCGGCGCGATGCTGTCGAACATCTCTTCGACCTGCTGCTTCTTTCCGGGAGTGTTCGTCATTGATAACGAATTGTTTTTTCGGGAGTTATGCGGCTGACTATGTTTGTAGGGAAGACGAGCAGGGCCAGGATCACGACCAATGTTCCGATGTTCAGCCCCACTATCCACTCCCAGCCGAGATCGATGGGCACCGACGAGAGGAAATATCCGGATTCGTCGAGTTTCGCGATATTCGTAAATTTCTGCAAGAGCGCGAGGCCTATCCCAAAGGCATTGCCTATGAGCAGTCCCACAGTCAGTATATACGCCGACCGCAGGACGAAAATCTTCCGCACCGAACCGTTCTTCATTCCGAGCGCTTTCAGTATGCCGATCATCGAGGTGCGTTCCAGAAGGATAATGAGCAGCGCCGATATCATGCTGAACAACGCCACCACGAGCATTATGGTGATGATCACGACGGCGTTCACGTCGTGGGTCTTGAGCCAGTCGAAAAGCTGCGGGTATTCGCCGTATATCGAACGCACCATCAGCGGTATCTCGTTTTCGTGTTCGAGGGTACGCACATAGGCCTCTTTTTCAAACCCGTCAAGCCGGCGTATATCTGTGGTCGCAACCTCATAGCCCGTTATCTGGTCGACATCCCAACCGTTGAGCCTCTGCACGTTGGCGACCTCGGTGAGTACGAAATGGCGGTCCATCTCCTCGAGTCCCGATGAGTAGATGCCGCTCACGCGGAAACGGTCGCGGCGCGGCGGCCGGTCACCGTGGACGAAAAGCATCTCGACGCGGTCGTCCACCCCGAGTTTGAGCATCCGCGCCACCGAGCGCGAAATGATGATATCCTTGTGGCGCACGGTGTCGCCCACACGGGGCAGGACGCCTTCCTGCATATACCCTTCGAAGAACGACCAGTCGTAACCCTCGCCCACCCCTTTCAACATTATTCCCTGGGTGGCCTCGTCGGTCTTTATAAGCCCGCCTTTGAGCGCAAAAGGAGCGATGGAGCGGAATCCCGGAATACCTGCTATATCCTGTTCGAGTGCGCTGTCGATGCGTATGGGCTTGCTTTCGGCCGATAGTCCGTAGTCGAGCGCCGAAATGCGCAGGTGCCCGCCGAAACCCGATATCTTTGCCGAGATTTCGTTGCGGAAACCCATTATGACGGCCACGGCGACTATCATCACGGCAAGGCTGACGGCCGTTGTGGCTATGGCGATACGCACCATCACTCCGCGGCTGTTCCCCTCGCTCTGGCGACCTATGCGGCGTGCTATAAAGAGTTCGGTATTGAATTTAGGCATAAGATATGCTGCAATGACCTACAAAGTAAGGTAAAATTCGTACCTTTACCAAAATTTCGGGGTGTTATGGAAACTGCAAAACGCAATGCCCTCGTAACGGGCGCGACTTCAGGGATCGGCGAGGCCACCGCAAGGCTTTTCGCGGCACAGGGCTGGAACGTCATCATCACCGGACGCCGGGCCGAGAGGCTCAAAGAGTTGAAACAGGAGCTGAAAACGGAACACGGCGTCGATGTCCTGGCGCTCTCTTTCGACGTGCGCGACTACCACCAGGCCGCCGCCACGCTCGGCACCCTGCCGGGAAAATGGCGTCGCATAGACATTCTCGTCAACAACGCGGGACTTGCAGCGGGACTCGAGCACGTCAACGAGGGCGACATACTTGACTGGGAGGCAATGATCGATACCAACATAAAGGGCCTTCTGTACGTGACGCGCATCGTCTCCAACCTGATGATCGAATGCGGCGGGGGCCATATCGTGAATATCGGCTCGATCGCCGGTAAGCAGGTCTACGAGAAGGGTGCGGTCTACTGCGCCACCAAACACGCTGTGAGGGCGCTCTCCGAGGGGATGCGGGTCGACTTTGTCAGGCACGGCATAAAAGTGACCGAGATACGCCCGGGCATGGTCGAGACGGAGTTTTCCGAAGTGCGTTTCCACGGCGACGAGGCGCGCGCGGCGGCGGTTTACGAAGGGGTCGAACCACTGACCGGCGATGACATTGCCGAAGCTATTCTATGGGCTGTTACCCAGCCTGCGCACGTCAATATCGACGAGATCGCCATCACCCCTCAACAACAGGCCAGCGCCTATTACACCTATCGAAAATCATGAATCATGAATCAAAATAAAAATATGGTTGCGCCGTTAAGATAAAAACGAAGTAAAAAGAGAGAAAAATGATTTTAAGCATTGAATGGATACTGATCATTGTGATCGGAGTGGTGGGGATGGCGGTGCAGTGGAGATTGCAGGCAGTGTTCAGCAAATATTCGCACGTGATGTTCCGCGGAGGACTGACGGGCCGCCAGGTGGCCGAGAAGATGCTGCGCGACAACGGTATATACGACGTCCAGGTGATCTCGACACCGGGCAGGCTGACCGACCATTTCGACCCGCGCACCAAGACGGTGAACCTCAGCGAGAGTGTCTACGGCAGCAACAGCGTGTCGGCTGCTGCGGTCGCGGCGCACGAATGCGGCCACGCCATACAGCACGCCGTGGGTTACGGCCCTCTGAAAATGCGCTCGGCTCTGGTCCCGATGATCCAGCTATCGTCTCAGTGGTCTTTCATCGTGGTGATCGTCGGCATAATCCTGATAAACACCTTTCCCGCGATATACTGGGTAGGGATAGGCATGATCGCCCTGGCGGCCCTGTTCGCACTGGTGACTCTTCCGGTCGAGTACAACGCCTCGAAACGCGCGATGGCGTGGCTCACCGACAGCGGCACTCTGAACGGCGAAGAGATCACTCAGGCCCGCACGGCGCTCAACTGGGCGGCCCGCACCTATCTGGTGGCGGCCCTGAGCGCGATAGCCACACTGCTTTACTATTTAAGTTTCCGAAGGAACTAATATACTGACAATGACTTTTATGACTTCGATCTGGGAGCTCGACCGGCAGTGGCTCCTCGCCGTCAACGGCAGCTGGGGCAGCGGCTGGGACACTTTTTGGTGGGCGATATCTCAGGGGTGGTTCTGGATACCCCTCTACGCCGCAATAATCTGGTTTACATGGCAGAACTTCGGCTGGCGAAAGATGCTGATTGCAGTAGCAGTGGTGGTGATAGCGCTTGCCCTGGCGGACCAGACGGCCAATTTTTTCAAGGTTCACGTCCCGAAACTGCGGCCCTCGCATAATCCGCTCATAAGCGATATGGTGCACATTGTCAAGGGACACAGGGGCGGATATTACGGCACCGTTTCGGGCCACGCCGCCACTTCGATGGCCATTGCGCTCACATCGGCCGGCATCTGCCGCAACCGCTGGATTTCGCTCGCAGCCGCTCTTTATGTGGCGCTCACGTGTTATTCGCGCATGTATCTTGGATTGCATTTTCCGCTCGACATCGCTTTCGGCCTTACCGCCGGCACGATCATCGGCATCCTGATGCTGTGGATATGGCGATTGATAAATAAAAAATGGGGCGAAAAACTCCAACCAAAAGTCGGAAAGTTGACAGCGAATTAATTGTCATTCCGAACTCATGTGAGGAATCTACCTTATAAGGAAAATATGAAACACTTTACCAATGTAAAAGACATAGGCGACCTGAAAAAGGCCGTCGCCGAAGCCATGGATGTCAAACGCGGCCGCTATGCGTGGGATACTCTGGGTAAAAACAAGACCCTGATAATGATATTCTTCAACTCGAGCCTGCGCACGCGCCTCAGCACGCAGAAAGCGGCGCAGAACCTCGGGATGAACGTCATGGTGCTGGACATCAACCAGGGGGCGTGGAAACTCGAGACCGAGCGCGGGGTCATCATGGACGGCGACAAACCGGAGCATCTCCTTGAGGCCGTTCCGGTGATGGGCGCCTACTGTGACATCATAGGGGTACGCTCGTTCGCACAGTTCGAAAGCAAAGCCGACGACTACAGCGAGAAGGTTCTGAATCAGTTCATCGAGCATTCGGGCCGCCCGGTGGTGAGCATGGAGGCCGCCACGCGCCACCCGCTGCAGAGTTTCGCCGACCTCATCACGATCGAGGAGTACAAGCGCACCGAGCGTCCGAAAGTGGTGCTGACATGGGCTCCACATCCGAAGGCGCTTCCGCAGGCGGTCCCCAATTCGTTCGCCGAGTGGATGAACGCGGCGGACTACGATTTCGTCATCACCCATCCGCACGGCTACGAACTCGACCCGCAGTTCGTCGGCAAGGCCCGGGTCGAGTACGACCAGCGCAAGGCTTTCGAAGGTGCGGAATTCATCTACGCCAAGAACTGGGCGGCGTGGGCCGATCCCAACTACGGAAAGATACTGAGCACCGACCGCGCATGGACCGTTGACAGTGAAAAGATGGCCCTGACGGACAACGCCTTTTTCATGCACTGCCTGCCGGTCCGCCGCAACATGATCGTGACGGACGACGTGATCGAAAGCCCGCAGTCGATCGTGATCCCCGAGGCGGCCAACCGCGAAATCTCGGCCCAGGTCGTCCTGAAACGCATACTCGAGGCGCTGTGAATAAATAATTGATAACTGCACGTCCTATGAGAAATCATCATGCACTAATGATGCTGTTGCTATTTTCAACCCTTTTCGCGGCGTGTAACAGCAAAGAACATAAAGAGGTTTATTCTTGTTATGAGGACATCATATATTCTATCGACACAGATAGCATAGAAGGAATATCTGCTATATGGAGGCAGATTAATCTACTGGATATTACATATAGATATTCTGCTGGCGAATCATTGTCATTCTATTTGCAAAAAAAATGGAATAAACTATATCTGTTGTATGAAAAAGAAAAAATAAGGCTTGATAAATATGACAAATTCAGCTTTAAACCGGAATTTGACTCTCTCGGATTCGATATTGCCAAGGTCAAATATACTTATGATCTGATGTCGAAATATCCGATAAGGCGCATTAGGAAACCTCCTGATTATTTGGTTTCAATGGTTGATTTTGATAGTGTCAGTTATTTTTATGTTCGAGACACGGCTTATTTGCAGATACCATATTCTAAAGAGCGCCTAAAAAGATTAGATGAGCATTGGTGGGTTACTACTAATGATCCAAATTAGAGTAGTGCAGAAAGAGAACGGGCATGATTTAATAATCATGCCCGTTCTCTTTTTTTCATTTTCAATTTTCAACTTTCAATTCTCAATTCTTCGTTTTCATATAAGCGTCCGCCTTTTCGCGCATCTTCTTTTCGCGTGCGGCGGTATCGGGGTGCGACGAGAAAGCCTGCATCAGTCCGAGAGTCGAACCGCCGCTGCCGCCAGAAATTTCCTGCAATTTCGCCATCGAGTTCGCCATCGCGTAGGGATCGAAGCCGTTCTTCACCGTGAACTGGAATCCGTATTCGTCGGCGGCGGTCTCCTGTGTCCGCGAATATTTTGCGCTGGTAAGCGCCAATGCGATATCGCCGAGCATCGAGTCGCTCAATTTTCCGACGGTGCCGCCCACTGCTCCTACAGCCTCCCTTGCGGCGGCGGAAAGATAGGCGTTCTTCACTGCGTCTTTGGTGTCTTGGTTTTTCACGTGGCCGATCTCATGTCCGACGATCGCCATCAGTTGATTGTCGTCCATCACGTCCATCAGGCCGGAATAGACGCGCACACTGCCGTCGCCCGATGCAAAAGCATTGACGTCGTTAGTGATATAGACCTTGAAGTTCAGGCTTAGGCCGTCGTAATTGGTAAGTCCGCTCGTGAGTTTGGCCAGCCTCTGCGCATAGGGCGAGGTCGAAGCCGCGATCTGGTTCTCGCTGTCGTTGACCACCATTGCCTGGCGGCACATTTCGACTATGTCGGCATCGGTTATGGCGGCGGCCTGCGCTGCAGTGGCCCCTGCCTGCAAGGCTCTTCCGGCATCGACATTCTTCAGGGTGGAGCAGCCCCAGGCACATAATGCGACGGCTGCGGCAAAAAGGTAAACAGTAGTTTTTTTCATAATCCGGGATTTATTCAGGTTGCCAAATTACAACTATTTACGAAATTCAACAAAAAAGCCGCCCTTTTTCGGACGGCCTTTCGAAAAATATAATAAGAGCCTTATCCGCCGAGGAATCCGAGCAGGATACCCGCGGCGACCGCACTGCCTATCACGCCGGCCACATTGGGCCCCATCGCGTGCATCAGCAGGTGGTTGGTTTTGTCGTAGTGCAGTCCCATCTCCTGAGACACGCGGGCGGCAGCCGGAACAGCCGAGACCCCTGCGTTGCCGATAAGCGGGTTGATCTTGTTGCCCTCTTTGAGGAACAGGTTGAATATCTTAACGAACATTACCCCGCCGAAAGTCGCCACGAAGAAAGAAGCCGCGCCGATTCCGAAGATAAACAGCGATTTCCATGTAAGGAAAGTCGTCGCCTGCGTCGAAGCGCCTACGGTGAGTCCGATAAGAATAGTCACGATGTCGATCAGCGGACCTCCTGCCGTAGTGGCGAGTCGTTTGGTCACGCCGCTCTCTTTCAGTAGGTTGCCCAGGAAGAGCATACCCAGTAGCGGCAGCGCCGACGGAATGATGAAACATGTCAGCAGGAAACCTATAATGGGAAACATAATCTTTTCGGTCTGCGACACCGGGCGCGGCGAACGCATCCTGATGAGGCGCTCCTTCTTTGTGGTCAGGAGTTTCATCACAGGCGGCTGTATCACAGGCACCAGCGCCATATAGGAATATGCCGCGATGGCGACTGCTCCCATAAGATCCGGAGCAAGCCTGCTCGCCAGGAAGATGGCTGTGGGGCCGTCCGCTCCGCCGATAATGCCGATAGCGCCGGCTTCTGCGGCGGTAAAATCGAAAGCGAGGGCAAGCATATACGCGCCGAAGATACCCAACTGCGCCGCGGCGCCGACCGTCATCAGTTTAGGATTCGATATCAGCGACGAGAAGTCGGTCATAGCCCCTATCCCCAGGAATATCAGTGGCGGATAGATCCCTTTCAACACCCCGAAATAGAGGTAGTTGAGCACCGACCCTTCTTCATATATCCCTATATCGAGTCCCGGGAAGAACGGGATATTCCCTATGAGTATTCCGAATCCGATCGGAACGAGCAGCAGCGGCTCCCACTTCCTGGCGATTCCCAGGTAGATGAAGATCAGGCCGACGGCGATCATCGCCATGTGTCCCCACGTAGCGTTGTGGAAACCCGTGAAGGTCCACAAAACTTTGAGGTTCTCGACGATGAACGACGCGAACCCGCTGCTTTCCAAAAGAGTTAACATAAGCCTACTGTATAGTTAGCAGCACATCGCCTTCGAGAACCGAGTCGCCCTGGAGTTTTTCGATCCTTTTAATCACGCCCGATTTGTGCGCGTCGATGTTGTTTTCCATTTTCATCGCTTCGAGGACCATCAGCAGCTGTCCTTCCCTGACGGTCTCCCCCTCGCGTACTTTGACATCGAGGATCACACCCGGGAGCGGACTTTTCAGCGGAGTGGCCGAGCCGCCTCCGGTCGGAGCGGCCTGGACGATCTTTGCAGGGGTGACTGCCGGGGCGGCCGAGTAAGTTGCGGGCGCTACCTGCACTGGTTTTGCAGGTTTGGGTTTGAGCAGTGTATTGCTCTGCACTTCGACTTCATATTGTGTACCGTTGACCGTAACTTTGGCAACTCCGCCCTCGACACTGTCTACTGCGACCTCATATTCGTGCCCGTTGATCTTGAATCTGTATTCTTTCATAAAAACTTATTATTTTTTGGTTGGCATTGCCGGTATACCGTGAATTTTCGAGCTCCACGGCGAGTAAACCCTGCTTGCGCGGTTAATTGTGATAACTGTGGATTCCCTGATATGCAGGTCTTCCTGATACATTTTGAGAGCCAGCGCGACAGCGGCGAGTTCTTCCTCTACCTTTTCCGACGCTTTCTTTTTGGAAGAGGTTATTGTAATCTCCTCGACCGGCTTGTCTTTGCGTTTTCCGAACCACATCATAAATACACCGAAGAATTTTAAAATAAGGAATACAAGTATAAGAGCGGAGAACACCACCGACATGGCTATGACTGCCATAACGCCTCCCGTGGTATCCTGCAACCGGAAGAGTTCGTGTTTCGGAACGCTGTCGAGCGTTTCGTTAGTGGCGTTCGGCGTCGTTTTAGGGAGTTTCATGATCGCCGCATCCTCCATCGCACCCGTCTTCATATAGCCTATTGAGACATCTGCGACCTGCGCCGACGGAGTTATGGGAAATTTGTCTATAACGGTTTTATTGTTGGCATTATAGAGGGTGATCTCCTTAACGTCGTCGAGCGTGAAGTTGGTGTAGAAAGTGCCTTTGGTATCCGTACCTTCGCAGAAGAAGACCAGATACGTCTGCGCGCTCATCTGCGTTGCCGGATCGCCTTTGGGAATCATGTAGCGTATCTCCGTCCCGTCCTCTTTGGTCACGGCCAGATAGCAGGCGCCAACGTTCACGGCCTCGTAACCGGAGTTGAAGAGTTCTATCCATGACGAACGGTGCCCGTAATCATCCTCGTAATTGTCTTCGTTGATGACAAGGACCTCGTTTATGCGGACATTGCTGATGCCCTGCGCCGCCAGCGAGGCCGCGCAGAGAACCGCAATGAGCGCCAATAATACTCTCTTCATCGTTTACAGAGGAATGTTGGAGTGTTTCTTGGCCGGATTGACGAGGCGTTTGGTGGCAAGCGACTGCAGCGCGCGGATAACGCGGAAGCGTGTGTTGCGCGGTTCGATCACGTCGTCGATGTAGCCGTATTTCGCAGCCTGGTAGGGATTCGAGAACTTGTCCTGATACTCCTTCTCCTTTTCGGCTATGAACGCTGCCTTCTCTTCGGGATTCTCCTCGAGTTTGGCTATATCCTTGGCATACAGTACCTCGACTGCTCCGCTGGCGCCCATAACGGCGATCTCGGCGGTGGGCCATGCGTAGTTTATGTCGCCGCGGATGTGCTTCGAAGACATCACGATATATGCGCCGCCGTACGATTTGCGCAGGGTGACGGTCACCTTGGGAACAGTAGCCTCGCAGTATGCGAAGAGCAGTTTCGCGCCGTGGGTGATAACCCCGCCGTACTCCTGTCCCGTTCCCGGAAGGAATCCCGGAACGTCCACGAACGTAACGATGGGAATATTGAAAGCGTCGCAGAAACGGACGAACCTTGCGGCCTTGCGCGAAGCGTTGATATCGAGCACGCCGGCCATATATTTGGGCTGGTTGGCGATGATGCCGACGCTCTGGCCGTTCATGCGTGCGAAGCAGGTGATTATATTCTTCGCGAAAGAGTCGTGTGCTTCCAGGATCTCACCGTTGTCGACGACAGCACGGATCACTTCGAACATATCGTACGGCTTGTTGGGGCTGTCGGGAATAATTTCGTTGAGCGAATCTTCCAGGCGGTTGACCGAGTCGGTGCAGACTGCCAGCGGAGCATCTTCCATATTGTTCTGCGGCATGTAGCTCAGCAGTTTGGCTATCAGTTCGAAACCTTCTTCTTCGGTCTCGACGGCGAACTGCGCAACGCCCGATTTGGTGGTGTGCATCGAAGCTCCCCCCAACTGCTCCTGCGTCACGTCCTCGCCCGTAACGGTTTTAACGACCTTGGGACCTGTGAGAAACATATAGCTGGTGTGTTTCTTCATGATGATGAAGTCGGTCAGCGCCGGCGAGTAGACCGCGCCGCCAGCCGACGGACCGAAGATGGCCGATATCTGCGGGATGACGCCCGAAGCCATCACGTTGCGCTGGAATATCTCGGCGTAACCCGCCAGGGCGTCGATACCTTCCTGGATGCGCGCGCCGCCCGAGTCGTTGATGCCGATGCAGGGAGCGCCCTGGCGCATCGCCATATCCATCACCTTGCAAATTTTTTCCGACATGGTTTTCGAGAGAGAGCCTCCGAAAACGGTGAAGTCCTGCGCGAAAACGTACACGAGGCGTCCGTCGATAGTGCCGTAGCCGGTGATCACTCCGTCGCCGAAGTAGTGCTCCTTTTCCATTCCGAAGTTGGTGCAGCGGTGTGTGACGAACATGTCGAACTCTTCGAAGCTTCCTTCGTCGAGGAGCATGTGGATCCTTTCGCGCGCGGTGAACTTGCCCTTGGCGTGCTGCGAGTCGATCCTCTTCTGGCCGCCACCGAGGTGTGCTTTTTCGCGGTATTCGATCAGCTGGCTGACCTTTTCCTGGATGTTGTTATTGCTCATAACTATTTTTTAGATTGTTTATTTTAAATTATCCCTGACCGATTTGTCGTCAGAAGAGCTGTTATGCAGCGCTGTCGATAAAAATTGGTCGGAACGCCGATAGCGAGTTATTTCTGCGCAAAAAAAAAATCCGCCGTGGCCGTTGCCACCTGTTTTTGAGATAAAGGCAGCAGAACGGCTCTTATCACGACAAATCTTCGCAGAATTCGGTCAGAACACCACCGGTCGACTTAGGATGCAGGAAAGCGATGGTGAGCCCTTCCGCCCCGCCTCTCGGGGTTTTGTCTATGAGCCGCACACCTTCGGCTTCGGCTTCGGCAAGGGCCCCTTCGAGGTCTTTCACGGCAAATGCGATGTGGTGCACGCCCTCCCCCCTGTTCTCGATGAATTTGGCGATGGTGCTGTCATCGCTCATGGGCTCCAGAAGCTCGATCTTGGTCTGTCCGACTTTGAAGAAAGCAGTGCGTACTTTCTGGTCTGGGACCTCTTCGATGCTGTAGCATTCGAGGCCCAGAACTTTTTCGTAGTAGGGGATAGATTCTTCGAGGCTCTTGACGGCGATGCCGATGTGCTCGATGTGAGAAATATTCATTTCCGTTCTTCTTTTTAAGATGGTGGTTTTAAACCAGTTAATGTCGTGTTACAAAAATAACACTTCAAAGTTGCCGCAAATATAGTGAAAGTTGAGAGACGAGCAAAATTAATTTGCTCGTCCGAAACGTATCCTAGTATTCTTTTATCATAAAAGATAAAGTAATGAACTCTTTTGTAAATACCCATTTATATAGATTCTTTTTTCAACATTTTTTCAAAACCACTTCCATAGACAGGAATTAAAAATCGGAAATAAAAAAAACCAACCCAATGAGAGTTGGCTCTTATTATAACTGGCTTTGTGGTATTTTCCTATATCCAAATAATCCGTTTTATTTATTTTCTCCTGTACAGCCTGATCGTGTCGTTGTATTCGCTACGCAGGCATAGACTGTCGCTGTCAAGTTTTAGAACAGTCATTCCGCTGCTGAAATCTTGGGATTCATGCAATGTAACGACATCCCCTGCAACAGTTATTTTTCTCGGGTTACTTTGATCTTCCGTGTAAACAAGCTGATCACCGTCGATCCGGAAAACCGCATTCTCCTCAGGGTTTTCGGCCCAGACTCCCTGCAGCAATGCCGTATCGACAGTAATACCGGATATTATTGCAGTATCGGATATAATACCGCCTGAAGATACCGCACCGGTCTCTGTACCCGCCCTGGTTTTAACCCGGAAACATGAGGCAGCCAGTATCAGAACCAGAATGGTTATTAATATTGACAATGCTTTATTGATCGGTTTAATTCGCATTTAATAATTTAGATATCCTGGTTTTATCACTTAATATCCAAAGATACATTATAAATCAGTAAATCTTATATGCGCATAAGAAATTATTATCGGCCTGATTGTTGCATTCCGGCAAAAAGCAGTATATTTGCATAACTCAAATTTTTGTAATCATTCCAAAAATATATAACTAAGAACTTACTACTATGAAAAGTGTAAAAGGGACCAAGACCGAACAGAACCTGCTGAAATCTTTTGCAGGCGAATCGCAGGCGCGCACGCGCTACACGTTCTTCGCGAGCGTTGCCAAGAAAGAGGGCTACGAACAGATCGCGGGCGTTTTCCTCGAAACCGCCGAGCAGGAGAAGGAACACGCCAAGCGTTTCTTCAAATTCCTCGAAGGGGGCATGGTCGAGATCACCGCTACATATCCTGCCGGCAAGATCGGCACCACCGCAGAGAACCTGCTGGCAGCCGCCGACGGCGAGCACGAAGAGTGGGATATCCTGTACGCCGATTTTGCCAAAGAGGCCGATGCCGAGGGTTTCCCCCAGATCGCCGAGGCTTTCCGCCGCATCGCAATGGTCGAGGCCGAACACGAACGCCGCTACCGCATCCTTCTGGAGAGGGTCGTGAAAGAGGGCGTTTTCGAACATGAAGAGGAGACCGAATGGCAGTGCCGCAACTGCGGTTACGTTCACAAGGGCAAAAAAGCGCCTGCCAAATGCCCCGCCTGCGAGCATCCGCAGTCCTACTTCGAGCCGAAAAAGGAAAACTATTAATTATCTGCGCCCGATATTGCGAAAGAGGTCCTCTGCGGGACCTCTTTTTTTACTATTTTTGCCAATGGCAACGGCCGCGACGGTTTAAATTTCTTTGATGAAAAGCTATAAGGCACGGGGAATAGTCCTGCACACTATCAAATACGGCGACAGTTCGCTGGTCGCCTATCTGCTTACGGACACCGGCGGAAGGCAGACCTATATGGTGCAGGGTGTGAAAAGCCGTCACGGACACGGGAACAAGGCGGCATTGCTGCAGCCCATGTTCATTCTCGAATTCGAAGGTCTTGAATCGCCCAGGGCCGAGATGCACCGCATCCGCGAGATGCGCAGCGCGGTGACGCTCCGTTCCATTCCGTTCGACGTACGCAAAAGCACCGTGGCTCTGTTCATGGCCGAGATGCTTTACCGGCTTGTGAGACAGGTCGAGTCAGATTCGCCGCTTTTCGACTTCGTGTGGGATTCTGTGGCGGCGCTCGACGGTATGGCTGAAGGTGTGGCCAATTTCCACCTGTGGTTCATGGTGGGACTAAGCCGCCACCTGGGATTCTATCCCGGCAACGAATACTCGCCGCTTCACTGGTTCGACGTCCGCGAAGGGCTTTTCACTCCGGTAATGCCCCTTCACGGCATGGTTTTTTCACGCGAGAACTCGCAACTGCTCGGACAGCTCATGGAAACCCCTGCGAAAGAGATCGGCGCCATCGCTCTTGGGCGCGGCCGCAGGGTCGACTTCCTCAACTCGATGCTGACCTATTTCGGCTACCACCTCGACGCCGTGCGCGACATCCGTTCGGTCGATATCCTCCGCGAAGTGTTTTAGTGGCAACGGCCGCAACGGTTTATTTTGTTGCAAAACTTCCCCTTCCGTTGAAAGGTGCCCGTAAGGGCGGGGTGGTTCTTCATTCTTAATCCTGCTTCGCAGGCTTTTCCTCCTTCGCGCCTCGGCCATCCGAATAAATTCGATGGCGCTCGGCTTGGCGTCGGTTCACTCTTTTGTTCCCCGCACCTACAAAAATGTTCCAAAACGGAACAAATAGTCGTTATGTACTTGTGATAACCAAAATTTTATGCCAATTTTGAGACTCACGAAACAATATTGACCATGAACGTACAGGTACGCAAACAAACGGAGATCGAGTCGCTCTCCATAATGGTGAAGGGCAACACTTTTTTCGACAGCTTCACTATCGACGGCAGTTCCGGAGAGGAGATGGGGCTGGAGACAATACCTTATCTCGTCGATGCGGCAGGGGTGTGTATCTGCCTCAGAGGCCGGGCCGACATCATCATCGACACCCGCAGCTACCGCCTCGCCGAAGGCGACATGTGTGTTGTCATGCCCAATTCCATCCTGCAGGTGAAAAGCAAAAGCGACGATTTCAGGGGCTATGCGGCGGCCGTGACGCAGGATTTTTTCTACGGCGTCAACATGCCCGGCTCGACGGCCCTCTACCTTCAGATCAAGGATGACCCCTGCATTTCGCTGGACAGGGACGAAATGGAAGACCTCGTGACGCTGTGGGGCAAGCTCAAAGAACGCGACGCGCGCACCGACCATCCTTTCCGCTACGAGATATCGCAGCTTTCGGTAATGACGATCCTCTACGAGATCGCGGCGATATACCGCAAGGGCCAGCCGCTCCGCCAGCAGCCTTATTCGCGCAAAAACAAGCTTTTCCTCGAATTCCAGCAGCTGATCGCACTTCACCACGACCGCCGCCGCGACATAGAGTTCTATGCCGACAAACTGTGCATCACGCCGCGCTACCTGTCGGTGGTCGCAAAAGAGGTGTCAGGTGCGACGGCGAGCGAATCCATCGAAAGGGTCGTGATACTGAACGCGCGCCTTTTGCTGACTACCAGCGAGCTGACGATCCAGCAGATCTCCGACAGGCTCAATTTCCCGAACCACTCGTTTTTCTCGAAATATTTCAAGCGCCTTACGGGTATGACGCCGAAGGAGTGCCGTACCGCAGGCCGTTAAAATCCCTCTGCAATAAAACGGTCCGGTCTTGCAGATAAACGGAATTTCATTAAGTTTGTGCCGGTATATACCGGCAAACCAAACTTACTATTATCATGAAAAAACTTCTTCTTTTAGCGGCATGCGCCGTGCTTACCGCGACAACTGCAAATGCACAATGGTCATGGGATCTCAAATATCAGGGCGATGTCGAGTTCGGTTATTCCGTAGGGGTCGGCACTTTCAGCACCAGCAGGGTCAACATTCACACCACCCACGGCGTCCGTTTCAATGAATATCTGTTCGCCGGCCTCGGTACAGGGATCGATATTTACCAGGGCTCTGAATTCGGACTCCCCATTTATCTGGCTCTCAAGGGTTACTGGCCTGTAACAGACAGACTTAGTCCCTACCTCGGTCTGGATATGGGAGGTTCGATCGGCCTTTCCGAATATATGGGCAACGGCCCTTTGTTCGTGCCGCAGATCGGTCTCGCCTACAAGATCGGCGAAAACGGCAACGCGATCACATTCGGCATAGGATTCACGGCCCAGAAATGGAATTATAAGGAAAGCGGTCTTAAGCTCGGATTCAACACCAACGCCATCTCCTTTAAAGTCGGTTTCCAGTTCTAAACCGGAACAACATACGATACCGCAGGCCGCATCTCCCGGGGTGCGGCTTTTTTTGTGCGGGCACAGCATTGAAAAACAGCAATCATCGGTTCAAACGGTCCGGTCTTGCGTATTACCGGAATTTCATTAGATTTGTGCAATTATACCAACAACCAAACTTAACAAAAGATCATGAAAAAGTTTCTTCTTTTAGCGGCGTTCGTAACTATCGCCGCGACAACTGCAACCGCACAGATCGGCGACAAGTACCAGTGGGAGATCGATCTCGGTTATACCATCGGCTTCAAAGACACTTACGGCAGGATAAATATGCGCACCGTCCACGGCTTCCGCTTCAACGACTATTTCTTCGCGGGTGCCGGCACGGGCCTCGACATCTATCACGGCGTCCCCTACACCAAATCCGGCACGGCCGGCACCAGGGGCCAACTGGCGATACCTCTCTATCTGAACGCGAAAGGCTACATTCCGGTGGCGGAACAACTCAAACTTATGGTAGGGATGGACTTCGGCTATTCAATAGGCATTGTAGGTAAGAAAGACAACTCTGCGGGTTCCACCCTGGGCGGCATCCTTGTCATGCCCGAAGTGGGTATAGGCTATGAGTTCTACAGCGGCAAGATGTTGACTTTTGGCATCGGTTATTCCATCAACAGCATCAAAGCATACGTAAAAACCGACAAGACGACGACACTAAGCCCCAGAGACAGCAACAACGGCTTCTCCATGCGTTTCGGCTTTGTATTCTAGAAGAACAACTGTTGGCACAGGCCGCATCTTCCCGGGTGCGGTTTTTTTATTCGCATGTCATAAAGAAAAACCCGCCATTATTTTTATCTTTGTGGGTTGTAGAACAATGACTGCCACGACGAACATAAACGGGATCGATGTCCGCTACGAAACGACCGGCGAGGGGGCCGACGTGTTGCTGCTCCACGGCTGGGGCTGCGACCACACGATCTGGGATGGCGTCCAGCGTCATCTCGAAACGGGTTTTCGCGTAACATCGATAGACCTGCCCGGTTTCGGCGGCAGTTCCGAACCTCCGGTCCCGTGGGGAGTCGAAGAGTATGCCGCCAACCTCGAACAGTTCCTGAGGGAAAGGGACATCACCGACCCCATACTTTTCGGGCATTCGCACGGGGGCAGGGTATCGCTGCTTTACGCCTCGCGGAATCCGGTCCGAAAGATGGTCCTGGTGGACGCGGCAGGGGTAAAACCGCGCCGTCCTCTGAAGTATTACCTGAAGGTTTACTCCTTCAAGACTATCAAGAATATAGCCCCTCTTATAATGGGGAAAAAGAGGGCCGAAAAGATGATTGAAAATCGCCGGCGGTGTTCCGCCTCGGCAGACTATAACGCCGCCTCGCCGGTAATGCGTGCGACACTGTCGCGTGTGGTGAACGAAGACCTGCGCCGCGTGATGCCGTCGATAAAAGCCCCGACACTGCTCGTATGGGGTTCCGCCGACACTGCGACCCCCCTGCGCGACGCGAAGATCATGGAACAACTGATAAAGGATTCGGGCCTTGTGGTTTTCGAGGGCGCGGGACATTACAGCTTCCTCGAACGCCCGGCACAGTTCGCAGCAGTAATAGACAGTTTTCTAAACTCATAATCATGACTATTGAATTAGGAGTAAAAATAGGCTCGGTAGTCCTCATCTGCTTTTACGCCACGGTGAGGCTCCGCTACGAACTGCAGATGATGCAGCAGAACTCCTACCGCCTGGGGCGTTACTGGCGGTGGCTTCGCAGCGACATCGGCAGCGTAACTCGCATAACGGACCTGCTGATGTTGGCCGCGGTGTTCTTTTTCCGCGGCAACCGATGGGAGATCTACGCCTTCGGACTGGTGGGCATCCTGGCGCTTTATAAGACTATCCGCGAGTTCCGAGTGAAATATAAGAAGCCGCTGGTCTTCACGGCCCGCGCGCTTAGGCTCTATTCGACGGGTATAACAATCATATTGTTAGGTGTTTCGCTGGTGTGGTACGTAACGGAAGCGACCTCATGGGCGATCTTCACGGCAATGGCTTTCGCTCTGCTCTCTCCCGTCGCGATGAGCCTGTCGGTGCTCCTGTTGATGCCGTTCGAGTTGCTGATAAACCGCTGGTACTACAACGACGCGCGGCGGATACTGCGCCAGATGCACGGCTTGAAAATAATCGGCATCACGGGCAGCTACGGCAAGACCAGCACCAAGCACTACCTCTACCGCATACTGTCCGAAAAATTCAACGTAGTGATGACCCCGGGCAGCTACAACACCACCCTCGGCGTGGTGCGCACGGTACGCGAACGGCTCAAACCGTTCCACGACGTCTTCATCGTCGAGATGGGGGCCAAACAGCCCGGCGACATCGCCGAGATATGCCGTCTTGTGAACCCTTCGATGGGCATTATCACGGCTGTCGGCGAACAGCATCTTGAAAGCTTCAAGAGCATCGAAAACGTTCAGAAAACAAAATTTGAACTCGTGGACGCCCTTCCGGCCGACGGCACGGCCATCCTCAACGACGATTTCGAACAGATAGCCAACCGCCCCGTCACGAACGTCGCGAACGTTTTCCGCTACACTTCCGGCGTCTCGAAGGCCGACTACCACATCGCCCATGTGGCCTATGGACGCGGTGAGACCACTTTCTCGATCGAGGGTCCGGAAGGCAAAAGCGAACCTTTCGCGACGAAACTGGTGGGGATCCACAACCTGTCGAACATCCTCGCGGGATATATAGCAGGAAAGCGGTTGGGCATGACCGACACCGAGATGCGCTATGCGGTAAGCCAGATCGAGCAGGTCGAACACCGTCTCAACATCCGTCAGGCGCCGGGCGGCATCACCGTTATCGACGACGCCTTCAACTCAAATCCCCACGGCTCCAAGATGGCGCTCGACGTCCTGGCTTCGTTCACCGACGGCCAGCGCGTGATCGTGACCCCGGGCCTTGTGGAACTCGGTTCCAAGCAGTATGAGTACAACCGCGTTTTCGGTTCGCAGATAGCCTCGTCATGCGACCTGGCGATAGTCGTGGGGGCCTACAACCGCGAAGCCATACTTGCGGGACTTGCCGACGGCGGCTTCGACGAGAGTAAAATATATGTTGCGAAGGATTTCGCCGACGCCTCGCAGAAGGTGCGCGAAACAGTAAAACCCGGCGACGTCGTCCTCTACGAAAACGACCTGCCGGACACTTATAAGTAGTGTTACTTTTGCAAATCCAAAAGTAACCAAAAGATTGGCGGAACGCCGCCAGCGATTTATTTTGATACAAAGGGATGTTTTGCCATTCCTGTTATTAAAATTTGCGGGTTGCACGAAGTGCAACATTATTTTGAGTGAATTTCATCCAAAATAAGTCGCCAGGCTCCGCCTGCCGCAAATTTCAATAACCAGCCTTATTCGCAGAAACATTATTATCACCACAAACCTAAATAGTGAGATACGCAGTATCTCTGAAAATTTTTGGGCGACTTTTTTAAAAGTCGCGATATTCTTGCGGAGCCCCCGCTGCCGCCTGATTAAAAAAGATTTTTGTCTTTTATCAAAAGCAAAAATCTTTCAGGCAGCGGGAATAAATCCTTGCGACTGATTTTTTAAAAGTCGCGGTTGCGAAATTAAGAAAAAGAAAAGAAAGGTATGATTTACAGGATAAAGATAGAGCGGATCGATATTCGTGCGTCGCACGGGTGTTACGACCTGGAGAGGAAGGTCGGCGGGAATTTCACGGTCGACATTACGCTGGACGTTGAGGATTCGGGGGCCGTGGCTGCCGACGACGTGTCGCGGACTGTGAATTACGTAGAGGTTTACGAGACGGTGCGCGAACAGATGGCGGTTCCGTCGAATATCATAGAGAACGCCGCGGCGCGGATAATCGACGCTGTTTACGCCCGTTTTCCGCAGGTGAGGCGCGTCGAGGTTACGGTTGCGAAGCTCGCCCCGCCGATGGGCGGCAAAGCCGCCAACGTCTCCGTAACTCTTGTAAAATAAAGAAGGTCTGACTATTCATACCTTCAGCTTCTCTGCTTGTTCCCGGTACAGTACGGCTGTGCCCGGAGTTTCGGACCTGCAGCAACCTTTATCATCAAATCCGCTGCGGCCGTTGCCGCCCGCCGCCGGCGGTCCGGCTATTCGATATCGTCGGTACGGAACTCATATCCCATCCGCTTGCCGGTCTGCATCTTGGAGTTCTCGAACTTGGTGTTGAACTGCTCGGCGGTGACCACTTTCTGGCTTTCGTAGGGCGGAACCAGCAGGTCGAAATGAAGCGCATAGTCGATGGCCGACTCGATGATGTCCGTAAGGCCCTCCTTGTCCACCAGATGCGTACCGAACCGCGCACGGGTGCAGATATCCTGCCGCTTGCCCTCGACCATGTAGTGCATTTCGCGGTTGACGAATATCCGTGCGACCAGATACCCTTCGTCGCCCAGCCGCTTGTGCTCGAACGAGTCTTTGAGGAAGTTCCACACGTTAATGATACCGCAGTAGCCGTTTTCGGGCGTCCGGGCCACATAATCGTTCTTCCATATCGCGTCCTCACGGCTGAACTTGAAGATATCGGTGTGCATCGAGAATATGAGCATATTCTCGCCGAAGATGAAATGCGCCTCGTACTTTCCGCGGTCGCGGTATTCGATGCGCACACGTTCGTCGAGGCTCTCCTCGAGCTCTTCATCGAGTTCCGACGCCAGTTCGTGCAATATCTCCTTGAGTTTGCCCATCACGGCGTAGGTGTTGTCGTAAACCTTCTGTCCGAGGTTCGACTTGTCGATTATTTCCTGCAGAATTTTCGGACTTAAACCAGTTTCGCTTTCCATATGTCGTTTACACTAATTTCACCTGTTGTCCCGGCATCAGCTGTGTGTTGACGCTGAGTTTGTTCATGCCTGCCAGAGACTTCATCTTTATCCCGAACTGCTGCGACAGGGAGTGCAGCGTGTCGCCGGCCTTCACGGTGTGCATTATCACGCCGCTGTCCGACCGCGTGTTCTTGGGCTGGATGTAGACCATGTTTCCGGCCGAGATGTTCTGCAACGGGGTCAGGTCGTTGTACCTGCGGAGCTTCTTTTCGGGGATGCCGAACAGCCACGATATCTTGGCAAGGTCGTCGCCCTCGCGCGCCACGATGAAGCGCGACCCGTTGTTGCTGTAAATCTCATAGCCGTTGTGGTTGTACATCGAGATGACGTAATTATCGACGTCGACCTGCTCGGTGGTCAGCAGTTCGTCGTCCGGCACGCTCTTCCGGACCTCCTCGCGGGCGATTATATCGCCGATGGGCACCTGTTTCCCCTGGTCCAGCAGGTAGAGTTCGTTGTCCTCGATTATCTTTATCAGCATCTCCGGGTAGCGCGGATTGGTGGCGTAACCGGCCTTGCTCAGCCCCTCGGCCCAGCCCTTGTAGTCGGTGGGATCTAGGTCGAACAGAAACTGGTAGCGCTGTCCCTTGTCGAGAAACTCCGAGTGGTCGTACCATGATTCGCGGGCCGAGGCATAGCGGCGGAAACATTCGCCCAGCGCGTCGTCGTCGTGTGTGATGGTTTCGCCGGTCCAGTCGCTTTTGCACTTGATGCCGAAATGGTTGTTTCCTTCGACGGCGAGGCGGCTGTTTCCGTTATCGCTTTCGAGCATCCCCTGTGCCATTTTGATACTTGCCGGAATGCCGTATTTCTCCATATGTTCGATGGCGATATCCTTGTATAACTGAAGGTATTCGGCCCGTGTTATCTTCTGCGCCTGCAGTGCCGTCGCTGCCAAAAGCGCGGCCGCCAGCAGGATGGTTTTCGTGATTTTCATCAGTATGCGATACTTTTAAAATACAAAGATAATGATTTTTGGAAAGTGTTTGCAACAACAACGTTTTATGGTTATCTTTAATGCATATCCGCCAACGTATCGAGGCCTTGAGAGCGAAGTGCCTTCGCCGCAGGGTATTGCATAACGGCTTGTTAATAGCTCATTTGGTCAAAACACGCGGAATGTGTTGCATTTCAAAACTAAATTGCTTAATTTTATAAAAACCATAAAAAACCAACCCCTAAAAATTCTACGACCATGAAAAAACTACTGCTATTTTTTAGCGTCGCGTTGTTGTGTGTTTCATGTAAGTCCCATAAATGGGATGGAGAAAGGCCTTGCTATTGGCAGATTGCCAATGGTACAGAACAGACGCTGGTATTAAAATGTCCTTATTCAGAATCATTTCTTAAGAGTGATTTGGAATATATGGAATCCGAAGTAAAACCGGGTGACATTGTTATAATTTGCAGTGGTAAGATTAATGTACGAGAGGAAGATGTGCATTTTGACTATTATTTTAAAAAATGTGCCGATGAATTTGGAGAAAATGTTTGTTGGCAAATATTATCTGAGGATAATGTAATACTGAAAACATGGAACTATTCAGATATTGGTAAGCCGGATCAACGATTCTTCGAGGAGTCTTCATGGGATTATTTTCCGGGCGACGGAGAGTGGTTCGCTTTGCATATTAACCGATGGACCTTTGAAATTATACCGGAAGATATCGTTTCGGAATAATAGCTCCCGACAAAACAATATCAATCAACCTAAACAAATGATTATGAGAAACTACTATTTAGGCATTGTACTACTCACGGGTATCCTTGCAGGTTGTACCAAATTCAATGAACCTGCACATATTCGAAAGATGCCGACCACTATGGCAGAAACCCGCTCCGGAGGTGCTGCGTTCGACTCGCTTCCCGATCCCTACGCTATCGCAAATATGCAGGCGGTTTACGACACTTATGGAAATGACAACAGAGTACTACAGCCGACCGATCTGTATGTGAGGGTTATGCCATGCGACAGTACACAGTTGGAATTACTTGAAGACATGTATGATCTTGACTTGTTCGACTATCCTCTCGACCTCGATATTCCCGCTGGTGAAGAATATATCGACCCTACCATTCCAGAAGGCGAATTCGGATGGTTTTACACCACGGTGAAACCAGACTTTGTTTTTCCCGAAGATATTATCTATGAAATTTTGAGGGAATGCTATATTCCTGAAAACGGCGAAACTATTCCGCCGACTACACGTGCAGGAGAAATAGACGTAGAAATGGCGGCATACGAAAGACTCGGGTATGTCGTGGAGCCGCTGACACGCTCAGGCGGAGGCGGGGGTCTACATCCGGAAGGATATGTTACTATGCGTGATGACAGTGGTTCGGATGTGCCTGTTGTTGGGATAAGAGTAAAGGTGCACAGTCACACAAAAATAGACAAGGAAGTATATACCACATCGAGCGGCTATTATCGGACGAATAAAAAATTTTGGCAGTATAATCTGAAATATACAGTTGTCTTCATTAACAAAAAAGAAAATTTCATTATTTGGAGAGTAACTTCAGGTACCATTCCCTTTTTTGCTCGTGCCAAATACAAAATCGAAATGAAAAAAGAGGGAGGCGATATAGTAATAACGAGAGATAACGGTAAATACTGGCAGTGGGCGGCGATGTATAACGCTACGAATGAGTATTATCGAATGTGTGATGCAACAGGGATAACCAAGCCACCACATAATTTGAAAATTTTGTTTTGCCCGGCCTATTTGGCAACTCAGTTCGGCGGTTCTTGTGCGCTTATGGCCCGCAGATTACACACAACTCCTTTGTTAAGGCCACTTGTAAGATATTATAATGACAAGGAAGTGATTACAGGATTAGAAAGAGCTTTTTTGCAGATCATTTTTGAAATCAATGGGCCTGATCTAATCATCAATGCTTATGATGATCTGGGGAATGCTGATACTTACAGAGAGATTTACAATACTATGCATCATGAATTGTCGCACGCAAGCCATTTCAGTAAAGTCGGTGTCTCTTACTGGGAAGAATACATACGTTATATCGTAAACTCTTTAATATCATCAGATGGCAGTAGTACTTATGGTGATGGAACAGGACAATATGCCGGCAACTGCGGAGTTGGTGAAATGTGGGGCCATGCCATGGGACATATTCAGGAATGCGAAAAATATAATGATACAGGACGGTTAAGCGATCCTTATATTTATTCCACTTCTTACCCCCGTTCTACTTATACATATTCTTCTTACCGTTCTCCCGGCAGTTGGATAAGGCCCGACCCTATCTGGGCCCTGATCACGCGGGGGGTGCTCACGAAAAAACAGGTATTCGACTGCCTGACCTCGGATGTGGATACACGCGCCAAACTGATCGACAAGATGTGCGTGAAATATCCGGCTAAGGTCCCTCTGATCCGGCTGGCGTTCGACGCCAACGACACGATGAATCCGACCCTCACAGGGCCCGACAATCCGTCACTGAATTCTACTCAGACATACAGTGTAACACCCGTCACCAATTTACCTACCGGAGTGACTTTCAATGAATTCACCGTGTCGGGCACAACCACCAACCGTACTTTTACCGTGTCGGGCGGAACACTCAGCATCATATTTAAAACCGCCTCGCTGTTCACCATCACGGCAGCATATACGCTGCCCGACGGCTCCACCTACACATGCACAAAAACCATCGACAAAAGAATAGTCCCTAACGTACCGTACTTAAAAAGAACAACAACGAGAGTGGGGGTAGCTATGTACCATAAAGTTTCTATTACAAATGTACAGCAGGACGCCACATACGAATGGATGCGTGACGACAGAATATCCCCCCCTCAACCAGAACAAGCTTTACGGTTTTTGATCCGGATCCGGGGGCGGGGAGCATTCCCGCCATCACCGTTTTTAAATGCAGGGCGCATCTAAATGACGAAATTTCGGAATGGAGTCCGGAAGTTTACGTACACTACAATATGCCCGGACCCTATACATCCCCGATCATATTGAATGCAGCAATCGACAGCCTGACCGTTTCCTCCCCTATGGAATAAGACTAGCAATACTTCCAATTATATTATACGCGCAGCCCCGGCCCCTTAAAATAGCCGGGGTTGCGGTTTAGAGTAAATTTTACTATATTTGTTTTCTTAACATCTAAATACGTAAAAAATGTTCACCGAAAACGCAAACAAGATATTCCAGCGCGCGATAGACGATTACCATCGCTACGACAACGTCGACCAGCTGATGGAGAACCCCTATTCCGCCGGCAGCCTCGACGCCCTGCTCTACCACAAGAACTGGATCGACACCGTCCAGTGGCACTTCGAGGACATCATCCGCGACCCGCAGATCGACCCCGTCAAGGCACTCGCGCTCAAACGCCGCATCGACCGTTCGAACCAGGACCGCACCGACATGGTCGAGTACATCGACAGCTACTGGCTCGACAAATACAAGGACGTGAAAGCCGCGCCGGACGCCCGTATCAACACCGAGACCCCCGCGTGGGCCATCGACCGTCTGTCGATCCTCGCGCTGAAGATATACCACATGGACCTGGAGGCCTCGCGCACCGACCTTCCCGAAGCGGACCGCTCTTCGCGCCGCCAGAAGCTCGAAACGCTGCTCCAACAGCGCACGGACCTTTCGACCGCCATCGAGGAGCTGATCGAAGACATCGAAGCCGGCCGGAAATACATGAAGGTCTACAAGCAGATGAAAATGTACAACGACCCATCATTCAACCTTTCAAAAAAATAGTTGCCCTAATCCCTCTAAATCCCGCCCCAGGACCCGTGAAACCCCTTCCTAAACACCTGCTGATCATCCGTCTCTCCGCGATGGGGGACGTAGCGATGACCGTCCCGGTCATCAAGGCCCTGCGCGAGAAGTATCCCGAGGTGAAGATAACCGTGCTTACGCGGCCTTTCTTCGCCCCGTTCTTCCGCGGCATACACGATATGAGGTTCTTCCACCTCAACCTGAAAGTGCGCCACAAAGGCTTCTGGGGCCTGTTCCGCCTTGCCGCCGACGCCCGTAAAGAGGGTGTCGACGCGGTCGCCGACTTCCACGACGTGCTGCGCAGCCAGGTTATCCGCAAGCTGATGGGTCTGCGCGGATGCCGCGTGTCGCACATCGACAAGGGCAAGGGCGAAAAACGCCGCCTCTGCAGACGGGGGTATATGAATTCCCACCAGCTGAAAACCACCGTAGAAAGGTATACCGACGTACTGCGCGACCTGGGTTTCGATGTACAGCCTCAGCCGGTTCCCGACCTGAAACTGCCTGTTCCGCTCGCTATCAACTACCTGCACGGCAAAAAGACCGGCTACTGGATAGGCATCGCGCCTTTCGCCAAGCACGTTGCGAAGATGTACCCGCTGGCGCTCATGCAGGAAGCGGCCGTACAGATAGCCGACAAGGCCCAGAAGGTTTTCATCTTCGGCGGGGGCAAGGAAGAGCAGCGTCTGGCCGACCAGATCGCCTCGCAGCGCGACAACATCATATCGGTCATCGGCTGCATAAACCTGGGCGAGGAGCTGAATCTCATTTCGAATCTCGACGCCATAGTCACGATGGACTCGTCGGCGATGCACATGGCCTCTCTGGTCGGGACTCCGGCCGTGTCCGTATGGGGAGGCACCCATCCCTACGCCGGATTCTACGGCTTCGGGCAGGACCCGGCTAACGTCGTCCAGATGGCCCTGGAATGCCGTCCGTGTTCGGTATACGGGAATAAAGCCTGCCGCTACAACGACTACCGGTGCATGACGGGGATCACTCCGGAGAGCATAGTCGAAAAGGTGTGGGAAGTTTGCGGCCGGAACGCCGATTACGAATCCGTATAGCCCTGCCGCCGGTGTTGTGATTTTTTTCACAGCAGGCGGTACAATCTGCGGAAAATAAGTTTACCTTTGTGCATCCTAAATGCTGGGCGCGGTTTTTGCCGCGCTTTGCAGTGAAAAAGGATGGGCTTTTTACAGATTTTTGCGGATATTAAAGAACGTTTCATCTTACTTAACTTTTAGCCAGACATGAACATCCCTTCCGAACTGAAGTACACCAAGGACCACGAGTGGGTCAGGGTTGAAGGCGGCACGGCCGTCGTAGGCATAACCGATTTTGCACAGTCGCAGTTGGGCGATATCGTTTTCGTTGACGTCGCCACAGTTGGCGAAACGGTCGCAAAGCACGAAGTTTTCGGTACCATCGAGGCCGTCAAGACCGTCTCCGACCTGTTTAATCCCGTCTCTGGCGAAGTGGCCGAATTCAACGAGGCTCTCGACGATGCACCCGATGCTGTCAACAAGGATCCCTACGGCGCAGGCTGGATCATCAAAGTCACGATGAGCGATCCCGCGCAGGTCGACGGACTTCTTTCAGCCGACCAGTACAAGGCGCTGATAGGCTGATTTCGTGGACGGAAAGGTCGTAAAGTTCGGCAGTGTCGAAGAGAAGATCTTCAGGCTGCGGGACGAACAGGTAATACTAGACAGCGATGTCGCGGCCCTGTATGGTGTTGAGACAAAGCGTGTCAACGAAGCTGTAAGAAATAATCCCGACAAATTTCCGGCGGGATATCTGATAGATTTGTCGAAAGAAGAGGCGAAGTCTTTAAGGTCGAAAATTTCGACCTTAGAAACCGGCGGCCGCGGCGAGCATTCCAAATACCCGCCCAAAGCCTTCACCGAGAAGGGCCTCTACATGCTGGCGACGATACTGAAAAGCCCGCGCGCAACGCAGACCACGATAGCCATAGTCGAGACCTTTGCAAAGATCCGCGAACTGGCGCGTACGGCTGCCGAGCTGTCTGAGGCTCCGGATGAATTCCGCCAGAAATCGCTGATGGAAAAGGGCGGGGATATAATGGCCGAACTGCTCGGGGACGACCTGAAAACGACTGATACCGAGACAAGCATCGAACTGAACTTTGCCGTTATGAAGTTCAAGCATACGATAAAACGTAAAAAGGAGAAAGAAGATTAATAATTCAATAAATTTCAAGAAAATGGGAAAAGTAACGGTTATCGGCGCCGGTAATGTTGGCGCTACGTGTGCAAATGTGCTGGCAATGCGCAAGGTCGCCAGCGAAGTGGTGCTCATCGACATCAAGGATGGCCTTTCCGAGGGCAAAATGCTGGATATTTATCAGACGTCGACTCTCGTCGAGTTCGACACCAAGGTCACGGGCGTGACGAATGATTATGCCGCGACCGCCGGTTCCGACGTCGTTGTTATCACTTCGGGTGTTCCCCGCAAACCGGGAATGACCCGCGAAGAACTTATCGGCGTCAACGCCGGTATCGTGAAGAGCGTCATGGGCGAAGCCTTGAAGCACTCGCCCAAGGCCATTTTCGTGATCGTCAGCAACCCGATGGACACGATGACCTATCTGGCGCTCAAGAGCAGCGGCCTTCCCAGGAACCAGGTTTTCGGCATGGGCGGACAGCTCGACTCTTCGCGTTTCCGCTGCTACCTGGCCAAGGCTCTGGGCGCAAGCATGAAGGACGTGGACGGCATGGTTATCGGCGGACATGGCGACACCACCATGATCCCGCTCGTGGACAAGGCTTCGTGGAGGGGTGTTCCGGTGTCTAAATTCGCCGGGAAAGACGTTCTGGACAAAGTCGTCGGCGACACCATGGTAGGCGGCGCTACTCTGACCGGCCTTCTCGGAACTTCGGCGTGGTACGCTCCGGGCGCTGCCGCCGCAAGCGTCGTCGAAGCCATCATGTTCGACCAGAAGAAACTCATCCCTTCGTGCGTTTCGCTCGACGGCGAATACGATCAAAAGGATATATGTATAGGGGTTCCGGCCATTATCGGCAAGGGCGGCGTTGAGAAGATCGTCGAAATGGAGCTTTCGGCCGACGAAAAAGCCAAATTCGCAGCATCGGCCGACGCTGTCCGCAAGACCAACGACGTGCTGAAAGAGATCAAGGCTCTATAATTCAAAACGATAGAAAAAGGACGGGGTTCGGGAACGGACCCCGTTTTTTGTGAACGGCCTATATCGGGAAGTTAACGCCGGCCGTGAACCATACGCCGGAACGGTCGCTTGGTTTTGCGATGGTGAATTTTATCGCGACGTTGCTCGAGCCGGGCATGCGTACCGGACTGACGTCCAGTATGATATCACCGCCGTACGAATAGAGCGGACTCCAGATACCCGTAAAATCCTGCCAGCGCGCGTAGTCCATAAAAAGGTTCAGCCTGACGCGCTTGAAATATAGCACGCTGGGGATACCGCCTTCCGGATACCAGATGGGGAACTGATAGTCGATCGCCCCTGCTGCATAGCGTTTCGCCGCAAAATTATACTGTGCTCCTCTAGGGAACAGCTCTTTCATACGGAACATGAAGGGGCGCGAAGCATCCCCGACGGTCTGCTGCCAGTCCGCGCGCAGGGTGACGCTGTGATGGCGCACGAAGCCCGGCATGTATCCGCGCAGATAGATGGAATAAAGGTCCTTGAAATCCCTGTCGCCTGGGTTGAAAACGAAAGCCGCCTTTGCGGTGAATCCCCACTTCGGCAGCAGGTCTTTGGTGGCCATGCGCGTCTGCTGCGAGTATGTGAGGCTCGAGGTCATCCTTCCCACACCGCGCGTGAGCACGCCCAGCGGCATATCTTCGTACGGCCTGAATATCAACCCATTGGTATAGTAATATTCCACCGACGGGGTCAGCCAGCGGTAGTTATAACCCGATCCGACTGTCATGGGCAGCGAGAGGGTCGTAGTTATGTCGAAATATTTTTTGATATCGGTATACTGCGGGACCTGGGTATAGAGTACCTGGTCGGCGCCGCCCCAGGTAAATTCGACGTCGAGCACCGCTCCCAGGCCGGAATAGGAGATCCCGCCCGCCACGGACGACCCTCCGCCGCGGCTCCATCCGTAGGAGAGCCACGTCACCGCATCGGAGAGCAGGCTCTGCGACATTGCAGTCGCCCCGAGGTTGACGCTCAGGTCCATCTCCTGTATGAGTTTCATCGGATAGAGGTCCATCGGGAGCCAGCTGTGGAAATCGAAGAGATGAAGCCCCTTGCGGAAGCGTTTCGGACGGTATTTAGTCTCTGACTCCTGTTCGGCGGCGGGAGTAAATACAAGGCTGTCCATCTTTGGCAGATCCCACCGTTTCCAGTCGGGATTCACAAGGTTGACGGGCAGCGTCCGCTGTTCCTGTTCGACCGCCAAGGCCGTATCCTGCACGGCAAGTTTGTAGCCGTCCTTGTCGTAGGTGGTCAGCGCTATCCGTCCGCCGGAAGCATCGGGAAAAGGCTGGAAAGAGCCGTATGTGGATTCCGTCAGGCGGTATTCGACACCTGCCGCAAGGTCGTAGCAGTGCGCTTCGTCCTTTCCCGAGACGATGGAACCGAAATAAAGTTTCCCGCCGCGCGCCTGCAGGTCGCTTATGGTAATATGCCGTGAAGGTGTGAGGCGGCGCCATTTTTCCCCGGCCACGTTGTTCGCTCCATCCTCATCCGCCGTCGGCGTTCCGACCCACATCCCGCCGTCGTCTAGACCGATGAAATACAGTTTCTGCGTCGCGTCGTCCCATGCGAGGCCGTTTATTTCGGTCCCGAACGGGAATTCGATCTCCCATTCGCGGCCGTTGAGGCCTTTCACTATCGAATACTGCCCTGTGTAGTCGTAGACAACATATGCAAGCCCTTCGCCAGGAATTGCGGCCGGATAGAATATCTGGCGGCGATCGCCCGACACCCCCTTGCGCCCGCTGGCGATGTCGTAAAAGCAGAGGCGCGAGTTGACTTTTTCTTCCCACAGCATGCTTGCGCGGTATTCCGTCCACCACAGTTTCCCTTCCGACAGCACGGGGCGGGTACTGACGCTGCCGGTGTAAGCCAGAACTTTCTCGGCGCCGGTCACGGCATCCACCCTGACGATGCGGTTATACCGGTCGAAGTCTTTTTTGAAGGCGATTATCGTGCCATCGTCGAGCCACAACGGCCATTGATAGGTGGTGTACGAGGTCCACGGCGTGGGAAGTTTCGTCGAAGAATCCTCGACCTGCGGAAGCGAATCCCAGTAGGCGTTCAGCTCGGCGAAGGTTTTTTCGAACATCCCGAACTTGCGGATGCCGTAGAATTTTCTCAGCCCGACGGTCATCGGGGCGAAGTAGTAGGGATTGCGGGCGGTGAACCACGCGAGTTTATCGTAGATGAATTCGTTGTAGTAGTCGTAGCTCCATCTCACCATCTGGTAGCCGAGACGGTAGTGGTCTGGAACAAAAGTCCGGAACGATCCGCAGAACCAGTAATCCCTGGCGTAGCGGGGGTCTCCCACATCGCCCGAGGCGCGGTAGTGCATCGTGAACGAGGGCTGCAGTCCGCGTCCGAAAGCGCTCATTTCGGTCTCGAACATCACGGCGTCGCCCTCGAGCAGCAGCACTCCGAAAAGCGCCGGTCCCAGGAATTTGGCCTGGTCGCCGAGGATCCACCCCAGTACTTTCATCGTACTTTGGTTCAGGTTGTTGTACTGAACATTGTGGCGGTATTCGTGGATCACCAGTTGTTTTAGCCACGGTTCCGAGTATGTCGACCCGGGGGCAGACAGCAGTTCGATCCGTTTTGGCGCCCACATCACCATCCCGTTGCCGATCATGTTCTCGGTGTGCAGGACAACGGGCGTAGGCATCGTCCCTAGCCTGTAGCCGATATTTACATAGGGACGTATCGTATCGAAATACCACAGCACGCGGCGGCCGTTCTCCTGGAAAGTGGCCGGATATATCAGCTTGATGTCGGGCGTTTTGAGTTTATCCCACTTTATCGACGCAGGCGAATTGCCCCAGCTGTAGTATTGAGCATTGGCAGCGCCAATGCCCAATATGAAAAATGAAAAATGAAAAATGAAAAAAGCGGCATACCTTTTCAGATATGCGAAAAAACCTATCTCGGTATTTTTCAATCTTTCATCTTTCATTTTCATCTTTCATTTTCAGAAAGTCACCTGACTTTCTGGAAAGCCACTCTTTCGGCCCCGTTCAGCAGGTGGATAATACCGCACTGCACGTAGCCGTTCTTTTTCAATATATTCTGCATCACGATATTGTCGCGGTGCGTATCGACGCGGATATTGCCCGCCTGCGCGAAACACCACTCGAAGCAGAAATCCCCCACCCCGCGGAATCTTCCGTTTGAGGCAAGACGGTGGACAACCCCATACGGCGCATCGTCGAGCCACCGGCCGTCGTATATCTTTGCATAGGTCGGATCGTCACCGACGGCAAACCAGAACGTCCCTGCGATCTGCCCCCCGCACTCGCACACGTAGTGCTTTCGCTCGTCTATCCCCTGCTCGACCACCTTTTCCGAAGGATAGCCGTCCGTCCACTGGCCCGCGTTGCCGGTACTGCGCATGAATTCGCGCGCGGCGGCATAAGCATCCATAATGGCGGGAATGTCCTCCCTTGTCGCAGGCCTTATCTTCACGCTGACAGAGTTTTATATTTTTTTTGTCCTGGCGTATCCTTCCTTCAGCAATAACTCTACCACGCGGTCGCGGAAGTCCCCCTGCACGATAATTTCGCCGTCTTTGGCCGCCCCGCCCACTCCGCAGCGAGTTTTGAGCAGCTTCCCGAGAGCGGTAAGATCATCGTCCGAACCCACAAAACCGGTCACAAGCGTCACCTGTTTACCGCCGCGGTGCCTGCGGTCGAGGCTCACGCGCAGGTTCTGCTTACCGGGCACGAGGGTATCCGCCGCCTTGTCCTGCGGGGTCTTGTATTCAAAATCGGGATTCGTCGAGTAGACCATCCCAAGGCGCGATTTCCAATCGTTGTTGCTCATGCGAACCGTTTTGCTCCTGCAAAAATAAGAATAATTCGGTCATTCCGAATGCTGTTAACAAAGACGGCGATCTAATGTCATCCCGCGCGAGCTGAATATATTCAGGTCCTGATATATCGAAAGTTTCTATTCAGCGACGAGGGATCTTCCTTATATTCAAACCCGTTTCAGCCTTTTAAACTATATAGTAGTTTAACTTTGTTTTCCTCCTTGTTGCTCGGCATAGTTCGAACAAGTTCGACTCTGCACTCACTCCTGCGTCGGTTCCTCGTCGTGCGATACATCCTGTTATCGCGGTAGATCATCCAATCGCACTCGTTCGGAATGACATTAAATTTCTCGTTTTGTAATAAATTCAAAATAAAGAATCAGGTTCTTTATAAATATTGACTATTTCGACTCCGCGGCCGAGGGCGCTGCGGACTGTGTATCGCGTGCCGCCGTCGGAACCGTCGTACCAGCAGACCAGGCGCGAGGAGCGTTCGGTCATCCAGTCGTCGCGGACGTAATAACACCCATAATCGTAATGTTCCGACAAAATGACAGCCTCGTCCGCCAGCGAAAGGATGCGCTCGTAACGCCGCCTCTCTTCCGCGCCGTATTTAGCCGCCTGCCTTCGGAAGGGCACCGCCGCAACCAGCACAACATCCGCATGCCGCTCTTTCAATCGCAAAACGGCTTCGGCGGCGGCCAGATCAAATCCCTCGGCCATGCCCGAAACAAAAACACGATAGCCGTCGGCAAAAGCGGTTTCCAGCGCCTGGGCAAGACGCGATTCGTCTTCCGCACCGCCGGTATAGTACCGGTGCCCGGTAAAACAGAGGGTATTATTTCGCCCGTAAGCCATAGGTTTGAATGAGGTTAAAAACAAATCGCCGGCGGCGTTCCGGCCGGTGGCCGGTAAAACAGAATAGTATGTTCCCTTTCTGACAATTTATTGAATATAACGCGCTAAATTAGCGAAAATAACTTTTATGGAATAACATTTGTGGTTTATTCGTTTCACGCAAACAATTGTTTAATCTAAAAATAGACGAGCTATGAGAAGAAGCAACACAGGCGCCGTAGTGGGAGCATTCCTGGGCGGTGCCATCGTAGGAGGCGTTATCGCCCAGCTGTTCGCCCCGAAATCGGGAGCCGAAACCCGCGCCATGATCCGCGATTTCGTGGAAGACGAGGTCGATATGATCAAGGAAAAAGCCTCTGCGGCCCGCGATTACGTCGACGACGAGATCGATAAATACAAGAAAAAAGCGCGCCGCGCGGCCAGCGAGATCGAAGAAATGGTCGAGGACGTGAAAGATTGCGTCGAGGCCGAACGCAAGAAAGTCGCGAAACGCTAATCACCCTCTACTGTCATGGGAAAGGGTTTGGATCAACTCGGGGATCAGCTCGGGGATATAAAAGACGACGGCGTGCGCTATGCCGAACTGAAATGGACCCAGATACGGCTGCGCATCGTGGATAAGATGTCCACGCTGCTCAGCAAGGCGTACGGGTACATTATATTCCTGGTGCTGATATTCATCGCGCTGACGTTCTTTATGCTGGCGGCAGCGCTGGTGATCGGCGAGGCTCTGGGCCATTTCTGGCTGGGATTCCTCATCTCGGGCGGGGCTGTGCTCATCGGCGCTTTCGTGGTGTACTTCTTCCGCGACAGGTTCGTCGTCCATACGCTGATACGCTATTTAATCGACATTATGTTCCCCGAGGAGGAGGAAAAAGATGGCACGAAGAGATAGGACGGTACGTAACCCGCGGGATATACGCAATCTCGGGGAACTGCGTCAGATGCGCAGGGAAGTGGAGATCAAACTGTGGTACGCCGAAGAGAGGCTGGCCGACGGCATTGCGGATACTTTTTCGGTGGACAACCTGCTCTCGCTCTTCGCACCCCCGGGCTCGGTGGGCGACCGCATCGTCGGAGGGTTCAGCACGGGACTGGCAACGATCCGCGGCATCATCAACGCCATACAAATGTTTCAGAGCAGACGCTAAAACAAAGAGAACGGGAATCTTTCGATTCCCGTTCTTCTTTTCTATCTCACATTTTCATGAGATATAATCCATTTTATTCGTAATTCGTAATTCGTAATTCGTAATTCGTAATTCGTAATTCGTAATTCGTAATTCGTAATTCGTAATTCGTAATTCGTAATTCGTAATTCGTAATTAATTTATTCGTCCACCTGTCCGGCCTCTGCGATCTCTGCGGCCTCGACAGCGGCATTGGCTTTTTCGGCCTCGCCCTTGAGGTAGTTCGGAAGGCTCAGGCCCGCCATATTGAAAAGGTCGTTGAGCGGCGGGACCGACTTCATCAGGCCCGAAATGAAATTGGCCGTAGATGTGTTCCCTTTGCCGCCGTTGTTGCCGTCCCACACGGTGATCTTGTCGATCTTGATGTTCTTGACCGCCTCGACCTGCGTACGTACCAGTTCGGGCAGTTTGTCGGTGATGAGCAGCATTGCGGCCTTGTCTGGATTCCCGGCGGCGGCCTGCACGATGCGGTCGTACCCTTCGGCCTGCTTGGTCAGCACCTCAAGAATACCTCGAGCTTCGGCGTCCATCTTGGCGAAGATGGCATCGGCCTCCCCTTTCGCCATTCTGCGGATGCGTTCTGCCTCGGCTTCGGCGTCGATGATGGCTTTCTCCTTTTCGATCTGGGCCGGGACCACGATATTGGCTTGCTGGGTGGCTTTTTCACGTTCGGCACGCGCTTTTTCAGCCTCGCGCTCGGCCTGATACGCCTCTTCCAGGGCTTTGGCGCTCTGCACCTTCTCGGCGGCGAGGGCTTTGCGTTCGGCTTCGGCCTCGCGCTCGCGGCGGATAGCGTCCGAGTCGGCGATGGCAACTTTGGCGGTGTTCTCGCCCTCAACGGCCTTTGCATTGGCTTCGGAAGTCTTGATACGGGTGTCACGCTCGGTTTCGGCGATGCGGATATCCTTGTCGCGGTCGGCTTCGGCCTTCCCGATCTCCCCGAAACGCTCCTGCTCGGCAACGCTCTTTTTGGCCTCGTTGATGGCCTTCGCGGCGGCCTCCTTACCGAGGGCCTCGATGTATCCCGACTCGTCGCGTATGTCGGTGACATTAACGTTGATCAGTTTCAAACCGATCTTGCGCAACTCGGCCTCGACGTTGTAGCTGACGTTGGCGAGGAACTTGTCACGGTCCGAGTTGATCTCCTCGATATCCATCGTGGCGATAACGAGACGCAGCTGTCCGAAAAGGATGTCGCGCGCCAGTTCCTGGATATGTTCGAGTTTCAGCCCCAACAGACGTTCGGCGGCATTGGTCATGCTTTCCGATTCGGTCGAGATACCCACCGTGAAACGGCTGGGAACGTCCACGCGGATGTTCTGCTTGCTCAGCGCATTCGTCAGGTTGCACTCGATCGAGATGGGCGTCAGGTCGAGGAACGCGTAGCTCTGGAACACGGGCCAGATGAATGCCGCGCCCCCGTGGATACACCTCGCCGAGCTGATGCCGCCTTCCTTGTTGCGGCCTGTTTTACCGTAGACGACAAGGATCCGGTCGGACGGACAGCGTTTGTAGCGCGAAAGAATGGCGGCGAACGTCACGAACAGCACCACCACGATCACAATGATCAGGATTATACTTACTCCCAATGCTTCCATAGAAATTTATTTTATTTAGATTTACGATTTGATTATCAGAATCTTTCGACAAGCAGGGTGTTGTCGTTTATCACTCTTTTGACCACCACGGGCGCGCCTGTTTCCAGCTCTTCGCCTTCGGTCAGCGCGTCATATTCCCTCACGGCACCCTGCACGGCTATCTGCACCTTGCCTTCGCCTTTTTTTGCGGCGGGTATTTTAAGGTATACATTGCCCTTGCATCCGACGGCGTTTTTCAGATCTATGTTTCCGCTCTGCTCCATGCGGCTGAAAAAACGGAATATCATCATCACCGCCACAACGAGCAGCACGCCCACGGCGAGCGACACGGCGACCCACATGGCGTTGCTTGAAAACACTCCCTGGAATGCTATCATGGCCCACGAAGTCCCGAGCAGGAAGTGCACCAGGTTACGGAAAGTGAACAACTGGAACGGCCCTTGGCTGTCGCCGCCGTCCACTCCGTCGACGTCGATATTCACGTCCATCCCGCCGTCGGAGTCCATCCCCGCGAAGGTCATGATCGTCTGGATGATAAATACAAGGCTCGTTACGAAAGCCACGCACCATACGGATTTCATCAGTAAATCCATTGCGCCCCACCATTCTGTCATAGCAGTATAATTTTAAAAGGGTTTAAGTCGGTTTACAAAGATAATAAATTCCGGGTAATATGCAACGGCTTTATAGTCTAATATTCAGGCAGCAGTCCGGCATTGTACATCATGATGCACTGTTCGATCATGCGGTCGCGGTCGACGGCGTCGTACTCGTCCTTGAGGTTGTGTCCGAACATCCTGGCGATGCCCTGCCAGAACCCCGCCACGAACCCGCCTCGGAACTCCCTGACTATATCGTATGAAGTTTTGTCGGTCTCACGGTCGATGAGGCGCAGCAGTATCTTGCCCTGGTTGACCGTCATGCGCTTCAGTTCGGGGGTGTATTCTGCCACGAGTTGTTTCTCTATCTGCTTGGAATACTCCCTTTGTGCCTTTTTTGTGGGTTGTTTCAGTATCTCCTCTTCGTAGAGCGACATTTTTTCCTTCGCCACCAGCGCCAGCGGATATACTTTCCGGAAATCGCGCACGAGTTTCCAGTGCTTCGACATGTCCATCGGCTTCGAGAAACAGAAGACGCGGTTCACATAGACGACGGTAGTCGTGTCTCCGTTTTTATCTACCTCGAAATCGTAATGCGACACGTCGCGCCTGCTGTACTGCGTTTTTTTATCCGTTTTCGGATCTTTTTTGGCTTCGGCAGGCAGCGCGATAATACAAAACACCAGTATGACAAGCAGTCGTTTCACTTGCAATCACTATATTTGTAGAATATAGGATTCGCCTCGGGCAAGCTAAAGTAAACTTTGCTCGCCTCTCGGCTTTCACTATATTTGTGCAAATATAGTAACGAATCGGGGATTTGGTATATTATGGGAAAAAGTCTGCATATCGGCGTCACCGGCGAAAGCTCTGTCGAGGTTGGAAAAGATAACACGGCCGCGGCCATGGGGTCGGGCGACATGGATGTTTTTGCCACTCCGGCCATGATAGCCCTTGCCGAGAACGCAGCCATGAAAGCCGTGGCACCTTTCCTTGCCGAGGGCGAGACAACGGTGGGCAGCCTGATCGCCATGTCGCACCTGAAGCCGACCGCTCCGGGAGATACCGTCACGGCACGTGCGACGCTGGTCGAAATGGAGGGCCGCAGACTCCTTTTCACCGTAGAGGCATCGGATTCCGCGGACGTGATAGGCGAAGGCCGTCACGTGCGCTACGTCGTCAGCCGCGAACGCTTTTTGGGAAAATTGCGTTAGAGTCTGTCTAAATTTTATTGATGAAAAATGTTATGAGGAATTTTAAGATGATTTTTTCACTACAGGCGAGGCGCAATGGGGTTCCATTGTAACGAGAATGTCGTGGGAAAAGCGCTTAAAATGGCTATAACAGATTTGTCTAATAATTTTTAGACAGACTCTTAGGTACGGCTTTTGCAGAACTTTGTAAACCATGGAAATAATAATTATTCTTGTCCTCATCCTGTTGAACGGGATATTGTCGATGTCGGAGATGGCTCTGGTGTCGGCGCGAAGGACCAAACTCGAAACGGATGCCCGGAAAGGGAGCCGGAGCGCGGGCAGGGCGCTGAAACTGTCGGGCGAACCCGACCGCTTCCTCTCGACGGTGCAGATAGGCATCACGCTGATAGGCATCCTGACCGGTCTTTATTCCGGTGAAAAATTCGCCTACGATTTCGCGGAAGTCATAGCGAAGTCCGATTTTCTTGCCCCTTATTCGGTCGGGATCGCAAAGACCACCATAGTAATAGCAGTAACCTATCTGACTCTGGTCTTCGGCGAACTTGTGCCCAAACGCCTCGGACTCAGCCGCGCAGAACGGATATCGAAGGCAATGGCGCGTCCGATGACGCTGCTCTCCAATATATGCGCGCCGCTGGTATGGCTGCTATCGAAAAGTACCGCCGGCGTAGCCAGGCTTTTCAAGATCACCAAAGACGACAGCGGCAAGGTCACCGAGGAAGAGATCAAGGCGATCGTGCGCGAAGGGCTGGATGTGGGCGAGGTGCAGGAGGTCGAGCACGAGATCGTCGAGAGGGTTTTCAGCCTGGGCGACCGCGACGTCGATTCGATAATGACGCACCGCAGCGACCTTGTCTGGCTCGACGCCGACGACGATGCCGCCGACGTCAGGGCAAAGGTGCAGGCCGATATGCACGACGTATATCCCGTTTCAGCCGGAACCAAGGGCGAGCTCGCCGGGGTGGTATTCCTCAAGGACCTTTTCAATACTATCGGGTCTGCGGACTTTTCACTCGCGGCCATAACCCAGCCGGCGCAGTGCCTCTCTGAGAACCAGAGCGTCTACGATGCGCTGGAGCTGTTCAAAAGGGAGAACGTGAAGTACGGTTTCGTGATCGACGAGTTCGGCTACGTACAGGGCATCGTGACGCTGAAAGATATGCTGGAAGCTCTTGTGGGCGAGGTTTTAGAGGAAGGCGAGCAGCACGACATCGTGAAAAGGGACGACGGGAGCTGGCTGGTCGAGGGGCAGTATTCTTTCTATAATTTTCTAGAGTATTTCGATATGGAGGATCTTTATCCGGACAACGACCACAACACCGTAAGCGGCCTTATACTCGACCTGCTGGAGCGTATTCCGATCGAGGGGGAGAAGATATCGTGGAACCGTTTCGACTTCGAGATCGTCGATATGGACGGTGCGAGGATCGACAAAATTCTCGTCCACATCCGCAAACCGGACAACTAAACAGCGCGACGTGCCGGAACGCCTGCAACGGTTTTTGGTTCGTCGTAAAATAAATCGCCGTGGCCGTTGCCACTCGCTCGACGAGGAATCTACCAATAACACTGAAGATCGAAGCGGGTTTGACTGTTATTCCGCCCCCGTTATTTTATACACCCAGGCGTGGCTGCACGGATTTTCGGCCGGTGAAAGTTGAGGCGGGGTTATGGTCAGCACGCCGCCCGAAAGTTTATACTGGATTTTCTTATCCGTTCCGAGCATTTTCACCGACTTTGCCCGCGTGATTCCGCCGATCTTTAGGGGTTTGTCGCTCCACGATGTGACAATGGCATAGATATCGCCGCCTTTTTTCGTAAAATAAAGGGTCGTTTCCGCCGTCACATCCGGGGCCTTGTCCCATTTGCGCGTGCCGTAGATCGCCTCGCCGTTCACCGCGAGCCACTCCCCTATCGCAGCCAGCCTCTGCTGCTGGATCACGGGAATGCGCCCGTCGGCTGTCGGTCCTACATTAAGCAAAAGATTCCCGCCGCGCGCCGTCTTATTAATGAGCATATGGATCAGTTCCGCATCCGTGGAGTAGTCTTCGAGATTCTCGTTGCGGTTGTAGCCGAACGAACCGCCTATCCCGCGGCACTCCTCCCACGGACGGTGCGCTATGGCGCCGGCCTCGCCGCCCACCCAGTGGCTCTCGTCGTATTCCGTGGTGTAGTATCCTCCGTGCACTCCGCGTGTCTCCTTGCCCCAGCGGTCGTTGACTGCCACGCGGTCGGCGACGGGCGATTCATTGTAGAGCCACGCGAGGAACTCCGCCGAGCGCCACGTCGCGCTGGGGTACTCCCATTCACCGTCGGTCCACACAATATCGGGCTCGTAGCGGACGACCAACTCCTTCATCTGGGGCAGCATGTGCCGGTCGACGTATCTGTCCACGTCGGTCAGGAAGACCGGATTGAACCATTCGTAGAGCGAGTAGTAGAAACCCATGTGCAGCCCTTCGGCCCTTACGGCTCCGGTCAGTTCGCCGCAAATGTCGCGGTGAGGTCCGGTGTCGACGCTGTTCCAGTTCCAGCTGTACTGGCTGGGCCACAGGGCGTACCCTTCGTGGTGCTTGGATGTCAGCACGACGTATTTCGCCCCTGCGCCCCGAAACGTGGCCGCCCACTCTTCGGGACGGAACATTTCGGCTTTGAAGTCCTTCACGAAATCCTGGTACCGGAACTCCGCGCCGTACATCTCGTTGTGGAAATCGACGAAAGCCTGGTTCTTTGCGAAATCCTTCTGCCACCAGTACCATTCGGAGTATTGTCCCGTCGGCGCCCACGCCGGGACGGCATACAGCCCCCAGTGAATAAATATGCCGAATTTCGCATCCTCGAACCACCCGGGAACGGGCCGGCTGTCTATCGATTCCCAGTCGGGCGTATAGACTTGCGCCTGCGCGGCGAAGGCCATGCAGGCAAACAATACGGTGAGCCTATTTTTCATTACAATACGATTAATTCGGGCATCTTATTAATTTGTCTTTATCACCCAACCTTTGCCGGTGATTATCGACGTATTACACGCAGCTGCACCGGGATTGTTGAGTATTTTTATTGACGATGGACTTGGTGATGATGGCGGCGGCATCCGCGTAGCGGTCTTGGGATCGAATGGTGGCAACTTTTCAAAAATATCCTCGAGCTGTTTTTTGGCGAATTTATTATCGTTGATATACAGATATCTGAATTTCGTGTTATTGGAAACATCCAGAGCCGTCAACTGATTCCAGCTGCAATCAAGTGTTTGTAGACGTGTATTGCCGCTGATATCCAGCGAGGTAAGAGCAAGGCCGGAGCAGACAAGTTCGATCAGGTTGCAATTTTGAATTACATTTACATTGCTCATTTTTGTATTTTTGCAATTAATGTGCATCAGACGGGGGAATTCTGAAAAATCGAACTCCGCGATGGAAGTGCCTGGGAACATCAGGCTCTCCAGATTGTCGCATCCGTCAAGGTCGAGGGTGGTAAGCTGCCCTGTGTCATAGCATAAAAGAGTCTTCAGATTCAGGTTATCCTTGATGGTCAGCGAGGTCATGGCGTTGTTCCGGCAGGAGACGTAATCGACGCTGTTGGGCAGGTTCAGTTCCCTGACCCCGTTATCCCAGCAATACAACCTCACCATCAGGTTGTTGCGGCTAAGATCAAGTGCCGACAGATTGGGGTTGTTGTGAAAACCGACATATTTCAATCGGGAACACCGATCCAGCGCCACCGACTCCAGACGGGGGCAATTGTCTATGTCAAGAGCCTCGAGAACCGAACAACCGTTGAGGTCGAGCGTCGTACCATTACGAAAACTGTACAGCCAGGCCCTGTTGAGCAGGGGACAATTTCCTAACCGGAGTTCACCGTAACTGCCGTTGCCGGAATGCATATTTATTTCGGTTAACTCTTCTGACCATATCTTTATGCGGTACTCGCCGGAGTTGCGGTACCTATGGCTGAAAGTTGGACGCGAAAGCTTCCCGTCGGTGGGGTCGATATCCTTCGTTATATGCCCGTCGCCCCAGTCTACGGCGATCTTACCGCCAAGCAGGCGGAAATACACCTCGGCACCCGACTTAGCGTCGACCGTGAATTGAACAGTGTTGTCGTCTGTCAACTCGGGAACATCGAAATTGGTGTTGCGATGCTTTTCAATATCCTTTTCGCAGGAAACCAAAGCGCCCGCAAAAAATGATACAGCGAACAAAAGTGATAATAACCTGATTTTCATTTGCAGGGCTTTTGGGGATGATTAATACAAAGTTATAAAAATATTACCATAATTATCCGGAAGTCCTTTTAAACAGATTTCTTAAAAATTATTAAAAATAGTTCTATCTTTGTAGTCACATCCAGCATAAATTCCAAACCAAAATAAAACCAATACGCATGAAAGACGCAATCGCAATCCTGACCGGCGGCGGCCCCGCGCCCGGTATGAATACAGTAGTGGGCAGCGTTTCAAAGACATTCCTCCAGAAAGGCTACCGCGTGATAGGCCTCCACGGCGGCTACAGCGGGCTGTTCAATCCCGCACCCCACACCGCGGACATCGACTTCAACATGGCCGACGATATCTTCAACCGCGGCGGTTCGTTCCTTCAGATGAGCCGTTTCAAACCCTCGCAGAAGGATTTCGACGAAAATTTCAACCTCGATTTCTTCAAGAAGAACAACATCAAGCTTCTGGTCACCGTGGGCGGCGACGACACCGCCTCGACCGCCAACCGCATCGCGGCTTTCCTCGAAGCGAAGAAATACCCTATTGCCAACATCCACGTCCCGAAGACCATCGACAACGACCTTCCGCTGCCCGACGGCATGCCCACTTTCGGCTATCAGTCGGCCAAGGACAAGGGTGCGGTCATCGCACGCACGGTCTATGTGGACGCACGCACGAGCGGCAACTGGTTCGTTCTGGCGGCAATGGGACGCAGCGCCGGCCACCTCGCTTTCGGCATCGGCTCGGCCTGCCATTACCCGATGATCGTCATTCCCGAGATGTTCAACAAGACCGAGATAACCGTCGACAAGATCGTGAACCTGGTGGTTTCGGCCATCGTCAAGCGCAAGATCATGGGCATGGACTACGGCGCGGCCATCATTTCGGAAGGTGTGTTCCACGAACTGAGCGACGAGGAGATCAAAAAGAGCGGCGTGACTTTCTCGTACGACGACCACGGCCACCCCGAACTCGGCAAGGTTTCCAAGGCGCACATCTTCAACGAAATGCTTGAAAACAAGCTCAAGGAGTTGGGCATCAAGGTCAAGAGCCGTCCGGTCGAGATCGGCTACGAAGTGCGCTGCCAGACCCCTGTCGCCTACGACCTCGTTTACTGCTCGCAGTTGGGCATGGGCGTTTACAAACTCTTCGCCCAGGGCAACACCGGCTGTATGGTCTACGTCAACCAGGAAGGTTTCGTGAGCCCGCTCTACCTGAAGGATCTCGAAGATCCGTTCACCCACAAGATCCCGCCCCGCCTCGTGAACATCGGCTGCGACAAGTTCCAGGCCGTGATCGACTATATCCTCAACTACGTCACGCCTGCCGATTACGAAGCTGCCAAGGCTTACGTAAAGAACCCTGCAGAATTCGACTTTCACAAGATCCTTAATTGGGAGGCGTAACGACGCCAACGGACTTGATGACAAAGGTTATTACAGGTCCGAAACTTCCGGCACAGCGCCGCCGACATTGCGAGGTCGGAACGCCGACAATTAAATCGTCATCCCGAGCGAGGCGGATCAGGCAGGTTTACGGGCACAAAGAGTTGCCATCTGCCGACGAGGGATCTACCTTGATAATATAAATAGGATTCGACTTAATACTCACAATAGCGAAAAGACCGCAAACCATTATAGTTTGCGGTCTTTCTTTTTCTGGATCGCTTCGTCACCTACGGCTCCTTGCAATGACGGCGGCGCTGTGCCAATAGTTTAAGATCGGCAACCGCCTTTATCATCAAATCCGCCGTCGCCGTTCCGACTAATCGTCTGTTCCGTCCTGATGGTATGTCTGGGTGAACTTGCTGCCCGAGGATGTCGTCGGATTCGAGGCTCCCATAGTGTCTGTCGAGAAGAGGTACCACGCACCCGAACCATTGGGTGCCCGGCCCGCTCCGTTCGTTATGGGCCATTGAACGAGATTTTCCGTATCCCACGCGCTGTTCTTGTCGGGATAGGCGACACTCGTTGCGATATTGACGAACGCATCGATATTCGTGCTGTTGGTAAGATCACCCTCGATCTTCGGCTTGCGGAGTTCTATCAGCAGCGACTTGCTTCCCGAGAGGCCGTTGGCAACGGTGCCGAGGTTCAGGTAAGCGGTTCCAGCCGTCGAATAATCCTTGCCGTTGCAGCCTAAGACCGCATATCCGCCCGCCTTCATCACCATGTAACCGGGAACAGTGAATATCCTGTCCTTGTTCTTGCGGATACGCATACCGGCAATGACCACGGGTTTCGACGATGTATTGTAGAGTTCGATGCCGTCCTTGGTAGAAGTACGGATCTCGTTAAGCCGGATATCCGAATAAGTCCCGAACGTTGTTCCGGCCGCGAATGCCAGCACGGTTATTTTTTCGGACGTCAGTCCGGCCGCATTTGACGCGGTCAGGGTAATTGTGGTTTCGGTACCGGCGGCCGAACCCGAGAGCGTAGGCATGACGTACCACATCCCGCCTGTCTTGGCAGGATTGCCGTTCGACGATACGACCGACGGCTCGGCGCTGTGCGCGTCGTAGTAGACCTTGAATCTTATGATATTATCGCCCGGCGTCAGGCCTGTTGGTGTGGCCTTATCGGGATTTATAGCTATGTTGGCGATGTAAGGCGGACACGCCACGGCATCCTCTTTAAGCAGCTGGTGTTTGAGCCTGGTTCCCGATGAACCGTTCTCCTTGCCGGGAGTGGCGGCTGCGGTCGAAGGGGCTGCATACCATCCGTAGGTCTGGCCTTTCGGGCGGATAAAGTTGGCTCCCTCGGTTTCGGGAGTGTCGTCCCAGTCGGCTGAGGTCATTTGCGGAACGCCCGGGTTGACGGTATTTGCGAATGCATCTATGACATCGCCGCCGTAGCGCAGCTCGACCGAAAGGGATTTCGATCCCGAGAGTCCTGTTTCGGTCACGCCGAGGTCCACCGCCCCTGCCGGAACGGTGAATTTGGACTCCTTGGCCCGGAACACGCCGTATGCTTTGGCCGGCATAGTCTTCGAAGATGTGAACGACACGAGCAGCTCGCCGTTTTTCCATAGAGAAACGCCGTTCATACTGACTATCAAGCCCGTAGGATTGTATATCTCGATGAATTTGTAATCGCCCGATGTGCCGATCTCGTTAAGGCGCAGTTTCGATGCCGCATCATCCACCACACCGGCTGCAACCGCCGTGAGAGTAACGGTTCCCGACTTCGAGGTTTTGCCGTTCGAGCCGACAGCTTCCACGTAATATGCGGCGGTCTTGCCCACGGGCGACGGAACGGTAAACGTGGCCGAATATTGGTTTGCACCGGAAGCCGCGCTCATAGTTGTGCTTTTCGCACTGCCGTCGTTATAGTGGAGCGTGACCGAAGATATGCTGCTGCCCGCTTTGATGGTCACCTCGGTTATTATTTCGACCGCCTTGCCTGTTTCCCACTGTTCGGGAGACTGCAGCAGGACGATCTGCGGTGCATCGGGATCGGCAGGGGTCTCTTTCGGGTCTTTGGAACATGCCGCCATGGCCAATACCGTCAGGGGCAGGATGATGAATTTTCTGAATAGTTTCATTATGGGGAGTTTTGATGGTCGGTAAAAATTATTTCGTTTCTGTTGCGATCTGCTGCATTTCAATAAGGCGTGCGTACATGCCCCGGCAGGCCATCAGTTCGTCGTGGCGCCCCTGCTCGACTATGCGCCCCTGGTCGACGACGATGATCCAGTCGGCGTTGCGTATGGTGCTCAGGCGGTGTGCGATCACGAGCGACGTGCGTCCCGCGAGCAGCGAATCGAGCGCATCCTGCACCAGTTTTTCGCTCTCGGTGTCGAGCGCCGAAGTGGCTTCGTCGAGGATGAGGATATCGGGATTTTTCAGCACTGCGCGTGCGATGCTTATTCTCTGCCGCTGTCCGCCCGATAGTTTCATGCCGCGGTCGCCGATATTGGTTTCGTAGCCGGCCTCGGTCTCCATAATAAAGTCGTGGGCGTTGGCGACCTTCGCTGCACGCACCACATCCTCCGGCGAGGCATCGGGAACCCCGAGTTTTATATTGTTGGCTATCGTGTCGTTGAACAGCACCGTCTCCTGCGCCACCATGCCGAGGTGGGCGCGGATGCTCTCCATGCGGTAATCCCTGATATCCGTCCCGTCGATCAGTACGGCTCCCTGCCGCGGATCGTAGAAACGCGGCACGAGGTCCGACAGGGTCGATTTCCCGCCGCCGGATGGTCCCACCAGCGCCACCGTTTCGCCTTTCTTTATGCGGAAGCTCACACCCCGGATTATCTCGCGCTCCTCGTAGCTGAAATGCACGTCGCGGAACTCTATCTCTTCATCGAACGAGCCCATTTTCCGCGCGTCCGGCCTGTCGGTTATTCCGTTGGGGGTGTCTAAAAGCCCGAAGATGCGATCGCCCGCCGCAATGCCCTGGTTGATAGTGGCGAATCCGTCGGCAAAAGCGCGCACGGGACGGGTTATCTGTGAAAAAATGGCGACGTAAGCGATGAATTCGGCCCCCTGGAGTTCGCCGCTGAACACCAGCGTCGCGCCGAATATCAGTATTATGGCGACGGCCATTATGCCCAGGAATTCGCTCATGGGCGATGCCAACTGCTGCCGGCGCGCCATCGAACTGGATATCCTTGAAAAGATATCGTTCATCGTGCGGTATTTCTTCGTGGAGTACCCTTCGGCGTTGTAGCTCTTGATTATCTTGATGCCCGAAAGCGATTCGTCGAGCTGGCTCACCATATTGCCGAGTTCGTCCTGCGCGGCCTTTGCGGGTTTGCGCAGCCTTTTGACGATAAACCCTATGACGAACGCCACCATGGGAAGGAATATCGCGGCAAAAACGGTCAGTTTCCACGATATGCCGATCATCACCGCAAGGTAGGCGACGATGAGGAACGGTTCGCGGAAGATCACCTGCATGGTGCTCGAAATGGTTGCCTGCACCATCTGTGCGTCGGACGAGAATTTCGATATGATGTCCCCCTTGCGCTCGTTGCTGAAATAGCCCACATTGAGCGACATCACCTTGTCGTACATCCGGTTGCGCATGTTGCGCAGCGCATTGATGCGCAGGTTTTCGATCGTGTACTGCCCCAGGTAGCGCGATAGGTTGCTTATCAGAGCGCTGAAGACCAGAACCGCCGCTATCGCGACCAGGATATCGACGGGGTCGTACGCCGTCCCGTATATCTTGTAGATGAGGTAGCTGAGCGTTTCCTGCAGATAGGATGCCTTGAATGCGAACGCAGGCATCTGGGTGACTATCAGCGCCTCGTCGGGATTGAACAGGATGTTGAGGATGGGAATGACCAGCACGAAATTCATCACATTGAATATCGCGTATAGGAGCGTGTAGAAAAAGTATGGTATGGCGTACTTTTCGAGCGGTTTTCCGAATTTCAGCAGCTTCCAGTATGTGTTCATTCCATCGATGGTTGAACGGCAAATATAGTAAAAAAAGTCATGAGTTATGAGTCATGAGTCATGAGTCATATGTAAACCAACGGTTTTACTTGTATTTTTCGTCTTTCACTTTTCACTTTTCACTTATCTTGGGTATCTTTGCGTTTTGCGAAGACATTTAACATTCAACTATGGACACAGTTTTAAGCGGCATACGCTCGACCGGACAGCTGCACCTGGGGAACTACTTCGGGGCGCTGCGCAATTTTATAAAGATGCAGCACGAGGCCCGCTGCTTCTTTTTCATCGCCGATTATCATTCGCTGACCACGCATCCCGATCCGTCGGTACTGCATGGTAATGTGAAGAACGTGCTTTCGGAGTACCTCGCCGCAGGGCTGGACCCGAACGTGGCGACGATCTACGTGCAGAGCGACGTTCCGCAGGTGACCGAACTTTCGCTGCTGCTCTCGATGCACGCCTACGTGGGCGAACTCGAACGCACGGCGTCGTTCAAGGAGAAGATACGCAAGCACTCCGACAACGTGAACGCGGGCCTTCTGACCTATCCGGTGCTGATGGCCGCCGACATCCTGCAGCACCGCGCCGACAAGGTTCCCGTGGGCAAGGACCAGGAACAGCACCTCGAAATGACGCGCCTATACGCCCGCCGTTTCAATTCGTTCTACAAGACGGAGTATTTCCCCGAACCTCAGGCCTACAATTTCGGGACGGAACTTGTGAAGGTCCCGGGCCTGGACGGCAGCGGCAAGATGGGCAAGAGCGAGGGCAACGGACTCTACCTTTCGGACCCCGACGACGCGATCCGCAAGAAAGTGATGCGCGCCGTGACCGATACCGGCCCCGTCGAGCCGAACCAACCGATGGCCGAACCGATCCGGAACATCTTCACGCTCCTGAAACTTGTCTCGACGCCCGATACTGTGAAACATTTCACCGACGCATACAACCGCTGCGAGATCCGTTACGGCGACCTGAAAAAGCAGCTTGCCGAAGATATAATAAAGGTCATCGCCCCCATCCGCGAACGCATCGCCGAGATCAAGGCCGACGACGCATACCTGCACCGCGTGACGAAGGATGGTGCCGAAAAAGCACGCGAAAGCTCCTCGAAAACCCTCGCCGAAGTGCGCGAAATAATGGGAATCCACAAATTCTAAGCCGGAACGCCGGCGGCGGTTTAATTTATCCCATCCGGAAAAATGTCGAAAACAAGGCTGTACGAACGATTATACATAAGGTTCCTGAATCTGACGCGGAGGCTTACCGACCGGCAGATGATGATGATATTGGCCTGTATCGTGGGTCTGCTGGCGGGGCTTGGGACTTATGTTTTCGAACAGCTGCTGCACGGCATCAAGTGGGCGCTCACAAGCTGGTTCAACGTCGAGTCAGCGAGCTGGCTATACCTCGTCTATCCGGCGGTGGGGATCATCCTGGTCTCGCTTTTCGTAAAGTACATCGTCAAGGACGAGATATCGGAAGGCGTCACGCGGGTACTGTACGCCATGTCGAAGAAGAATTCGCGCATCAAGCCGCACAACATGTGGACTTCGATCGTGGGGGGTGCGACTACTATAGGTTTCGGCGGATCGGTCGGACCCGAGGCTCCGATAGTGTTGACCGGTGCGGCGATCGGGTCGAACGTAGGCCGCTGGGCGCGGCTCAACTACAAGCAGACCACGCTGCTCTTGGGCTGCGGGGCCGGGGCTGCCATCGCGGCCATTTTCAAGGCGCCGATCGCGGGTCTGATCTTCGTGTTGGAGATACTGATGCTCGAAATGACCGCCGTGTCGATCATCCCGCTGCTGCTGGCGACCATTTCGGCGACGACGCTGGCGCTCGCCCTGCGCGGATTCGACCCCATAATCGCCGTGCGTGTGCCCGAGATATTCAAGATCGGGAATATACCCATGTATATGGTGCTGGGAGTGGCCTGCGGACTGGTTTCGTATTACTTCACCTCGGTAAATTCGGCGATGGTGCGGTTCTTCCAGCGCTTCAACAAGATATGGTACAAGTGGCTGATAGGGGGTGCGGTCCTGGGTGTACTGCTGTTTCTCTTTCCGCCTCTGTACGGCGAGGGTTACGAATCGTTCGGCGAGCTGATGCACGGACGCATGGACACGCTTTTCGAGAACTCGCTTTTCTACCAATACCGCGCAATTCCCTGGGCAATAATCATCTACCTGCTTGCGATATTGTTTTTCAAAGTGATCGCAATGGCCACTACCAACGCCGCGGGGGGGGTGGGCGGGACGTTCGCGCCGTCGCTTTTCGTTGGGGCGTTCACAGGGGCGAGCATCGCGTTCTTCTGCAACTATGTCTTCGGAATGGACCTTCCGCTCATTTCGTTCACGCTCGTGGGGATGGCCGGGGTGATGACGGGTGTGATGAAAGCCCCGCTGACCTCGATATTCCTCATCGCCGAGCTTTCCAACGGCTACGGGCTGTTCATCCCGCTGATGATCGTTGCCGCAATTTCCTTTGTGATAGACTATTACCTCGACCCCGACTCGATCTACACCAAACAACTGCGCCAGCGCGGAGAACTGCTTACCCACAACAAGGACCAGTCGGTGTTCGTATTCCTGCAGCTCGACAAGCTGATGGAGACCGACTTCCTGAAGATCGACAAGAGCTACACGCTGGGCGACCTGGTGAAGATAATCTCGAAGGCGCGGCGCAATATTTTTCCGGTCGTGGACGAGAACGACTACCTGATAGGCATCGTGCAGTTGGACGACCTTCGCCAGGACATGTTCCTGCCTGAGAAGTATGGGACGCCGATCATCAGCTACATGATCCAGCCGCCCGACCGCATCCTGCCCAACGAGCAGGTGAACAGCGTTCTGGAGCGTTTTGACGAGGCCGGGACCTGGATGCTTCCGGTGGTCGACAAGGGCAATCGTTACCTTGGCTTCATCTCAAAATCGCGCATCCTGGCGGCCTACCGCGAGCAGTTGGTGGAAATCAGCCAGTAATTTCGTATCTTTGCTGCCGTTATGTGGAACCGACACACCATAGCCATCGTCAAATACACCTGTCCGCCCATCTGCGGATAAGGTTTCCTATTTTTATATTATAGTATTTCGGTTGTCATTATGCGGCAGCTGGCTTTCGTAATTTTTAATTCGTAATTCGTAATTGATATTATGGCCTGGATTTATCTTTTATTGGGCGGCATCTTCGAGATAGGTTGGCCGCTCGGATTCAAACTCGCGGACGTCACCCAGAAACGGGTGCTTTTCATAGGGATGGCCGTCTTCTCGATGGCCTTGAGCGGACTGTTCCTCTACATCGCCCAGCGTACCATCCCCATCGGCACGGCTTATGCGGTCTGGACTGGAACGGGAGCGATCGGGACCCTGCTGATCGGGATATTTTTCTTCAACGATCCGGCGGGGATCCTGCGGCTGGTGTCGGCCAGTCTCATAGTCCTGGGAATTATCGGGTTGAGGCTTTTCTGAAAAATAAAGGCGCTCGAAAAGAGCGCCTTCATTCATTTCTACAAACGTATCAATACTTACCCACGCCCGTCTCTTTGCGGACAAGCCGCAGGATCTTGCGCGTACGCTGGGCGAGGTAGACACCCGGAACGCGGCTGTAGCGTTCGAGGTATGGAAGGGTGTAGCCGCGGATAGTCAGCAGTTCCATTCCATCGTTGTACTTGACAAAGAAACCATTGCTCTCCAAAGCCTTTATCACATCTTCGAGGCGTCGGGTCTTGTCGATCGACAGGCTCATATTCACGGCCGAGGTCTGCACCAGATTGACCTTGATATTGTACTCCTCAAGTATAGCGAATATGGTACCCAGTTTATCCTCAAGCACAAACGAGTAGTCCCGCGGGCGGATCGACATCAGCACCTGGCCCCGCTTCAGGATCATGATGGGGACGTCGATGGGCATCGCGATCTGGTTCTTGATGACGCTGCCCGATGCAAACTTGTCTCCGAATGGACGCACATACAAGGGTATATCCTTATTTTGCAGCGGCTTGATAGTCTTAGGATGGATGATCTGTGCGCCGCTGAACGCAAGTTCGATGGCGTCGAGGTAGGTCAGTTCGGGAATGAAAGTACTTTCGGGGAATATCTTCGGATCGGCGTTAAGCACCCCGATAACGTCCTTCCAGATGGCGACGCAGTCGGCGTCGAGGATGGAAGCCGTCACGGCCGCCGAATAGTCCGACCCTTCGCGTCCGAGGGTGGTTGTTTCGCCGCCGATCGTGGCTCCGATGAAACCCTGTCCCACGAACACGTTCACGCCTGCTTCGGCCACCTCTTTGCCCAACAAAACAGTAGAAGTTTCGATATCGACGTTGGCGTATTTGAAGCGCGAGTCGGTGATGAAACAGCGGCGCATATCGACCCATTTGTTGCGGACGCCGGCCTTATTGAGGTATTCCGAAATGATGGTGGTCGAGATAAGCTCGCCGTAGCTGACGATGGCGTCATACCATTTTTCGAACTCGGCCTCGGTCGGCTTTTCGTTCACGAGCAGGCTGCGGCCCTCGTCGTACAGACGCTGAACCGGCGCAGGAATACCCTGCCCTTCGAAAAGGTCGTTGATAATGGTGTTGTGGTACTCCTCGACAGCCGCGAATTCCTTTATTGCATCGTCCTTACGGCCCGCCATAAAATGGTCGACGACTACTTCCAGCGCGTTGGTGGTCTTGCCCATTGCCGAGACGATGATAAAGAGGCCGTCCTTTTCGTCCTCTACGATGTATTTCAGATTGCGGACCCCCTCGCCCGAACGGACCGAGGCGCCCCCGAATTTGTAAACCTTCATTGCTTTTTAAATAATTATTCGGAATTATATGTCATCCCGAGGGAAACGCAGTGACGAGGGATCTACCGCTGTTTATCACAAGGAAGATTCCTCGTCACCATAAGTCTGTTTTCCAAAAACCGCGAACTTCTCGGTTATGGCTCGCTCGGAATGACAATGTTTAAAATTGAACTTTTGTATTTGTGTTTTCGAATATGAATGCATAGGTGTCGGCAGCTTCCTCGATACGTTTCGAGGTGGGTTTGCCCGCTCCGTGCCCCGCGTTTGTCTCGATGCGGATCAGCGCCGGATTGCCGCACGACTGGCAGTGCTGCAGCTGCGCCGCGAACTTGAACGAGTGCGCCGGAACGACCCTGTCGTCGTGGTCTGCGGTGGTTATCATGGTCGCGGGATAGCATGTGCCGGGACGCAGGTTGTGCAGCGGCGAGTATTTGTAGATATAGTCGAACTGTTCGGCATTGTCGCTGCTGCCGTACTCGACGGCCCAGCCCCAACCGACGGTAAATGTGTGGTAGCGGAGCATGTCCATAACGCCCACAGCCGGAAGAGCCACGGCATAGAGGTCGGGACGCTGCGTCATGCAGGCGCCTACCAGAAGTCCGCCGTTCGAGCCGCCCGCAATGGCCAGCTTCTTGGACGAGGTGTATTTGTTGGCAATCAGCCATTCGGCCGCCCCTATGAAGTCGTCGAAAACGTTCTGCTTGCTGGCGAGCATACCTGCCTGGTGCCATTTTTCGCCATATTCGCCGCCGCCGCGCAGGTTAACGTCGACAATGATACCGCCCTGCTCCATGAACATGATGCGCGAGGGGCTGAACCCGGGGGTGATGCTGATATTGAAACCGCCGTAACCATAGAGGTAGGTCGGATTTTTGCCATTGAGTTTCAGGCCTTTCTTATGCACGATGAACATGGGAACCTTCGTGCCGTCCTTGCTGGCGAAGAAGACCTGTTCGGTGGCGAAATCGTCGGGGTTGAAGCTCACTTCCGGACGGTCGAACATTGTCGAAGCTCCGGTTGCGAGGTCGTAGCGGTAGATTGTCGGGGGAGCAGTGTAGGTCGAGAGCGAGTAGAAAGTCTCGACCGCGGTCTTGCGTCCGCCGAAACCGCCTGCGGTCCCGAGCGCCGACAGTTCCACGTTGCGGACCAGTTTCCCGTCCATGTCATACTGCGCGACTTTGCTGGTTGCATTTTCGAGGTACGAGGCCATCAGATACCCTCCGACTTCAGAGACTCCTTCGAGCAGTATTTCAGGATTTTCCGCTATCACATCCACGAGTCCCGACGGATTTGCGAGATCTATCTTCGCGAGGCGGTAGTTGGGAGCGCCTTCGTTGGTATATATCCATGCTGTGTCGCCTTCGGCATGCACCAGCGAGTAATCGTATTCGAAACCGGGGAGCAGTACTTTGAACTCCTTGTCGGCGGCCGCACGGTACAAAAGTTCCGTTCCGTGGGTGCCTTCTGAACCATTGATGAAAAGGTATTTGCCGTCGTAGCTTGGCTCGCCGTGGAAATAGCGCAGGGGATGCTCGCTGTCGCGGTATATCTGCACGTCCTTCGACTGCGGATCGCCCAGTTTGTGGTAGTACACCTGCTGGAACTGGTTCTGCGCCGAATATTCGTTGCCCGATTTGGGCTCGTCGTAGCGGCTGTAATAGAACCCTTTGGAATCGGGCGCCCAAGTGGCTCCCGAGAATTTCACCCATTCCGTGAGGTCGGAAAGATTGGCGCCGGTCTCGACGTCCTTAACATATATCTTGACCCAGTCCGATCCTGCCGCAGCGACCGAATAAGCCATATATTTGTTGTCGCGCGAGTAGGATACTGTACCCAGGGCGACCGTGCCGTCGGCCGAGAGGGTGTTGGGATCGAGAAAGACCTCGGGCGTTCCGTCGAGTCCCTTCTGGCGGTACAACACGCTCTGGTTCTGCAGCCCGTCGTTGCGGAAGATAAAGTACCAGTCACCCACGGGGGTCGGCGCGCCGGTCTTGGGATAGTTCCACAGTTCGGTAAGGCGCTGGCGGACGGCGTCGCGGTAGGGAATCTTCGACAGGTAGTCGAAAGTAACCTCATTCTCGGCCTTTACCCATGCGGCTGTTTCGGCCGAATTTGCATCTTCGAGCCAGCGGTACGGGTCGGCCACTTCGGTGCCGTGGTAGTTATCGACCACCTCCCCGCGGAATGTATCGGGATATGGTAACATCGCTATTTTGTTTTTTCCTGTGTTGCCTGCGCATCCGGCCATTATGACAGCCGTCAATGCAATACTCATAATTTTTCCCATAATCTTTATGTTGTTAGAGTTTTAGGCACGTTAAGCATCGGCAAAAGTATAAAAGAAACGCGAATATACGCGCCTTTTAGCGGGAAAATAGTAACTTTGGACGGTACTAATTTGTTAAAAAACAAACATGGACGATTTAAGATCTACAATAGAGGAAGCGTGGGATAACCGCGGACTGCTGGGGGAGAAAAAATACCGGCAGGCGGTGCGCGATGTGGTGGATATGCTCGACAAAGGGTTACTGCGTACGGCAGAACCCCGGAACGCCGAGGGCGGTTTGGCAGGAACGTCATTGCGAACTGAGTGTAACGAAGTGAAGCAATCTGATCCGTGCCGTAGCCAGTGGCAGATAAACGAATGGGTTAAAAAGGCCGTGGTGATGTATTTTCCGATCCAGGGAATGCAGTCGATGGAGGCCGGCGGGCTGGAATTCTACGACAAGATAGAGACCAAGCGCGGCTTCGAAAAGATGGGCGTGCGGGTCGTTCCGCCTGCCGTGGCGCGCTACGGATCGTACCTCGCGCCGGGAGCGATAATGATGCCTTCGTACGTTAATATAGGCGCTTACGTCGGCGAGGGAACGATGGTCGACACATGGGTTACGGTGGGGTCTTGCGCCCAGATAGGCCGCCGCGTGCACCTTTCGGGCGGCGTCGGCATCGGCGGCGTGCTCGAACCGATCCAGGCCGCACCCGTGATAATCGAGGACAACTGCTTCATCGGTTCGCGCTGCATCATCGTCGAGGGGGCGCACATCTGCGAAGGTGCGGTTCTGGGCGCCAACGTGGTGATAACCGGCTCGACCAAGATCTTCGACGTGACGGGTTCTGAGGCCGTCGAGTACCGCGGCTATGTACCTGCGGGGTCGATCGTGATCCCCGGCACCTATCCGAGGGAGTATCCGGCGGGAATCTACGGCGTTCCGTGCGGACTTATCATAGGCCAGCGCAAGGCTTCCACCGACCTGAAAACGTCGTTGAACGACGCCCTGAGGGATTTCAATGTATCAGTTTGATCAGTTGGTCATTCCGAGCGAGAGCAATGTAGCTGCATATCGCGGGACTGAAGTGTCCATTGCTCGACGAGGAAACTACATTATATTTAGAAGTTCGAAGCGGGCTATCAATATTTTTGTGTTTCAATGTTTTTCTTTTTTGACGAAATCGGTTCCACGATAGACGAGGCTCGCGATCCGAAATACGTTCACGGCGACGTCATTGCGGCCGAGTACCAGACCGCCGGACGCGGACAGCGCGGAAACAAATGGAGCAGCGCGGCAGGCAAAAACCTGATGTTCAGCGTAGTGCTCGACACTTCATTCCTTAAAGTGACCGAGCAGTTCCTGCTGCTGCAGACTGTGGCGCTGGCGCTGGCCGACACTTTCGCCGAATACGGACTGGATGCGCACGTCAAGTGGACCAACGACATTTACATCGGCGACCGCAAGATAACCGGAGTGCTGATCGACCACTCGATCAGGGACGGAATGTTGGCGCGGAGCGGCGTCGGAATAGGGATCAACGTCAACCAGACGGAGTTCGAGGAGTGGCTTCCTAACCCCACCTCGATGGCGCTGGAGACCGGCCGTGAACTCGACCGGCGCGAGGTTATGGAGAATTTTTACGGCAGCCTGATGGGGCGTTACGGTATGCTTAAGCGCGGTAAACGGGATGATATTTCGGTGCAGTACCACCAGAAAATATACCGCCTCGACACCCCTGCGCAGTTCACCATGCCGGAGGTCGAAGGGAGTTTCACTGGGATCATCCGCGGCGTGGAGCCCGACGGCGGACTCATAGTAGAAGACTCTACAGGCCAAAGAAATACATACCTTTTTCAACAGATAAGTTTCGTGATATGACAATCGACGACATTGCACTGACACTCGAACACAACGTCGGGCCTAAAACAATATCCGGACTTCTGGAAGTTTTCGGAAGCGCCGAAGCCATCTATTCGGCCTCTCCCGCCGATCTCGAACGCCGCGGCGGTCTGCGCGAACAACTGGCCGTCCAGATATCCGGCAAAACTTTCCATAAGCAGGCCGAAAAAGAATCAAAACATGCCGCTAAGCATAACCTTGCCGTCATTGCATCGACCGATCCTGAATATCCGCCGCTGATGCTCGAAATGGACGGCTACCACCCACATGTGATCTATGTCCGCGGAAACGTCGATGCGTTGAGACTGATGAACGTGTCGATGGTCGGGACCAGGAAGATATCTACCTACGGCCAGACTATGTGCGACAAACTCGTCCGCCAAATGGCCGAGCGTGTTCCGGGCCTCTGCATCGTGAGCGGACTCGCTTTCGGGGTCGACGTCCACTGCCACCGGGCGGCCCTGCGCTACGGCGTTCCGACGGTTGCGGTGGTGGCGAACGCCCTGCCCGAGGTGACCCCGCCCCAGCACACCGACATCGCCCGCGACATTGTCGACCGCGGCGGTGCGATAATCTCGGAATACCACTCCAACAGCAAGCAGACGGGCGATTTCTACGTGGCGCGCAACCGCATAATCGCAGGGCTGAGCGAGGGCACGATGATCGTCGAGGCCGACCACGAAAGCGGATCGCTGCACACGGCGGATTTTGCGCTCAAATATAACCGGCAGTTGATGGCGGTTCCCGGACGCGCCACTGACGATGTGGCTTTCGGCACCAACAACCTCATCAAAAACAATAAGGCGCAGATGGTCTGCTCGGGAGAAGACATTATCCGGACCCTGATGTGGGACGTTTACGTTCCCGAAGTGGGCGAAAAACCGGCGAAATCCGCCGTGCCGGTTTCGGCCGATGCGGAAGGCTTGCTCGGCTGTTTCGAGAGCGGGAATACGGTTTCAGTGGACAGGCTTTGCGAGGTCACTACGCTGGGCCACACCGAGTTGGCCCCCATCTTACTCGAACTTGAATTTGCCGGCCGAGTACGCAAACTCCCCGGCGGAATGTATGAAAAAATAGGGTGATCTGACAAAATAGATATGTCGCGGGTATTGAAGTTCATATTCTTAATCGGCTTCCTACTATTTGGAGGAGGTTTTCTATTCGCATTATTTCAGTTTGCAAGTTATAATGGCTTCGGAGAATGGTTTGACTTTGCGAAGCCGGACTCGTACGAAACAATCGTAGAGGAGAGGCCGAATGAAGATTGCAGGGTAATATGGTATACTTATTCTGTCGATGGTAAATCCTATTCCTCTTATCAGAACGTCGGGTTGAATGTGATCGATTTATATGAATTTCATGAAGATAATTTAGTCTACAATAAGCAATTGCCCTTTTTCAGCATGATTGGAAAAAAGGAATTTAAACTCCGAAATGCAAAGGCAGGTATGGTTGTTACGGGCATTCTCTTTTTATTCATATTTTCGATATACAAATTTGCCGACCTGGAAAAATGGATTGGGGTTTATACCCGGGGAGAGTATAAATCCGGTAGAGGTTGAGCTTAATCGAATATAAAAAGTATTATGATAGATACACATAGTCATATGTTTGATATGGCGTTCGACGCCGACCGCGGGGAGGCCCTCCGCAGGGCCGTCGAGGCGGGCGTCACAAAGATATTGTCGCCGGCGATCGACTCGGAAAGCCACGCGGCGATGATCCGGATGTGCCGCGAAAATCCCGGCCTGTGTCTTCCCATGATGGGGCTGCACCCTACGTCTGTGAACGGTAATCCCGACTGGCCGCACGAGCTTGAGATAGTGGAGCAGTATCTTGCCGAACCTCCCGTCCCGCGGTTCTACGCGATAGGCGAAGTGGGTCTGGACCTTCACTGGAGCAAGGATTTCCTGGGCGACCAGACGGCGGTTTTCGAGCGCCAGATAGCGCTTTCGCTCCGTTACGGCCTGCCGTTGGTCATCCACACCCGGGAAGCCTGGCCCGAGATGGTCGCAACGCTCGAAAAATACGCGGGGACGGGCATCAGCGGCGTGATGCATGCCTTCAGTGGAACGATGGATGAATACCGCCGCATCTGCGCCGTGGGTGACTTCGCCTTCGGGGTCGGAGGGTCCGTAACATATAAGAACAGCCGCTGGGGCGAGATGCTGCCGCAGATGGACCGATCGCGGATAGTCCTCGAGACCGACTCGCCGTGGCTGACCCCTGCGCCTTTCAGGGGAAAGCGCAACGAATCATCATACCTTGCCTATATCCGCAACGCGGCCGCCTCGATCCTCGGCATCACGCCTGAAAAGGTGGATGAAATAACGACAGCCAACGCAGAACGCATCTTTAAAATTTAGAATCCCATGAAGAAATGCATTTTATTCATCGCGGCGCTGCTGCTGGCCGTTCCGCTGTCGGCCCAGCACGGTGAGGTCGAAACCGACATATTCGGCGATCTCTATTACAGTTCGGGGCACTACTCGGCCTCGCTGAAAAGGATATCTTCGAGAGCCTGATATTCTCGGACAATCAGAAGAACAACATCGTCTACGAGAAGAAATACCTGGAGCAGGAGATGGACCTGGTCCTTTCGGATGCTTTTGAAAAGACCGATTTTTTCCGCTATCTCATCAGGCAGTACCGTTCGGAAGAGGGTTACAGGGCCACCCACTCGGTCGATATATTCGGCAAGACCGTCATCGAGGACAACCGCGGCAAGAGGGTCGAAATGGGGACCGATTATTTCGGGAACAGGACCTACAAGGAGAGATCCGGCGACGTAGAGACATCCGTAAAAAGGTCCATCAGGGGCGTCCTCGAATACCGCTCGGGCAGCGAAACGGCTTCGCTCGGGAAAGACGTACTGGAAAGATGGATATATAAGGACAGTTCGGGCAATAAATTCGAATTCGGCGCCCGGACCTGGGAGACGCTTATCCGGCGTTTCGGCAGCGACGAGAATATCTTCTGGTTCCTTATCGACGAGTTCCTGAGGAATTGATATCAATTACAGATGTCAAGCCGTTCCGACTTCATTTCTGCAACCCTGCCGTCGCAGACGACGAGTTGGTACGTGCCGTTGAAATACCCCAGAACGCCCTCTATTTTGCCGCTCCCCTGCGGTAGCATATCGGGCGCAAAACGTGCGTAACGGCTCGTCCGGACGATCAATGTATCTCCGGCGGCATCCACGATATGGCGGTCGGTGTCGGCATCCTTTTCCGACCAGCCGAGGCCCAGTTCTTCGTCGATGAACTGTACGCCGTCGAACTCCGCGAAAGTCGAAATATGCGCAGGAACTATTTGTGCGCATGTAAGTTTACGCGGAAGCACCTCTCCGTGGAATTTATCGTCGAGCCGCAGATGCCCGGCGATCTCACTCTCCGGAAGGTACTGCGTTTCGTAGCCCCCGAAGGGTTCGTCCCCCAGTTGCAGAGTACCTCCGTATGAACCCAGCCACATGCCGTTGCAGCGCACCATTACGCGGGTGTGTATTTCGAATGTCTTGAATATCTGCTCCATGTCGAGTTTCAACTCGATGCCGGCGGTCCCGTCGTCCACGACGAGCGTCTTGTAGAAATTCCCCTGCGCATCGCTGCTGACCACGGCTCCTGCTATACGGTATTCGCCGGTAATATGCACGGGAGCACCTTTGTAAAGCGTTTTGAGGAAGGCTATCGACACGGTTTCCCCTACGTCCGGACCCCATTTACCGTCATCGTCCGGTCCCGGGATCACGCTCTTTTCGCGGCACGCACAAAGCAACAGCAGGCTGATAATGCTAATAAACAATGTCTTTTTCATCGCGCAGTTTAAGTAAATAGTGATCTTTGGAGCTTCCGCCCTTGCCGTAGAGCAGTATTCCGGTAAGGGCGACGGTTTCACGCGGAACGGACGCCAGGGCGAACGAAGCGTATCCACTCGTGACTACAGTTATGGAGTCGACCGGGGAAGTGCGGAATTTCACGTAGCCGGTTGCGGGTTTCGGCTTTGTCGAGGCCCATGTTTCGGCGGTCGAAGCGGCATCTATTGCCAATCCGTCGATTCGGACGAGCCGGCCGCACATATCTTTGTCGAGCGACGCAATACCGGTTTGGATCGGTGCAACCTGTTCCACGTCGCGTTCGGCTGAGACGTATTTGCGGATAACGGCGGGATGATAGAAATAGCCGGTCGCGAAGCCGCTTCCGGGTTCCGGCGGGAGTCCTATCTGCATCGCGCCGCCGCTCCATGCCACGGCCAACCCTTTCACGCTGACGACGACGCGCTGCCCCGGATGATACGTTGCATGCAGGTCGGGCATTCCGGCCATTATTTCGACCGCACCGGTCCCGTCATCGACAAAGAAGGTATTGTAGAAATTGCCCGCCCTGTCCGACGAGACCACCCTTCCGGCGATAACCAGATCCTGGGAAACGACGGCATTCCCGTGGTAATAGCTGCGCAGGCCCGCAATGTCCGTATTGGGATACGCCGTCCGGTCCGGAAACACCGGCACGGAGTATTTCCGGCATCCCGCAAGCGAAGCGGCGATAAGCAGCAATATGTATCCGGCACGCCTCATAATCTGTAGCTTAAGGTTAAATTCCAGGTCAGCGGATATGATCGCAGGTATTTCGACGGGAAGGGCACGAGCGTACGGTTGATTCCGCTGCCCGACCGCATAATGCGCATCTGTTCGTAACCCGAATAGATAATGTTCGACGAGAGCAGGTTGCGTGCCGACGCCGCCACACGCAGGTATCCGTGTTTCAGCACAAACCCTTTCGAGATCATCGCCCCGAGCGTGAAAGCGTCGGGCAGCCGTTCCTGCGAGGTGAACCGCGCCATGATCTCGGGCGCAGAGTTGATGCCGACAATCCGCGAACTGTGGTAGAGGGGATTTATGTCGGCGTAACGGCTGCCCATCCATTCGCCCGACAGCGAAATGCGCCACCACCGGCGGTCGGAATATGTAAGCACTGCCGCCGCCACAGCCTGCGGGGGGCCGGTTTTCAGACCGCTCATATAGCAGACGATGCCATCCGAGATCACCGAATTGTCGGAGTCGGCAAAGAGCGCGGCGGTCGGCTCGGAGTTGTAGCGGTATTCGCCGACGGAGCCGCCCAGCGTCAACGACAGCCAGCGCACAAAACGGATCTCCGCCCCCGCCTCGACGCCATAATTAAGCCTGTCGATGCCGCGCACCGCCATATTACTGAAGGTCGACGAAAGATCGTCGTAATATTGGCGTATCGTGGTTTCGTTCGTCGAGGCATTTACGAATCCGGTTGCGCGCAGGTCCACATCTTTTCCGGCGAACGACCACGAAAGCTCCGCTCCGTAAATTCCCATCGGGACGGGCGAGGCGATCATATGGTTGTTCTGCGCGGGTGAAATGAAAACGTTGTCCGCAAACGGCGCCTCGGTCGAAGCCAGCGCCGAAAGCGACAGACGGTGCTTCACCGAGAGGTTCAGGTAGGCAGAAGCGCCCAGCGAATATGTCGTTAACCGCGCCGCGCCGGACTTCCCGAACGACGCACTGCCCGGAAACAGCTGTTTTTCGTAGAATCCGTCCCGCTGCATATTCGTTTGGGTGAGCGAGGCCGACGCAGTGACCCCATAATTCGGCTTGTTCCATCGCACGATGCCGAAGAGCGACGGATTCCACCGCGTCACGGCGTAGTCATAGCCGAAACGGTCGCCTTCGCAAACCCGTCGGCCCGGATTGCGCAGGTCGTTCTCATTGCGCGGACCCGTGTGGTAGTCGCCTTCGTCGTCGGTAACGTACTGGTCGATATTGAGGACATATTCCGCGCCCAGCATATCGTCGGCCTGCTTGAAAAAGCGCGAACGGTCGCGGCGCAGGCGGATGCCGTATGTTGCGTCAAGATTTTTGGTAAATTCGCGGCAAATGCTTATATTGAGATGCATATCGGACGACAGTTCTATCTGCTCCTCAAGAATGTAAGTCGCCGCACCGTCCTGCGAAAGGGTGTTGTTATAGTAGAGCGAATACCAGTCCACCTGTGTCACGGCGGGGTCTTCGCCGCGCCATGCGTCGGCTATTGTTTCCCGCGCCGACCAGTCGGGAAAGTACGACGGCATCTTGCGGTAATAGTCGGGCATGGGCGAATGGGTGTCGTACCATGCTAGGCGCGTCGTGCCGTTATGGCTGCGGCGGAAGGCGGCGGTCGCCGACAGCGTGCGGTTCTCTCCGAGACGTGTTTCGAACGAAGCCGCCGTGAAAAACTGCCTGACGTTGCGCTGGCGCGAATTGCGCACTTCGCCGTCCAGCCAGCCCCATGAAGGGTTATAGAGGTTGTCGCCCGTCAGCTCGAAAGCTTCCTGCGTCGCCGCACTCCGGAGCCCGCGCTGGGAAATGTTCCCGGCGGCGAACAGCGAAAGTGCCGCGCCCCGTTGCCACTCTTTTGTCAGTGACAGCGCACCGCCCGCCTCATCGGACCGGCCCCCGCGGATATGGCCGTCGGCGCCGTATTGTCCTGTGAGGGCGAGCGAATGGCTCCAGCCGCGGCCCCACTTTTGGCTTTCCCGAATGTCGAGACCCGCACGTGCATAACGGTCGGCGGCGCGGACCGCAACATAAAGCTTTTCCGCTGTCGAGACCCGCAGCGAGTAGTTTTCAGACCGGCTTATGCCCGCCGGAACACTTCCGGCCACCATCGCGGGAGTGTAGCTGCATCGGAGTCCGCTCTTCCAGAGCAGCGAGATCAGCGTGTAGTCGGGATATGAAGAGATGTTGTCGGACAGGTCGACGCCGCCCAGGTAGACTTTGCGGTAACGATCGTCGAGTCCACGCTCGCGGTATCTCACGGCACCGAAACGGTAGCGCGAAAGGTCGCGGAACGGATCGGCCGCAGCCCACGCCGGGGTATAGAAAATGTAGTCGTCGGTCTCGAGCATCTGCGGCTTGTCCCACTCCCCCTGCGGATGGAACTCCGTATCGAACGTCTGCCCGAAAAGAACAAATTGTGTTAATAAGAGAATGGTTGTCGCGGCTAATTTCTTCATTCACGCGCCTTTTTAAGGCATTCACAATGATAGTGATTTTCGGTGCGGTGTCGCATGGTAAGCCTGACACGGTTATAGTTGAATAATTCAAAGACCTTCGTGGTATAAAAGCTACGGACATGGGGTATCAGCAGGAATGGGAATATGTTATTAAACGCATCAAAGAGTTGAGAGAGGCGAAAGGTTGGTCTATACAGGCCCTTGCCGATTATGCCAATATGGACCGGGCGAATATCAGCCGCATAGAAGCCGGAATCGTCACTAATATATATTTCTCGACTTTGTGCAGGATTGCCGAAACTCTCGAAGTCAGTCCCGGCGAACTGATCAGAAAATAAAACAAAAAACCGCAGAAAAATTTCTGCGGTTTTTTTCTTTATTTTTCTATAACCTCAAAGAATTACAGGAGCAGCCAAATTATTTTTCAACTCTTTTTAATCTGATTGTCTCTTTTCCTAAAATGAAATTATCTCCCCGGTAAGAGTCGCCATCCTCATCTATAGTTATCTCATCAACAAACTCTGTCAAAAGCAACTCATCCCCTGAAAACTTCCAATTATATTGTTCATACATGCCGTAATCATTCAAAAGATATATCACGTCAAGATTATAATGCGGATGTAATGTTCCAAAATAGTCGCGAACTCTATAAGCGTTGAATCCTTCGATCCCTGTAAGTCTTCCATTATCTGCAAATACCACCTCTTGGTTAGTATCTATATTCACATATTTACCTTTGAACAACAGGTCGTTAAAATAAGGAACCACATCTATCCCATAAAAGCCGTCCTCCTTAATGCAATAATGCAGGTCATCCCTCTTTCTGAAAATATAAATCGTCGAGTCTGCTTTTCCATCGTTCGGAACCGGGACAAGTTGTAATCCAGCCGCCTTTTTTATTAAATACCAATCACATACCGTTATATATGGAGATAAAATAGCCAGCGTGTCATTTGCTCTGTTAAGCGGATATCTGGCTCGTTCTATTGAACCGAAGCACTCTACAGAATCTTTCTCTATTTCAATGAGGACAGCAAACCATGTCGGGGTCTGAAGCCGGTACTTGGCAATTGTTTTGTTGGCGGCAATTGTATCAAAATAGTTTGTCAAACCCCAGGTGCCATACAGAGTAGGATCAGAGTTTTTCACTAAAGGCGCTTTTACTTCTCCACTTTTGCTGAAGCCTAAAGCAATGAGTAAAATAATCCCGAATATTCCTGATATGTAAATTCTATTTTTAAGCATCGGTACAAATCTACAATCAAACATTTACAGTATAGCCGTGCACCACCGAGAAATCATTTACTTTTTACCCGTGAATTTGCCGCCTTTTCCGCCGCCGCCCATACTGAAAATATTCTGGTCGTAGCTGACGGTTTTCTGTTCCTTTTCGCGCGCGCGTTTCAGCGCCTGGTTCACCAGCGTCTCCATAAGTTCGGCGAACGGAACGTCCGTGGCCTCCCATAGATAGAACGACAGCGACCCGGGAATGGTGTTTATCTCGTTTACGTAGATATTTCCGGCCTCGTCGAGGATGAAATCGACCCTTGCGACGCCGTCGCACGACAGCACGCGGAAAGTCTCCGAAGCCAGCCGGCGGATCTCTTCCGACCTCTTTTCGGGCAGGTCGGCCGGAATGCGGCGCTTGGTGCTCTGCATCCCCTTGGAATTCTTGCCACCGGACATGTATTTGTCTGCGTAGCTGAGTATTTCGCCGCTGCGCAGGGGTTCTTCGCAGACCGAAGTTTTATGGCTGTCCGCGGTTCCCAGCACCGAGCAGTTGATCTCGCGCAGGGGGTCTATCATCTTTTCTACGATGATGCGGGCCGAATATTGCCGGGCATTGCCCACGGCGAGGATAAGGCTTTCGCGGTCCACGGCGCGGGAAATCCCCACGCTCGAACCGAGGTTGGCCGGCTTCACAATTGCCGGATAGCCGATCTTCATCTCAACATCGGCGACAAGTTCCTCACGCTGCGTCCCCCACTGCTTGTCGGTGAACCACACGTAGTCTATCACGGGAACGCCGCTCTCGCGGAGCATCATCTTCATGGCGATCTTGTCCATCCCGACCGCCGAAGCCAGCACGTTGCAGCCCGCGTAGGGAATGCCGGTCAGTTCCAAAAGCCCCTGGAAAGTGCCGTCCTCGCCGTTCGTCCCGTGAAGCACCGGCAGGGCGATGTCCAGCTCCGCAACCGCCTTACGGCCGAAGCAGCCGCCTTTCTTATAAAGCGTATGGTTGCCGAATTCGGGCAGCATATAGACCGCCGTCGAATTCTTCACCAGACGCACCATGTCGCGGTAATTGGCACTGTCGAGCAACTGCGGACCGGTGTACCACAGCCCCTGCTTGGTTATGTAAACGGGAACGACCTCGTACTTTTCGCTGTCGAGCGCATCGATCGCCTGTAGCGCCGATATCACCGAGATCTCGTGCTCGACACTCCGTCCCCCGAAGAATACTCCAATCTTTACTTTCATTTTTTCTTTTTTCTTTTTCAACCTTTTAAAAAAGGGTCGGAACGCCGACAGCGATTATTTTTAGTTTGAGAGAACTTTTTTCAACCTTTTAAAAAAGGTTGAGCTAAAAATTTTCAGAGATACTACGTATCTCACTATTTTGATGATAAAGATGTTTTTGCGAATCGTGGTTGGTTATTGAAATTTGCGGGTTGCACGAAGTGCAACTTTATTTTGAAAAAGCTGAGCACGAAAATAAATTTTCGGAGTCAGATTTTCCAAAATAAAATGCCAGGCTCCGCCTGCCGCAAATTTTAATAACTTCCGACGACCGAAACATCCTCATAAAAATCGATTCACTCAACATCGCATCAAATAAACCGCTGTGGCCGTTGCCGCCGTTTTTTGGTTACTTTTTGACGTCAAAAAGTAACATATATATCAGAACAAATATTTTTCGGTTTTCACTTTAGTTACGAGGCGTGAAATATCGGCCCATCCTTCTTCGCCGAAGGTTGTTCCGACGACTTCGATGACTTTTCCGGCGGTTATGGCGCCTATCGTGCCGCACTGGCGGAGGGAGAGTCCCGAGCAGAGTCCGTACATGAATCCGGCGGCGTAGAAGTCGCCCGCTCCGGTTGTGTCGACGCGGTTTGCGGCCTTCATGATGCCGACGTGGACGACTTCCGAGCCGTTCTTGATGAGCGCCCCTTTCATGCCGGTCTTGACTATTGTGAGTTCGCACATTTCGGATATCGCCTGCAGTGCGTTGAGCGGCTCTTCTTCGCCGGTGAACGCATGGGCCTCTTCTTCGTTCGCGAACAGGATGTCGACGTAGTTGCTGACCAGTCCCCGCAGGAAGTCGAGGTTCTCAGCGACCACGTTGAAGCTTGCCAGATCGATGGCCACTTTGAGTCCACTCTCCTTGGCAGTGCGGGCGGCCGACGAAATAAGTTCGTGATTCTGCACGAGATAACCTTCGAGGTAGAGGCAGTCGAAACCCGCGAAAAGTCCGGGCGTGATCTCGGGCGCGGTCATTTCGAGCGCGGCGCCCAGGTAGGTGACCATGGTGCGTTCGCCGTCGACGGAGACGAGCGCCACGCATCGTCCGGAGTGCTCTTCACCGCGGAATATCTGCGGCCGGACACCCAAATTTATAAGCGCCTGCTCGAAGAAATCGCCCGTGGAGTCGCGTCCGACCTTGCCTATAAAGCCGGTAGGCGTGCCCAGACGTGCCATAGCGCGTATGGTGTTCGCGGCCGATCCGCCCAGCGACAGCGTGTACGGCAGTCCCGCGACCGACTTTGATATTTTCTTCTGCTGTTCGCTCCCGACGAGGCTCATACTGCCTTTCGGAAGCCCGAAAGCGCCCAACACCTCATCCGTATTAAGGTTGACAAGCATATCGGTCAGGGCATTGCCCATCCCTATCACGTTTCTCATTGGTCTGATTGTTGTAATTACATACCCGGCAAAAGTAGGTATTTTCGCAGAATATATATACTTTTGTTAAGTTATTCCGTTATCTTAAAAAACCAACTTCAGGGATTATGTCGAAATACGAAGAGGAATACGACGACGATTACGGCCAGGAAGCTCCTGCCCGGTCGATGAAAGGGTACAAAATAGTGATCATCCTGCTGGCTGTGATACTTGTGGCTTTTTCGGGACTTTACTTCTACCAGTCCGCCCAGTTAAAGAAGGATTTCGCCGTCGAGCGCGACACCCTCACCAACCGGATGATGGTCGTCCGCGCCAATCTGGAGAATCTGCAGACCACCAACGATTCGCTCAATTACAACATCTTTCTGGAGCGCGAACGCACCGACTCGGTGATGGAAGCTCTGGTCAAGGAGCGCAACATGAGCCGCGCCACGATCCGCAAATACGAGAAGGAGCTGGGCACGATGCGCGACGTGATGCGCAACTATGTCCACACTATCGACTCGCTCAACACCCTCAATCGCACGCTGATCGGCGAGAACCTTGGGATGAAGAAGCAGATCACCACGGCTAACCTTCGCGCCGATATGGCCGAGGAAAAAGCTGCGGATATGGACATCAAGATCCGGCAGGGATCGCGTGTCATCGCGCGCGACATCAAACTGCTGGCACTCAACAACAGCGACAAGGAGGTCACCCGGGTTAACCGTGCGGCCCGACTGATGGTAGATTTCGTGCTGTCGGCCAACAACCTCACCAATCCGGGCAACCGCGCGATCTATGTGCGTATCACCGGCCCGGACGGCTATGTGCTTGCCAATCCTTCTGCGGCGACGTTCAGTTTCGAGGGCGATCCGCTGATCTATTCGGCGATGCGCGAGGTCGATTACCAGAACAACGACCTCGGCGTTGGCATCTATTATAACGGCAGCGACGTCTCGGCGGGCAACTACCGCATCGAGGTCTATATGGACGGCATGAAGATCGGCTCGACCGAAACGATCCTAAGGTAATCACATACATCATTAAAGTACGCAGGCCGCCTTTTCCGGGCAGCCTGCGTACTTATTAAGAATTCGAGCCTGCTCTAATGTCATTCCGAGCGAGTGCGATGTAAAAGGCTCAATGCGGGATGAAAGGGTCTATCGCACGACGAGGAATCTACCGAATACAAAATACAAGGTAGAGATCCCTTCGTCCTCCGGACATTCGGGATGACACTATAAGCCGCCGTCGGCGTTCCGACTTTTGACGGTAACGTCCATCTGCGGGAAGGGGAAACTGAACCCGTGTTCGGGCAGGGTCTTGTAGATGGCGGCGTTCAGGTCGTAGAAGACGCCCCAGAAATCGCCGCTCTTAACCCAGCACCTGACGGTGAGATCGATTGAACTTGCGCCCAGTTTGCCGAGGTCTACGGACGGTTCGGGGGTCGAGAGCACCCTGCCGTCGGACTTCATAATGGCCTGCAGCGCCTTGCGCACGCCGGCGAAATCCGTCCCGTATTCCAGCGATATGGTCCACTCCACTCGGCGCGTTTTAGCCGCATTGTAATTATTGACGATGCTTGTCGAGACGCTTCCGTTGGGCATGAGTATAGTCTTGTTGTCGGCGGTCCTCAGGATGGTATTGAACAGGCGTATATCCATGACGGTGCCGGCCTGCCCCTGCGCCTCGATCCAGTCGCCCACCCTGAACGGCTTCAGCAGCAGGATCATCACCCCGCCTGCGAAATTCTGGAACACTCCGCTCAGGGCCATGCCGATAGCGAGTCCGGCGGCGGCGAACAGCGCCACGAAAAGCGAGGTGTTGACGCCCAGGTAGGCGATGATTATATAGAACAGTATGAGATATAGAGTGATATTAATCAGGCTCTTCACGAAGGTACGCAGCGACGGATCGACCTTGCGTTTTTCGAAGATCCTGTTCATCACTTTGACGAGCCTTCGGATGATCCACCTTCCTACGAAGAAGATGACCAGCACGACGATCAGTTTGATGCCGAAATCGAGCATATCCTGTCCTATGGTCTGGAAACGCTCCTCCCACGACATTTTTGAAAAGACCTCTATTCTTGCGGCGGCTTTGGCCCTCATGAGGCTGTCGGCGGCGATGATCTGCCCTTCGTCGACGCCCGGCATTTGCAATGGCAGCATATCCGTAAAATTTTAAAATCAATCACGAATATAATAAAAAACCCGTAAATTCCGAAAATTCACGGGTTTTTATATTTTAACTGAAAGGCAGACTTTATTGATAGACAGCCTTATACCATGAGGTTCCGTGATACCAGGGTATCAGATCATCCTTCCCGGCGTAAGGAATGAAAGCGGTCAGTCCGGAATAGCAGTACAACCTGATTCTTCCGGCGTATCCCAGCGCGCTGTACAAATAGGGGGTGTGATCGGTATAAGGGAGTGTTTTGAGCAGCTGGTTATAGAACAATTCGTAATAATATGTATCCCGGGCCCAGTGCCTCATATAGTCGTCCAGATCGTAAAAGACATGGTTGGGCAAACCCTCGTAATACTGTATGACGGCGGCGGTCGGGTCCACGGTATTGTAGCCTTTTATGCGGATATTCCTGACCGTTTTGGCAAGGTTTTCGAGTTCCGACGTATCGACGAGCGAAATAGTGGCGTTGGAGTTGCTGTAATGGGCCATATAGGCGGCGCACACTCCCTTGAGATTAGTCCAGTCGTTGAAGAGCACTTTCACCACGTCGTCGTACGGAAATCCGTCTATCATGATCTCTGCAGGCGACACGATCAGATACGGCGCGAGATCGCGCATTTCATAGACCGCCTCGACCGACCCCATAAGGCATGCGTCGAACAGCACGAAATCCCATTCCATACTTCCGACGGACGCAGCGAAGTCCGCAATATCTATCCTGTAGACATTGTTGTATAGAGCATCCGTATGGCCGATGTATCTCGTAAGCGGATTTTCACCTATCGGCGCCCACAGATCACTGAAGCCGTTCGTTTTTGCGCGCAGCCCCGAACTCGAAATTGTGATCTCCTTGGGTACCCACCCGGTCGCATGCGCACCCAAAGCCAGCCCGTAGTGGTTCGCCGGCGCCAGTTCCCGCATCTCCCCGAGCAGGTATTTCATATCTGCGGGATCGAGCGTGGTCTTCACATCGTCGCCTTTATAGACCCTGAGCGTATCGCACCTGTAACCTTTCGATACGGTCCTGTCCCGCAACAGTTCGAAGATAATATTCTGCGCTATTTTCCCCTGGCTGCCCAGTACTTCACTGCAGACTATCACCCTTTGTCCTTCTATCAGCGCACCGGCGGCGACTGCCCTGGCGGCAGACTCGACGTTCTGCTTAAAATACGAATAGTTTATATTGCCGTACATTATGAACGTCTTCGGATCGTCGTCCACAGGCGGCGGCGCAGGCGGTTCTTTTTGGCCGCAACCGGCGAACCACAGTACTGCAAAGAGAAGTATTAAGGTATATTGTCTTTTCATAAATTCTTATCAAACAAATTATTATAATGGGATGTCGTTGAGCATCCATTTGCTTTTACGTTTCACGGGTTCCCCTTCGTAAGGTTTCCAGTAAACCCTGCTGTAGTCGAAAAAGTACCCTTTTATACCCGACGAATTCTTGTCGAGCTGGACGTATTCGACGCTGCGGCTGCGCACCTGCCGGTTGGCGATTCTGTAGCCTTTCGACGCGATCAGGTCGTTTGCATGAGTAAAGCGCAGTATATGCCAGGGCGAACTCTCCTTGACTCCCGAGCCGGTCGATTCTATGGCGGCGACCACCTTGCGGAAACGGTCGGCGCTGAGTATTTCGTTCTCCATGTCGCCCAGAATACCGTAGGCGAATGTCATCATATTTATATTTCCCGGGTTGAACGGGTCGACGAGCATATTGTCCTTTGCGGCGTCGATTATCTGCCGTGCTTCTTCCTTCGAAGGGGTCTGCGTGCGTGCGAATATTTCCAGTATGATATCCTCTCCCGGAAGGGTGGCATGCGCATCGTAGGCTTCGTCGTAGGCGTAGCCGTAATAGAGGTAGTAATAGTGTTCTTCGGTGAGAGTGAGGTCGCCGGCGAGATAGCGCACCATCATGGGCGGGTAATAGTAGGGCGAATCCGTTGAGAGGGTCTTTTCCAGAATATCCTCCTCATCGGGCACCCTTTGCGCGTACCCTTTGTTCACAAACCCTGCAGCTGCCAGCAGCGCCGCCGTCAAAAATAAGATCCACTTTCTCATCCTTTGTATTTCGATATTTTCCGCAATACAAACGCAAAGATAGTGTAAAAAAGTATAAACCGTGAGGAATGAAGAATAAAGGCGTGCGTGAGTCGAGATTTAACACGGCTGGAAGCCGTGCGTCTCCCCACTTATCGAAAATCGTGAGCGCAGACGAAGACTAAAGTGGAATTCCCCATGTGCGTAGCTCAAGGGGTACCACTTTAGGCGAGGCGGAGTAGATTTTTGATGCGTGGGGCTGTTTTTTGCTTCTTTTTGGCAGCCAAAAAGAAGTTAAAAAGAATCCAACTTATTTATAGAGAGTAGTTGCCTGCCCGCAACACGGCCATGGTGAGATTTTTATTCCATCGGCCAGATACGGACCTCGGTATCCGCATCTTCCAGCAGTTTTTGAAGTTTCTTCAGGTCCGTCCTCTGCTCGGTCTGCCCGTAGTGGTACGGATAGAAAACCTTAGGTTTGAGGGCTTTCACCGCGCGCGCAGCCTGCTCTTCGGTCATGGTGTAAGGCTGGTTCACGGGCAGGAAAGCGATGTCTATATCTTTCAACGCCAGCATTTCGGGGGTATCCTCGGTATCTCCGGCGAGATAGACGCGCGTTCCGCCGAAAGTCAGCACGTAGCCGTTGTCGCGCCCACCGCGCGGATGGAATTGCTGTTTGTCGGGAGAGGTATTGTACGCAGGCACAGCCTCTATATCCATGAACGGCAGCGATTTTCGGTCACCATTAGCCATCGCCTCGCCCGAACCCAGCTGGTCGACGGACGACTTGTTGCCGATGAAGACGGTATGGGGCGTCGAAAGTTTTTCGATTGTGGGGATATCGAAATGGTCGTAATGGTCGTGCGTGACCAGGATAACGTCGGCGCATGGCAGCGACCCGTAATCGGCATTGCCCTTGACCGGGTCGGTATAGATGTGCCTGCCGTCGAATTCGAACATCAGGCTCGAGTGCGCAAAGAAAGTGATCTTCAGTTTGCCGCCGCCTCGCGTCACGACGGTATCCTGCGGGTATTTGCAGGTCTTACAGAACAGTGCCATAGTTTTCGGTATTTTTTCAAATATAGGAAAAATATACCAACCACTTATCTCCACCGGTGATTTTTGTCAAAAATGGGTATAGGCAAGGCTTGCGATGTAGTTGAAACCGGAGCATACTTAACGTATGTGAGGATTTCAACTACGAGCATAACGCAGTATATACCCGTTTATCACAAAAATCGCACAAAAATCACTTGAAATACTTCCATTGGAAAAAGAGCAGATAGATCACTGCGATGGTGATGTAGCTGTCCGCGAAGTTGAACACGGGACTGAAGAAAGTGAAATTGCCGTAGCTGTCGCCCATCCACGAAAGCCATCCGGGCAGGTCGTGTATGGTGAATAGCGGGAAATAGAGCATGTCGACCACCTTTCCGTGCAGGAATCCGGCATAGCCGCCCCCCGGGGGGAACATCGTCGCAACCGTACCGACCGTGCTTTCAGAAAAGATAAGACCGTAAAATGCACTGTCGATAATGTTCCCGAGCGCTCCGGCAAGTATCATCGATATCCCCACGACCACCCCTGTAGGCGCCTGTTTCTTGATTAGATGGCGCACATACCACGCTATGAGCACGACCGCGGCGATGCGGAAAAGGCTCAGGATAAGTTTTCCGTGGTCGCCGTCCAGCTGCATCCCGAAAGCCGCGCCGGGGTTCTCTATGAAATTGATCTGAAACCAACTGCCGAACACGTGAATGCTCTGACCCAGCGTCATGTTGCATTTGATGATGATCTTGACCACCTGGTCCGCCGCCAGCAGGCCGACTATCAGCCCTGTTACCGTAAGCGTTATATTTCTGCGCGATATTTTCATACTAAATCCATATTTCGGTTGGCAAATATAGTGAAAGCCGAGAGGAAAGCCAAGTTTACTTGGGCTTTTCCGAGGCGCATCCTATATTGGCGCGTCAGCGCAAATATATGAAAAGAATCATAAATTACGGTTACTGTCATTGCGGCTAACGAAATGAAATCCGGCCACGGGCAGGACCTAAAACACGCAAGGCAGTGCCGACAACTGGTAGAACAGGGTTTTGGCAATACGTTCATGGCCGGCCGTATTGGGGTGCAGGCGGTCATTGCCGGCATTATAAAAATAGACCAGCTGCTCTTCCACCATCGGATTCAGTCCGCTCGCGGCGTTAAGGTCAATTACCGGAACGCCCCATATGTTTGCAGCTTCTTTTACCGCCCCGACATACGCATCTATATATTCGCCGCAGCCGTTCTGGTAACTCTCGTCCGGTTGAATGTTGTTTTCGCCGAAGCTGGCGAATGCGCGGTGGAGCGGCGTCAGCAACACGATCTGCTTGTCGGGGTAGAGCTGTTTCAGCCGGCTGATGCCGATGTTGATGCGCCCCCGGTATGTCTCGCCGTCCATTGAGAGTGTGCGCCTTTTTGCGGTGACCAAACCCTTCTGCTTTCCGCGGGCGGCCATCACCTGTTCATCCTTTTCAGAGTACCACTCCCCGACAGGAACCCCGGCGTTGAAGTCATTGGTTCCCATAAATACCATAATGGCATCCACCCCGGTCCCGTGCTCTTCATACAGTTGTTCGGCCTGGCGCGGAACATCGTTCCACTGCCGGCCGCTTATGCCGTACACATAGGGTGTGATACCGAGCCACTCTTCCAGAAAAGACCAGTATTTCGTGACCTTGTCGCCGAAGCTGTTTGGGTCGGTAATAGAGTCTCCGATATATGCCACCCGCTTCCCCTGCCACGGATGCTGATCGCCGCCGGTCTGCTGTCCGGACAAAAAGAGGGGGACAAATAACAAAAGAAGGGATAGTTTCAACTTTGAATTTTTCATTTTTATATCTGTTTTTCAGATAATTATACGCATTTTGTAATTTTCAGTTCGTAATCGCTTTCGTGGAAAGCAGTCCGCAAGCGGCGTCTATATCTTCGCCGCGGGATGCGCGGATTGTGGTTGTTATGCCTTTGCGCGAGAGTGCGTCGCGGAAGCGTTCCATCTCTTCCTGCCCGGGGCTGAAATAGGGCGAGCCCGGGATCTTGTGGAATCGGATAAGATTTATGCGGCAGGGCAGTCCGTTGAGCAGTTTGGAAAGTCCCGCGACGTGGCGCGGGGTGTCGTTGAGCCCCTTCATCACGATATATTCGAAACTGACGCGCCTTTGGTGCGAGAAATCGTGCCTACGGATTATTTCGACGATATTTTCTATCGGATAGGCCTTTTCGAGGGGCATTATTGCGGAGCGCTCGTCATGGAACGGATTGTGGAGGCTGACGGCAAGGTGGACCTTGCTTTCGTCGAGGAAACGCTCCAGAGCGGGCGCTACGCCTGCCGTGGAGAGTGTTATGCGGGTCGGACTCCATGCGTAACCCCAGTCGGCGGTCATCACCTCGAGCGACTGCATCACAGCGCCGGTGTTGTCGAGCGGCTCGCCCATCCCCATATAAACTATGTTCGAGAGGTCGTCCCTTTCCGGAAGCGAGGCGAACTGGTTGAGTATATCGCACACGGTCAGGCTGTGTTGTAATCCCTGCCGCGCGGTCATGCAGAAGCCGCATCCCATACGGCACCCTGCCTGCGACGAGAGGCAGAGCGTTGCGCGGTCGCGGTCGGGTATCATGGCGGCCTCGACAAATCCCCCTGCTTCCGACGCAAACAGATATTTCTTTGTGCCGTCCTTCGAAACGGTCTCTTTGAGCAGCGGTGTAAGGCCCACTTCGTATTTTTCGGAGAGCAGCGCACGGTTCGCGGCAGATATGTCGGTCATCGCGCCGATATCGCGGACGTTCTTCTTATAGAGCCACGACGCGATCTGACCGGCGGCGAACCGGGGCATCCCGAGTTCCGCGGCGACGTCCCGCAACCCGGCGAGGGTCATACCATAAAGTTTACTTTCCATCTGCCGGCAAAGATAAATAAAAAACGAAACTGTCTCAAGAGCCCGAACACTGCGTTACAGGCGCCGCTTTTCCCGGTGCGGTTATTTTTTCATAAATGTTCGTACATTTGTAATTCACTGGCGGAACAATATCATCTGACAATGCAGCCAAAAAAGACACCCGGGGCGGATCTTCAGAACCGCAGGGTCCTGTTCATCGAGATAGGCCTGGTGGCTGCTTTGGCGGTCGTGGTGGGTGTTTTTTCATGGGGACGGCCCGAGAAGAGGGTCGAAAAGATCGACCTGCAGATCAGGCCCGTGGAGCAGGAGATAATATACGTGACCCGCCGGTATGAGGAACCGCCCAAGGTGAAGCCGCAGCCTGCCCATGTGCTCTCCGACTTCATCAACGTTGTGAAGAACGAGGCCGAGATCATCCCCGACTATGGTCCGGAAGATTCCATCGACGATTTCGTTTTCGAGATCCCGGACGGTTTTTTCGAAGAAGAAGAGGAGGAAGAGGCTCCGGTGTTCGTCGCCGAAGAGATGCCATCGTTCCAGGGGGGCGACCTGGGAACTTTCCGCAACTGGGTATACGGGCAGCTGGTATATCCGCCCGCGGCCGTGGCCAAAATCGTTCAGGGCGAAGTGACGCTCAAATGGGTGATCGAGAAGGACGGGACCCTTACCAATATTGAAGAGACGGGATCGGCCGACCGCCTGCTCTCCGGGGAGGCGATCCGCGTGTTGAAACTGTCGCCCAGGTGGACGCCGGGCATGCATCACGGCAAACCGGTCCGCGTGTGCTACATTATGCCGATAGAGTTCGTCCTGCAGAATTAGTCTTATGACAATGTGTTTGTTTGAGAATATATGGAAGATAATAAAGAAATACAAGATACCCTGGTAAACGAGCGCGCGGTTCTGGCGGCGGTGATAACCGACCGCGGGAGCGAGACTCAGGCCACCGAATACCTCGACGAACTGGCTTTCCTGGCCCACACCGCCGATATCGACGCGGTAAAGCGCTTCACGCAGAAGCTTTCGTCGCCCAATTCGCGCATCTATATGGGCCCTGGCAAGCTCGCCGAGATAGCGGCGTACTGCGAGGCCAACCGGATCGACGTGGTGATATTCGACGACGAACTTTCGCCCTCTCAGACTCGCAACATCGAGAAACTGCTGCCGTGCCGCATACTCGACCGCACGCGCCTGATACTCGATATCTTCATGTCGCGCGCCCAGAGCGCCTATGCCAAGACTCAGGTCCAGCTCGCCCAATATGAGTACATGCTTCCGCGCCTGACGGGGATGTGGACCCACCTCGAACGCCAGCGCGGGGGGACGGGAACCCGCGGCGGGGCGGGTGAACGCGAGATCGAGACCGACCGCCGCATCATCCGCAACCGCATTTCGCACCTGAAAGAGGAGCTCAAGAAGATCGACCGCCAGATGGCCACCCAGCGCGGCAACCGCGGCTCGCTGTTGCGCGTCGCTCTGGTCGGATACACCACTGTGGGCAAATCTACGCTGATGAACCTCATCTCCAAAAGCGAGGTCTTTGCCGAGAACAAACTGTTCGCCACGCTCGACACCACAGTCCGCAAGGTGGTGCTCGAAAACTTGCCGTTCCTGCTCTCGGACACCGTAGGATTCATCCGCAAACTGCCGACGCAGCTTGTCGAGTCGTTCAAATCGACCCTCGACGAGGTGCGCGAAGCCGACCTGCTGCTGCACGTGGTCGATATTTCGCATCCGGGTTTCGAGGATCAGATCAAAGTGGTGAAGGAGACGCTGGCCGACATCGGCGCGGGCGACAAACCGGTCTTCATGGTCTTCAACAAGATCGACGCCTACACATATGTAAAGAAAGACGAGGACGACCTCACACCGGCCACAAAGGAGAATATGTCTCTCGACGAACTGCGCCAAAGCTGGATGGCCCGCGCCAATACCCCGTCGATATTTATCTCGGCGAAGGAGCGCACCGGCATCGACAAACTCCGCGCCGACCTCTACCACATGGTGCGCGAGATCCACTCCGGCCGATACCCCTTCAACAACTTTTTGTATTAACAGCGGAATTTTCTATATTTACACGATGTTACTTTTGCAAATCCAAAAGTAACCAAAAGATTGCGGGCACGGCCCGCGGCGATTCCGCAATAATTTTTGGCGCCACCTTTTTTAAAAGGTGGCAAAAAAGAAAAAGGACTACCATTATGCTTCATGTACTTGACAGGGAGAACACAGTTTTGAACCGTTTCATCGCGGAGATGAGGGATGTGCGGATTCAGACGGACAGCATGCGTTTCCGGCGCAATCTGGAGCGTGCGGGCGAGATCATGGCCTACGAGATCAGCAAAACACTCAGCTACAGCACACAAACGGTGGAGACGCCGCTGGGCGAGGCCGAGGTTGCGTTGTCGGACGACCAGATCGTGATCGCGACGATCCTGAGGGCGGGGATACCCTATCATCAGGGATTCCTGAACTATTTCGACGGGGCGTCGAACGCTTTCGTGTCTGCGTTCCGCAAGTACGGCAAGGACGGTGCGTTCAAGGTGAAGGTCGAGTACATTTCGTGCGGCGACCTGACGGACAAGGTGTTGATACTGGCCGATCCGATGCTGGCGACTGGAACATCCATAGCTCTGACCTACAAGGCATTGATAGAAAAAGGCGGTGTTCCGCGCCACACTCATATCGCGTCGATCATAGCGTCGGACGAGGGCGTGGAGTATGTGAAGGAGCATCTTCCGGAGAAGGAGGTGACTATATGGTGCGGGGCTGTTGACGAGGAGCTGACAGTTAGATCCTACATCGTTCCGGGCCTCGGCGACGCGGGCGACCTGGCCTACGGCGACAAACTTTAAGTGACAACGGCCGCAGCGATTTTATTTACAGACGCAACAAAATTTCATGATTCATGATTTATGAATCATGATTATATAAGGTGAAACGTCGATTACTATATCTGGCCATCATATTCGCGGGTTTTCTGGCGCTTTTCGTGCTCGAAAAACCGCTTTCCATGTTGTTCCAGAGCAGGGAACTTCTGGCCGGGGCGACGTTCGCCGACTGGTTGCGGGTGATCTGGCACGGGCTGGGGCTCGACATCAGCGTCGCCTCGTACCTCATGCTTTTCCCGTGGGTAACGGTCTTCGTTTCGGTATGGGTCACGGGGCAGAGGTGGCCGCGCGTGGCGAACCGCATCTACTTTATTTTCATTTCGCTGTTCCTGTCGGCGGTCTTCATCGGCAACACCATCCTTTACCCATACTGGGGATTCCCACTCGACAGCACGCCTTTGTTCTACCTCAAAAATCCGGGTGACGCCGCGGCGAGCGCTCCGTTATGGCTCCTGATAACGGGACTGGTGTTCACGGTTGTCTTGTGGCTGCTGATAGACCGCTGCCTGGGGATCTGCACGCGCCTGTTGGGCGGCCTGCGATCGACGATAAACCGCGGCTGGTGGAGCGCGCTTATGGTCATAATCGGCGGCCTGCTGTTCCTGGGCATCCGGGGGGGTGTCAGCCAGTCGACGACGAACGTGGGGCGTGCATATTTCAGCGACAACATTTTCCTCAACCACGCGGCGGTCAATCCGGCCTTTTCGCTGATGGATGCTCTGGCCAAACAGCGCGACTTCGCGGCCGGATATAAGTTTTTGTCCGAGGCGGAACGCGCGGCGGTTTTCGACAGCCTGAAAGCGCCCGCGGCCGACAGCATCCCGAAAGTGCTTACGACCGAAAGGCCCGATGTCCTGCTGATCCTGCTCGAAAGTTTCTCGATGAACATACTCGCCGAAAGGGTCGACAGTGTGGAAGTGACCCCGCGCATAAACGCCCTGCACAACGAGGGAATATGCTTCCCCGATTTTTACGCATCGAGTTTCCGCACCGACCGCGGACTTGTGGCGGTGCTCAACGGCTATCCCGCACAGCCTTCCACCTCGATAATGAAATATCCGGCCCGCAGCCAGACCCTGCCTTCGATAGCCAAGACGCTGCGCGGACAAGGTTATTCGACTGAAATGATATATGGCGGCGATATCGACTTCACGAACATGCGCTCGTATTTCTATTCGTCGGGCTACACGACAGTTACGGGCAGCGACGGCCTGCACCTTTCGGCGAAGAAGAGCGAATGGGGCTACGACGACCGTGCGATGTTCGCCGAGGTCCTGCGCCGCATAAAAGAGAAACCGGCGGGCGAACGTTTCTTCACGACATTACTGACGCTGAGCAGCCACGAACCTTTCCGCGTTCCTTTCGACAGGTTCAGCGATCCGGTGCTCAACTCGATGGCTTTTACCGACGAGTGCCTCGGGGATTTCATCGACGAATTGAAAAAGACGCCGGCGTGGAACAACCTGCTTGTGATCCTGGTGGCCGACCATGCGCTGACCTGGCCGCGGACCCTTCACCATTATGACATCGGCCGCCACCATATCCCGCTGCTGTGGACCGGCGGCGCGGTATTTGCACCGTTCACAGCAAAGGGCGAATGGAGCCAGAGCGACATCGCGGCTACACTGCTGGGGCAGATGGGCCTCGACGGCGGGGAGTTCACTTTCAGCCGCAACATGTTCGACCCGGCGCAGGAACCGCTGGCATTTTACACTTTCAACAACGGTTTCGGCCTGCTCGACGGTACGGGTGAGACGGTTTGGGATTGCGACAGCGGGCGCGCTTTGGTAAATGAAGGCTCAGGTGCCTCTGAACGCGAAACGAAAGGCAAGGCCATCCTCCAGACCCTCATGGAGGACATGCAAAGACGTTAAATTAGTTACGAGTTATGAGTCATGAGTTATGAACCGACGCGGCGAGCGAGTGCAGAATCAAATTTATTTGAATTATGCCGAGCCGCGAGGAGGAAAAGTCTGCGTAAGCAGAGTTAGTCGAAGGTGCGGCTTTGCCGCGATTAAAAATCATGCGGAGCATACCTTCATTCGTAATTCGTAATTCGTAATTTGTAATTCTAAACTATAGAGTTATGAACTACAAGGAAATGCTTTCGGAATACGCCCCGGCGGCGAGCGCCGCGGAAGTGGCGGAAGAGGTGGCGCGGATAGCCGCCCTTGCCCCCAGGAACGAGAACGCGGATGTTTGGAAACTGTGTTACAGCACGATCGACCTCACGTCGCTCAACGGCACCGATTCCGACCGCAGCATCACCGAATTCGTGACGAAAGCGGTGCAGTTCGGCATCGACTACCCGCACATACCCAACGTGGCGTCGATCTGTGTCTACCCCTCTTTCGTCGACGTGGTAGGGTTGGCGCTCGGCAACTCGGGCATCGCCATCACGAGCGTGGGCGCAGGTTTCCCCTCATCTCAAACCTTCATCGAGGTCAAGATGCTTGAGGTTGCAATGGCTGTCGAGAACGGCGCCGACGAGATCGACGTGGTGATCACGATCGGCGAGATGCTCGAGGGCGAATTCGACCGCATGGCCAGCACGCTGCAGATACTGCGCGACGAACTGGGCGAGGACACCGTGCTTAAAGTAATCATCGAGTCGGGAGCTCTGAAGACGCCTGAACTTATCCGCAACGCATCTCTGCTGGCAATGTTCGCAGGGGCCGATTTCGTGAAGACCTCGACCGGCAAGATCGACGTGGCGGCGACACCCGAAGCGGCCGTGGTGATGTGCACCGCCATCCGCGACTGGTACCGCAAAACGGGCTGCAAGGTCGGTTTCAAGGCGGCCGGGGGCGTGCGCAATGCCAAGGATTCGGCTCTTTTCTACACGATCGTCGAGGAGATACTCGGCCCCGACTGGCTCACCCCGCGCCTTTTCCGGATCGGCGCGAGTTCGCTCGCCAACAACCTTATTTCGGCGATCGAAGAAAAGGAGATAAAGTACTTTTAAAGAATATCATGGGTTATGGGATTTCAAACTCATGACTCATGACTCATGACTCATGACTCTTTCCGTGTTCGTCAACTGGGGTTGGTGGCAGACTGCTTGTGTGGTCTGTTATCTGCTTGTGGTATTGGTAACGATAGCCGTCATCATCGAGGAGAAACGCGACCCCGTCAAATCGCTGGCCTGGATCACGGTCATAGCGCTCATTCCGGTGGCCGGGATACTGACATACGTGCTTTTCGGCCGCTATTGGCGCAAGCGTAAGATGTTCAGTCGCAAGGGGATACTCGACGAGGGTTACATCGAGTCGGTTTCGCGCAGCCAGCTCCGCACCCTTTCCGATCCGGCTCTCGAGGCGACTCCGGAGATCCAGAACAACCGCGACACCATCCGCCTGATGCTCAACAACAGCAAGTCGCTGTTGGCTATCCACAACCGCGTCGGGATACTGCAGAACGGCAAGGAGACCTTCGCGTCGTTGTTCGAGGCGCTGCGTTCGGCCCGCAGTTCGATCCACATGGAGTATTACATCTTCGAGAACGACCGCATAGGGCGCCGCGTGGCCGATATCCTCATGGAGAAGGCGCGCCAGGGGGTCGAGGTGAGGCTGATCTACGACGGCGTTGGAACCCTGTGGACCGAGGGGAGTATTTTCCGGCGGATGCGCCGCGCAGGTGTCAAGGTCGAATGCTTCATGCCGGTCGCTTTCCCGTGGCTCACCAGCCGCGTCAACTACCGCAACCACCGCAAGATAGCCGTTATCGACGGCCGGGTGGCCTACACCGGGGGCATCAACATCGCCGAGCGCTACCTGAAAGGAACGAAGCTGGGGAAGTGGCGCGACATTCATCTGAAGATCGAGGGCGACGCCGTGAACCTGCTGCAGGCGGTTTTCATCACCGACTGGTATTTCGTCCGCCGTACCGAGTACCTCGACACCGAGAAATATTTCCATGATACCGACATAAAGGATGTGTGTCCGATCCAGATAGCCGCTTCGGGCCCCGACTCCGACTGGGCGACTATCATGCAGGCCTTTTTCTCGGCCATCACAAAGGCCCGCCAGCGGATCTGGATATCCACGCCCTATTTCACGCCGACCGCCCCGCTCCTGACGGCCATGAAGGTCGCGGCGCTGAGCGGCATCGACGTGCGGCTGTTGCTGCCGGCCAAATCCGACACCAAGACGGCCTACTGGGCATCGCGCTCCTACGTTCTGGAACTGCTCGAAGCCGGAATAAAGGTCTATTTCTACCAGGGGGGATTCAACCATTCGAAGCTGGTGATCATCGACGGTGAGTTCTGCTCGGTGGGTACGGCGAATATGGACATCCGCAGTTTCGAGGACAATTTCGAGGTTTCGGCGCTGATCTACGACAGCAAACTGGCCGCAGAACTCGAGGCTTCTTACAAGGCCGACCTGAAGCAGTCGCGCCTTGTTACGCTGGCCCAATGGGAGCTCCGCTCGCGCTGGAACGCCACCCTGGAATCCCTCGCCCGCCTGCTCAGCCCGCTATTGTAAAAATTGCGGAAGTGATTCTATTGTCATCCCGAGTGAGTGCAATCCGACAAGATGACGCGGGACAGAAGTATCTATTGCACGACGAGGGATCTTCTTTATAATTCAAGGTTTGGAATTGCGGGTATAAAAAACAGCAGGATTTTTCCTGCTGTTTCTGTTTTTTGGACTGATCTTTTCACTATAAAAAAGTTCCGATATAATATATCAGCATGCCCACGACGGCGAAGAGGAGCATCACGCCGATCCACACAAAGACGCTTTTCCACCTCTGCCGTCTCTTTTCGGCCGGGGTTTCCGACGAGTAAAGTTCCTCGCCTTCGCGCTTTGTGCGTTCGATGATGCGCCGCTCTTCCGGTGTCAGATTATATCCCATAATAATTAGAAAATCAGACGTTTTGTGGTCAGAAGGGTAACTATGCAACGCTGTCGATAAAAATCAGTCGGAACGCCGACATCGAGTTTATTTTCGCACAAAAATCCGTCGTGCCCGTTGCCACTGATTTTTGAGACGAAGGCGGCAGAGTCGCCCTTATCACCGCAAAACTACAGCCATTTTTTGAGCCTGAAGAACCCCAGCGTCGCGCCCGACGCAATGACCATCATCACCACCGTTATCCAGAACGACTTGAGGCCCCCCATCTGCTGCCACGGCAGCAGTACGTTCATGCCGTAGACACTGGCTATCAGGGTAGAAGGCATGAAGAAGACCGAGGCCACGGTGAATATTTTGGTGGTCTTGTTCTGTTCGATATTGATGAGGCCCATCACGGTGTCCTTGAGGTAGTCGAGCCGCTCGAAACTGAAGTCGGTGTGGCTGATGAGCGAATTTACGTCGCGCATCATGAGCTGCAGGCGCGGGTAGACGTCGTTGGGAAAATGTTCGCTGCGCAGCACACCCGACAGCACCCTCTGGCGGTCGAAAATGCTTTCGCGGATCATCATCATGCTCTCCTGTGCGGCGTTTATATGCTTGATAAGCTGCTCGTTGCTGCGAACCTCATTTCCGACCTGGGTACTGAGCCCCGATATCTTGCGCGCCTCGGCCTCGACGAGGTCGGCGTCGAAGTCGATCCGTATCTCGAGTATCGAAACGAAAAGGTGATAGCCGGTCGGATAGGCTTTATAATTGATTTGCAGCCGCTTGCCCATTTCATTGAAGGTGCGCGACTCGGCGTTTCGAACCGTCACCAAAAGTCCTTCCGCGATGATGAATGAAATAGGCTCGACCACGAACCCGTCTTCCTTCGGAACGAAGAAGTTCGAGTTCGCGGTGATGCTGTTCTCTGTCTCGGCGTATTTCGACGAGCTTTCGATCTCTTCGACCTCCTGCCGCGAAAGCAGGTCGACGTCGAGGTAATCTTCCACGGCCTTCTGCTCTTTCATGGTGGGCGAGAGCAGATCTATCCACAGGACGTCGTCGTAGCCGAGTTCGTCGAGCAGTTCGAGATCGGCGTTGCGGATTATTTTGTTGTGTTGCTTAAGGTAAATCGTAATCATGGATTCCCGTATTGAGAGGTTTGACATCTCGTTGATTTCCTGAGAGTGCAACCCCGGGACGGGCGCCGCACTACCTGTAAGAAATCAGTCAGCCGGGATTGGCGTGGAGCGTGGTCTTCAGGCCGGTATTCCAGAAGCGCTCGAGCGCCTTGCGTTTTTGTCCGTCGAAAATAAAATCTATGTTTCGCGTCAGGTAGTCGTAGGCGTACTCCCTGCCGGTGTAGTCCGACTCCAGGATCGATTCGTAGATGCGTTCGACGCCGAGCGTCAGAGCATCTTCCAAAGCGGCGAGCGTCTCTTCAGGAACGCTTTTGCGCGCGACCCAAACGGCGAAAACAAACGGCAGGTGCTCGTGCTTTTGCCACTCTTCGGCGAGGTCCCATGTATTTTTGAAACGGCCTTCATTTTCGAAAACCTTGTCGCCTATCAGCACGAAAGCGTCGCCCGGGGCGGGATTTTCCAGAACAGAATAATCGGTCAGGCCGGCCCACTCGGGTTTGATGTTCCAGTATTTTGCGGCGAGGTATTTTGCAAGCCTTACAGATGTCATCGAATGGCTGTCGAGCCACAGGCGCTTGATATCCTTGAGTGGCGAATCGCTCATCACTACCACAGTGCGCACAGGTCCGTCGGCACCGATACACCACGAGGTGACGATATCGAAATCCTTGTCGGCGATCTCCGCGAGGCCGCCTACCGGTATCAATGCTATATCTGCTTTACGGGAATTGAACGCTTCGGCGCAGCCGCTGGGGGGAGACAACAAGAGTTCGGCACGCAGGTCAGCCGCGTGGCGAATACCATACAGGAACGGAATGGTATTCAGATATGATACCGCTGCTATACTTACCACCGGACGGGTCATCCATATACGCTCCTAATTGATTTGACTTCTCCGCCTTTCGGGGGCGTTCCCGGCAAAAGTACTAAATTTATCCATACGGTGTTCCCCTGTGCGCTTCTTTTTCTGTTTTAACCGCTTTTGCGGCGTATGGACCGGCATTCGTCATTGACGGGATTTTAATTTCCGGTAAAAAACATATATATTTGGACCCTCAACAACAGCCCGGCAAAAAACAGCCTGCATCACAAAACCTTACGGAATATGCTGAATTTCATCAAAAGGAAACGCGCTAAGAAACAACAGAAAAGAACTTTCTGTGAATATGGTTATAAAGTGGACAGTTTCAAAATAGAGACCGGCGGCGCAGGCACTGTCGAATACGCCCAGTGGCTGCATCCTTTTGTGAAGCCGAAAGCCCTGACCGAGGAGTCCGTCCTTTTCTATAAGAGTCTGTTCCGGCCGGGTGCAATGGCCATCGACATCGGGGCGCACATGGGCGACACCGCCGTTCCCATGGCACTTGCGGCGGGCAAAGAGGGGTTGGTGCTGGCCCTGGAACCGAACATGTATGTCTACAAGATACTGGAGAAAAACGCATCGCTGAACCCGCAGCACACCCGCATCGTACCGCTGTGCTGTGCCGCCACGGCCGAGGACGGCACCTTCACGTTCAACTATTCGGATGCGTCGTTCTGCAACGGCGGGTTCCTGTCGAAGATCAAAACCCGCAGGCACGGCCACAATTTTCCGCTGGAGGTGAAGGGTATCAACCTCGAAAGGTATCTGTTAGAGAATTATCCGGACGACCTCAAAAGGCTGGAATTCATTAAGGTCGACGCCGAGGGATACGACGCTGAGATACTCAGTTCGCTGCCCACTATTATCAGGGACTATCAACCCACCATGATAATCGAGTGCTACAAAAGGCTGACCGTCGAAGAGCGGCACGTGCTGTACGACCTGGTCGACGGCTACGGCTACGACCTGTTCTATCTTGAGGATTTCGAGAAGACCGGCGAAAAGAAGAAAATAGGGCGTGAGAATATGACTGACGAGCGCCATTTCGACATGCTTGCGGTCAGCCGCAGCCGGAAACTGTTACCGTAATTCGGAAACCGGGCGAAACCGCCCATTTACTCATGGCTATTCCCTGTTTTTACTGTCGAGCCATATCGTCACCGGCCCGTCGTTAATAAGGGCGACTTTCATCTCGGCGCCGAACACCCCGGTTTTGACTTCTGTCCCGGCAGTTTCCGAAAGCCGCGCACAGAACTGCTCGTAAAGCGGTTTGGCTATCTCTTCCTTCGCCGACCGGATGTACGACGGCCTGTTCCCCTTTTTGGTCGAGGCATGCAGCGTGAACTGGCTGACGGCAAGTATCTCCCCGCCGACCTGCGCCACGTCGAGATTCATCACCCCGTCCGCGTCGTCGAAAATGCGCAGCCGGCTCACTTTTCCGGCCAGCCACTCTATATCTTCCGCACCGTCGGCATCCTCGACACCCACAAGCAGCAGCAGTCCCGGCCCGATCTCCGAAAACACCGTCCCATCGATCTCCACCGCCGCACCTAAAACCCTTTGAATCAATACCCTCATTTTGTAATCTCAAATCAAATCCGAGTTTTAAAAAAGCGTTAAACAGGCGGAGTGACTAAAATGGAAGTCAGCGGGGTAGCCCGAAGTCGGCCGCGATTAGACGCCCGCTGTACCATTTTAGGTGCTCCGCAGTAGCTTTTTTGAACCTCGGCCAGTTTTTAACTTCGTTTTCCTCCTTGCGCTCGGCCATTCGAATAAATTCGATGGCCCTCGCTTTGCGTCGGTTGCTACTTTTTTCTGGTAAAAAAGTAGTTAATGGAATTCCTTTAAAAAATCAATGCGCCTCGAGCCAATTCTCCCCTATGCCGTAATCTACGACGAGATCCACCGAAAGCTTCGCGGCATGCTCCATGGCGTCTACCACAAGCGCAATGACCTCTTCGCGTTCGGAGCGCACCATATCGACCACCACTTCGTCATGCACCTGCAGTATCATCTTGGATTGCAGCCCGTGTTTGCGCAGACCCTCGTTTATACGGATCATGGCTATCTTCATAATATCGGCGGCACTCCCCTGCAGAGGAGCGTTAATCGCGTTCCGTTCGGCCAGCCCACGGGCCACGGCATTGCGTGAATTGATGTCGGCAAGGAACCGACGGCGTCCGAAAATCGTTGATACGTAGCCGGTTTCACGCGCCTCCGCCACCACACGATCCATATACTCCTTTACCTTTGGGTACGAGCGGAAGTAACCGTCGATGATATCTTTTGCTTCGGTGCGCGGAATGCGCAGCCGCTGCGAAAGCCCGAAAGCCGATATGCCGTATATGATGCCGAAGTTGGCGGTTTTTGCCTTGCGCCTCATTTCTGGAGTGACCTGGTCGAGGGGAACGCCGAATATGCGTGCGGCGGTGGCGCGGTGGATATCCTCTCCCGCACGGAACGCTTCGATCAGCGCGGGGTCTCCGCTCAAATCGGCCATCAGGCGCAGTTCGACCTGGCTGTAGTCGGCCGACAGCAGCAGGTGTCCGCTGTCCGAGGGTATGAACGCCTTGCGGATCATCCGCCCCTGCTCCTCGCGAACGGGGATATTCTGCAGGTTGGGATTGGTCGACGAAAGCCGTCCCGTCGCCGTAACAGCCTGATTATATGAAGTATGTATTCGTCCGGTCCGGGGATTGACGATCTGCGGCAGGGCCTCGACGTATGTCGAAAGCAATTTTTTGACGCCCCTGTATTCCAGGATCAGTTCAACGATGGGATGTTTGTCGGCAATGCTCTGGAGCGTCTCCTCATCGGTGCTGTACTGTTTGGTCTTGGTCAGTTTCGGCTTCTCGACCAGCTTCATTTTGCCGAACAGCACCTCGCCCAGTTGTCCTGGTGAGTTGACGTTGAGCGCCGGTTCCCCGGCCATTTCGCGCACGCGGTTCTCCAATTCGTCCAACTGCCGGGCCAGTTCCTTCGCGTATTCGGCAAGTATCGAGGTGTCTATGCGGACCCCCTCCCACTCCATAGATTCGAGCACCCCTATCATCGGCTCCTCGATCTCCAGATATAGTTTTTCAAGCTCCTGTTCGCCCACCAGACGCCACAGAATGTGTTTCAGCTGCAGGGTCACGTCGGCATCCTCGCAGGCATAGTCGGCCACCCGCTCGACCGGCACCATATCCATCGTCAGTTGCCGTGCGCCGCTCCCTATCAATGCGGAGATCTGAACCGGGTCGTAATTCAAATATTTATGGGCCAGATAGTTCATGCCATGGCGTGACTCGGGATCGAGCAGGTAGTGCAGGATCATTGTGTCGTACTTCCGCCCGCGGACCTCTATCCCGGCGGCGCGCATGAACATGTCGTCGAACTTGATGTTCTGCCCGATCTTGGCTATGTCCGGGTTTTCGAAGAGCGGTTTCAGTATGGCGGCTTTGGCGGCCTGGGTTTCAGGCGTCAGGGGGACATAAAAAGCCTCGTGCGGCTCGGCCGAGAGAGAAATGCCCACCATGCGGTTGGTAAAGCAGTCGTAACCGTTGGTCTCTGTGTCGTAGCAGAACTCTTCCAGCTTACTGAAGCGCGCAGCAAGTTCCCTCAGTTCATCGTCACCTGCCACAACTTTATATTGATGTGGAACGGTGTGTATATTTTCGACCGCCGCCGCGAACAGGTCGCCCTGTTCGGTGGTCTCCGCATCGCCGCTTGCAAGCACGTCTTCGAACAGCGAACCCTGCCCTGCAAGTGACGGCGGCGTTTTTTTCGGGGGAACAGCCGTCTGCTTTGCAGGCACCGGAGCCGAAGCCCTTTCTTCTGCCGGCGGCGTTCCGCATTGAACCGGCTGCATCTTCTCGTCGAGCGTCCCTTTGCACAGTATCGCCGAGTTGAACGGCGACCGGCTGTCGGTCATCATCTCGCGCAGGAACGAAGTGAAACCCAGCTCAGCGTATATGTCGCGCAGGCATGGGCAGTCGGGGTCCTCCATCTCGAGCGCCGAGGGGATAAAATCCACGGGGGCGTCGGTATCTATCGTCACCAACTGTTTGGCCAGCAGCAGTTGGTCGCGCGAAGCGAGAATGCTGTCGTGCTGCCGGCCGCCGATGCTGTCGATGTTGGCAAGTATATTCTCAACCGTACCGTATTGGCTCACAAGCTTTATCGCCCCTTTTTCGCCGATGCCGGGAACGCCCGGAACGTTGTCCGAAGCGTCGCCCCACAGCGCCAGAATATCCGCGACCAACCGCGGATCATCGATGCCATAATATTCCTTGATCGCCTTTCTGTCGACGATTTCGATCCCTTCGCCGTTCTTGCGCTGCTTATATATAAAAGCGTCGTCGCCCACCAACTGCCCGTAATCCTTGTCCGGTGTCACCATATACGTATCGTAACCCTTCCCGGCCGCCTTCACCGACAGCGTACCGATCACATCGTCGGCCTCCCACTTCGGAACCTCCAGAATGGGAATGCGCATCGCTTCCAGAATCTGCTTGATGTACGGCACCGACAGCAGGATATCCTCGGGCGTCGCGCTGCGGTTGGCCTTATACAGAGGATAAAGGTCGTGACGGAAATTACCTCCCTTCGGGTCGAAAGCCACCCCGAGGTACTTCGGCTTCTCCTTTATGATGACATCGCGCACGAACTTCGTAAAACCAAAAATTGCGGATGTGTTCAACCCCGCCGCATTGCGCATCGGCCTCCCCAGAAAAGCATAATATGCCCTGAAAATCAAAGCATAAGCATCAACCAAAAACAATTTAGGCATTCCTTTTTTCTTTTTTTATGTTACTTTTTGACGTCAAAAAGTAACCAAAAAACGGCGGCAACAGCCGCAGCGGTTTATTTGATACCCTTTTGAAGTGAATTAATGTTTATAAGAATGTTCCCGTCATCTGGAGTTATTGAAATTATGCGGCAGGCGGAGCCTGTGCATTTTCTCGCTCAGAATTTATCTTGAAAATTAATTTTCAGAGTAAATTCTGAGCAGGAAAAGTTGCACTTCGTGCAACCCGCATAATTTTAATAACCGGCAAAATCCGCAAAACATCCTTATCACCACAAACCTAAAATAGTAGGAAACGGAGTTTCCGCAAAAATTTTTGGTGCTACCTTTTTTAAAAGGTAGCGAAAGAAATCATATATTATCTTCCGAAAGCCATTCAGCGTAGGATGTGGCGGTTTCGGATAGTCGGACGGAGCAGAGCGTGACGCCGGCGGGGAGCAGCGGGCGGATTGTTTCGACGAAGTGCGCGACGAGGTTTTCGCTGGTGGGCTGCCAGTCGACCGCGACAACGTTGTCATAATGCGACGAGAGAGCGGCGGCCAGTTCCGCGTTTTCCGGGGTGCGGCGCACGACGAAAGCGTGGTCGTAGCGTCCGACTATCTCCTGTTGCACGATCCGTTTCAGTTCGCCGAAGTCGACCACCATACCCTGTTTGGGCGAGTCGCCGCGGAGCGGTTCGCCTTTGACGGTGACCCACAGGCGGTACGAATGCCCGTGGATCTGGCGGCACGCGCCGTCGTGTCCCTCGAGCGCGTGGGCCATCTCGAACGAGAACTCCTTTGTTACCCTTATCACTGTCATCCTGCGCCTATCCTTTTGAATCCTCGATAGATACCTGGCGGGCGAAGGTCTCGCTCAACGAGATGAACGTCTCGGTGGTGGTGATCCCCTGCACGGTCAGTATCTTATCGAAAATGGTGTGCATCAGGTGCTCGTTGTCGCGGCAGTAGACCTTGATAAGAATGTTGTATTTACCCGTCAGGAAGTAGCACTCGACGACTTCAGGCACATTTCGCAGGCTTTCGACGGTGCTTCCGTGGAGCGACACTTCGCGCAGTTGTATGCCGATTATGGCGCAGACATCGAACCCGAGCGTTTTGGGATCGACGATCAGGCGCGCGCCCTGTATCACGCCGAGATCGGTCAGTTTTTTGACCCTCTGGTGTATAGCGGCGCCCGAAATCCCGCATTCGCGCGCGATCTCGAGGTAAGGCATCCTGGCATTTTTCATCAGAGACCGCAATATTTTGTGGTCGATGTGGTCCATTTCTACTTTAGGCATGATTGTATTGTTTTTTAGTTGATCGTCTGGTCAAAAAAAGTGTAATAAATAATTTAACCTGCTTTGTTAAATTATTTAACTTCTTTCATTTTTCATCTATCATTTTTCATTTTTTAGCACTCCGAGTTCGCGGCCGACCTTCACAAAAGCGGCAACGCACCGGTCGAGTTGTTCTGCGGTGTGTCCGGCCGAAACCTGGACGCGGATACGTGCCTGACCTTTCGGGACGACCGGGTAATAAAATCCGGTGACGTAGATCCCCTCGTCGAGCAGACGGGCGGCGAATTTCTGTGACAGCGGGGCATCGTAAAGCATCACGGCGCATATGGCCGACTGCGTGGGTTTGATATCGAATCCGGCGGCTATCATGGCCGTGCGGAAATGTTCGACGTTGGCGGCCAGGCGGTCGTGCAGTTCGTCGGACTCTTCCAGCATGCGGAACACCTCGATCCCGGCGCCCACGACTGCGGGCGGCAGCGAATTCGAGAAAAGGTACGGACGCGAACGCTGGCGCAGCAGCTCGATGATCTCTTTGCGGCCGGTCGTGAAACCACCTATCGCACCCCCGAAAGCCTTTCCGAGCGTACCGGTGATTATATCGACCTGCCCGCGCAGGTTGTAAAGTTCGGTCAGTCCGCGTCCTGTTTTTCCGACGACCCCCGCCGAGTGGCATTCGTCGACCATCACCATTGCGTCGTATTTTTCGGCAAGACGGCATATTTCACCCATCGGGGCCACGTTGCCGTCCATCGAGAAGACCCCGTCGGTGACGATAATGCGGAAACGCTGGGCCTGGGCGAGTTTCAACTGCTGCTCGAGGTCGGCCATATCGGCGTTGGCGTAGCGGTAGCGCACGGCCTTACACAATCTCACACCGTCGATGATCGAGGCGTGATTGAGCGCATCGGAAATTATGGCGTCCTCTTCGCCCAGCAGCGGTTCGAAAACCCCTCCGTTGGCGTCGAAACATGCGGCGTAAAGTATAGTATCTTCCGTTCCAAAATAGTCGGCGACGGCCTTTTCGAGCTGTTTATGGATATCCTGCGTGCCGCAAATGAAGCGCACCGACGACATTCCGTAACCCCGGTCGGCCATCGCTTTTTCGGCAGCGCGGACGAGACGCCCGTTGTCCGACAACCCAAGATAATTGTTGGCGCAAAAATTCAGCACCTGCCTGCCTGCCACGGTAATTGAAGCTCTCTGCGGGCTTTCGATGATGCGTTCTTCCTTATAAAGACCTGCGTCCCTTATACTTTGCAACTCCTGTGCAAGGTATTCCTTGATTTTTCCGTACATAACCTAATAAAATTGCAGTTTAATTTCCTCGCTACTTTCAGACTATTAGCAAAGATAATCTATTTTTTCGTTATTTTAACTTACGATTTATAATTTTAAGGCCGCTCTTTAAAAATAATAGCGTTTCCTGAACGTTTTTACTCCTTTTCTTTGTAACTTGCAGAGATTTTCGGACGACATTAAAACCACATAAAACTGTAAGATCATGAACTCGATTGACACCTACGATTTCAAGGGCAAACGCGCGATCATCCGCGTGGACTTCAACGTGCCCCTCGACGCCGACTTCAACGTTACGGACGACACCCGCATCCGCGCCGCGATCCCCACCATCAAAAAAGTGCTCGCGGAGGGCGGTTCGGTCATCCTTATGTCTCACCTGGGACGCCCCAAGAAGAACAACGAAGACAAGTATTCGCTCAAGCACATCGTATCGGCTGTCGAAAAAGACCTCGGCACAAAAGTCGAGTTCACAGGCGACTGCATCGGGGACAAGGCCGCCGAAATGGCGAAAAACCTTAAACCCGGCCAGGTGATGATGCTCGAGAATCTGCGTTTTTACGCAGAGGAAGAGGGTAAGCCCCGCGGACTTGCCGAAGACGCTTCCGAAGAGGAAAAGGCCGAAGCAAAAAAGGCTGTAAAAGCGAGCCAGAAGGAATTCACGAAGCGCCTGGCATCCTACGCCGACGTATACGTCAACGACGCTTTCGGTACGGCACACCGCGCGCATGCATCCACAGCCCTCATCGCCGACTATTTCCCCGATGACAAGATGTTCGGCTACGTGATGGAGAACGAACTGAAAGCCATCGACAGCGTTATGAAGAACCCGCAGCGTCCGTTCATGGCGATCCTGGGCGGCGCAAAGGTCTCCTCGAAGATCACGATCATCGAAAAACTGATGGAAAAGGTCGACAGCCTCATCCTCAGCGGCGGCATGACCTACACCTTCGCTTCGGCGCAGGGATGCGACGTGGGCGACTCGATGGACGAAAAAGATATGCACCCGCTGGCCCTCTCGATCCTCGAAAAGGCTAAGGAGAAGGGCATAAAACTGTACTTCTCGGAAGACGCGCTGTGCGGCGACAAGTTCGCTCCCGACGCAAACGTCCTGGAGTGCGAAGTGTGCAGCATTCCGAAAGGCTGGGAAGGTATGGATATCGGCGAAAAAGGTAAAAAACTCTTCACCGAGGTCATCAAGGACCAGAAGACAATCCTGTGGAACGGTCCCGTGGGCGTGTTCGAGTTCGAAAAATTCGAAAGCGGGACACGCGCGATCGCAGACGCAATAGTCGAAGCCACCGCAAAGGGAGCCTACTCGCTCATCGGCGGAGGCGACTCCGTGGCCGCCATCAACAAGTTCGGCCTGGCCGACAAGGTGAGCTACAACTCGACCGGCGGCGGCGCCCTGCTCGAATACATCGAAGGCAAGGAACTCCCCGGAGTGGCTGCTATCCGCAAATAAGTCTTCTTGTTACTTTTTCAAATCAAAAAGTAACCAAAAGATTGCGGGCACGGCCCGCAGCGGTTTATTTTGGGCGACTTTTTTAAAAGTCGCGGTTCTGTAAAAACATTGATTTTGTATGAAACGTTTAATTTTTATCAGTTTATTGGCAGTTATGGCTGGATGTGCAGGTAAGGAGAAAAAGACGCCGGCGATCGACCTGGCAAACCTCGACACGTCGGTCTCCCCTGGCGATGATTTCTATCAGTACGCGACGGGCGGATGGCAGAAGAACAATCCGTTGAAACCCGAATTTTCGCGTTACGGCTCGTTCGACGTGCTCAGCGAGCGGAACCAGGAACGCCTTAAGGAGCTTTTCGCGGAGATGAAACCCGGCGCGCCCGAAGGCAGCGTCGAACAGAAGATCGGCGATCTGTACCGTCTGGGCCTGGACAGCGTGAGACTCAATGAGGAGAAACTTCTTCCGCTCCAGGGCGACCTGGCCGCAGTGGATGCGGCAAACGGGCGCGAAGCTTTCAGCGCACTGCTGGCCTCGATGCACCGCACGATGGGTAATCCGTTCTTCGCGCCCTTCGTGGATGCCGACCTGATGAACAGTTCGATGAACATGGTCTACCTGCATCAGGCGGGTCTGGGCATGGGGAACCGCGACTATTACCTCGACGCCGAGAATGAGGCGATCCGCGAAGCCTACAAAAAGTACATCTCGGAACTTTTCGGAATGGCCGGCTACGACGATCCGGCAGCGGCCGTGGATGCCGTGATGGAGATAGAAACCGCCATAGCGCAGGTGTCGCTCTCGAACGTAGAACTGCGTGATCCCTACAGGAGTTACAACAAAACCACGGTGGCGGCGCTTGTAAAGGATTATCCGAATATCAACTGGGATATCTACCTGAACGGCCTGCATCTGAATGGACTGACCGAGATCAACGACTGCCACCCTGCGGTGTTGAAAGTCGTCAACGACATCATAGGCGGCGATGCTCAGAAGCTGAAATACTACCTCGATTTCAACGTCCTGGACAACGCTACAGGAGCGCTGAACGACGATATTTTCATGGCTTCATTCGAATTCTACGGCCGTACCATGTCGGGACAGGAAGAGCCCCGTCCGCGCTGGAAACGCGCCCTGAACGTACCCAACCGCACTCTTTCGGAAGCCGTGGGCGAGATCTACGTGGCAAAATATTTCCCGCCGTCGAGCAAGGAAAAGATGCTCAAGCTGGTCGGCGATCTGCAGACCTCGCTCGGCGAACACATCCGCAACCTCGATTGGATGTCGGACGTCACAAAAGAAAAAGCCCTCGAAAAACTGGCCGTGTTCCATGTCAAGATCGGTTATCCCGACAAGTGGAAAGACTACTCGTCGCTGCAGATAGACCCGTCACTGTCGTACTACGAGAACATCAAGCGCGCGACCGCATGGCACTCCGACGACCAGATGAGCGAAGCGGGAAAACCCGTCGACAAGGAGAAATGGGGCATGAGCCCGCAGACGGTGAACGCCTATTACAATCCCACCACCAACGAAATATGCTTCCCGGCGGCCATTCTGCAGCCCCCGTTCTTTAATCCCGAGGCCGACGACGCTGTCAATTACGGCGCTATCGGGGTTGTGATCGGGCACGAAATGACCCACGGTTTCGACGATCAGGGCCGCCAGTTCGACAAGGAAGGCAACCTGAACGACTGGTGGACAGCAGAGGACGCCAAAGCCTTCAACGAACGCGCCGACAAGCTCGTTGCGCAGTTCGACTCCATAGAAGTGCTTCCGGGCATCCACGCCAACGGACGCTTTACGCTGGGAGAGAACATCGCCGATCAGGGCGGCCTGCGCGTTGCCTACACGGCCATGAAGATGGCTCAGGGCGGCGTCGAACCGGCTCCGATCGACGGATTCAGTGCCGAACAGCGTTTCTACCTGAGCTACGGCGCTATCTGGGCGCAGAATATACGCGACGAAGAGATCGCACGCCTGACGAAGGTCGACGAGCACTCTCTCGGCAAATGGAGGGTGGATGCAACGCTGAAAAACCTCGGCACTTTCTACGAGGCGTTCGACATCACCGATGGAGCGATGTTCCTTCCGCTTGAGCAGCGCGTCGTGATCTGGTAAGTATGACCATAAATAATAACGGCCGCTCATGAAATGAACTTACCCCCAAAAGTTAGACAAAAAACTTTTGGGGGTATTTTTATGGGATCGAGCTTAAGGACGTATCGTCATTACGATGTAGCGAAGAAATTGGATGCGATTAACCTCTACGACCGGGGTTACGGATGCGTGA
>JAVBRO010000038.1:0-74939 GCA_031547885.1 Rikenellaceae bacterium
AAGTCGAGGTACGCCTTGCCGCTTTCGCTGCGGGCCTTGACCGCTTCGGGCTTCGGCACGAGGAAGCTGGCGGCGAAGCGCATCTCATAGACTTTGTCGGGAATCCGGGTGTCCGGGTTGCGGTTTTCCATGTTCGAGGCCAACAGTTCGAAGTGCATCGGAACCAGCGGCCCGTTGCATTCGCATTGCTCCTCGTTCACGCCGATCACCGCCCGCTTCATCCAGTCCTCGTAGGGGACGGTCACCGAATAGCGGTACGAGCGCGGGGCGTTCTTCTCTCCGGCGTTTATCACGTTGCCCACGTAGACAGGCTCCCGTTTCAGGGCCACGAGGCGGCGGTAGGCGCGGGCGCGGTTCTTCCCGTTGATCATGATCGAGGGCAGCTCCATCTCCACGTTGGCCGCCTCGCTCTTCATCACGGGGCGCAGCAACACGTAGGCGCGGCGGGACACTTCGGCTTGTCCCAATTCGACGTCCATACCGACGGTCACGAGGTCGCCCTGGCGGTAGAAATCCGTCTGGCGGATCGTTACCCGGCCCGTGGCGTACTGCCCGGCGGCGGGCAGTACGGCCATCATAAGGCCAAGCGCAAGTAAGGTTTGGGTTATTCTGGTGCGTATCATCTTCTTCATAAACTATTTAATGAAATAAATCAGCGAAAATCCCACTCCGGTCAGTCCCCAATAGTTCTGCGTGTAGTTGCCCAGGCTCTTGCCCGGATGCCCGGCGGCGTCCTTCTGCGGCGGGTACTTGTCGTAATCGAGGTGCGCCCAGCCGCCGCTTATGGTAGCCTCCAGACTCCAGCGCTTGCCCACCATCCATTGGTAGCCGTAGGAGATACCCGCGCCGGCCAGCCAGCCGTCGTAGCGGTACTCGCGCATCTTGTCGGAGAAAGGTTTGGGGAGGTTGTTGACGTTATACTCGGCGTAAAAAGCGTTCACCCCGAAGAAGTGGCCGTTGAAGGCTTCGCACGTCCACCAGCGCATTTCGGGCTTGAAGGTAAAGTTGCGCCACTTGCGGTTGTCCTTGAAGTCCCAGATGTTGTAAGTGATGGGCAGATCGAGTGTGAAAGAATGCCCCGTGCGGATCTCCGCGCCGATGCTGATCGTGGCCGTAGCGTCGGCCAGCAGGTTGCTCTTCAGGGCGATCAGCGGCAGCCCGGTCAGGCGCGAGGCGCTCTGGTAACCGCCGCGCGGGGCCTTGTCTGGCTCCGGGACGGGCGTGACCACCACCCGCTCCACCACCACGGGCGTCAGCACGGGCTGCACCTTCTCCGGCGTGTTGTCCACGACGGGTTCAATGACCGGGGCTGGTTTCGGGGCCACCACACGCGGTTGCGGCGCGACGCGCAGGAAGATGTAGTTGCCCTGCATTTCGTAAGTCTGTCCCGTCCCGGCAAGTATGCGGGTGAGGATCTCCTTTGCCGTTCCTTCGGCTCGTGGCAGGGTGACCGGTTTCGATGTGTCGAGTTTCTGTGCCGTGAAAGCCACGACCAGTCCGGTTTGGGCCTCGATCTGCTTGATCGCTTCGCCGATGGTGGTTGTGCGGCTGGCAAGCGTCACTTTTTGTTCCTGGGCGGCGAGGGTTCCGGTCGCCATAATGCCCATTGCCAGCATCAATGCAAACCTTGCCCGAAGGCCCGCCGGCCGTTTATTAAAAAACTTCATTTCCTATTTGGCTTTGTTAGTAATCATTTTTTTGCCGTTACTTTCACCTTGTCGTCCCCGATGGAGAAATCCAGGTCGAGGTTTATATTCTCCAGAATCGACATGGCGGTTTCGATGTTCTCGCGGCCGTCGAAACGGAAAGTGTAGGCAGTATTCAGGTCGAGCAGCTCGTCTGTCTCCACCTTGACGCCCCAATACCACTCAATGGCGCGGAACACCTCGCAAAGTGGTGTGTTTGTGAACGTCAGTCGTTGTGCAATCCACTCCGGCAGTATGGCGACCGTCTCTTCGATCTTGTACTCGCCCGTGGCGTTGTTGTAGACCAGGCGCTTGCCCGGCCCCATCTGTATTTCTGTCACGCCGTCCCCTTTGATGCCGTCGATCCTGACCTGCCCCGTGTAAAGGGTGACGATGGTGAATTGCTTATCCGGCGCGGATTCTACATTGAAAGACGTACCCAGCACGTTCACGTTCAGGTGGGGTGTTTCAACCACAAACTGCCGGAGGCTGTCTTTGGCAACGTTCAGATAGACTTCGCCTTTAGCCAATACCACACGACGTTTGTCGCCGGCGTTGAAATCCTCGGCATGGCTGATCTCGCTTCCCGGACGGATAAACAGATCCGTGCCGTCCGCAAGGTCGATGCGGCCTTGAGCGCCCAGCGTATCGGGAACAGCCATTGTCACCATCGCAATCTGCGGTGCGGGCTGCGGACGCGAGAACCAGAGCCACGAGGCCCCGGCGATCATCAGCACCGGAATCATAACAGCGGCGACACGCCACATCCGGCTGCCTGTAAGCAGTCGGCGGGTGGTATTCGTTTTGGCGACCGTAGGCTGGTTGTATATCTTCCGGGCCAGCCTGTCATACTCATCGTCGCTCATCTCCTGCAGGCCCAATCGTTTGCTTACCTCTTCGAAAGAACGGTACGCCTCTTCGGGCGGGGTTTCCTGAAACTGGAAGCCCTCCTCGAAGAAGCGGTACAAAGCCTCATGCTTCGCTTTACCTCCTCTGCCGCTGATAAGCCATCTGCGAATATCCTTCATTAATTCATCGTCTAACGTGCCACTGAAATAAGCGGCAAGGATCTCCAATGCCCTTCTATATGCTGCTTCGCTCATTGTTCAATGGTTTTTGTCGTTTCATCATAAGTTTGTAAAAGATGGCCGGTGCTGGGCAGAGCGGGAATGTGTGCCCCTCTATATTGAATACCCGACCTACACCCATTTCTATCAATTTTTCTGAAACTTTTTTCGTTCAATTTCTTCATATCGCTTTATATCAATTAGTTATCCTTGTAAAAAACTTTATTTTTTTATCCGGCCACCGTTCGTAAAGGTGCAGGTTCAGACTGTGCAATGAAATTTGCACGGTTCGGAAATGTATATAAGTTGGATTTGTCAGGCGGAGTGATATCTCACGCCCTTGTGGAGTGCTTTACCAATTGCCCGGCAGCAAGGCCATAAATACGAGCATGGCTTGGACGGCTTTCTCGATATCCTTTTTCGCACGGGAGATATGGTTGGTTACCGCCGCTTTGTCCATATTCATCCGGCGGGCGATCTCGTCATAGCTCATGTCCTCGTCGTGATGCATAAGGTAGATTTCCTTGCGCAACCTGGGCATTGAGGCAATGGCGATCCTGTGCGTGATCTCCGTCTGATACGCAATGTATTCCTCGTCCGAAGCAAACTCTTCGTCATTGGTCGCCACGCCACAGGCCAGATAGCTGTCCTCCGTGTTTTTCTTGCGGATAAAATTGTATGCGTTATTCCGGGCGAGCTTGAAGATGTACGCCTTGAGTCCCTTGTCGGGATCGAGAATCTCCCTTTTCTCCCATATCTTGATGAAGGCGTCCTGGGTGAGATCCTCGGCGTCGTCGGGGGAACAGATCAGGGAGTTAATGAAATTATAGATGGACTTGTAGTAGTGGAGATAGAATTCCCTGTAGCCTGCCTGGTTTCCGTCACGGATGGCTTCGATGATCTGGCGGGGAACATCCCTGAATGTTGATTGCGTTCCGTTTTTCGGATTTTCTGTTTCGGAATGAAATTGGTGTCTGATGAGTAAATTTTTATCGTTCATGCTCTCGGTTTGTTACGGTGACTAACGAAATTCGGGCTTGTTATATTTTACTGACATATAATCAGATACCCAAAGAGCAATAAAATCTCTCACAGTTATCCCTTGTACGTCAGTTGGATGCGATCCTAAAAAAGCGGCCCCGCTTTTTACGAATTTCGTTAGTTATTTTGTTACTCCAGACCTCGAACTACCTCTCTTCTTAACCGTCGAAAACGCAAAAGCGTGGCATTCCTCACCCCGCGTACCAGCACCGGCCAAGGTAGCTGTGTAAAGAGAGCAATTCATACCACGCTATACGATGTCGTATAGACATGAGTTTACTTGCCCGATTCTTTACACTCCTTGTTAAACTTGGCCGGTTTCGTACGCGAGTCAATCGGTATATGTCTGTCCGCCGTATCCCGACGGGCGCTACAAATATAGCCAAAAAATGAATTTGGCTTAACTTTCTGCGATCAAAATAAATAGTCAGGTATTTTGCGACAGACGGAATATGGCCGAAATTGGCTTTACTTGTGCCATCCCTCACGCGGGCCGAGGAATAAACGGCGTCTGATTTCACAATATTGTCTGAAAGTGAAACGGTTAGATTTTGCATCCCATTTAAGTTGTTTGCATACAGGGCGTTGTGTGCCCTGTGGCGGCAAACATAACATCACTTTCCGGCACACGCAAGTTGTAGCGGAATTATTTTTAGCTCAAACTAAAACCACTATCTGTTCAACGTATATTTACACTTTGGATAGTTAGCGCATCCGTAGAAACTGCCGTACTGTCCACGCCTGGCCACCAAGTCCGCGCCGCAACGAGGGCATACCAACGACCGCTCGGCATTCTCGCTTTTGTAGGCTTGACGCCGGGCGTGATGAACATGGATTTTCTTCGCGGCTTTGTCCGGCCCGCTCATGGCCGACAACTTGCCTGCGATGTCATCGACCTCTCCGGCGGACAGGCAGGACGTTCCGCTGCGGCCCATAATCGTCCGGGGCAGTTCCCAGCCATAGATAACGGGAATGGAGGAATAGACATTCTTCAACTCCGCGCTGCCGGTAAAGGCGATGATAGGGTGGTAGATCGCCTGCGGGTACTCCCGCAGGATATTTCTGACGGCTCGGATATGCCCGGCGTTCTGTTTGATGGGATTCCGAAACTTATTCTTGTAGCTGTAGATTGTTTGTGTCCAATATTCCGAATTCTCGCCGCCGTGGATCCATCCCTTGTAGTGCTTGGTCTCGATCACAAAAATCCCGAACCGCGAGACGACGATGTGGTCGATCTGGTTACTATGGCCGTGGCTCGTGATGAGGACATCGTTGATGACCCGGTACTCTTCGCGGTCGAGTTTCGAGAGTTGACGGGCGGCTTTGGCTTCGCCTACAGTACCCTTGATCTTGGGCATATTCAGCCTCAAAATCAAAAGCAGGACTACAACTCCGATAATCACGATAATCCCCATACACAAATCGTTGGATTCATACAAAGATATTCAATATTGCTATTAAACATTATCTTTGCTTTATGAACGGTTACGAAACCATCCATATAAAAGACGCCCGTATGATACGATGCGGCAATCAGGAAATCCTGTATTGCAATGCATCGTTCTATAAACGGCCGTATGCTATTACCCCGACAGAAGGCGAAGCGCACGATTTTAGGCAATGTACGGGCTGCCAAGCGGTCAGGGCCAGAATTGTTGAGCTATTGACGGAACGCCATAAGAATTTCCCCAACTGCTGTGACTTTCATAGCAAACTGAATACTCTGCCAGAATTTAATCCCGCTCATTTCGAAGGCATCTGTGAGTCGGTAGCCGACAAAATTATCTATGCCTACCAGCATATATTAAATCATCAAAATTCCGATGATTGGAAAAAAGAGATATCGGATTACCTGGAATACGCGAAGGACAGCTTCGGATCCTTCCCTTATGAATGCGGGCCTCCTCTGTATTACGAAACCTTCAGGGAGGATCTGATTCATATTTTAGAAAACAACGAGACTACTGTCAAGAAGAATGTTTTGGCGTTTGTCAAGCAATCATTGACGGAGAAAGCTGGCGATTCAAATCCCGAAGCTGGCAAACCTTTAGAACTGCTGATAAAGCTATATAATAGATGGTTGGAGGTTTTTCCGTTCGAACTTCCCGTTTTCTCGAAAGCGAAGGAGTATTGCCAGAACGTGATTCCCTTGTTCGCTAAAGAGGTACAGGTCAATAAATATTCAAATATTGCCAAAGCCACCCTGTACACAGAAGACATGATGGCCGACTTCTTATTAAGAATGTCCAATGACTTATTGAGCCGGGTCGACTTAACCCAGATCAATAATGATTTGGCTGCCCTATATGTTGAACAGGTAGTCCGGAAAAGATATCAGATCAAAAACAAAAAATTATTTGCATCTTACTCTAAAAAGGAAGTACGGTACGTTGACCTGATAACAAAATGGTTGAAAATCCAGCAGGAGTTTTTTAACGAACTGAAGGCGGCCAATGCGCTGCCCGCTCCTCCGGCGGGTGATAAATGCGACAACTCGTATTCCGAATCGCTGGCCCGAATAGCCTACCTCAAGGACGTGATTGAAAACAAAGACGGTTATAAGGTTTTTTGGGAGGGCGACGTTTTGGCTGTCAATGAGAAAAAGGTTCAGACCCTTTTCGACTTCACCTGGTATAACACCTCATTCGACAAAAACAGAGAGGTCGGCAATGGCCGGGGATTTGTCGATTTTACTGTTTCGAAGGGCAGCGTAGACAAAACCGTTATAGAATTTAAACTGGCCAGCAACAGTAAACTCAAATCGAATTTACAGCATCAACTCCACATTTATAAAACGGCCAACGCAGCCTCTCATTCAATAAATGTCATTTTTGCCTTTACGAAACAAGAGGTCGCAAAAGTGGAGCGCATTTGGGGCGAGCTGAAATTAGCCGGAAATAAAGATATTATCCTCATTGATTGCAGGAAAGACAATAAGACGTCTGCCTCCAAAGTGCGTTGACCTAAATTTTCATAAATCATACAATACACCACTCATAATCTATCATATTGACTTTGTGGCAAATATAGATCATGCAATGACTTGAAATAAGGTGAAAGATAATTCCCGTTGGCTTTCCTGTCTATAAACTGATCCCGGATTCGGTAAATTTCAGAGTATGGTACATACATTCGACTTCCAACCCTTACCAATCGGATGTAACGGTTGTTTCTCCATCTTTCAATGGTTCTGTAGCTGATTCCCAATACGGCGGCAGCTTGGTCTTTTGTCAACAATTTAGCATTGTCATCATAGATCCCCTCTCTAATTTTTCTCTGTGCTTTTCCCATGATACATGATTTTTTAGTGAGTAATTCGTTAAGTCTAAAGTAACATGATTATGTGGAACAAGCAAGTCTTTTGAGAATATAATTCAAAGATATACAGGATATTGCGACTTTTCTATTATCTTTGGACAACCCTATAAGAGTAATCGTATCCAAAAAAAGGAAAACACGTTATAGAGCGACAAAGTTTCGTAACCAGCTCGTAACTGAAACTCCAAATGGGGATACGCTTGCTGGAGTGAACCGCGGACAGACCGCCGTCACGCTGGGATTTAGGGCGAAATATCAAAAATCCCGTCCGATCCCGTCCATTCCGCAAAAAGTAAACAATGTGCAAACCGCCTGTCAGGGCGGTTTTCTTTTTGGGTGCGGCCCCTCAAATTTATTTGCAAGTGGCTGTGCGCAAAAAGAAAAAGACTCTGTAAGAGTTTGTACATTGTTTGCTTCCTTGCCGGGCCGCCGCCGGCAGGCAAGGGAAAAACGAGCAAAGCGAAGTTAATCCCGTCCATTCCGCAAAAACGCCTGTCAGTCGATCGACTGACAGGCGTTTACTTTTTCCACATGACACCACGGTAATTTACTGCTTACTCGTTCGCGGACACGGAGCCTCTGTTTATAGGCGTCCAGTCGGTAATGACGCTGGTCGCGGTCACCTGTTCCGGATCGGGGCCGACGGCCTCGTCGTTTATGGTGACGCTGTAGGTGTTGACTTGTGAAGCGAGGAAATAAGTTGTCGTCGATCCGGTTGCTTTAATATCCCACTTGTAGGTTTTACCGCCTGTGGCGAACTCGAACGTAACCGAGCCGTCTTCGTAAGTGCCCGGCAGAATGATGGCGTCATACTGTACTCCGTCGGTGACAGTCCTGGGAGTGATGTCCGCCTGGGTTTTCTGAGAGCCGACACCTCCGGTGTTTATATGGAACGTACCTTCGGTGTGCAGCCCCTTGATGGTTACGGTCATTCCCGACAAATCGGCGCCGGTCCGCGAGGTTGTGTTCAGTACCAGTTTGGTGAGTTTATGGGCGAACGTCAGCGCCGGTACGCCCGAGGCGCAGTTGGGCGTTTTCGCGGTGAGAATGTCGAACGTTGGTTGGTTTGCCGTCGTCTGTACGGTCTGGATGGAGATAGGGTTGAATGCACCTAATATCGTCCATCCGCTTTGATGGGGGTAATAAGCGACAAAGTCAACTTCTGCGCCGTCCGTCGGATAGTAGATCTGGTCGGCCGTGGTCGCGGCTGAGAAATTGCCGTCGCCGGCTGTTGTCGTGTACTTTTTGTTCGCGCAGCCGTCTATAACGGTTGGCGTGCCGGTGTTCACCATGAATACGCCTATCGCGTCTCCGGCGGCCCATGTGGTTCCCGATGCGCGGGTGCCCGCTTTCGCCTCCACGGCCTGGCCTTCGATGCCTGCAGTGAAGCGCACCGCCTGCGGTTCGTTCTTTTCGCCGCCGTCCTTGACGCACGACGACACTGCCGCTGCGCCCATTACGGCTGCCCCCAGCAGAAAAAGTTTACCTGTTTTCATTTTGTTTGGTTTTAAAATGGTTTATAAAAAGGAAAACTATCAATAACGCAGATACAGGTACCGGGGAACGACATCCTCATACCTGATGCGTTTGCTGCAAAGCATAGCAGCAAACTGCATTAAAAGTTTGTTTCTGATTATTGATATAGCCCGGGGATGCAATAAAAGTACGGTAAATATTTCGATCCGCCAAATTTTCAGGACCATACGGGCCGGCCGTTTTTATCTTTTTCAGAATAATTTCGAAATCGGTTTGTAATCTTCGCCCCGTAATTTCGCACCGACAAATGATAATTATGGAGATGAAGAAAACCATTACGCTTTTTTTATTTGCCGCGCTGGCGGCAACCGCCGCCGTTGCACAGGAGACCGAGCCTACGGAGATAGAGGCTCTTCAAAGCAGGACCGACGCGCTCGAGAGCGACGTCTCGAAACTCAAAAGGCTGAAAATTTCGGGCTACATCCAGGGACAGTACCAGTACGGGCAGGAAGAGGCCGTGCTGAAAGTCGGCGAAAAGATCAACGAGAACGCGAATAAAGGCGTCAACCGCATCGGCATCCGCCGCGGCCGCATCAAATTCGCTTACGAATACGGCATCGCCTCGGGGGTGCTGCAGCTCGACGTCACCGAACAGGGCGTGAAGTTCAAGGATGTTTACCTCAATGTAAAAGACCCCTGGGTGCAGTCGTTCCAGCTGCGCGCTGGAATTTTCGACCGCCCGTTCGGGTATGAGATCGGCTACTCGTCGTCGCGCCGCGAATCGCCCGAACGCTCCACCGTTTTCCAGACCCTTTTCCCGGACGAACGCGACCTGGGCGGGATGCTCGTACTGCAGGCCCCGAAAACCTCGCAGTGGAACATCCTGAAGCTCGAAGGCGGCTGGTTCGCGGGTAACGGTATCAAGCCCGAGACCGACAACAAACGGGATTTCATCGGCCGCCTCTCGGTGAATAAGACTTTCGGCAACTCCTCGGCGCTCGGCGCAGGCGTCTCTTATTACAATGGCAAGGTGTTCCAGGGGAACAAGGATGTTTACACAATGAGCGGGAACACGTTCGTGCTGAGCGACGACGAGGCAAACATAGGCAAATACGCCAAACGCGAATACGTCGGCTTCGACGCGCAGTTCGGCATCGCAAGTATACTCGGCATGACCAAGATCACCGCAGAATATATTTTCGGGCAGCAGCCTGGCATCGAACTCGGCAGCAAAAGCCCGAACTACTCCGTCCGGCCTCTTGTTCCAACCTACATACGCCCATTCAGCGGCGGTTACGCGATGCTGGTCCAGGACCTCGGTAAATGGCCGCTGTCGGTGGTTGCGAAATACGACTGGTACGACCCCAACACCAAGGTCAAGGGCGACCGGATAGGTGCAGCCGACTCTTACACGGGCTTTGCGGACTGTGCTGTAAGTACCGTCGGTTTCGGGGTGCTGTGGAGGATAACGGGCAGCCTGCGCCTGACGGCATACTACGAGCTCAACTACAACGAAAAGTCGGCCAACCTCGATACATACAGCCGCAATCTTAAAGACAATGTCTTCACCCTGCGCCTTCAGTTCAAATTCTGAGGAATCTTAACAAAATCGTAACATTTACTTATGCAGGGCGTAATCCTGCGACCCCAATTTTGTAACGTGAAAATCAATCAGATAAAAAGAAGATGAAGAAGATCATTTTAGCGGCCGTAATGATAGCTGCAGGTATCGCCGCCGCAGACGCGCAGAAGATCAAAGGTTCGGACACCGTGCTGCCGCTGTCGCAGAAAGAGGCCGAGAATTACATGAAGGCGAATCCGTCGGCCGTCGTGACCGTTACGGGCGGGGGATCGGGAGTCGGCCTGTCGGCGCTGGTCGAAGGCACCACCGATATCGCACAGGCGTCGCGCAGGATAAAATTCGACGAGAAACAGAAGCTCCAGGAGGCCGGAAACACTGCTAAAGAGGTAATCATAGCATACGACGCGCTGGCGATAGTTGTAAACCCGGCCAACAAGGTCACTAACCTGACCCGTGAACAGCTCGAAGGCATCTTCACCGGCAAGATCACAAACTGGAAAGAGGTGGGCGGCGAGGATATGAAGATCGTTCCCTATTCGCGCGAAACATCCTCGGGGACCTACGAATTCTTTAAGGAGAGCGTCCTCAAGAACAGGAACTATATGAACGGGATCATGAGCATGCCCGCGACCGGCGCCATCATACAGTCGATCAGCCAGACCAAAGGGGGCATAGGTTACGTGGGACTCGCATACCTGAACAACTCGGTGAAGGCCGTCCACGTATCCTACGACAAAGGCGCGACCTATACCGAGCCGTCGGTTGCCAACGCCAAGAACGGGACATACCCGATCGTGCGTCCGCTCTACTATTATTACTTAGCCAAATCGGAAGCCGCCGTAAAGCCGTTCATCGACTACGTGCTTTCGGCCGCCGGACAGAAGACCGTCAGCGAGATCGGGTTCATAACCGTGAAATAACTGAACGCAATACGTCATTGCGAGCGTATGCGAAGCAATCCAGTTCGTAATGTCTGGATTGCTTCAGGCTAAAGCCTTCGCAATGACGATATGGTCTGACAAAACACTCTGAATGAAAAGTCTCAGGCGTATATTCGAAAAATTGATCGAGAGCATACTGACGGTCAGCGGGGCGGTGACGACTATCGTGATCCTGCTGATCGTCGTATTCCTTTTCCGCGAGGGTGCGGGGCTTTTCAAAAGTCCTGCGGTCGAGAAAGGCTACGCGCTGTGCGTCGACGCCGGGAATCCGCTGTCGCACCTCGGACCGCAGCAGATCAAGCGCATTTTCGACTACGAGATAGAGAACTGGTCGGAAGTGGGCGGCCGGGATCAGGAGATCGTCCCTTTCCGATTCGACGAGATTTTTAATTATTACAGCGACGAAGAACTTGGCGAGGATTACGCCCTGCTGCCCGAAAAATTGGGCGAGTATATAGCCGCCACTCCGGGAATCGTTGCGTTCCTGCCGAAGCAGTACATTCCCGCGAACATGCCGGAAGTGAAGATACTGCGCGGAGACAGGATAACCGTTGCCGATTTCTTCGGCGGCCGCGAGTGGATCCCCACCGCCACGCCCGCACCTCAGTTCGGGGTTCTGCCGCTCATATTGGGTACGCTGCTGGTGAGCCTCGTTGCGATACTCATCGCCCTGCCTCTGGGCCTGGGCGTGGCGATATACCTCTCGGAACTCGCGGGCGACAGGATGCGCAAAATGCTCAAACCGGCCATAGAACTGCTTGCGGGAATTCCTTCGGTGGTTTACGGCTTTTTCGGACTGGTGGTGCTTGTTCCGCTGGTGCAGAAGGCGTTCAACCTTCCGGTCGGCGAAACGGCATTCACGGGCAGTGTCATACTTGCTATCATGGCCCTTCCGACGATCATAACTGTGGCAGAGGACGCCATGCGCAACACTCCGCTGGCACAGCGCGAGGCGAGTCTCGCATTGGGCGCTTCGAGCTGGCAGACCATATACAAGGTCATCGTGCCCTACGCCTCATCCGGGATATCCGCCGCAGTGGTGCTCGGGATAGGCCGCGCGATAGGCGAAACGATGGCCGTGCTGATGGTCACCGGAAACGCCGCCGTAATGCCCCATTCGCTCTTCGAACCCGTCCGCACCATCCCCGCGACCATAGCCGCCGAACTGGGCGAAGCACCGGCCGGGGGGGCGCACTACCAGGCGCTGTTCATGCTCGGATGTATCCTGTTCGTGATAACCATGATAATCAGCGTGACCGCCGAAGCCATTTCGAAACGCCAGCCTAACAGGGGATTATGAGTAAAAAAGTCAATCAATCCATCGCTTTCTGGACGTTCCGCGTGCTGGGGCTCGTGGTGGTCGCCATACTGTTCTGGATACTCGGCTTCATAGTCTGGAACGGCGCGGGCACCATAAGCTGGAAATTTCTCACCACGGCTCCGACCGACGGCATGACCGGCGGGGGGATATTCCCTGCCATAGTCGGTACCTGCTGCCTGATAGTCGGCAGCATGATCGTGGCTTTTCCGTTGGGGGTTATGTCGGCCATCTACACGACCGAATATGCCGGTAACGGCCGCATAGTGAAGTTCATCCGGGTTATGACAAACAATCTCGGCAGCATTCCGTCGATCATTTTCGGCCTGTTCGGCATGTTGCTGTTCGTCAATCAGTTGGGGTGGGGCGACTCGATCATCGCGGGTTCGTTCACGCTCGGTCTGCTGGTTCTGCCGCTCGTTATCCGCACGACCGAAGAGGCGCTGAAAGCCGTGCCCGATTCATACCGCACCGGGAGCCTCGCTCTGGGCGCAAGCAAACTGCAGACCATCGGACGTGTGGTCCTTCCGACAGCCTTTCCAAACATAACCACCGGGCTTATACTATCGATAGGCCGCGTGTCGGGCGAGACCGCGCCGATACTCTTCACGGTGGCCGCGTATTTCCTTCCGAAACTCCCCAGCGGCATCTACGACCAGGTGATGGCCCTGCCTTACCACCTCTACGTTATCGCCACCAGCGGCACCGACCTCGAAGCCACGCGCCCCATAGCCTACGGTACGGCGCTGGTGCTGATCGCCATAGTGTTAGTTATGAACCTGTTGGCATCGATGCTTAGGCGCTATTTCAGCAGAAAAACAAAAATTAATTGACAACCGACGCTGCGGAGCGAGGGCAGAGCGAACTTGTTCGTTTTGCCGAGCCGCGAGGAGGAAAAGCCTGCGAAGCAGGATTAATTGATAATTGACAATGATAGAAACTAAGAACATAGACTTTTATTATGGTGATTTCCACGCGCTGAAAGGGATCAGTATGCGAATCGAGCCGAACACCGTGACAGCGCTCATCGGTCCGTCGGGATGCGGAAAATCGACCTACCTGCGCCTTTTCAACCGCATGAACGACCTGATCCCCGGAACCAAACTGACCGGCGAGTGCCTCATAGACGGCCGCGATATTTACGCCAAGTCGGTGCAGGTCGACGAGCTGCGCAAGAACGTGGGGATGGTGTTCCAGAAGCCCAATCCGTTCCCAAAGTCGATCTTCGACAACGTGGCCTACGGTCTGCGCGTCAACGGCGTCGGCGACAAGGCTTTCATCCGCCGCCGCGTCGAGGAGTCGCTCGCCGGGGCGGCGCTTTGGAACGAGGTGAAGGATAAGCTCAAAAAATCGGCCTATGAGCTCTCGGGCGGACAGCAGCAAAGGCTCTGCATAGCCCGTGCGCTGGCGGTCGAACCCTCGATCCTGCTGATGGACGAACCCGCCTCGGCGCTCGACCCCATCTCGACCTCGAAGATCGAGGAACTGATACACGAACTGAAGGAACGCTACACGATCGTGATCGTCACCCACAACATGCAGCAGGCCGCCCGCGTGAGCGACCGTACCGGATTCTTCATGCTGGGCGAACTCGTTGAATACAGCGACACGAAGAAAATGTTCCTCAATCCGGAAAAGAAACAGACTCAGAATTACATAACCGGCAGATTTGGTTGATATGGAAAAGCAGTTAAAACACACAGAAAAGGAGCTTCTGGCCCTGCGCAGCGAAGTGAGCCAAATGTGGCAGCTTGTGCTGTCGCAGCTCGAAAAGGCCAAACAGGCCTATATGGAGAACGACGCCGAAATGGCCCGCGAAGTGATAAGCCGCGAAAAGCGCGTCGACACGTTCGAACTCAAGATCGAGAGCGACTGCGAAAACTACATCGCGCTGTTCAGCCCCGTTGCGGTGGACCTGCGCCTGGCGCTGTCGATGATAAAGATCGCCGGGACGCTCGAACGCATAGGCGACTTCGCGGAAGGGATCGCCCGCCACGTCATTATCGACGGCTGCGAGGATATTTCCAGAGAGTTGAAAGAGGATATGTCGATCGACAAGATGTTCGACACGGCGATTTCGATGCTGTCGGACAGCTACGTGGCGCTGGAGTCGGAGAACACCAAACTCTCGGGCAAGATCATGCAGAAGGACGAACAGGTCGACCTGCTCTACCGCGAGGCGATACAGAAGCTCGCCGGACATGCATCCCGCAACCCGAAACAGGCGCTGTGCGTGCTGGAAACGCTGCTCGTCATCCGCAAGATCGAGCGCGTGGGCGACCACTGCAGCAACATCGTCGAGGAGATCGTCTTTTACATCGACGCGAAAATACTCAAACACAATAAGAGTAAATAATTTATCTTTGCAGTGTGAGATCAAACATTGCTCGTTACGTCATTGCGAGGAGCCGCAGGCGACGCGGCAATCCAGATAACAATGCATAGATTGCTTCACCCTTACAGGGTTCGCAATGACGGTAATCCGAATCTGTAAACGAAATGTGACCGCCATGAAAGAGAAGATACTTGTAGTCGACGACGAGCGCGATATCTGCGAAATACTCCAGTTCAACCTTGCCAACGAGGGCTACGAGGTCGATACGGCATACTCGGCCGAAGAGGCGCTGGGTATTCTCTCGCCCGGCCATTCGCTCATCCTGCTCGACGTGATGATGGGCGGGATGTCGGGTTACAAGATGGCCGAAAAACTGCGCAAAGAGGGTAACCATACCCCGGTGATCTTCCTCACGGCCAAGGATACAGAGAACGATATGCTGACCGGTTTTTCGGTCGGCGGCGACGACTATATTTCGAAGCCATTCTCGGTCAAGGAGGTCTCGGCGCGTGTGAAAGCCGTCCTGAAACGTTCGCCGGCGCGCATAGAAGCCGCCAATGCCACTGTCGTGGATGGCCTCGACATCGACCACGCCGTAAAAGAGATCTCGCTGGACGGAGCGGTCATACCCCTCACTAAGACCGAATTCGAGATATTCACCCTGCTGGCGGGAAACCCGTCGCGCATATTTTCGCGCGAGGATATGATCGACCGCATCTGGAAAGATACCCCTTTCATAACCGAACGGACCGTCGACGTGCACATCACGCGCCTGCGTAAAAAACTCGGCGCACGCGCATCGCTCATTGCCAGCCGCCCGGGATACGGCTACCGCTTTAATCTCAAGGAAGAATGAAGACAACATACCAGAGGAAACTGACGTTCAGCTTCCTCGTGATTTTCGTACTGTTCACCGCCGGGATCGTCGTTTTCGAACAGTCGATGGAACGGCGCTACAAGACCGAGGCGCTGGAAGAGAAACTCGACGCCTATGCCGACGTGATAGGGGCGTATCTGACCGAGAACGGCTGGCAGATGTACGGCCCGCACTCTCTGCGCAACCTGCTGCCGGCGAACCTTCGCGTGACCATCATCAATATGGACGGCACGGTGATCTTCGACAATCTTTTTTCGAGCGCTTCAGGACTGGAAAACCATCTCTGCAGGCCCGAAGTGGCCCGCGCGCTGAAAAACGGCACGGGGTACAATATCCGCACTTCGGCATCGAACAACCGTGAATACCTCTACTACGCCAAATACTCGGGCAACGGCTATATCCGCGTGGCTCTGCCGTATGACGTCAAGGTCCGGTCGTTCCTCAAGCCCGACAACGCGTTCCTCTACTTTGTCGTGGCGCTACTCGTGGTGGGATTCGTGTTCATAAATTACACTGGCAGCTGGTTCGGCCGTTCGATCCGCCGGATGCGCGATTTCTCGAAGGCGGTGGCGCGGGGGGATTCCGACGTGGCCGTTCCCGAATTTCCCGACGACGAACTGGGCGAGATAGGCCGTCAGATCGCCGACGATTACCGGTTGCTTAAAGAGAGCGAGGTGCATCTGTCGCTCGAGCGCGAAAAGTTGCTGCAGCACATTCAAATATCGGCCGAGGGGATCTGCTTTTTCAATCCGGACGAGTCGGTGGCGTTCTACAACGGCCTGTTCCTGCAGTACCTGAACGTAGTAAGTCGCCATCCCGACATTGGCGATATTTTGTCGGCCGAGCCTTTCCGTCCCGTAAAGGAGTTCCTGGATTCCGAGTTCGGCGACAATTACTACGAGTACGTCATCCGCGAGTACGGGAGCGAATTCCTGGTGCGGCTCAACCGCTTCGAGGACGACAGTTTCGAGATAGTGCTGAGCGACATTTCGGGCCAGGAAAAGACCCGCAGGTTAAAACGAGAAATGACCGAGAATATCGCCCACGAGCTGCGCACGCCCGTAACGAGCATCCGCGGGTTCCTGGAAACCATGCTAGAAACGGCGCTCACCCCCGAACAGCAGCGTAAATTCACGGAGAAAGCCTACAACCAGACACTTACGTTGTCGGAACTTATACGCGATATGGGACTGCTGACAAAGATCGAGGAAATGCCTGCAAAATCGGGTTTCCGTCCGGTCGATATCCGGGAACTGCTGGGACGCGTTGAGACGGAGCTGAAAGGCGAAATGGCGGCCGGCGGGATCAAATTCCTCAATTCGGTTCCGGGCGGCATCGTTGTCAGCGGGAACGAAGGACTGCTCTATTCGGTTTTCCGCAACCTGGCCGACAACGCCGTGAAGTACGCGGGCCGGAACACTGAGATAACCGTCAACCTGATAAGCCGCAAGGACGGCACGATCCGCCTGTCGTTCGCCGATTCGGGCAAGGGAGTCGCCGACGAGAGCCAGCTGGGCCGTATATTCGAGAGGTTTTACCGCATCGACGAAGGTCGTACGCGCGACAGCGGCGGCTCGGGGCTCGGACTATCGATAGTGAAGAACGCCATCCTGATCCACGGCGGCAGCATCTCGGCGCGCAACCGCAGGGAAGGCGGCCTGGAGTTCATAATCCAGTTGCCCGAGAAAGGTGCTTGAAATTGCGTATTTTGGGTAATGGTGCCTAAAGTGGCGTTTTGTCAAGTCATTCCGAGGTAAGCGTAGCGGCGAGGAATCTACTTTATATTCAAATGTTTGGTAGATCCCTCACACAAGGTTCGGGATGACACAACGGCGAAACTATCTTGTGCCATATCGATGATCTACAACAGGCTCGAACAGCGCGCTGTTGAAGAAAGATGTGAAATTATAGTCCATTTTGGCCTTGTCGAAGATGGAATAACCCGAAGCGTTGAGTATCGAGAGGTAAATAAGCTCCGAACAGAAGATTTTCGACGAGTCGCGGATGTCGAACAGCATGTCGAACGGGACGCGCTGTTCCAGATATCTGGCCGCATGATGCACGATGCGGTCGGCGTCTGCCACCAGGCACCTTACCGCGACGAAAGAACCCGGCTTTGCGCACCTGACAAACTCCGACAGCGTGCATTCCTGGACGCCGTCCTCGTCAGCCAGGTCCGACGAGATGGAGTGGATGATATTGAAACCGGGGCTTTCCCCGGTCACTATTCCGCAATGCGAAACCCCCATTCCACCGGAACTGTTCTCCAACATGGTACTCACCAAGCCATAGCCCATCCGCAGGACGATGTCGCCGGAACGGAGAGATCCCAGCTCTTCGCGGGTCAATTCGTATATCTGCGGACGGGAACGGTCCCTTGTCCGGTCGATATGCAGAATGATGCCGAGAAGAGCCGGGATCGCTGCAATAATTAAAACTGCAAGGATTGCTCCTTTTTTCACATGCGGGTGTTATTTCCAGGAGACGTTGTCCACTTTCCAGTTGCCCTCTTCCTTGACCAGTTTCACTTTCCACACGCCGTCGTTCTCTTCGCCGTCGTATTTCATCACGTATTTTACATTGACATTGGCTGCATCCGGAGTGGCTTCGTTGATAACGGCCGGCTGTACTTCGGTCTTAGCCGACTCAATGGCTTTGAGCAGTTCTTTCTTCTCGGCAGGCATATCTTTCGCTTCCGCTTCCTGCTGTTCGATGTTTGCAACCTCTTTCTGCGACGCATACTTCTTCATTCCGGAGAAATCCTGCTTCTGCATAGCCGCAATGTACTTTTCAGTTACAGATTCAGGGGTTTGCGAACCGCCTCCGCCGCCGCAGCTCGAGAGGATCAATGCGCATGAAACGATGACTGCCAAAACAGCCGCACTTGTAAATTTTTTCATGATAAATTAAATTAGGTTAGAAAATAATCTTCTTAATCTCACAATAATAAGCAAATAAGTCGGAGTATCAAATAGACAGATTCGATTTTTAGCGGTTTTTATTCGCAATGACCTGCATTTTTTTGCAGTGAACCTGTTTTCCCCCTCTTCCGTACTTCAAAATTCCTCAGTAACGGTTCCAGTTGACGATCTTTTCGATCGGTTTGCGCGTTTTCGGACGGGTGGGGGAATCGGGGTAACCCAGCGAGATGAGGAGCGGCACACGCCGTTTTGTGTCCACCCCGAGCAGCGCCTTCACCTTCTTTTCATTGAACCAGCCGATGATGCATGTGCCGAGTCCTATGTCGGCCGCCTGCAGGCAGAACTGGTTGACGGCGATCCCCAGGTCCATCAGGTGGTACTCCTTGTTTTGCAGCACGCTCGCCGCGGCAGACAAGGTGTTGTTCTTTTCGAGCACTACAGCTATGAGCACCGGCGCCTGGTGCGTGAATTTGTTCATTCCGAGGCTTGCGGCGCACCCGGCCACCTGTTCTTTGATCGCCGGATCGTCCACGACAATGAATTTCCACGGCTGGGAGTTGTTTGCCGAGGGCGACAGCCGCGCCGTTTCGAGGCACAGTTCCAACTTCTCCGGTTCGACAGCCCTGTCGAGGTATTTGCGGTCGCTCTGGCGGACCTTCGCGAGTTCTGAAAAATCCATAACGCATTGTTTTTGAGTTACGGCAAAGATAATAATTTTAGCCTCGGTTAACTCTCGTTTTTGTTGATAAGTTTTTGCCGGAAGGGGTGCGGCTGTCGTGCGGATTTTCTATCTTGCGGGCATGAAGGATTCGGTGATCGAAAAGCTGAAAGTGCTGGCCGAGTCGGCCAAGTACGACGTGTCGTGCGCCTCGAGCGGGACATCCCGCAGCGGCAAGCCCGGCATGTTGGGCAATACCAGCGGATGGGGTATCTGCCACAGTTTTACGGCCGACGGACGGTGCGTGTCGCTGCTCAAGATCATGCTCACCAATCACTGCATCTACGACTGCGCCTACTGCATCAACCGGCGCAGCAACGACATCAGCCGGGCCACCCTCACGCCGGACGAACTGGTCGAACTGACGCTCGAATTCTACCGCCGCAACTACATCGAGGGACTGTTCCTCTCGTCGGGCGTTATAAAAGACCCCGACTACACGATGGAGCGCATGGTGCGGGTGGTGAAGGACCTGCGCACGGTGCACCGCTACAACGGCTATATCCACATGAAAAGCATCCCCGGGGCGAGTCAGGAATTGGTGCGCGAGGCGGGGATGTACGCCGACCGCCTGAGCGTCAATATCGAGATCCCGCGCGAGGACAACCTGCGGTTGCTTGCCCCCGAGAAAGACCACCAGAGCGTCTATTCTCCGATGAAGTACATCCACCAGGGGGTGTTGGAAAGCGCCGAGGACCGAAAGAAGTTCCGCAGCGCACCTAAATTCGCCCCGGCGGGCCAGAGTACACAGATGATAGTCGGCGCCACGGACGAGAGCGACAGCGAGATACTGAAACTATCTACGAAACTGTATAACGTTCAGGGAATGAGGCGCGTCTATTTCTCGGCGTTCGTTCCGGTAAACTCCTACGATTCGCGCCTGCCCGCGCTGAAACAACCACCTCTCGTGCGCGAGAACCGCCTCTACCAGGCCGACTGGCTGATGCGTTTCTACGGTTTCGGGGCGGGGGAGATAGTCGACGATTCGTACCCCAACCTCGATCTGGAGATCGACCCGAAACTGGCGTGGGCGCTGCGACACCCCGAAAAGTTCCCGGTCGATATGAACCGTGCTGATTACGAAATGATCGTGCGCGTTCCGGGCATCGGAGTGAAGTCTGCGCAGCTAATAGTGGCCGCGCGGCGGCACGGGCGCATCACCTCGTCGACACTCAAAAAGATCGGTGTCGTGATGAAAAAGGCGCAGTACTTCATTACCTGCGGCGAGGTCGGAACGCCGACAGCGGATTATGCGGGTTTCTCCATATCCTCTGGTAAGGCATTGGTCGGGGATGTGCATCCCGACCTGCTGCGTAAAGTGTTGACGCAGAAAAAGCCTTCGCGCAAAGGGGCCGACCCCGACCAGACCGTGCTCATCTTCCCCGAATGATACTTTTCCGTTACGATAAAACTTTCGACGGCTTGCTGACGGCCGTTTTCGACGCATATTCGCGCCGGACTTTCCCCGACGCGCTGTTGGATGAGAACGACCCCGGGCCGCTCTTCGTGACCGAGGAGTACACGGTCGTCACCGACCCCGAAAGGTCCGGCCGGGTGTGGCGGGCGCTCGAAAAACGGCTGCCGAAGGATGTGTGCAATATGCTGATGTTCGCCTGGCTGTCGGAAGAGGATGGGGTCGACGGAATGCTTTTCCGCTATATCCGCAGGGCGTTCGATTCAAAGATTCAGGTGCAGACCGATTTCGCCGATTCCGACATCCTGCGCGTGAAGCAGCTTGCGCAGAAAGTATCGTGGGAACGCGAACGGCTGATCCAGTTCACGCGGTTCCAGAAGGGTGGTGACAATACTTATTTTGCACCGGTCTCGCCGCGCTATAACGCCCTGCCGCTGAGCATTCCGTATTTCAAGGACCGATTCCGCGACCAGAGGTGGCTCATCTACGACATAAAGCGCCGCTACGGATTCTACTACGACCTCGAAACTGTGACAGAGGTGACAATGGAGGACGACGCACATCTGCTGGACGGCCAGCTCGACGAAAAGTTGATGGCGGACGACGAAAAACTGTTCCAGAGCCTGTGGAAGACCTATTTCCACGCGATGGCGATAAAAGAGCGCATCAACCCGAAGTTACAGCGCCAGCATATGCCGCGCCGCTTCTGGAAACTCCTTACCGAAATGCAATAAAAAAGCGATCAAAAAGGCAACTTCGGCGTTGGACTTCGTCAGTGAAATGCTCATTTACGTCCAGTAAACTCCGCTTTCCCTTCCTCGTCCGCCTGAAATTTGCCTTTTTGATCGCTTTTTGGCTGGACTTCTGAAAACACTTCTCGCAATGACGGCATGAAGAAAGCGACCCGGAATCCGGATCGCTTTCTTGTAAGTATTTTTCCCGCAGTGGGCTACATGAACTCTTTCATGATATCTATCAGGCCCTTGAAGTCCCTGCTGCCCAGGACGCTGCCCACTATGTACTGGTTCCCTTCCTTGACGATCACAAGTATTTCGCAGGTGCCGGCCGCCTCGTCGTCGATGGTGTACATGCGCACCTCTTCGCCGCCTGTATTCATCGAAACGATGCACTTATACGGTTTCGTCCCGACGACCAATTTTTTGACATCCTTCTCGAACTTCTTGGTCGGGTTTTCATACATTATGCCTTTGAGGAATTTCAGGCCGTCGAAATAGGCTTTGAACATTCCCAGATAGTTGTTCAGTCCCGAGTACGGGCTGTAATAACTGCTGTAATCGAAATCGGAATAATCATCGTCGTCATCGTCATAATCATAGTCGCCCTCTTCGCCGTAGACATAAACGTATTCGTCGTAGCTCTCATAGTCGACGTCGGCCTCGGCCTCTTCCCCCTCTTCCGAATCATCTGCAATGGAGTCGACGGCGACTGCGGCGGCAACGGGATAGTCGGGAGCGACGATACAGTTGTCTTCAATCTCCGGAACGCAGAATTCGACTATTTCAACGGTTTCTTCATCGTCATCTTCATCATAATAGCCGGAATAATCAAAAGGCTCCGCTTCATCCCCGTCATCACTGCTCAATTGCGACAGGAAATAGGTGATCCCCTCGAGGATGTTGCCTTCGAGATTGACGGCGGTGATGCCCTTGCGGCCGTCGTATTTTTTGATAAGCTTGTCGAATCCGTCGTTCTGGGCGTTCAATCCGAACGGAACGGCGGCGATCAGGATCGCGATAATAATAACTCTCTTCATGTTGGTTGTCGGTTTATCAGGCACAAATATAATACGGCTTTTCTTATTTCCGCGTTATTCCTTCTTTTTCTGCCCGTCTTTCGCTTTCACGCAGGTGAAGTCGAGCTTCTCGATAGCCTTTTTCAGCGTCTCCTCGTTGGTTTTCGCCGGGTCGTACTTGATGGTGACCTGTTTTTTCTCGAGGTCGACCTTCATATCCTTGACCCCCTTTTCCCAGGGGATGTTCTTGTCGAGCTTTGCCTTGCAGCCCTGGCAGTGCAGGCTCACGTCGAATGTCACGGTTTCGGTCTTCGCCTTTTTGTCGGCGGTCTTCGCCGATGCGCCGAACCCGATGAAGAGGGCCGCCGCGCACAACAGTAATGTTCTGAAATTTTTCATAGTTGTAGTATTTTAAAGTTTGCCTAATCTCAATCTTATGCCGCCGTAGATGCGCCTTCCCATCAGCGGGCCCCAGATGCGCGAGGAGTCGAAACCTGCACCGAAAGGGTCGTCCCAATTCAGGATCGGGTCTTTCTGGCGGTAATTGAATATGTTTTCCACACCAACGTAAATGTCGAAGCGTTTGGTATTTTTTGTCACCTGGAAAAAGTGTATCCAGAAAACGGGCGAGTATTCCGCCGGTGCGCCGTAACCTGTGAGGCTGGGCAGACGCGACGGGCCGTTGGCCTGGACCGTGTAGTCGAATACCCATTTCTTGAAGTTGGTGGCGTACGAGACGTTTATGAGACCGCGGTAGCGCGATGTGAGTGGCTTTTCGACAGTGTAATTTGCCTTCGCGAGCGGGTCGGTCAGCGTGATTGCCGTGTCGTTATAGCGGAAAGCCGTGTAAACGTCGAGTCCTTTGAACGCTGTGAAGGTCAGGTCGGCCTGCCATGCATCGGCATATGAGCGCCCGGCCAGATTATAGAACAACACGCTGTGCGCATCGTACTCGGTGTCGACCACCACCTGGTTGTCGAACGCCGTGTGGAACCAGTCGAGGCTCAGGGTGGCTTTGCGCCCGCTCCAGATCGGTATGTAGAACGAAACGTTGCCGCCGAAGTTCCACGCGCTCTCGATGTCGAGGCCGTTTATCGCCGCCGCATCGAACGCGCGCGACGAGGCCATCAGGCCGATGTTCTCGGCGATGACGTTTGGAGAACGGAAACCGCGTCCGGCCGACCCCCTCAGCACCATGAATTCCCACGGCTCGTAGCGGACGTTGGCCCTCGGGGTGAAGAGCCAGCCGTAGGCGCTGTTCCAGTCTTCCCGTACGCCGGCCAGCAGAGTGAACTTATGGCCGGGCGACCAGGTGTACTGCGCGTAGATGCCCGGAACTATCTCTTCACGATTCAGGGGGTATGGTTTGCCCGGCTCGTTCAGGTCGTCCCGGTAGTGCGTCCGGTAGTTGTCATACGAAAAGCTCGCGCCGGCGACGTAGCTGTGGGCCGGTGAGCCGATCCACGAACTGAAGAGGCTGTTGAAATAGAAGCTGTTCTGCGTCCCGGCGAAATCCTTCATACCGAACGCCGAATCCTGCTCGTGGTGGGTGAAACTGGTGATAAGGCCGAGGCTCTGCCCCTCTTTCTGCCGGAAGCCGATGCCGGTCTTGTTGTAGACCGTCAGGTTGCGGTTGGCAATGTTAGTTGTATATTGTCGTCCGTCGCTCGGGCCGCCGACCGTCGGTGCGGCCTGCCCGCCGGTGCGCTCTTCCCAGATGTATTTTATGCCGGTGCGCGACTCGACGTTCTTTTCGGGATTCAGATAGTGCCAGCGGTTGTAGCCGTTGAAGAGCTTCGTGCGCGGCGTATCCATGAATCCGTCCCCGTTGTAGTCGTGCTCCCTGTTTTCCATCGAACCGTGAAGCATAAGACCTGTCCAGAGGTGTTCGGTCACGGGGATGGCCGCCGCGATGTTTGCCTCGAAACGCAGCGATTCGTCGCCGTAGAGGTTTATGAAAAGCGGTTCGGATGTCTCGGGCTTGCGGAATTCGAGGTTGATCTGGCCCGTCACCGACTCGTAGCCGTTGACCACCGACGATGCGCCTTTCGACACCTGGATCGATTCGAGCCATGTTCCGGGCGAGTAGCTCCAGCCATAGGTCGATGCGAGTCCGCGCATGGTGGGGATGTTCTCGGCCAGCATCTGGCTGTAGATGCCCGACAGCCCCAGCAGCTGCACCTGTTTCGCTCCCGAGACGGCGTCTGTATATCCTACCGTCACCGAGGCGCTGTTCTCGAAACTTTCCGAGAGGTTGCAGCAGGCCATTTTCTGAAGCCCGGCGGACGAAATGTTTTCCGTCTTCTGGAGCGTCTTTCCGGAAAAGACCGTTCCCTGCCGGAATCCCGGCACCACGACCTCTTCGGTTTCCCTCGTTTCGCCGTCCGCCTCATTGCCCACCGTGTTCTGGGCGCGCAAAGGGTGAACCGCAATGCAGAGGAATACGAACAACAGGTATATTCCGGACTTCTTCATAACAGGTGCAAAGTTAATCCCTTTTCCGGCAGAATTTTACGCTGCGGCCTAAAACGGGTATATTTACCTATGTGTAGGTACGACTTACCGGTGAGCCGGAAAAGAAAAAACCTTACCACACAGGTGGTAAGGTTCTCTGCTGACATAGCTGTTTTTACTTGTTAACGTTTACCTGCTTCATTATTTCGGCGGGGTCGCCCTTGCCGGTCATGCTGATGATCACATAATCGCCGTCGGAACTTACTATAAGCAGCATCTCCTTCTCTTCGCCGTCCTCTTTTTCGGCATCGCCCTTCGCTAAATAGAATTCGACCTTGTCGCCGTCGGAATCGAGCGACAGCAGGGATTTATATTCGCCTTCCGCGAGCATATCCTTCACCTCTTTACAGAACTCTTCGGATGCATTTTCGGTTACGATCATCGTCATCGACGAGATGTCCTTGAGGCTTTCCGCAGCCTCTTCGCCGCCCATCTCCATACTGCTCTTCAGCATGTCGCCCGAGAGGTTCATGCAGGTGAACCCCTCCACGCCTTCGTACTTGGTGTAAAGGTCGTTGAAACTTTTGCTTTGTGCGGCCAGACCCATCGGTATGAGGATCATCACGGCCAGAATCAGTTTTTTCATTTTTTTGTTTTTATTTGGTTGATATTTGATTTTTTTGTTTTTGCTGCGGTCGGGGCCCCTGTTTTCGAGAGGCCCGTTCCGCTGAGGAAAATGCACTGCGGCTCACAACCTATTTTGCACTCTCTTTATCTTTTTCGCCGTCGGCTTTAGTCACCTGCTTCGCCTTGTAGTTGCCCACGATGCTCACCAGCATGTTGTCCTCCTTGCCCAGGATCATTATCACGAATTCGTTCTTCGGGGGATCTTTTTTATTCTCCGACGGTACGCTGCCCAGCAGGAATTTTATAAGCTCCCCGTCGGCCGAGACCGACATTATGGTCGAGTACCCCCCTGCGGCCACCGCGCTTTTCACGTCGTCGGAGAACTGCTTGTCGGCCTTGTCCGATGTGATGATCGTGATCGAGACTATATCGCTCATTATCTTTGAGATATCCACCCCTTCCACCTGCATCGAATTTCCCATGCCCGACGGGATCTCGCCTTTTATGACCGTCGTCGAGAACCCCTCTCTGTCGGAATATTTCTCGGCAAGGTCCGCGATGGCTTTGTTCTGGGCCGCGGCCAGCGACGGAAGGGCCGCCAGTGCCAGCAATATGATCATACGCATTTTCATGACTGCCATTTTTTAGTTGTTAGAATCCGAACCCGAATCCGAATGTGTAGGGATTGAGCGCGGGGCCCTTGCCCCCCTGGAACATCTCGACCAGTCCGTAGCTGCCGAAAACATATATGTTGCGGAACCCAAGGCTCGCGGTCACGCCCGCCTGCAGGAAATTAGTGTAGGGACTCTTCAACTTTTCCTTCGGGAATTTCGATTTCATGTGCGACCCGAGCATCAGGTCGGCGTATCCGCCGAGCGAGAAAAAGAAATTGCGCGTAGGGTTGATCTCCAGCGCCAGCGGGATGTGAAGCGTCGTGGTGTGAAGTTTCGCTTTTTTCAGTTCGGTGTCGGGTGCGACGGGACGGATCATTTTATCGACCTTCTCGTATCTTGCCGGGGTTTCGAAGACGTAGTCGTTGCTGGTGAGGCCGATCGCCATACTGAGGCCCACCACGTTGTTGCGCGTGAACGAGGTTGAGAATGTGAAGAGGTTGATCGTAAAGTGGAACGACTTTCCCATATTGAGGTCCATGAACCCTTTTTCGTCGTCCGGATACATGGCGTAGGCATCTCCGCCGGCGCGGAAGCCGTTGAACCCGATCTCAAAGGTGCCTATGCGGCCGCCGTAAGGCCTGCTGTACTTGTTCTTTGCTTCGCCGTGGTGGTCGCGTTCGAGCAGAAGTTCGTATCCGCCGACACGGACCGACATCTGGTTGGGATTTTCGCCGACCGGCCCGAACACCACTATATTGTGAGTCTCCGTCGTGTCGGCTTTCATCGGCGGCAGATCCTGCGCGGCCGCTCCGAGAACGGCGAGAACTGCAACCGCCGATAACAATACTTTTTTCATATTTTTGGTTTTTTATTGTGCGTTTTCTTCAGTCAGGGCGTTGAGCATATCGCCTACGCGTGACATTGTGGCGGTACTTTCTGTTTTCGGCGAAATATATCCGGCCGGCTTCTGCAGTTTGGCGTTGATGATTTCCAGAGCCTCCTGAGTGTATTCAAGTGCGGCCTGCGGGTCGGTTACGAGATGCCCGTTGACGTAGCACACGATATCCGATCTCTGCGATTTAGTCAAGTCGATGGTCATGAACACCGCCGTCATAACGGCTGCCGCGGCTGCGAGCCCCGATATCGCGGCCACCAAACGGCGGCGCTGGAGCGGCTTGCGGGGCGTTTCGGCGTGCAGTATGAGTTCCCGGCGGGGCCTTCCGGCCAACGCCTTCGCACTTTGCCCGAACAAAAGGCTGTACGCCTGAAGGTCCGCCGGAACTTCGTTGCTGTTGTTGAAATATTCCCTCAGCACGGCCTCTTCGGAGAGGGTTGTTTCTCCCCTGAAGTATTTCTCGGCCAGTTGCCTGATATTTTCGACGTTATATTCCATGGTTCATGATTTTTACAAGTTGTTCCTTTACAGTGGTGCGGGCCCTCGACAGCGACATCCTGACGGCCGTCTCCTGTACCTGCATCACCTGCGCTATCTCCTCTATCTCCATACATTCGACGTCGCGCAGGTGCATCGCCGTCCTCTGTTTTTCGGGAAGCTCCGCGATCAGCCGCGCGGCTATGCTTCCCATATCCTTCTCTTCCTCTTCGCGCCCGCTGCTTTCCGAGGCCATCAGCGGCGAAACTTCGGTGGTCGGTTTCCGTCCCCGCAGGCGGTCGAGGCAGAGGTTCCGTGCCGCCGTCAGGATATACCCGTTGGGATTCCGCTGCGCCGTGATGAAGATCCGCCTGCGCCACAGCCTTTCGTAAAGGTCCTGCACGACGTCTTCGGCGTCTTCGCGACTGCCGGTTATTCCGGCGGCCAGGCGGTAAATGCGCTCCTGCAACTCGATGTATATGTCATTAAAATCTCTCTGCGCCATTCTTCACGGAATGTTGTTCGGGCCTTCTGACTATATAACGGATCGCCGGGTGAAAATGTAACACCCGGTTGAATGATTTTTGATTTGTTTGTTTACTTTTGGTTTAAACTCTGGCGGTTGAGGATGCCGCATTCGTGGCGGTTGAGTATCTCGACCCCTCGCTGGACGTCGGTGGGGCGGATCACGATATTGGCCGTGTCGCCCTGCGAGAAGGCGTACATGTACTCGATGAAGACATCCTCCTTTGCAAGGTATTCGAGTATGGTGGCCAGCGAACCCGGCACGTTCCCGCATGTGAGGCAGATGACGCTGTTGACCGAAACCCCGAAACTGGCCGCTTTCAGCACTTCGACGGCGCGGTCGACATCGGAAACGATCAGGCGCAGGATGCCGAATTCGGCGTTCTCGGCCAGGCTGAAAGCCGTCAGGTTGATGCCGTTGTCCGCAAGGATGCGGGTAACCTCGTTGATGCGTCCGGTCCGGTTTTCCAGAAAGACGGATAATTGTCTGATGGTCATAATGATCAGTTATTTAAGGTTACGTTTATCTATCACGCGCTGGGCCTTTCCCTCGCTACGCTTGATACTGTTCGGCTCGACCAGTTTTATGTCGGCTTTGAGTCCGAGAAGGCTTTGCAGGCGGTCGGCGATCTTCTTTTTGAGCGCCAGCATCTTCGAGATCTCGTCGGAATAGTACCCGTCGCGAACCTCAACGTGAACTTCAAGTGAGTCGAGGTTATTCACTCTGTCTATGATCAATAGATAGTGAGGCTCGAACTCTTCCATGTCGAGTATCACGCTCTCGATCTGCGACGGGAAGACGTTCACCCCGCGGATTATGAGCATGTCGTCGCTGCGTCCCACGATGCGGCTCATCCGGACGTTGGTGCGTCCACAGCGGCACGCCTCGTCGGTCAGCGTGCAGAGGTCCTTGGTGCGGTAGCGCAGCAGCGGAAGCCCCTCTTTGGTGAGGGTGGTGAAGACCAGTTCGCCCTGTTCGCCGTAGGGTAACTGTTCTAAAGTATAGGGTGAGATGATCTCCGGATAGAAATGATCATCAACGATATGCGAACCGTCCTGACATTCGCATTCATACGAAACGCCCGGACCCATTATCTCGCTCAGGCCGTATATATTGTAGGCTTTTATCCCCAGCTTGTTCTCGATCTCGCGGCGCATGTTCTCGGTCCACGGCTCGGCCCCGAATATCCCTATGCGCAGTTTGAACTCGCCGCGGTCAACGCCGCTGTCCCTCAGCGCATCGGCGAGGTAAAGCGCGTACGAGGGAGTGCAGGCCAGCGCCGTCGAACCGAAGTCGTGCATCAGCTGTATCTGTTTGGGCGTGTTGCCGCTCGAAACCGGGATGACCGTCGCCCCGATATGCTCGACGCCGTAGTGCAGCCCCAGTCCACCCGTGAAAAGCCCGTAGCCGTAGGCCACCGAGAAGATATCCTCGCTGGTCGCCCCGTAGGCAGTCAGGCATCGCGAGATCATCTCGGCCCACACGCTCAGGTCGCGGCGCGTGTATCCCACGACGGTCGGCTGGCCGGTCGTTCCCGACGATGCGTGAAGCCTCACGATATCGGTCAGCGGCACCGCGAAAAGGCCGTAGGGGTAGTTGTCGCGCAGGTCCTGTTTGGTCGTGAACGGCAGTTTGACGATGTCGTCTATCGAGCGGATGTCGTCGGGCGTGAGGTCCATCTCCTGCATCTTCTGCCGGTAGAACGGTGTGCTGTGATAGACGTTCTTCACCAGCTTCCGCAGGCGTTCTCCCTGAAGCACCCGCTTGTCGACGGGCGACATGCACTCTTTCGGTTTGTTCCAGATCATGGTTTTCGGTAAGTTTATTTTATCGGATTGGCCGCTGAAAATGCAGCGAGCCGTTTGTCGAGATCGTCGTAAAGGTCGTCGCGCATCCACGAACTGCTGGCGCGGATGCCGCACTGGCCGCTTCCGGTGGTGCACAAGGGGATCGCGCTGACGCCGTAATAGAGCAGTTCGCGCACCAGTTCGCCGCACTTCATGGCGCCGTATCCCATCGTGAAGTAGAATCCGTCGGCAAGCGGGTCGCCCATGTCGTTGTCGTATACGAGCCGGAACCCGTGGCGCAGGAATATCTCTTTGAGTTTCTGCGCCCGCCGTCCATACTCTTTCACCTCGCCGATGAAGTCGTACTGTCCGTCGGAAGCCGCACGGAACATCGCTGCCAGCGCGAACTGTGCCGAATGGCTCACCCCGGCGCTGAGTCCGTATAGTATGCGGTGAATGAACGCATTGCCGAACGTTATATCTCCGTAGCGCTGTGTGATGCCCGGGTTGTGGCTTTTAAAAAGTGTGTCGGAAATGCAGGCGGCGCCTATGCGTTGTCCGGCGTAACTGAATGCCTTCGAGGCCGATACCAACAGTATGTATTTGTCGCAGTAATTAGCCACGCTGGGTTGGTAGGGCGCTTCGAACGGTTTGCGCAGGTCGCGCCGGAAGTCCATGGCGAAATACGCCAGATCCTCAATGGCTATGACGTCGTAGCGGCGGCATAGTTCGCCGATCATCCGCAGCTCCTCGTCGCGCAGGCAGATCCACGCCGGATTGTTGGGATTGGAGTAGACCAGAGCCGCTATGTTGCCATTCGAGAGATGCTCCTCGAGTTTTTCACCCAGCTTTTCACCGCGGTATTCATGCACGTCGAACGATTCGGCCCGCACCCCTATAACCGCCGTCTGGATCTTCTGCACGGGGAATCCCGGGTCGATGAAAAGTATGGTGTCGCGCACCGGATCGACCTGGCTGCATGCGACAAACGACGCGTAGGAACCCTGCATCGAACCCACCACCGGAACGCATCCTGCCGGAGCCACGGTCGCGCCCACAAAGGCTTTCAGGAAGCGCGACGCCTCGTTTTTCAACGGCGCGATACCCTCCATATCGGGATAGACGCCCGCGACGCCTGCTTCAAGCGCCTCGATCTCGGCCCGCACGCCCACTTCCGAGGCGGGAAGTCCCGGAACGCCCATCTCCAGCTTGATATATTCGATGCCCGCCTCGGCTTCGGCCTGCGCGGCAATGGATTTGATCTCGCGGATGGTCGCCCACGAAAAATCGGGGATTTTGTAGCTATCTATTATCCTGTCTACAAGTTTTCTGTCGAGCATAAACCTAAATCTTTGATTCGAGTTGACTTTCAGCCGCTACACGTCCGGCGCGAAATGCACGGCGGTTCTTTTCGACCACCTCTTCGCCCTTGCGTCCGAAGATTTTCGCAATGGCATCTTCGAGCAGCGTGTGGTCTATGTCGAGTATCGCCGATGCCGCACCCAGCAGGGCCATGTTGGATGCCTGGGCAACCCCCGCCTCTTTCGCTATCCCGTCGGCATCTATCAGCACCGCACGGGGTAGGGACGCGAGTTCTGCGAAAATATTCTGCTGTTCAGGGTAATTCGGGATGTTGACGAACGGGGTGGTATTCACGACCACCCAGCCATCCGGCGCAAGATACGGCAGATAGCGCAGCGCTTCCATCGGTTCGAGCGACAGGATCGCGTCGGCGCTCCCTTTCGCGATCAGGTCGGAGTGGATCGGCCCGGACGACAGCCTCAGGTGCGACTGCACGTCGCCGCCCCTCTGGCTCATGCCGTGGACCTCGGCCTGTTTGATCTGCAGGCCCTGCGACAGCGCGGCCTCGCCGATTATGGCCGCGATCGACAGGATACCCTGTCCGCCGACACCCGCAAGTATTATATCTGTTTTCATTGCTAACTATCTGTTAAAACCTTTCATTTTAGCGTCGCCGTTGTGTCATCCCGAGCTTGTCGAGGGATCTGATTGCGCTTGGCCTTGCTCGATCAGATGTCTCGGTTTCGCCTAATGGCTTCACTCGACATGACATCGCAGGCGATCCCATAGGTCTTAGTTTATTGCTAATTTAATTTCCGGCTTTGTTTTTCCGTTTCAGGGTCTGGATGCACTCGCGGCGGGGGATTATCACCGACACCCCGCGGTATTCGATCTCACTGCGCATCAGTTCTTTAATAGCTTCAATGTTTTTCGGCAGGGGAACCACCACGTGCAGGTGTTCCGGTTCGACTCCGACGCCGAGGCAGATGGCTTCCAGCCGTCCGGTGCCTGCCGAGTCCTGCCCGCCGGTCATACCCGTGGTAAGGTTGTCGGATATTATAATAGTGACGCTCGAACGCGAATTTACCGCGTCCAACAGCCCCGTGATACCCGAATGGGTGAAAGTCGAGTCGCCGATCACTGCGATCGACGGGAAGAGTCCGCCGTCGGCCGCGCCCTTGGCCATTGTGACCGATGCCCCCATGTCGAGGCAGCTGTCGATGGCGCGGAACGGGGGCAGCGCGCCTAGAGTGTAGCACCCGATGTCGCTGAAAACCTTTGCGTCCGGATATTCCTTCACGACCTCGTTGAGCGCGTCGTAAACGTCCCTGTGGCCGCATCCGGCGCACAACGCGGGCGGACGCGCAACCACGTTCGCGCTCGGGGCGGGAGTAGCGTTGCCGCCGGGTCCGAGAGCCGCGCGGACATTGTCGGGCGTGAGTTCGCCCGTGCGGGGAACCTCGCCGCTCAACCGTCCGCGGATTTTTCCGCTCTCATCCAGCAGGCCGCGCAGCTGTTCCTCTACGAAAGGCTGTCCGTCTTCCAGGACAAGTATCTCGTCGCACTCTTCGGCCATCTTTTGTATGAGCGTGCGGGGCAGGGGATACTGCGAAATTTTCAATACCGTCCGGTCGCATCCGCCGGGGAAATTCTCCATGAGGTAATTACGCGCGATCCCGCAGGCTATCACCCCTTTGCGGCTGCCTGGCGTGTAGCTGTTATAGTGGCTTCCCTCCGATATTTTTTCAAGCTCGTCCTGCGCCGCCAGCACCTCGCCGTATCGCCTGCGGGCGTTTACCGGCAGAAGTATCCAGCGCGAAAGGTCCCCGGGGAACGCAAACTCGTTTTCGGGCGCGGGTTCGCCGACCGCGACCACGGCCCTCGAATGCGCCATGCGTGTGGTTATGCGCATCATCACCGGCAGGCGGAATTTTTCGGAAAGTTCGAAGCCGTAGCGTATCATATCGTAGGCTTCCTGCTGCGACGACGGCTCAAGCGTCGGGACGAATGCGAATTTGCCGTAAAAGCGCGAATCCTGCTCGTTCTGGGACGAGTGCATCGACGGGTCGTCGGCCGCAAGCACCACCAGTCCGCCGTTCACACCGGTCATGGCCGAGTTTATGAATGCGTCGGCGGCGACGTTCAGCCCAACGTGTTTCATGCAGACCAGGGCGCGTTTGCCGATGTACGACATGCCTATCGCGGCCTCCATGGCGGTCTTTTCGTTGACGCACCAGTCGGAAAACACGCCGCGTTCACGCGCCAGCGGCGAGCCCTGGATGTATTCGGTGATCTCGGTCGATGGGGTGCCGGGGTAGGCGTAGACGCCCGATATTCCGGCGTGTATGGCCCCCAGTGCAACGGCCTCGTCGCCGAGCAGCAGTAATTTATTCTTCATATATTATAATGTAAGCGCGAAATCGTCGGCGTCGTCCAACGCCGGAAATTTGCGCCTGAAACTGTCCAGATCTTCCTTGTTTATCTCCGCGAAAACAGCCTCTTCACGGTTCTCCTGTGCCTCGGCCACGATCTTCCCCTTGAAGTCGAACAGATAAGTCCCGCCCGAATAGCTTGTGTATGGATCGTTTCCGACGCGGTTCACCCCCGCCACATAGCAGAGGTTCTCAATGGCGCGAGCCTTCAGCAGCGAGTTCCATACGTCTATCCTGACCGTGGGCCAGTTCGCCGAATATATTATCATGTCGTAATCGCCTGTGTTGCGTGCGAAAACCGGAAAACGAAGGTCGTAGCACACCTGCAGGAGTATCCGCATCCCACGCCACTCGACCACCACACGCTCGGTTCCGGCGGTGTACGCCTTGTCCTCGCCAGCGAAGGAGAAAAGGTGCCGTTTGTCGTAGACGGCATATGCGCCGTCGGGCTTCACGAAGAACATCCGGTTGTAGAACCTGCCACTGTCTTCGACCGCAACGCTCCCGGCCACGGCTGCATCTGTCTGGTTCGCTGTGCGCTTCATCCATTCCAGCGCCGCCGCGCCGCCCGTTTCGGCAGCTCCGGAGGGGTCGGTCGCATAACCGGTCGTGAACATCTCGGGAAGCACGATAAGGTCCGCCCCGGGAGCGGCCGCGATCAACTCGCCGGCCCTCTGCAGGTTAGCCTGCGGGTCTTTCCACGCGATTTCCGTTTGCAGCAGCAGGAGTTTCATGACGGCTTTTTTACAGTCTACAAAGATAGAAAAATATCACAGATTCTTAAAATTCACACAAACGATAATGTTTTCTTAAACAATATTTCACGCATGGACATAAAAAATCCGGGCCGTAGTGGACCCGGATCTTTTGTAAAACTTTTCGCAGCAGACTAATTGATCTTGTAATAGATCTTGTATTCCACGCGGCGGAGTTCGGGGAACATCCGGTCGATCAGTATGCGCCACTGCCGGCCTCCGTCCAGCCTGCGGAGTTTCGACTCTTTGGCGTCGGGCGCAAGGCTGTCGTTGTCGATGATCGACAGTACCGTACCCTTGTTCGGCAGGTCGCTGTCCACGATCATCTGCCTCAGCGTCACCCAGTCTTCCCCGACGGAACCGACCTTGGTAACGAGCGGCGAGATGCCGTATTTGCCCTGGACGTACCTGGCGAACGAGCGGGCGCGTTCGAAAGAGAGGACCTCGTTCGTGGAGAATCGTGCCTCGGGCGACGCATAGCCTACGATAGATACCTGTACTATCTCGGCCTGCGGGTCCATCCTGATCCCGTCCATCGCCGCCTGGAATTTAGCCAGCTCCTGTTGGTTGCGCCTGAAATAAGGCATTATGACGCTGCTGCTCGTTTCGAAATCGAGGTACGCCGCGCCTGATTCATACTGCGTTGCGACGGTCGTTACAGTTCCCGGCAGCTCCGTTACGGTGGTCCATTCGGACTTGTCGACAAGAACGACGGGTTCGGTCCAGGTTGTGGTCACCGGCTCTTCGACATATCCCGGGGGCATTATCGACACGGTGGATATTTCCACGGCATAAAGCTGGACCTCGCCGGCACACGACTGCAGCATGAGTTCCATATCGAACAGCGCTTCCTGCATCCACGGCTGGTAGGCCACCTCGGCCGAATATTTCACCTTTTTAGTACGGTTGTTATTTTTGTCGAGGTTCACGACTTCGAGCGGCAGGTCCTGCATCAACGCCGTGTTGCGGAACTTCTTTTTGCGGGCGTACATCTTACCGCTATTGTTGCCGTTCACCTGAACATATGGGAAGCGTACATGGTTGACGCCGCTCGAGAGGGCCGGGGCGATGGTGATGCCCTGGCAGTTCGGCACAGCATCGCCCTGCACGTCGATGATCATTTCCAGAAGTACGAAATCGCCCTCCTGGCTCATCGTGATCTGCGAAGTTCTTATGCCGCCGTTGATCTTCTGCGCCGATGCATCCAGTGAAGTTCCGGCGAACAGAGCCAATATTATATAATAGTAGTATATCCTTTTCATACCGCCTTATTTTTTCGATTTGAACATGTAGGAGAACGATACGCCGATCTTGGTCGGGCCGAAGTAATGTTTTACTACATTTTCGGCAAGCAGGTCGCCGCACTGGACGCACTCGAACTCGTTGTATTTCATGTATATGTATCCAAATCCGAAAGTTGCCTCGAGGTTCCAGTGCGGAGTGAGGTACCACTGCCAGCCGTAGCTTGCGCCGACTCCCGCCATCCACCCTTCGTAACGGTGGTCTTTCAGTCCCGGGAAAATGCCCAGAGGCAGTTTTATGCCGCCCGCATCGAAAGAGCCGGCCAGCGCATGGACACCGAAAAACCCCCTGTTGAAAGCTTCGCAGCGCCAGAAACGGACTTCCGGCTGGACTGTCCAGTGCCAGATTTTTTTATTTTCATCGACGGTGCCGAAGGTCCACGGATTGCCTGCGACGCCTAAGTTGATAGTGGTTTTGGGGCCTGTTTTCAATTCGCCCGCCAGGTTGATGGTTCCTCCGGCGGCCCAGGAGAGCAGGTTTGTCTTCAGACCTACCTTTTGCGCCTGCAGCGGCACCGCGGCCAGCAGTAAAAGGACGGCGGCAGATAGTTTAAACAAGTTCTTCATGCTATATCGCTTACATTTTTGTTCATTTTATGTCACGGTAAAATTACGCCGAAGAGTTGTTCGCAAGAGCGCCTTACTCAGCAAGTTTTCACTTAGTTATTGACAATTTCAATATATTTCAAGGCTTTGCATATTAACAGCCTCTTTGCCGGTGTCTGCGGCGCGGATAATTACAAAAATCCACGAAAATGTTAAAAACCGGGATGTGAAGGTGTAAATTCGTACGCGGCGGAGTTTTATTAAATTTTTTTATTATCTTTGCCTTTACAATGACCAAGGACAAATACATAAATATGCAGGTTTCGAAGTGTACGGGGGGCGCTGACTTCCATACATCGACGGGCATATCCGCCATTACGGTCATTATTATTACCCCCCAGGGGGTTTGATCTTGATTTACCGATCCGCGCGATTGTTCTGCGCATTGCCGGCCGAGGCTGCCGGAGGTCGGCTTCCGTTTTAAAGATTCAGAGAAAAACTTACAGGCAGTCCCCCGACTGTCGCCGCCGTTTTGAAATCGGCGTTGATCTAATAACCTGTAAAGAATAAACAATGAAAAAGATAAAAATATTCGCACCGGCTACGGTAGCGAATCTCGGCTGTGGATTCGACGTGATGGGCATGGCCATCGACGGAACGGGCGACCTGCTCGAGGTTTCCGTCGAAGAGGGCACGGGACTTTCGATAGTCAACTACAGCGACGTCGATCTCCCCGGCGATATAGAGGAAAATGTTATGACCCCCGCGATCCGCATGCTGTTGGCAGAGTACGGACGCGATATGAAGGTCACGGTGGCCATCCTGCACAAGATACTTCCCGGCAGCGGTATAGGCTCCAGCGCGGCATCTTCGGCCGGAGCGGTCTTCGGCCTGAACGAACTGCTGGGACGTCCGTTCAATGAGATAGACCTGGTGCGTTTTGCGATGGAGGGCGAGAGCCTGATCGGAGGCGGTGCGAGACATGCCGATAACGTGGGGCCCGCAGTGATGGGCGGGGTGGTGCTGGTGCGCGGCTACGAACCGCTCGATATCATTAAACTGCCGATTCCCGACAATTTCTACACGACGGTAGTGCATCCGCACATCACCGTGACGACGAAGGACGGCCGCAACGTGCTTCCGAAAGAGATTCCCCTCAAGACGGCGGTTACCCAGTGGGGCAATGTCGGCGGACTGGTCGGCGGCCTTGCGTTGGGCGATATGGAGCTTGTCGGGCGTTCTATCCGCGATGTGGTGGCCGAACCCGCACGCAAGCACTTTATTCCGGGGTACGACGAACTCAAAGCGAACCTCGTTTCAGGCGGCGCACTTGGGGTCAACATCGCAGGATCAGGCCCTTCGGTATTCGCGGTTGTCGACAGCATGGAAAAGGCGCGGGCGCTCGGCGCGATAATGTCGGCACACTTTGCCGCGCTCGGCATCGAAGCCGACGTCTATCCATCTAAGATTTCGGGCCAGGGGGCGCGGGCGGCAATTGACAATTGACAATGAATGGTTAACGATTAATGTGGGCCTTACGGTCCCCGTCATTGCGAGAAGGCGCAGCCGACGAAGCAATCCGGATAACAGACATAGATTGCTTCACCCTTTCATGGTTCGCAATGACGGGCTGTCCGGCCGAGATGAATTGTAGAAAAGATATTATATAATAAGGTATGAAATACAAGACAACACGGGGTTCCGATAAGACTTACAGCCTCAAGGAGGCGGCTTTCATGGGCCTGGCGCCCGACGGATGGCTTTTTATGCCGACATCAATTCCGCAGGTCGATATGGATGAGGTATGCGACCGCGCCAAAAATTCGTTCGCCGATATGGCCGAATATCTGGCCGGGATCTTCTTCGGCGGAGACCTGCCTGCCGCTGAATTGAGAAAAGTGGTCGAAGAGGCGTTTTATTTTCCTGTTCCGCTGAAACACCTCGGAGATGACAAATACACGCTCGAACTTTTTCACGGCCCTACGGCGGCTTTCAAGGATTTCGGCGCCGGATTCATGGGACGGATGCTCGGCCGGCTCCGCGAGGGGGATGAGGAACTGACAATACTGACGGCTACCTCTGGCGACACGGGCAGCGCGGTCGCGCACGGATTCTACAACGTTCCGGGCATCAAGGTAGTGATCCTGTATCCCGACGGCAAGATCAGCGACCTGCAGGAGAGCCAGATGACCACGCTCGGCGGCAATATCCACGCCCTGCGCGTCGACGGTACTTTCGACGACTGCCAGCGTATGGTGAAAGAAGTTTTTAATGATGCGGAGTATCGTGCAAACCACAACGTCACCTCGGCCAACTCGATCAACCTGCTGCGTTGGATACCCCAGTCGTTCTACTATTTCTACGGCTGGATGCTGTGGCGCGCGGCGACGGGCGACTCATGCCCCGAAATCATCGTCCCGAGCGGCAATTACGGCAATCTCTCCGCAGGAATGCTTGCCCGGCGTATGGGTCTGCCCATAAAGAGGTTTATTGCGGTGTCGAACGCCAACGACGTAATTCCCGAGTTCCTGCAGACGGGGGTTTACTATCCGCGCCCGTCGGTCCGCACCGTCGCGAACGCGATGGACGTCGGCGCCCCCAGCAACTACGAGCGCATGATAAGTATGACGGGCGGCGATATCGAAGCCCTGCGCGCCGAGATGGTCGGTTTCGCCTCCGACGATGCGGAGATACGCGCCGCTATCCGCGAGATATACGAAAAATACGGCTATATCTCCGATCCGCACAGCGCGACGGGATACAACGCCGCGAAGCACTACGGCGCAAAAGGTTTCTGGCTCTCGACGGCCCAGGCGGCCAAGTTCGGCGAGGTGATCGAGGATGCCATAGGCATCGCGCCCCCGATCCCCGAACGCCTCGCAGTTTTGTTGAACAGGCCGAAAGTCTCCATCCCCATGGCTCCCGACTCGGCCCTTTTGAAGGATTTCGTTTCGTCGCTGTAAGTTGAAGTCATCGTAAAATGTCATCCCGAGCGAGGCAGATTACATACGGCTGCAAGGAGTTAGGTGTTGCTATCTGCCGACGAAGGATCTACAAAATAATTCGTGAGATTAAGCGGTTTTTCTTGTATAAGGAAGTTCCCTCGTCGCCGGAGCAGCAACGGCCGTGCCGATTTGTTTTTGCGGCAAACCATAAATCGCCGTCGGCGTTCCGACTTTCGGCTCACCCGGGATGACATAAAACAAAGAACGCCGAAATATCGGCGCTTCTTGTTGGTTCCAGATGAAATGGGTTATTCCATTATAATCATACAAGCCGGACTCAAATAGGATCGAAAACGGGTTTGGGGTCGTGAAATTTGATTTTCGCTTATGTTTTAAGTAAAACCAGGTATGAATTTTTGTTTAAATAGTTGGATGTTGATACGCAATTGCCTTAATTTCACAACCTTAAACCTAAAGAAAAATGCTATATTCGTGCAGTGAAAATGATAGATTATTAAAACTAAAAACCGCATGAAATTATTTTCTGCAACCTGCCTGCTTTCCATCGCTTTTGCGGCGGCATCCTGCGACAAAGGCCCCGCACCGGTCGAACCGCGCGACCCCGACGACATTACCGGTTGCTACGGTGTAAACTACAGTATCTATCTCGACGATTCTCCCTTGCCCGTATTCGTATCTTCCGGCGATTATTCCGGTTCGGTTACGGTCAGGAGTAATGTCGATGGGATAGAGCTGTATTTCAGACCCAACGACCGCGTTATCGAGTTTGAGCGTTATTTAGATGACAACGTCCTCTCTTTTTGGACGAATGTCGGGTTTAAGGAGACGGCAGCCGGAAACTATTCTTTCAATTGTCCGAGGATGATAGATGCGGGAGACGGCAGCTGGGTTCCGGGAGGAAGTTCGCAGACAGAATTTGTATTCAGCCACAGCCGTCCCGTCATAGAAGCCCATGCGGAGGTGACTATGACCGGCAACATTGTTGCAAAGGATGCAAACGACGCCCGAAGCTACCGGATGTTCCAGGAGCCCGATATGTATCATGATCTGGATATGACGATAGAACTCGCCCCGTTCATTCCGAACCCAGTTTTCAACAAGCTGTATATAGAGATTACGAGTAGGTGACGATGCGTGATAGTCTCTTATCCGGATATGGAAAACGCCGACTGGGAAAGTCGGCGTTTTTTAGTGCGGTTAAATGATTTAACTCTGTTTAACTTATTCAAAAATAAGGCAATAAATTATTTAACATTTTCCTTTATATATCTGTCGATCGCTTCGGCGGCTTTTCGGCCGGCCCCCATCGCGAGTATGACGGTGGCGGCTCCGGTGACGGCGTCGCCACCGGCAAAAACGCCCGGACGGCTCGTCGCGCCCCATTCGTCGGCCGTGAGGCAGCCCCGGCGGTTGGTGTCGAGTCCTCCGGTGGTGGATGCTATGAGCGGATTGGGAGAGGTCCCGAGCGACATTATCACCGCCTGGCACCCGATCTCAAATTCAGAGCCGGGAATCTCTTCGGGACGGCAGCGGCCCGATTCGTCGGGTTCGCACAGCCTCATGCGGATACATTTCACGGCGCGTACCCAGCCGTTCGCATCGCCCAGTATCTCGACCGGATTGGTCAGCATGCGGAATTCGATGCCCTCCTCTTTGGCGTGGTGGACCTCCTCGACGCGGGCCGGAAGTTCGGCCTCGCTGCGGCGGTAGACGATGAAAGCGTCCGAGCCGAGCCTTTTGGCGGTACGAACGGCGTCCATAGCTACGTTACCGCCGCCGACGACCACGGTCTGTTTGCCGACAAAGATAGGCGTGTCGTAATCCGTGTCGTAGGCTTTCATCAGATTGGCGCGTGTCAGGAATTCGTTGGCCGAAAGCACCCCGTTGAGATTTTCGCCCGGGATGTTCATGAAGTAGGGAAGTCCCGCGCCCGATCCGATGAAAACGGCGTCGAAACCTTCCTCGTCGAGCAGTTGGTCGATGGTCACGGTGCGGCCCACGATAACGTCGGTCTCGATCTTCACCCCCAGCGCCTCGACTTTCGCTATTTCCTGTGCGACGACCCTCTCTTTCGGGAGTCTGAACTCGGGAATGCCGTAGACCAGCACTCCGCCGGTCTTATGCAGCGCCTCGAAGATCGTCACTTCGTAACCCGCTTTCGCAAGGTCGGAAGCGCAGGCAAGACCTGCCGGACCGCTTCCCACGACCGCAATGCGGTGCCCGTTCGGGGTGGCTTTTTCGGGTTTGAAAGCGTTGTTTGCCAGCGCCCAGTCGCCCACGAATCGTTCCAATTTGCCGATATTGACCGGCTCACCTTTTATTCCCAGCACGCACGAACCCTCGCACTGCGTCTCCTGGGGACACACACGGCCGCATATCGATGGCAGAAGGCTGTCTTCTGAGATAGTGCCGGCCGCCGCGGCGAAGTCGCCCTCGAGCACCTGCTTGATGAATTCGGGTATCTTTATCGAGACCGGGCAGTGGGCCACGCACGGGCGGTTCTTACATTGCAGGCAGCGCGAAGCCTCTAATTGAGCCTCTTCCGCCGTGAAACCGTAGCTGACCTCCTCGAAGTTGGCCGCCCTTGCCGCGGGGTCCTGTTCCCGCGCGTTGAGTCTTGGTATTTTATTAGCCATGCCGTTTATTTGTCTAATCCGATTTTACATGCGTGATCTTTGTCCCGCGCCTGCTGCTCCTGGCCGCGGTACATGGCCTGGCGGCGCATCGCCTCGTCGTAATCGACCTTGTGGGCGTCGAATTCGGGCCCGTCGATGCAGGTGAAGACCGTCTTTCCGCCGACCGTCACGCGGCACGCCCCGCACATCCCGGTCCCGTCGACCATCAGCGTATTGAGGCTGGCCACGGTGGGTATGTTGTACTGCGCGGTGGTCGACGAGACGAATTTCATCATTATCATCGGCCCGATGGTCACCACTTCGTCGTATTTTTTGCCATCGACCTCGATCAACTCCTTTATCAGTCCCGTCACGACGCCTTTGTAGCCTGCGCTGCCGTCATCGGTGGCTATGTAGAGATTGCCTGCAACGGCCTTCATTTCTTCGGTCAGAATGAGAAGGTCTTTCGTCCGGGCGCCGATTATGACGTCGGCCGCGACGCCGTGCTCGTGCAACCATTTCACCTGCGGATAGACCGGAGCGGCGCCAACACCGCCGGCTACGAAGAGGAATCTCTTCTTCCGAACCTCTTCGATGGGTTCATGGACGAACTCCGAGGGTTTTCCCAGAGGTCCGACGAAATCGGCGATGCTGTCGCCTGCGCCCATCGAGTTGAGTTTCCGGGTCGACATTCCGACCGTCTGCGTCACTATCGCGGCCCAACCCTCTTCGGCGGAGTAGTCGGAAATGGTGAGTGGCACCCGTTCGCCCCGTTCGTCGACGCGGATGATGACGAACTGCCCGGGCTGTGCGGCGCGTGCGAGGCGCGGGGCCTCGATCCTCATCAGTATGGTGTCGGGCGTGAGCGCCCTTTTTTCCAAGATTTTAAACATATCTTATTTAATTATTTTGGCCGATATCCTTATTTCCCTCACTGTGCGCAGTGGGTCGTTGACCACCATTATCAGGCTTTCGCTGAGGTCGCCAGCCGCGTATTTGTCGCTGTACAGTATCACTTCGAAAGGGAGCGACGTCCCCGGGGGAATTGCCATTCCGCCGCGCAGGGTAGTCTTGCAGCCCGGTTTTTCGCCGACGCTGCGTATGTATAGCGTCTCTTTGCCCTCGTTGCTGGCCGTTATGCGGAAAGTGTAGGGCATCTTGCGGCTCCTCACCTCTCCGAAATTGCGGAACTGAGCATCCAGGAAGAGCCTGGGTGCTGTCTCGACTCTCTTTCCCGCGAAATCGTCCACGCCTATCATGGTGGTATATATCGTGCGGTCCTGCTCTTTCCCGTCCACCGCGATCTTCAGCAGGTCGTGGATCACCCCGTAACTGTCCGGTTTGGCGGTCAGATCGTAGGTCGCCGTTATCGTCCCGCGGCATCCGGCGCAGATGGTTTCCGGCGCGTGGATATCTAAAAGTCCGCTGGATTCCGCCGGGCTTATTTCAATGGCGATGGCTTTGCCCGATGTGTTGGCGTAGCGGATGACCATCGACGAAGCGCTCCCCTGCGCGACCTGCCTGAACGCCAGCATCGTGACGTCGAACCTCAGGCCGCCGCCCATCTCGTAAGGGTACTCTTCTTCGACGGTTTTCACGCGCGGCGTGACGTGGCCGCGGACCGTGAGCAGGTCGTGGTATTTCCCACCGCCGCTCACCACCGCGACGCTCTTGCTGAAATCGAGCGGATATCCCATCGGGTCGAAACTCACTTTTATCTCCGCCTTTTCTCCAGGCTTCACCAGCCCCTTCGTGTAATCGGGGGTAGTGCAGCCGCACGACGCGGTGACCCTGTCGATGGCTATCGGATCTTTTCCAGTGTTCGTGAAGCTGAAAACATGGCTTACCGGCCCGCCGTCCTCGCGGATGGTGCCGAAATCCCACTCCGTCCCGCTGAATTTCAGCGGCGACACTTCCTGCGCATGGCACGGCATGCATGTCAGGATGAGCGCGGCGGCGAGGAAATAAGCTGTTGTTTTCAGGTTCATTATGTTAATATAATTCGAGCCATTCGTAACTGTTTCCGACCAGGTCGAGGTAACGCCTGAAATCCGCCTGTGACACTACGACGGTCGCCGTGTTGTCGTTGGGATGAAAGCTCAGGGCAGGCGCATCCTGCAGGTTTTCGTCCAGGAACAGGTGGATGTGGTTCTCCCCGTCGTTTATCAGTCCGAAAGGGGAGACCGAACCGGGCCGCAGTCCGAGGTAACGCTCCATGCGCTGTTCGGATGCGAACGAAAGTTTTCCTTGGCGCAGCCGTTTTTCAAGATCGTGGATGGCGAGGTTCTGTCCGCTGTCGAAGACGACGAGGTAGTGCCTGTTCCCCTTGTGGTTGCGGAAGAAGAGGTTTTTGCAGTGGGTCGAACCGTCCTGCCGCCAGTGCAGTCTGGCGATCTCAACCGTGGGCGCTTCCGGATGGTCGTAGCATTCATAAGCTATGTCGCTGCCGGAGAGGAAGTCGTATACTTTTTGCCGCCTGTCGTTCATTTTGTTCCTGTATAACCGTGCAAAGATATCTGTTTTGGCGGTTCTTTTCAAACATATAATGCGCATATTACACCCCCGTAAGCGAAAAATAACTTTTCTGCAGCGCCGTGTTATGATTTTTCGGAACGGTGAAATAAATCGGGAAAATTGCAGGCGAAAATTTTGCGTAATTAAAAAATGATGTATATTTGCACTCCGAAACCGGGATGTAGATGAGATATTTTGCAGTTCCGGCGGAAGAAAAAATTCCTCAGTAGCTCAGTTGGTTAGAGCACCTGACTGTTAATCAGGGGGTCCCAGGTTCAAGTCCTGGCTGAGGAGCTCTGAAAATCAAGAGGTTGCGACATCTATCGCAACCTCTTCTCTTTTTGCTGCAGATGCAGTCTGCTTAATCTGCCAGACAGGGATCTATAGCCCTGAGATCGCCGTAAACGATCGACGCCGTTTCGCGGCAGCCGCAGTCGCAGTAGTTCACATCCTTACACATGATACAACCGGTCGGAATATACGCCCTGTCGGTGAATGTTCTCCAGTAATCCTCGTCGGAGATCATCTGCGGATCGAAAACGTGCCCGACCTTACGGGGGGAGTGGTTGCACGCCCTGACGTATCCGGCCGGGTCGATCACGAAGAACCCTTTGGCGGCGGCGCACAGATAGCCGACCTTCAGCCTTTCGTATTTTTCGGGGGTATCCACAACGCACCGCGGGAATTCCGTTCCCACCGATCCGATGCGTTTGGAGAGCTGCAGCACCCGTTCGGCTGTATCCAGCATCCCGTTCAACTGGATACGGTTCAGCGACAGTTCCGCGACGTGCGACAATCCACGCCCGCCCGCAAGGAAACGGTTCAGCAGCACCGTGTCGGCCCCTGCTAGCAATCCGTTGGCAAGGGTTTCGAACAGTTCATGGTAATTCAATGCGGTGACCGTGACGTTCACAGTCGTCGAGATGCCCGCCTTTTTGGCTTCTCCGAGCCAGTAAAGAACCCCTTCCGCATTGTCGACCCCGGTATGTTTCCCGAAAGTTTGCAGCCCGGGCAGGCTCATACTGAGATGGACGTTGTGTTTTTTGAACATCCCGAGATACTCTTCGGACATCAGCAGACCGTTGGAGATAAGCACTATCTCCTCGTCCTTGTTATATATGTTTTTTTCGCGGATATAGGCCAGGATATCGGGCAGGCAATCTTTCATAAGCGCTTCGCCGCCGGATATCGAGACGTTCTTCACGCCCAGCGGATGCAGCATATCGAGAACCCTTTTCCACTCTTCCAGATCGAGTTCGCGCCCCCTGTCGTATTTCGGACTCCCTTCGGCCGCGGCATCCCACGGACACGAGCAGAAGAGGCATTTGTGGTTGCACCTGTAGGTAAGTTCGAGGACTACCGATTCAGGTATGTATAATGGTGTTTTGTTCATTCGTTATTTCGTTATTTCAGGACCGGCGGAGTGAATGGTATGGCGGGTTCGCGCGGCGGCGGTGGCGGCGGAACCACACCGAAGTTATCCCAATACTCGATTTCCGGCGTCTCTATCCCCCGGCCAAGGCCCAGCATTTTCTGTATGATATTGATATTGTCATGAATGGCATGTTTATCTTTCCCACCGGCCGGATACACATCACGCCCTTCGATAAAGTTTTTCACACACAAGTATTCACTAATATTATTCGATCTTGCCGTGTGGTAATCCGCTTTCTCTGAGAACCTGATCTTGAATGTCAATACAGGTTCCGCTATATCTTTCCCGCTGCAATTCGGGCAAAGCTCGCTCTTATCGAGCAAGGCGTCATATCCTTTTGCTTTTATGCTGTCGACGATCGAGTCTATCTCATGGAGGCCGTTCATCTCCCAGTTGTTGTATTTGCCTCTGATAGTGTCGTTACAATAGGGGCAGACATAGTCGACATCCGTAGGAGGGGATGGTGGTAAATAACACATCGCGCCATAGGACAGTTTGCCTTTATACTCCGTCTTCGAGAGTTCGAGCAGCCGTGCTTCGAGCCTGACGCTGTCTCTGCTTCTGTTGTAATGCCGGGATGCCGGATTGTCCTTGCATCCGGGCAGGGCGGCGATGCCTCCCACCGCAGCCATTACTCCCAGAGTTATCTTTTTTTTTACCATGGGCTCTTACGTTGTTTTAGTTGCTGCTCTATCTCGAGATTCTCCCCGAGTCCGGTCATTTTCTGGATGATCTCAATGTTGTCATGGATGGCATGTTCCTCGTCTGTCCGGTCGATGTATTTTTTGCGTCCTTTCAGGAAAGCCAATAAACATTTGTATTCGTTGATAATCCCTGATTTCTCTTCATGGTATTCGCTTTGCGGCGAAAATCTTATTTTGAATACAGGAGCAGGGTCTTCGATAGCTTCCTTGTTGCAATGCTGGCAGTACTCTGTTTTGTCCAGCACCACGTCGTATCCGAGAGATTTGATATTGTTGAAAATTTCGTTTATTTCATCCAACCCATTGATACTCCATCCGCTTTCATACGCAGTGGTCCCGCCGCAGTAAGGACATGTATAATCAACGCCTTCCAGCATCACGAGCACATAGCACATGGCGCCCTGCGCCAGTTTCCCTTTGAATTCGTTTTCGGCAAGCTGTTTAAGCATTTGCTCCAGCCTGATGCTGTCGGCCGCTCCGCGGGTATCGCTTCTGGTTCCGGTCATGCATCCCGGTACGAATGCGGTAGTACCTATGGCCGCGATCAGGCCTGTTTTGATCTTTTTGTTTTTCATGGCAATAAAATTATTCGGGGTCGGAAGGCGGCAACCGGAACAGACGATAAGGCCGGGACATAAGTTCCGGCGTCTCTATCCCCTGGCCGAGTCCCGTCATTTTCTGTATAATGTTAACGTCATCGTGGATGGCATATTCCACATCCGTCCAGTCCGTATACACGTCGCGCCCCTCGATAAAGTCGCGTACACATGAGTACTCATTAATAATATTCGACCTCGCTATATGATAGTCCGCCTTCTTTGAAAACCTGATCTTAAATATCAGTTCAGGGTGCACGGTCTCTTTTTTACTGCAATTAGGGCAAAGTTCGCTCTTATCGAGCACGGCGTCATACCCTTTTGCTTTTATGCTGTCGACGATCGATTCTATCATATTGACGAACTTAATATCCCATTCGTCGTACCTGCCTTTAATAGTATCGCCGCAATAGGTACAAACATAGTCTACGGTCGCAGTAGCAATTATATCGTAACACATCGCGCCATAGGACAGTTTGCCTTTATACTCCGTCTTCGAAAGTTCGAGCAGTCGTGCTTCCAGCCTGACGCTGTCTTTGCTTCTGTTGTAATGCCGGGAATCGGGATTGTCCTTGCATCCGGGCAGGGCGGCGATGCCTCCCATTGCGGCCATTACTCCCAGAGTTATCTTTTTACGTCCCATAAGGTTAGTATTAAGTGGCTACCAAAGATAACAATATTTTGTATCAGAAACCTTACTTGTGATAATAATTCGGTGCCCGGCAGAAATTAGTATGCCCCGGAAAAAAAGGTCGACGTAAAGCCCGCTAAACCAGACCTTACCGGGTTGCCCCATATTACATTCTGAGCATATTCAGACTAAAAAGCGGCCTTTTTTCGTTATTAAAAAAGGTGTCGGACCGGTGTGCAACCCCGTATTTGTCCTATCTTTGCCGCATGCGGTTACCCAAAAACGCTGCAACACACTGCCGGCCTGCCAAATAAATGAGAACTTTTTTATATCTGATCCTGCTTACGGTGTTAAGCACAGCCTCGTCTGTCGTTTCAGGGCAGGATGTCGAATTCCGCCACCTGTCGACCGACGACGGGCTGACCCATTTCTCGGTCATCTCCCTCTATCAGGACGAACGCGATCTGGTCTGGTGCGGCACGCGCAACGGCGTAAGCCTCTACAACGGCCGAGAATTCAAGGAATACCGCTACCATAAAGGGGATGAAACATCCCTTTTCTGCAACACGATAATGGGTATTACCGGCGACCGCAACGGCCATGTGTTCCTGCACACCATCCAGGGCATAGCCATGTTCGACATGGTTTCCGAGAATTTCTCGGTGCTTTTTAAAGGAGCGGTCTCGGCCATGTACTATGACGACGGCCTCTATTTCGCAAGCGGCAGCGCCGTATATTTTTATGACGGCGGACATATAAAGCCTTACTATGAACTGCCCGATAAAAAAGACCTGATAGTAAGTCTGCACAGGAGCGATCCGGCGCTCTATATAGGCACCGAAAATAACGGCCTGTACCGTCTTGATGCCGACGGCGGAGTGCAGCACCTCATAGATAAGGGCCGGATAGGTTGTATTTTTCAGGACAGCCGCGGAAGGCTCTGGGTCGGGAGCTGGGAGTCAGGCCTATACCGGTTCTCCGATGACGGTATGACGCATTACAGACACAGGCCCGGAACCGCGGGAACCATAAGTTCCGATTTCATACGCGCCTGCTGCGAGGACCGCTACGGGAATATATGGATCGGCACGTTCGACGGGCTGAACCGTTTCGATGAAAGTTCGGGAACTTTTACCGATTACCTGCGCCGCGACAACGAGTCTGAGAATATCTATTCATCCGTCTGGAGCCTGCTGTGCGACCATCAGGGCACCCTTTGGATAGGTACTTACTACGGCGGGGTGTGCTGTTTCAACCCGCAGCGCGAGATATTCCGCCATTTCAACGCCTCGCGTGAATACGAAGGCGGGTTGAGTTACCCCACTATCGGGAAGATGGCGGAAGACAGCCGCAGCAACATCTGGATATGTACCGACGGCGGCGGCCTCAATATGTACGATCCCCGCAGCGGCCGGTTCGAATGGTACAGGCACAGCGCCTCGGCGAACTCCATATCGCACGACAACATCAAGGCTTTCTGGTATGATCAGGCTGCAGATATACTTTGGATCGGGACCCATCTGGGCGGACTGAACAGGCTCGACCTGAAGAGCGGCCGTTTCACCAACTATTACGACACCCGGTCGGGGGCGGAACCGCTCAGGTCGAATATAATATCCACGATCGTCCCCTACGACGGCAAACTCATATTGGCCACGCAGGCGGGAGTAATGCTTTTCGACCCACGGACCGGCGGGTATGAACAGCTTTTTTCGGGTCCCGGGGGAGTGTCGACCATCCCGCAGGTGAACGACCTGCTGATAGACCGGCAGGGAACCTTATGGATAGTAGGCACCGACGGGATCATCTCGTACCGCTTCGCCGACGGCAGGATGACGCATTACGGCTACGATCCGTCGAAGCCCGGCTCGCTCTGCAGTCCGCATATACACAGCATCTACCTCGACAGCCGCAACAACCTGTGGATATGCTCCGGAGACAGCGGAATGGATGTCTATGATTACGAAACCGACAGCTTCGGGAATTTTTCGGGCCTGTCGGGCGACTGTGTCTACGGCGTGCGCGAACTCCGGTCCGGAAAACTTATCGCGCTGACGAACAGGGGAATTTCGCTTATCGAAAAAAAAGACGGGGGCGCCGTCACTGTGCTTAGCGAATGGCCCATGAACACTATAAACGAAAATTCGATGTTCCAGGCCGCCGACGGTACGATATACATAGGCAGGACCGACGGCATGATATCGTTCAAAGAGTCTGATCTTATACACCCCCCGGCGTCGTTCAACATACTTCCGTACAGGCTGCTGGTGAACGGGCAGGAAGTAAGGGTGGGGGATGAGACCGACATCCTGAAGGAAGCGCTTTACAAGACGGGGAAAATAGTTCTCCGAAGCTCGCAGTCCCTCTTCACTATCGGATATGCGATCTCGAATTACCTGCCCGGCGAACCCGAAAGCCTGGTCTACCAGATGAAGGGCTTCTCGAACACCTGGACCCCGATGCGTGAAAGCCGCGAAATAACATACACGAACCTCAAGCCCGGAAACTACACCCTGACGGTGAAATCCGCCGATCAGCAGACGCTGCCGGTCCTGAAAAGTTCGCTGGAGATAGAGATACTTCCGCCCTGGTACCTTACACGATGGGCTTCCATTATGTATGCGGCTGTTTCCATCCTGATCGTATATTTCCTTGTGCGTATATACAGCAACAGGATACAGTTGCAGGAATCACTCAAATACGAACGGCAGCATATACGGGATGTGGAAGAACTCAACCAGTCGAAACTCCGTTTCTTCACCAACGTTTCGCACGAATTCCGTACTCCGCTGACGCTTATTATCGGGCAGATGGAGAGCGTACTGGGTGGAAAACAGCTGCCGCCGCCGGTGTATCAAAAATTCATGGGCATATACCGCAACAGCATGCAGCTCAAGGAGCTGATAACAGAACTGCTCGATTTCCGGAAGCAGGAGCAGGGCTTCATGAAAATGAAGGTGCGGCGCGGGGACATCGCCGGTTTCCTGTATGAGAATTATCTTCTGTTCAGGGAATACGCCGCCGCACGGGGGGTCGGAATGTCGTTCGAAAAACCCGAAGGGCCTGTCTATCTGTGGTATAACGCCAAACAGATGCAGAAGGTCGTAAACAACCTGCTATCCAATGCTTTGAAACACACTCCCCCGGGCGGGGAAATACTCCTCTCGATCGGCGGTGGCGACGGGGCCGCGGTGATCGCGATAGCGGACAACGGATGCGGGATAGATCCCGGGGAAACAGAGAGGATATTCGAAAATTTCTATCAGGCAGATACGAACGATGCGGCGCCCGGAACGGGTGTGGGACTTGCGCTCACAAGGTCGATCGTTGAAATGCACGGGGGTACTATAAAGGCTTCCGGAGAAAAAGGGGCGGGAATGACCTTTACCGTCACGTTGCCAAAGGGAAGCGGCCATTTTTCTGAAGAACAGCTGGGCGGAGAGGCCGATGCTGCAGATGTTATGAATTATCCCGGCGGGTACACCGTCGGCGATATGCCTTTGCCCGTGCCGTCCGGCGTCGAAACAGAAGAGATAAATACGGCGGACGGCAATGCGCTGAAAATGCTCGTCGTGGAAGATAACGAACAGTTGAGGGATATGCTCGTGCAGATATTTGCGCCATTCTATTCCGTTACTACGGCCGGAGACGGGGCCGAAGGGCTGGAAAAGGCATCGTCGGAGAGATTCGATATCATCGTCAGCGATGTGGTGATGCCCCGCATGTCGGGTATCGAACTGTGCAAGGCGATAAAAAGCAATATGGAGACCTGCCACATCCCGGTCATACTGCTGACCGCCCGCACCGGCGTGGACCATAATCTGGAAGGTCTGAATGTCGGCGCCGACGACTACGTCACCAAACCGTTCAGCGTGCCCATACTCATATCGCGGTGCAACAACATGGTGAAGAACAGGCTCCTGCTGCAGGAAAAATTCAGCCGCCAGCCGCTTGCCAGTCCGCGCATCCTGGCTGCCAACCCGCTCGACAAAGAGTTCCTCGACAGGGTCGTCGGAATAATCGAGGAGCGCCTTAACGACAGTAAATTCGGTATAGATGTCCTTGTGTCGGAAATGCTTATCGGCCGTACCAGGCTTTTCGAGAAACTAAAGGCGGTCACCGGCCAGACCCCGTCGGACTTCATTTCCACCATCCGCCTTAAAAAGGCGGCGTTCTGGCTGATGAACAATCCCGAGCTGACCGTTTCCGAGATCGCCTACCGCGCGGGGTACTCGTCCGCCAGATACTTCAGCCGGACCTTCAAGGAACGATACGGCATGATTCCTTCGGATTACCGGAGAGGTTCTCCCGCGGGAGATCCCGATCCCGGCGGAACAGCGGATTGATCCGGGGCTTTTTCAGTGTTACGACTGCCAACAGGTTTGACGAGCCGACACTCGCCGGACCTGTTTTTATTTCCCGCTTCCCCCCGGCTCCGGGAACGGCCGCAACCGACGTGCATTTATCGTCCGTTTCTGGTGCCAAATGCGTCCGGGCGCGTCAAAAAGCCATCTTTTCAGAATAGATTTGTGATCGAAACATCTACTTTTGAATCGTTCACCCATATAAAATATTAACCTACACGTATGAAAAAAATGAATTTCATGTTTATTTTCCTTCTTATGATATGCGGCGGCTGCGGCGGCGACAAGCCCCCGGTGGACCCTGTAAATCCCCCTGCCGATATCACCTATTCCGATGCGGTCACGCCGCCCGCTATATCCCAGATAGACGAAAGCGACTATACTGTATATTATATCGACAGCAAGGCCGGTAATGATGCCAACGACGGACTGTCGGCCGAAAAGCCTTTCAAGAGTCTGGACAAGATAGCTTCGATACAAAAAAACGGCGCCGTGAAGGTGCTGCTTAAAAGCGGTTCCGAATTTACGGGCACTCTGACATTGAAAGACCTTAACGGGACTGCCCAAAAACCGTTCATCGTCGATATCTACGGCGGGACCGAACGCCCGGTCATAAAAGGTATCGGCGAGCAGGCTGTCCTGATACAGGACGACAATGTGCGTTTCCGCAATATCCATATAACCAATAAAACGGGCAAAAGGGGACTTCGTATACAGGCCATGTCTGCCGGGGCGATGGAAAATATCCAGGTCGCGGGCTGCCGCTTCGAGGAGATCAACTGGGCGGGAGACGATGCATTCGTGGGTGTGAAGCCGACCGACCTCAATGTCACCGCCATCTGCACCAACGCCAATTTCAATAAGGAGTACGGCGGCATCATCGTGGAAGCGTTCACATCCCGGGAAACCGGAGCGAGTTGGTACGAGAACCTCTACCTGACCGGTAACGAGTTCTTCCAGGTCTGCCGCACAGGCATCTTGATAACCACCAGATGGGGAACCCGTACTGCGCCGGGCGAAGGCTACAACGAATATGTGAATGACGACACCAACTGGTATCCCTGCCGCAATGTGGTGATACAGGGCAACGATATCCGGTATGTCGGTGGCGACGGAGTGATCCTGATGGGCTCGGACAACTCTTTTCTCGACCATAACGTCTGCTATTACGCAAACTTCCTGGGACGTACGGGGCATGCCAGCGCAGGTATATGGCCATATTCGAGCCGTAATACCGTGATGCAGTTCAACGAGTGCGCCTACACCCAGTGGGCCAACGGCAGTTCTGACGGAGAGGGGATGGACGTGGACATCGCCTGCAAAAATACCACCATCCAGTATAATTACATCCATCATAACGTCGGCGGCGGCATCCTGATGTGCAACAAGGTCGGCGGCGACCACCAGGGGACCGTGATCCGGAACAACGTCCTGCTGAACAACGGCGGAACGATAAAAGGTTCCTTCATGGTGATATCGACCCTTGTGGGCAGCGCCGAAATCTACAATAACATTGTGATAACCGACCAGACCAACCGCAGGATACTGTTCAGCGACGACTGGGGAAAATCGGGTAACTCCCACGACATAACCTTCCGCAACAATATTTTCGTGGCTACCCAGCCCGCCATCGGCATCTTCGACCGGTCGTACATAGATAACTGCGTGTTCGAGAACAACCTTTACTACAATCTGGGAAATTTCTCGACAATGGATGCCAAATCGCAAATGTACAATCCCGGCATTACGGTTCCGTCAGTCACCGACGGGTATGCGAACGGACTTCTTTGTAAACCCACTGCAGGCGCGGTCTTCACCGGCGGAATGCTCTTCGACGGCATGCTCAAAACCGATATCGCCGGAAATTCGACGATCGGAATCAGCTACCTGGGGGCGTTTGCAAAATAGCACTGCTGACTAAACTTAAAACCCTAATTTATATGAAGAAAATTTTTAATATTTTTTTACTCGGAGCGCTGCTGGCCGGTTTTGCGGCATGCAACGACAAGGACCAAAGCGTCTTTGAGGTGCTCGGTGAAAAAAGCTTCTCCGTAGAAAAGGAAGGAGAACTTATTTCCGTAATCCTGCGGACTACCCAGGATTATACGGTGACACCCGAGGGCAATTGGTGCAATATCCTCGCAAAACAGGCGATCGGTTTCAAGATCAACGTAAATGAGAATGTAACGATCAAGGAGCGCGAGAATAGGATCACCGTGGAGTCTCCCGGATACGACCCTGTCGTCATAACAATCAGCCAGGATCCCGGCGACCTCTTCTTCAGGATCGCCGAAAGCGAAAAAACGAGGATGTTCCCCCAGGCCGGCGAAACCCAGACGGTGGTTATCCAGACCAACCTCGACAGTTACGATGTGGAGCCTGATGCAGGCTGGTGTACGGTAAGCAATAAAACGCAGAGCGGTTTCAATCTGACGGCGGAAAAGAACGAAGGCTCGCGCCGTACCTGCTCCGTGACGATAAAGGCCGAAGGAATGTCCGACATTCCCATCAAGGTTACCCAGAACGGCGAACCGTTCCTGAGGAACCCATATTTCCTCGACGGTAATTTCGACCCGTGGGTGATCGAACGTACCTCTGAAACGATCTTCGTTGCAGGCACATGGATTCCGGCTTCCATCACAGATGCAGACAAGAGCCGCTACCGCGCCATCAAGATCGATGCCGGAAGCGGAGAAGGCTCCATTTTCCAGACGGTGAACAACATCCCTGACGGCACCTACACGCTGAGGTTCATTTGCCAGGCCGGCGGCAATACTCCCAACGGCGACGACCTGTGGCTCTCGATCATCGACAGCAACGGCGTCGAGACCAAGGAGAGTATCTACACCGAGTCGCGCGGCGGATGGATGACCATTACCCGTACGCTCGAGATCACGGGAGGCAAATGCACCATAGGGCTACGCGCCTATCGAAGCACAAGCTCTTCGCCTCTCTGGTTCCACGCCCTGGGCTTCGTGCTCGAATAAAAGGATATTAACAAGAAAAAATATTTATATGAACTACAATATAAATCAGAAGAAGAGGGAAACCGGTCGTAAAAGCGGCATGAAGCTCCTGTTTCCGGCCATGCTTCTGTTGTGCATGTTCCTTGCCGGAACAGCCCGGGCACAGCAAAACCTGAATGTCACAGGTACGGTACTCGACGAAAAAGGCGTTGCAGTGGCCGGAGCCGCCGTAACCATAAAGAACGGAACGGGCGGAACTGCTGCCGGCAACGACGGGAAGTTCACATTGTCGGTCCCGGAAAAGAGCGTTATCGTCGTGTCGTGCCCCGGCTATATACAGACCGAGGTGAATACAGCATCGCAGACCGACTTTATCATCACCCTCAAGGAGGACATCAACACCCTGGACGAAGTGGTCGTGGTCGGTTACGGTACTCAGCGCAGGGGAGATGTCACGGGGGCCATTTCATCGGTCCGCGGCGACGAACTTCCCAAGATCGGTTCGACGACTCTGGCACAGGCTCTGAAAGGGCAGGTCGCCGGCCTCTCGTTCTCGCAGACCAGCAACCAGCCCGGTGCGGCCGTATGGATGCAGATCCGCGGCGCCGCGACCGGAGCTTCGCCCCTCATAGTGATCGACGGCGTGCCCGTCAGCACGATGTGGGAACCCGATCCCGGACTCGATTACGGCAAGGGCAGCAAGGAGAGTATACTCGACAACCTGAATCCCGACGACATCCAGGATATCCAGGTGTTGAAGGACGCCAGCGCCACCTCGATCTACGGTTCGCAGGCTGCCGGCGGCGTTATCCTGATAACCACAAAGAAAGGTGCTCAGGGACGCACCGAAGTATCTTTCAAGTCCTCTTACACGACCCAGTGGATAGCAAAAAAACCGGAAGTGCTGGGCGCGAAAGATTTTATGAACGAAGTGAACCGCTACCAGCTCCAGCAGTACGTCTACGATCAGCAGTATTATCCGTGGGGTGAGAAGCCGCTGCCTTCGCCCGAGGATCTTCTTTCGGAATTCCACGCCAAATATGCTTCCGAGCCGAACAAAGGGTATATTTTCGATCCGGCGGGCATAGACGGTTTCCCGGGAGGTACCGACTGGTATGACGAAGTGACCCGCAAGGGGAGCATCCAGCAGTACGACCTCTCGGTCAATGGAGGCAACGATAAAACTACATGGCGCATCGCCCTGGGTTATATGGCCAACGACGGTATCGCCAAGAACAACAGCTACGACCGTACTACGGGCCGCATTAACCTCGACCATAAGTTCAACAAGTGGATCAACGCCGGACTGAGCGCTTCATATTCATACCTGAAATCGAGCGACGTCGCCCTCACGGGAACTTCCGGTACGACGGTCCTTTTCCAGGCCGCACGCGGCTACGACCCGACCGTTCCGGTGTACGATGTCAACGGCAAGCTGTCGGGCCCTACCATCGAGAGGAGCACCGCCATCAATCCCATGTCGATCCTGGACCTGTCGATGGAGACCAAGAAAGACAATCTGCTGACTTCGGCCTATGTCGAGTTCAAGCCTATAAAAGAGCTTTCCATTCTGGGAACGTTCGGTTACGACCGCAAATTCGCACAGACCGGCAGCTACGTGGCCTCGACCACCAAGCAGGGCGAAGACTATGACGGAGTCGCGAAAGTGAACCGCAGCGACCTGTCGAACAATTACGTGAACGTGAGGGCCACTTACAGCAAGGTTTTCGCCGAAGACCACTCGCTTTCAGTTATGGCCGGCTGGGAATTCCAGAAGCAGATGTCTGAAGGCCTTTCCGGATGGAACACCGGTTTCCCATACGACGGGGTGCTCTGGTACAATCTGGAACTCGGCACCAACGAACGTCCGCGCGTCTATTCTTCGGGCGAATCGAGCGAAACGGCCTCTTTGATAGCGCGTCTGAACTACGCCTACAAGGACCGCTACCTGCTGACCGCCAACTTCCGCCGCGACGGCTCTTCGAACTTCGCCCCCAACAAACAGTGGGGTAATTTCGGGGGTGTGGCTCTCGCATGGCGCCTGAGCGAAGAGAACTGGCTCAAGGACGTGAAGTGGCTATACAATCTGAAGCTGCGTGCAGGGTACGGTGTCACCGGTTATGCCGGGAGCCTGACCGGGATACAGACTTACTATGCGCCTGGTTACGACTACTATTTCAACAACACACCCAGCAGCGGAGTCCGTCTCGAAGTCATCGGGAACCCCGACCTGTCGTGGGAATCGCAGTACGATATCAACGCCGGTCTCGACTTCGGCTTCTTCCAGAACAGGTTCGGCGGCAGCATCGACGTTTACGAACGCACGATCCGCGACCGCATAGGCAAAAAGAACCTTATGTCGTACCAGGCGGTAAATACGCTGCACTACAACACCCAGCGTATAGACAAAACGACAGGCGTCGACTTCTCGCTCTATGCCATTCCGTTCAGCACCCATGATTTTCAGTGGAGCACCCAGTTCACCCTGACCTACTACCGCGACAAGACCACCCGCCGCGACCCGTCGGAAGTGCTGGATATCAACCAGAATGCACGATATACCTGGAACGACCTGTGGTATCACACATCGGCCGGCCTGCTGCAGTACGGCGAGGTCAATCCCGGCCAGAACCTCACCGACCGCCGCGCAGGCGAGGTCAAAATACTCGATATGAACGGATACATGCGCGACGAGAACGGCAACAAGGTCTATGACGCCAACGGCAAACCCATGTATTCGGGCGCCCCCGACGGAATAATCGACAATGCCGACCTTATCCTGCTGGGCAACAACACGCCGATCCCGTTCAGCTGGAACAACACGTTCCGGTGGAAGGATTTCGATCTGGGCATCAATATATACGGTAAATTCCACATGTGGCGGGCGAATGACAAAAGGGTGAACGTGAATCCCGAATCGCTGCTCACAGGCGGCAACACCCTGATATACGTCCGCGACCAGTTCAGCTACGACAACCTCGAATCGGGCGAACCTTCGTTCCGTTTCTGGCAGTCGGGCGGCGTGGGCTACGGCGACTTCTTCCTGGAAAAGGCATGGTTTATCCGTATCGACAACATCACGCTGGGATATTCGCTGCCAAAACACCTTATCAAAGGTATTTTCAGCAACGTCAGGTTCTACGCCTCGGTAAAGAACATAGCCACCATCACTCCTTTCAAGGGATACGATCCCGAATATGATGTTTCACTCTATCCGAGCACAAGTTCATTCACATTCGGCCTCGACCTTAAATTCTAACGAACTATGAAAGCAATCAAATATATTTTAATATTGGCGTTCCCGGCGCTGCTTCTGGGCGGATGCACGCTGGACCGCAAATCATACAACGAGATCTATCCCGACAACTTCTTCCGCAACGAAGATGATGTGGACAAGGCTATGACGGCGCTCTATTACCCTTTCAAAACCAGTTGGGGCAAATTCTACTGCGCCGACCAGTGGGGCTATGTGGTCATTTCCGATTTCACGTCGGGCATGATGGACAGCAAGTGGCCGAATGCGGGCTACAACCAGTTCTTCGAGCATTGGTGGCGCGAGAACGGCAGCGATCTGGGGACCCAGTTCGCCGACAAGATATACCCGCAGTACAACGAACTTTCGAGGATCAGGGCCACCATCAACAGCATCGAGGCAAGTCCAGTTTCGGATGCCGTTAAGAAGAACGCGATAGCCGAAGCCAAATGCCTTTACGGATGGATCGGGTTCATCCTGTACGACATGTTCGGCCCCGTCCCCCTCATAACGGACGAAGCGCTGGCCGACCCGAACAAGGAGATACTGATACCGCGCCTGTCGGATGAGGAATATTCGGAAATAATGGTCGGCTATCTCGACGACGCGATCGCAGGCTTGCCCGAAAAACAGACCGAATGGGGCAAGGTGACCAAAGGGATGGCGCTGATGCTCAAGCTGAAGTTCCACATGATGAACAAGAACTTTACCGAAGCGGAAACTGTCGCCCGTACATTGGTATCTATGGAAGACAAGGGTATTTACGCCCTGTTGGACGACTACGCATCGGTATTCAAAAAATCGAACTCCCAGAACCTGGAGATCATCCACGCTATCCCGTGCGGAGCCGGCAATCCCAACTACTGGCAGACGCAGGTGCTGCACAGCGACATGGCGCTGGACGATTTTTCGGGTTCGGCGTGGGGGACGTTCTGTATGCGGTGGGATTTCTACGATACGTTCGAACCGGGCGACGAGAGGACCGGCGGCATAATCACCTCCTACAAAAGCACGGCGGGAACCACGGTGTCGCGCGGATCGGGCAACCTGCTCCGCGGCTGCGCCCCGCGCAAGATCGGAGCCGATCCCGACCAGATAGGTTCGGTGGGCACTACCGATGAGATCGTGTTCCGCTATGCCGACGTGCTGCTCTCGCTGGCCGAGTGCATAAACGAGAACAAAGGCGGCCCGGACACCGAGGCGATAGCCCTTGTCAACAGGGTAAGGAGCAGGGCGAACCTTGGTCCGCTATCTGCCGACAAAACGGCTGGCAAAGAGGCTTTCAATACGGCCATACTGAACGAACGCCTGCATGAATTCTACTGTGAAGGGCTTTCGCGCCAGGACCAGATACGCCACGGGGTTTTCGTTTCCAATTCGAAGGCCAGTTTTCCGGACAGCCAGAGCGACTGGTACAAGGTGCGCTTCCCGATCCCTGCAAAGTATATCAATGAATCGCAGGGCATAGTGCTGCAGAATCCGGGTTACGGAGTTTAACGGAAATCTTATTACGGTTATCTCAGGAATTATTCGGAAATTGCGGGGAGGGATCGGACTCCCTGCAATTTCCGAAAAATTTGGACTATGAAAAAAGATAGAGCGATACTTTTGTTGTTTTGCCTTTTTGCGGCTTCCGCTGCTTACGGCTTCTCCCCGGGATTCTCTTCCGCCGGATTCTATCCTCTGAACGGTACCGGCCGGGAAGTATGTTCGATGAACGTTGCATGGCGCTTTTTGAAAGGCGATGCGGATACAGCCGAAGCGAAAACGTACGACGACAGCAAATGGCAGGTGGTTACACTTCCGCACGGCATCGAATACCTTCCGACGGAAGCCAGCGGATGCATAAACTATCAGGGTCCCGTGTGGTACCGCAAGCATTTCACTCCGTCTGAAAATATGGCCGGCCGGAAGATGTTCCTGCATTTCGAGGCCGTGATGGGAAAGTGCAAAGTTTGGGTCAACGGGAAACTGAAAACGGAACACTTCGGCGGCTACCTGCCGGTGATCGTCGATATGACCGACGACCTCGTTTTCGGAGAGGACAATGTTATAGCCGTATGGGCCGATAACAGCAACGATCCGGCCTACCCGCCGGGCAAACCCCAGGAGATGCTCGATTTCGCATATTTCGGCGGCATATACCGCGACTGCTGGCTCGTGTCCCACGGCCCGGTCCACATTACCGATCCCAACTACGAGGACGAAACGGCCGGAGGGGGCCTGTTCGTGGCTTACGGCGCAGTTTCCGAAAGGCGGGCCGAGGTAAAGCTGAAAACGCATATCCGCAATGAAAGCGGTTCGGATTTCTCGGGCCGGATAGTGTATGAACTTATTGCTCCTGACGGAAGCGTCGCCGGGACCGTATCGCGCAATTTACGCATAGGGAAAGGCCGGGCTGTGAGCGTGCCTGCCGAAATGACGGTCAATTCGCCGCATCTATGGTCGCCCGAATCGCCCGATCTGTACCATCTGAATGTCTATGTAAAGGATAACAAAGGCAGGGTAGTGGACGGCTATATGCGGCGCATAGGCATCCGCAGCGTCGAATTCAAGGGCGCGGACGGTTTCTGGCTCAACGGAAAACCATACGAGGATAAGCTGATAGGCGCCAACCGCCATCAGGATTTTGCCGTGATAGGCAACGCCCTGCCCAATTCGCTGCACTGGCGCGACGCCAAAAAACTGCGCGACGCGGGACTGAAAGTTATCCGCAACGCCCATTATCCTCAGGACCCGGCATTCATGGATGCCTGCGACGAGCTGGGGCTGTTCGTGATAGTCAATACCCCCGGCTGGCAGTTCTGGAACGAGGACCCCGTGTTCGGCGAGAGGATATATTCGGATATCCGCAATATGGTGAGGCGCGACCGCAACCATCCTTCGGTGTGGATGTGGGAGCCGATTCTCAACGAAACGCATTACCCCGCCGATTTCGCGGGCCGGGCATACGTGGCGGTGAAGGAGGAGTATCCATATCCCTATTGCTACGCGGGATGCGACAGCCATGCGCAGGGGAGCGAAGGGTTCGATGTGCTCTTCTCGCATCCGACGGATAAAATGGACCCCTCGAAAAGCTATTTCACGCGGGAGTGGGGCGACAACGTCGACGACTGGAACGCCCATAACTCGCCCAGCAGAGTCCATCCGGCGTGGGGCGAGACGCCGCAGCTTATACAGGCTGCGCATTATGCCCGTCCCGCGTATGACTACACATGCCTCGATATGCTCTACAATACTCCGCGGCAGCATGTCGGAGGCACCCTGTGGCATTCATTCGACCACCAGAGGGGCTACCATCCCGATCCGTTCTACGGGGGTATCATGGATGTTTTCCGTCAGCCTAAGTACTCCTACGCAATGTTCACATCGCAGAGGGAGCCTGTAGCTTCCGATATAATTGCCGAGACCGGGCCGATGGTATTCATCGCACACGAAATGTCGCCCTTCTCGCCCGTCGATGTGACGGTCTATTCCAACTGCGACGAGGTGCGCCTTTCGGTGCTGCAAAACGGCAAACAGTACGTTTACAAAAAAGAGCCGGGAACGCAGGGGATGCCTTCGCCGGTCATAACGTTCCCGGGGGCTTTCGACTTCATGAAGTGCAAGGAACTTGCGCGTGTGAAGAGGCAGGACGAGGTTTACATGCTGGCCGAGGGTTTTATCGACGGCCAATTGGTCGCGACACATAAAGTCACTCCAGCGCTGCGTCCCCAAAAACTGCTGCTGTGGCTCGACGACGAAGGCATGGGCCTTACTGCCGACGGTTCGGATATGGTCACCGTGGTTGCGGGCATTGCCGACAGCAAGGGCCGCATCAAAAGGCTGAACAACTATTTCGTGAAGTTCTCGGTGGAAGGAGAGGCAGGTATAGTGGGCGGAAGCGGCGTTATGGCAAACCCCCGTCCTGTAATATGGGGAACCGCTCCCGTGCTGCTACGTTCGACGATCCGTCCGGGCAGTGTAAAAGTAACCGCATCCGTCCTGATGGGCGGGGTAGAGATGCCCTTGAGCGCGGAACTTTTGTTCGAAACCAAAGCGGGGAACACCGCACAGCTCTATGACGGGGACGAACTCGCGGCAGAGAAAAAGGCCCCGAGGCCTGAAAGTGAAATTATAGATAACGAAAATGATAACGATCTGCTGCGTGAGAACGAGCAGCTTAAACAGGAACTGAACCGCTACCGTCTGCAGGATGTGGAGAGGCAGCAGGAAGAGTTCGGTGAAAATCCTGTCTTGTAGGCCGGCCGTCGGAATATCTGAAACGGTCCGCAGAGGTAAGATTTGTGCGTATTATAAAATCGAAACAATGAAGAATTTAATGTTTGCGGCGATGATAATGTCCGCGTTGAGTGCGGCATCGTGTGGGGATAATAAAGAAACCGCCTTTATTGAAGAGAATGCCGCATTTGCCGCCGGGCAGACGGAGTTGCTGCTCGCCGCCGCAGGCGAACCCACAGGGAAAAACTATCCGAGGATGATGGATGCCGAAGGAAACCTGGTCACGACCAACATGTACGACTGGACTTCGGGCTTCTTCGCCGGTTCGCTGTGGTACCTCTATGAACTGACCGGTGACGACACATGGAAAGAGCGCGCCCGGAAATGGACGGCCTCGCTCGAACCGCTTAAAACATTTACCCGCCACCACGACCTCGGTTTCATGATCAACTGCAGCTATGGCAACGGCTACAGGTTGACCTCCGATCCCACCTACGAAGAGATCCTGATTGGGAGCGCCGGCTCGCTGTCGACGAGGTTCAGCGAAAAGACCGGCGTCATAAAGTCGTGGGAGTACCGCAAAAACTGGAACGACACGATTGAGTGGTTCTACCCGGTGATAATCGACAACCTGATGAACCTCGAACTGCTGACCACTGCGGCGAATCTGTCGGGCAACCCGCATTTTACAGCGATCGCGGAGACGCATGCCGACACGACCCTGAAGAACCATTTCAGGCCCGATTTCTCCACCTACCATGTGGTGAACTACGATCCTGAAACAGGTGCGGTGACGGACCGGGGTACGAACCAGGGATACAGCGACAGTTCCGCCTGGTCGCGGGGTCAGGCATGGGCGATATATGGATACACGATGATGTACCGGGAGACCGGAAAGCCCGAATATCTTGATGCGGCGGTCCGTGCGGCGGATTTCTATCTGTCGAAACTGCCGGAAGATATGGTCCCGCTGTGGGATTTCAACGTCGGCGAGGATGGATACGAGCCGCAGCCGAAATCATATGCTTTTGAATTTCGTGAAAAACTGAAGGACGTTTCTGCGGCCGCGATAGTGTGTTCCGCCCTGTTCGAGCTGGGGGCTTACAGGCAGGATAAGGGATACACCGGATCGGCCGTTGAGATGCTCCGTTCGCTCTCGTCGCCCGAATACAGGGCCGAGCCGGGGACCAACGGCGGTTTCCTGCTGAAACACTGCGTGGGCAGCATTCCCCACAAAGCCGAGATCGACGTGCCGCTGGTGTATGCCGACTATTATTACCTCGAAGCGCTGGTACGGTACAAAACAATGATATCGAAGAAATAAATCCCGGACATGAAAAAAATAATTCCCGCCGTACTGCCGCTCTGCTCTCTTTTTCTGCTGGGCGCCGGGACGGACGACGATCCCCGCATACCCAAAGATAAAGAGCTGGTAAAGTACAGGCTGCCCGCGAACAAAATGTACCGCGACGGCTGGATAGACTTCAATAAGAACGGCCGGATGGACGTGTACGAAGACCCCTCGGCACCGATCGACGAGCGCATCGAGGACCTGCTGTCGCAGATGACGGTGGACGAAAAGACCTGCCAGATGGTGACGCTTTACGGTTACCAGCGGGTTCTGGATGACGACCTTCCCACGCCCGAATGGAAGAACAAACTGTGGAAAGACGGCGTCGGGGCGATAGACGAACACCTGAACGGGTTCAAACAGTGGGGCCTGCCGCCTTCGGACAATCCGTTCGTGTGGCCGGCGTCGAGGCATGCGTGGGCCCTGAACGAAGTCCAGCGTTTCTTTATCGAAGAGACGCGGCTGGGAATTCCGGTCGACTTCACCAACGAAGGCATCCGGGGCGTGGAAAGCTACATAGCGACGAATTTTCCGACCCAGTTGGGGCTGGGGCACACCTGGAACCGCGATCTGATAAGACAGGTCGGCTATATCACCGGCCGCGAAGGACGCCTCTTGGGATACACCAACATATACGCCCCGATACTGGATGTCGGGCGCGACCAGCGCTGGGGACGCTACGAAGAGGTCTACGGCGAAAGCCCATACCTTGTCGCCGAACTGGGCGTCGCGATGGTCGAGGGGATGCAGAAGGACTTTCAGGTCGCATCGACGGCGAAACATTTCGTCGCATACAGCAACAATAAGGGCGGGCGCGAAGGTCTGGCGCGCGTGGACCCGCAGATGTCGCCCCGCGAGGTCGAGAACATACACATCTATCCGTGGCGCAGGGTCATCAGGGAGACCGGACTGCTGGGGGCAATGAGTTCTTACAACGATTACGACGGTTTTCCCGTGCAGGGCAGCCGTTACTGGCTCACGACGCGCCTGAGAGACGATCTCGGGTTCCGCGGCTACGTCGTTTCCGACAGCGATGCCGTCGAATATCTCCATTCGAAGCACGGGACGTCGCCGGATATGAAAGAATCGGTGCGCCAGTCGGTCGAAGCGGGGCTGAATGTCCGCTGCACGTTCCGTTCGCCCGATTCATACGTCCTGCCGCTGCGCGAACTCGTGGATGAGGGGAGCATATCGATGGAAACGATCGACGACCGCGTGCGAGACATCCTCCGCGTGAAATTCATGGTGGGGCTGTTCGATGCTCCCTATCAGACCGATCTGAAAGCTGCCGACGCAGAGGTCAACAGCGCGGCGAACCAGCAAGTGGCTTTACAGGCTTCGCGCGAATCGATCGTGCTGTTGAAAAACGAGAACAACACCCTGCCGCTGTCGAAAGAGAAGATAAAAACCATCAGCGTGTGCGGACCCAATGCCGCCGATGCCTCTTATGCGCTCACCCATTACGGCCCGCTGGCGGTAGATGTTAAGTCGGTACTCGACGGCATCAGGGAGAAGACGGCCGGAACGACGGAAGTGCTCTATACGAAAGGGTGCGACCTGGTGGATGCGGCGTGGCCCGAATCCGAGATACTGCCGGCTCCGCTGACGGACGAAGAAGAGGCGGAAATTGCAAAAGCTGTGGAGAATGCCGCGAAGAGCGACGTCTGCATCGTAGTCCTGGGCGAGAACAACCGCACCTGCGGCGAGAACCGTTCGCGTTCGAGCCTCGATCTGCCGGGACGCCAGACGGATCTGCTTCAAGCAGTCCATGCAACGGGTACGCCCGTGGTGCTGGTCGTGATAAGCGGCCGCCCGAACTCGATCAACTGGGCGGATAAATACGTTCCGGCCATATTGGAGACGTGGTATCCCGGTTCTGAGGGCGGTACGGCCATCGCCGACGTGATATTCGGCGACTACAACCCGGGCGGAAAACTCACCGTGACGTTCCCGAAGAGCGTCGGGCAGATACCGTTCAATTTTCCCGCAAAACCCGGTTCCCAGGTCGACGGCGGCCGTACCCCCGGTCCCGCTGGGAATATGAGCCGCGTGAACGGCCCGCTCTATCCGTTCGGATACGGACTGAGCTACACCATGTTCGAATACTCGGACCTGCACGTGTCGCCGGCGGTGATAACGCCGGGGCAGAGTGTCACGGTCGGTTTCACGGTGACCAACACAGGCGGCCGTGAGGGAGACGAGGTCGTCCAGCTCTACCTGCGCGACGTAGTAAGTTCGGTCACCACCTACGAAAAGAGGCTGTGCGGATTCGACCGCATCCACCTGGAGCCGGGCGAGAGCCGCGAAGTGCGCTTCACGATCGGAGCGGAAGAGATGCAGCTCCTGAACGAAGATTGGAAATGGGTCGTCGAACCGGGCGATTTCCGTGTAATGGCGGGGGCTTCCTCTGCCGATATCCGCCTGACGGATAAATTCACGGTCGCTTCCGAAGGTACGGCAGAGGCTGAGGAGTATGGACAAGATACCCGTTCCGGCGAGTGGACCGGTGCGAAAGGAGATTTCCTGACGCTGCCGATGGAAGGCCCGGCGACAGTGGGCGAAGTGTCGGTCGCATGGTCGCGGCTCGGGGATGAACCCGTGGCGTTCGAGATACAGGCTTCGGGCGGCGGCGGGCAGTTCCTCACAGTTTTTTCGGGAGAAGCCGCCGGCGGAAATACAAGGCGCTACTCCTTCGAACCGGTTTTCGCGAGCGATGTCCGCGTACTTATAACATCAGGAAAGGCTTCGATATCTGGCGTCCGGATGTATGAAAAAAATAAATAGAAAACACATACTACAGGACAGGGAGCCGCGATAAAAGATCGCGGCTCCTTTTTTTGGGCGTATTTCAAAATATTTCATACCTTTACAGAACCCTTGACCCGGTAAAAAACACAACGTATTACAAAAATTATGAAAAAGATCATCACCGGGCTTATGGGCCTCATTCTGGCAGGATGCGGATGCAATACAGGCACACGCACAGCCGCCGATCCGGTCGACTATGTCAGCATTCTTGTCGGCACGCAATCGAAGTACGAACTTTCGACAGGCAACACCTATCCCGCCGTGGCTATGCCGTGGGGGATGAATTTCTGGACCCCGCAGACTGGCAATATGGGCAACGGGTGGACCTATGTCTACACCGCCGACAAGATCCGCGGCTTCAAGCAGACCCACCAGCCCAGCCCCTGGATGAACGACTACGGGCAGTTCTCGATTATGCCCGCTACCGGCTTGCAGCAGTACGACGAAGATACCCGCGCGAGCTGGTTCTCGCATAAGGCCGAGGTGGCGAAACCATACTATTACAGCGTCTATCTGGCCGACCACGACGTGACGGCAGAGATGGCCCCGACTGAAAGGGCGTGCTTTTTTCGTTTCGGTTTCCCGAAGAGCGACGATTCGTCGGTTATCGTAGACGCCTTCGACCGCGGCTCGTACGTCAAAGTGATACCGGCGGAGAACAAGGTCGTGGGATACACCACGCGCAACAGCGGCGGCGTTCCCGATAATTTCAGGAACTGGTTCGTGATAGAGTTCGACAAACCGTTCGCATCGCATTCGGTCTGTCTCGACAGGGCGGTTCTCGAGGGTGCCGATCTTGCCGACGGCAACCATGCGATGGCAGTGGTGCGTTTCAACACGGCGCGGGGCGAACAGGTTCATGCGCGCGTCGCTTCGTCGTTTATCAGCCTGGAACAGGCCGGACTGAACCTGCGCGAACTGGCCGGCTCTTTCGACGAGACGGCTGAAAAGGGCCGTGCGCGCTGGAACGAGGTGCTGGGCCGCATCGAGGTCGAGGACGACAGCATAGACAACCTGCGCACGTTCTACTCGTGCCTCTACCGCAGCGTGCTCTTCCCGCGCGATTTTTCGGAGATCGACGCCGCCGGCAACCGCGTGCATTACAGCCCCTACAACGGCGAGGTGCTTCCGGGAGAAATGTTTACCGACACGGGATTTTGGGATACATTCCGATCCCTCTTCCCGCTGCTGAACCTCGTTTATCCTGATATGAGCGCCAGGATGCAGGAAGGGCTCGTTAATACATACCTCGAAAGTGGATTCCTGCCCGAATGGGCCACTCCGGGACACCGCGACTGCATGGTCGGCAACAACTCCGCTTCGGTGGTGGCCGATGCGTGGGCCAAAGGCATCCGCGACCACGATATCGAAAAACTTTGGGAGGCGGTTCTCCACGACGCCAATGCGGTGCATCCGGCGGTAGGTTCCACAGGCCGCCTGGGCTGGCAATACTACAACGAACTCGGTTACATCCCCAACAATGTGAGGCTGGGACAGAGCGGCGCGCGCACTCTGGAATACGCCTACGACGACTGGTGCATCTACACGTTAGGGAAAGCGCTCGGCAGGCCCGAGAGCGAGATTTCCGTCTACGCCGAACGCGCGATGAACTACCGCAACCTCTACAATCCCGAACACAGGCTCATGACAGGCCGCGACGACAAGGGCGTGTTCGATCCGGAATTCGTTTCGACCGACTGGAGCAATACTTTCTGTGAAGGCAACAGTTGGCACTGGAGTTTCTGTGTCTTCCACGATCCGGCCGGACTCATCGAACTGATGGGCGGTCCGGCTGGATTCAACCAGATGATGGATTCGGTCTTCCTCGTTCCCGGAAAACAGGGGATGAGCAGCCGCGGCATGATCCATGAGATGCGCGAGATGCAGGTGATGAACATGGGCCAGTACGCCCACGGCAACCAGCCCATCCAGCACATGGTATATATGTACAACTGGGGCGGCGAGCCGTGGAAGGCACAGTACTGGAGCCGCGAAGTGATGGACAAACTCTACAATGCGGCCCCCGACGGCTACTGCGGCGACGAGGACAACGGACAGACCTCGGCGTGGTACGTCTTCTCGGCGATGGGCTTCTATCCTGTCTGCCCCGGCTCGGACGAATATATCCTCGGATCACCGCTGTTCAAGAAAATGACGCTGAATCTTCCCGGCGGGAAGCGGACCGTCATTTCCGCCCCGGACAACGCCCCCGGAAGCCGCTACATCGGTTCGATGACGGTGGACGGCCGGAACTGGACGAAGAATTACCTGACCCACGAAGTCCTCTCGGACGGCGGTACGATAAAGTATTCGATGTCTGAAGAGCCGAACAAGGACAGGGGCGTCGCAAAAGAGGACGCGCCATATTCGTTCTCCGACGCAAAATAATCACAAGGGCCGCAGTTTTTTACTGCGGCTCTTTTCTTTTGCAGTTTCCGGATTTTTATCGGAAATTATCTTAATTTTGTCTGCGATTCGGTTTCAGAGTCCGGGCCTGCGTGTGCCGGCGGAATTAAAAGGGAATGCCGTGGGAAGCGGCAGCAGTACCCGTTGCTGTAAGTTCCTGCTCCTTTCGAGGGGTAAAAAAGTTTTAACAATCTGTGCCACTGTCCCGATGGGATGGGAAGGCGTTAAAACCGGAACGAGCCAGAAGACCTGCCTGATCTGTGTTAATGGGTTTAATCAACTGCGGGATTCAGGTGAGAAATCGGACGAAAATCATATCCGGCTGTATTTTGTTTTTTGTGCTCGCGACGCTCGCGGGATGCATGAAGTACGTCCCTGCGGGAGGCGAGGAGTTTGACACGGGCCTCGACGGCATGTCGGTGACCGGCCTCGGGCTTATCATCGCCAACGAGGGTAACTTTATGTACGGGAACGCCTCGCTTTCCTGGTACGATCCGGTGTCGCGAAAGGTCGAGAACGAAGTTTTCGCCCGCGCCAACGGAATGAACCTGGGCGACGTGGCGCAGTCGATGACGCTCCGCGACGGGACCGTGTGGATAGTCGTGAACAATTCCGGGGTGATATATGCTGTGGATCCGGCCTCGTTCCGCGAGAAAGGACGGATCACGGGATTCACCTCGCCGCGCTGCATCCATTTTCTGAACGACGATAAAGCCTATGTCACCCAGCTTTGGGACTCCCGCATATTTATCGTAAACCCACGCACACGTTCCGTCACCGGCCATATCGAGATAGGGAGCAGCTCCACCGAGCAGATGGTGCAATACGATAAATACGTTTTCGCCGCCTGCTGGTCGAACGGTAACCGCATCCTTGTGATCGACACGGAGACCGACGAGGTCTGCAACGAGATAGAGGTCGGCCGCCAGCCCTCTTCGATGGTCATCGATAAATACGACAAGATTTGGGTAATGACCGACGGCGGTTATGCGGGCGATGAAACACCGGCGCTGTGGCGCATCGACGCCCGGACACAGAGCGTGGAAAAGCGGTTCGCGCTGGAAGAGGGCGGCATTGCGTCGGACCTGCAGTTGGACGGCGGCGGAGAAACCCTCTACTACATCGATAAGTCCGTCTGGCGGATGCCGGTGACAGCCGAAAGCATCCCCGCCGAGCCGTTCCTGGAGTACAACGGCACTATCTACTACTCGCTCACCATCGATCCGGCCGGTGGCGAGGTCTACGTGGCCGATGCCATAGACTACGTGCAGCCGGGCCGCATATACCGTTTTTCTGTGTCCGGGGAACTGCTGGATACTTTCACCGTCGGGATAACCCCCGGCTCTTTCTGCTGGCTGTGATGAGGCGGATGATGAAAATAGTGCCGACCCTGTTCTCGCTGCTTTTGTGCGCGGCGCCGGGCTACGGGAAAAATCCGGACGGAAACCCGCCCGCGGCATATCCCGACATTGCCGACACGGTCGGAGGGCGTCTGCTGCTGAGGCCGATCGAGATATTCGCCGAACGCCCCATGAAGAAGATCGGGACGCAGGAAACCGATATTCCCGCGAGGGTACTCCACGACAATATAGCTTCGCAGATGTCCGACGCGCTGAAATTCGGCACCTCGGTATATGTTAAAGAGTACGGCCGCGCGACTCTTTCGACGGTGGCTTTCCGGGGGACTTCGGCGTCGCACACGCAGGTCGCCTGGAACGGCATGAAGATCAGTTCGCCGATGCTCGGGATGGTCGATTTTTCGATGATACCTTCCTATTTTATAGATAACGCTTCGCTGCTTCACGGCACTTCGTCGGTGAACCTGACGGGCGGGGGACTCGGCGGAGCGGTGGTGATGTCGACCAAACCCGCAGATATCCGGGGTTTCGGACTGCAATACGTTCAGGGCGTGGGAATGTACCGAACATTCGACGAGTTCCTGCGGCTGAACTACGGCGGCGGGCGCTGGCAGGCGTCCACGCGCGTATTTTACTCATCCTCGCGCAACGATTTCAAATACCGCAACTACCGGAAAAAGGAGAACGTTTACGACGGCGATTACAACATCGTGGATTCGTATTATCCGGTCGAGCGGAACAGGTCGGGATATTTCAACGACTTCCACGTCATGCAGGATGCCTGGTACAATGCAGGAAAAGCGGGACGGGTAGGGCTTTCTGCGTGGTATCTCGATTCGAAGCGCGGGGTACCGATGCTCAGCGTCGACCAGAGAGAGAGTTCGGACTATCTGAACGAGCAGCGCGAGCGTACTTTCCGCGGGGTCGTGTCGTGGGAGATGGCCCGCAGCAGCTACAAGATCGGGGCGAGGGCAGGCTACATCCACACGGCCCTGAAATACGATTATTCGCGCGATCTTGGCAACGGGACATGGGCGGATATGGTCCGTTCGCGGAGCTATGTGAATACGGTGTACGGATCGGCCGAGGGCGAATATCATGTCGGAAAGAAACTGCTGCTGACAGCCGCTCTCTCCGTTCAGCAGCACTTTGTAAGGAGCGAGGACCGGAGCGTCGTTACTGAAGACGGCCGGACAGAGACGGCTGGTTACGACCAGGCACGCATCGAACTTTCCGGCGCGGTCTCTGCGAAGTGGCGGCCCGTGGATCGTCTGGGGTTTTCGTTCGTGCTGCGCGAAGAGATGTTCGGCGCGGAGTGGACGCCCGTGATCCCCGCCTTTTTTGCCGAATACGTTCTCTCCCGCCGCGGGAACGTCATGCTCAAGGGGTCCGTGTCGCGTAATTTTCGCTTCCCGACTCTCAACGACCTCTATTTCATGCCGGGAGGAAATCCAGGACTGCGGAAAGAACAGGGGTTTACATACGACTTCGGCGCGGAGTTCACCGTTGGCCGTGAGGGACGCTACACGCTGCACGGCGAGGCCGCATGGTTCGACTCGCGCATCGACGACTGGATTGCGTGGCTGCCCACGTTCAAGGGTTTCTGGACCCCGGTAAATATCAAAGAGGTCCACGCCTACGGTGTCGAGCTGAAAGGGGCGCTGGACGTGATGCTCGCACGAGACTGGTACCTGAACCTGAACGGCACTTTCTCGTGGACGCCTTCGATCAACCTCGGCGACCCTGTGAACTGGGCGGACGAAGCGATAGGGAAACAGCTGGTTTATATCCCTGAATTTTCCTCGGCGCTGGCCGGCCGGCTGACTTTCCGCACCTGGAGTTTCGACTACAAATGGTGTTATTACAGCGAGCGCTTCACCACCTCGAGCAACACCACAGCCACGAAGATCGGGCGCGTGATGCCCTATTTCATGAACGATGTGTCGCTCGAAAAGCAATTCGCATTCAGTTGGGCCGATCTGTCGGTAAAATGCGCGGTGAAGAACCTCTTCGACGAGGAGTACGAGAGCGTGCTGTCGCGCCCGATGCCGGGCATAAACTTCGAAGTTTTTATCGGCATCACACCCCGGTGGGGCGGGAAAAAATAGGGCGGAACGCCGCCGGCGAGGGGCGGAACGGTTGGGCACGGGAATTGCAGAAACAGTCCATAGACAAACACAAACAAAACTCTTATGGACAAGACAATAAAATCAGGCGTGGCGATGCTCAGGGTGCTCGAAAGCTGGGGCGTCGACCATGTTTACGGCATACCCGGCGGGTCGTTCAACACCGTGATGAACGCTTTCTACGACGAACGGGATTCCATCAAATTCATTCAGGTGCGGCACGAGGAGACCGGGGCCATTGCGGCTTCCGCCGACGCGAAACTGACGGGCAAAATCGGGGTCTGTTTCGGGACCGCGGGACCGGGGGCGACACACCTTTTCAACGGGCTGTACGACGCGCAGATGGACCATGTTCCGGTGCTGGCGCTCATCGGCCAGACTTCATCCCGGGTGATGAACTACGACTATTTTCAGGAAATGAACGAGAATCCGATGTTCGCCGACGTGAGCGTCTACAACCGCACGGTTATGAACCCGGAAAGCCTGTCGTATGTGGTCGACGACGCGATACGCAAGGCTATGGAACACAAAGGCGTGGCTGTCGTCACCATCCCCGTCGATTACGGTTACGCCGATATTCCGGACCTGCCCGTTTCCTCTGCTGCCAACTACAGGTCGGGATTCCCTGTTCCCGATAAAAAGGATATCGAAGCTGCCGCGGCATTGATAGCCCGTGCAGAACGCCCTGTAATGTTCGTGGGGCAGGGAGCGCGCGGTGCCGTGGACGAAGTTATCGCCCTGTCGGAACGGTGCTCGATGCCTGTGATTATTTCCGCACTAGCAAAGGGGATAATTCCCGAAAATACAGAAAATCTGCTTGGGGTATCGGGCAGGCTCGGCGTGAAACCCGCCAACGAAGCGCTCCGGATGACCGATCTCATCGTGTTCGTAGGCAGCGACTTCCCGTTCGCCAAAGTGATGTTCCCGCCCGAGGCGAAGTTTATCCAGATAGATATAGATCCGTCCAAACTCGGGAAGCGCCACAGGACCGACGCCGCGATACTGGGCGACGCAAAGGAGTCGCTCAAGCTGTTGCTGGGGGCAACTCCGGAGAAACCGCTCTCCAAATGGCTGGAAGCCAACCGCAGAAACCGCGTCAACTGGCTGAACTGGATAAAAGGTTTCGAAGAGAGCGGCGAAGTTCCCCTCAGGGTCGAGCCGGTGTTCCGGGAGATCAACCGCATCGCGAAGGACGACGCAGTTTTCGTGACCGACGTGGGCAATGTCACCATGCATGCCGTCCGTCTGCTCGATATGAACAGCGGAAAACAGAGTTTTACGACCTCGGGGATATTCGCCACTATGGGCTACGGCGTTCCGGGTGGCATCGCGGCAAAGCTGAGCTGGCCGCAGAGGCAGGTGTTCACCCTGAGCGGCGACGGCGGATTTGCCATGGTCATGCAGGATATCATTACCCAGGTGAAGTACGGCCTGCCGGTCATAAATATCGTTTTCTCGAACGATTCGTTCGGGTTTATCGAGGGCGAGCAGGAAGATACCCGTCAGCCCAAGTACGGCATCGACCTGCTCGGCGCCGACTACGCAAAGATAGGCGAGGGTATGGGCGCGAAAGGCTTCACCGTAACCCGCCGCGAACAGTTGCGCGGAGTTTTCGATGAAGCCGCCGCAAGCACGGTCCCGGTCGTGATAGACGTAAAGATCACCAACGCCCGTCCGTTCCCCTCCGAAGCGATGGTCCTGGATAAAGATCGTTTCAGCCAGGCTGAAATAGACGCCTTTGTCAAGCGATATCAGGTAAAGGATATGCCGCTGCTGAAAGAATTGTTGCAATAAACAGATCGGCTTTTGCTATATTTGTGGGTAGAAAAACCACGATACATGATACGCAGAGCAAAAAGGGGAGATTGTCCACGCCTGCTGGAACTCGTAAGGGGGCTGGCAGAGTATGAAAAAGCACCGGACGAGGTGACCGTTTCTCTCGAACATTTCGAAGAGAGCGGTTTCGGCCCTGCGCCGGTGTGGTGGGCGTTCGTTGCTGAAGAAGATGGCCGCGTCGTCGGCTTCGCGCTTTATTATATACGCTACAGCACATGGAAAGGGCAGCGGTTATATCTCGAGGACATTTACGTAGAGCCGGAACACCGGGGCCGCGGAATAGGCGCCCGGCTTTTTGAGAGGGTGGTGCAGGATGGGCGCGAACGCGGACTTAACGGCATGGTATGGCAGGTGCTCGACTGGAACGAACCGGCTCTGGATTTCTACCGCAAATACGGTGCGCGGTTCGACCCGGAATGGGTGAACGGTTCGCTGGACTTCTGACAATAAAAAAGCCCCGTACGGGGCTTTTTTTTATGAAAGCTGAAAATCATTTTCGGCTTAATACGCAAAAGGGATGGTGAAAAGCGGGGTATTTTCGAGTAATACGCAACAGGGATGGTCATTTGACCTCACGAGGCGGGGTTAACCCCGCCTCGTGAGGTCAAATGACGCTCTGAAATATTC
>JAVBRO010000011.1:0-10201 GCA_031547885.1 Rikenellaceae bacterium
ACGTGAGGAACTTACATTTATCGTTTTTAACACTGCAGCGGCCTTCATATGCAGTCCGCTGCTGTTTTAAAATTACGTCACTCTTAATCTATTTCCCCGAAGAATTTTTCCAGGTGAAAATTAGGCGCTGGGTTGTCTATGGGATTCCACGACAGGAAGTGCGGGACAGTCAGGCTGTCGCCGCATTTGTAGAAGTTGCCGTGTGCTTTCATACCTGACAGGTCGGCAATATCGTGTTTGAAAAATGCGGTTGCCGGCAATACTATTTCGAGCGTCCACACCTGATCCCGTTTTTCGGAAAAAGGCTGTGTGCCCAGCGACGGACGGCGCACGATAGTGTCCAGAATGTTCTGTGAGGCATGGGTGAAGACCGCCTTCTCCTTGCGGAAACCCAGCAGGCACTTGCCGATGCAGGTGCATTCCAGGTTGTAATAACCCGTTTCGTCGAAGTTTATGAAAAATTCGACGCACGAATCGGTCCACACCTCGCCGTTATCTTCAGTGACGCGGGCGAGAGTGTAATCCTCGCTCACGAAAAATTTCAGCAATATCTCGCTGCAGGCGGTCCGGCCGCTGCCCGTATGCGCAATGGCGAATTTTACGTCCGGTTTCGCCAGGAACTCATCAGGCCAGTTCACATGACCGATCGTCTGCAGGCCGTAAGCATCCCTGTCCTTTTCGAGCGCGCCGAAAAACTCTGCAGCGCTCCCTACCCTCTTTATTTTCATTATTTTATTGTTCCAGAAAATGGTTAAAACCCTGCTTTTAATGCAGCGACTTTAGTTTCTATAAACTTCTATTTTTTTGCAATCTTTCATCCTGAGCGCAGTCGAAGGATCTGATTGCGTAAGGCTTTGCTCGGTCAGATGTTTACCTTCGGTTTCCTCCTCGCAGCTCGGCATAGTGAGTAAAACTCCCTCTGCCCTCGCTTGCAGCGTCGGTTCGACTCCATTTTCACTCCGCTCAACATGACAGCAGCGAATTTTATTCGCCCTTAAACCCATGCACTTTTAGTGCGTAGTAGTTTAGTTCCGCAGGCTTTCGATATATTCCTTCATCGCCGGGGTGTTCGCATCGACGCTGTGCAGCAGTTTCATCTGGGCGCGCGTCCGCACGAGGTTGTGTTCCGGATACTTTATTTTATAATAGGTGTCACCGTTGATGTAGTCGGCAAGGAACCTCACGGCCTGCATATAGGGGAACAGAGCCGCCGCATAAGGCAGGTTCTCGAGCTCGATGTCGGTAAGGAAACTTCCGGCGCCTTTCAGATAACCTTCCGTGAAGGCCCTGAAAATATCCATGTCGAACTCCACGCGGTCGAGGTCTTTGTCGTCCTCGTCGCCCTTGTTGGCGCCCGTGCGCAGAAAATCGCCGTAATCGGAGAATATATAGCTGGGCATCACCGTGTCGAGGTCGATAACGCACAGTATCTTACCCGTCTCCTTGTCGAAAAGCATGTTGTTGACCTTGGTGTCGCAGTGGCAGACCCGCTTCGGAAGCTTCCCTTCACGGAAGAGCCTCTCGGCCTTCGTCATCTCTCCGGAGCGGCTTTCGATCTCGTCCACGATATCCTGAACTTCGGCGAGACGGCCTGCGGCATTATTCGCTACGGCTTCGCGCAGCTGCTTCAGGCGGAACTCCATGTTGTGGAAATCGGGGATGGTTTCGCGCAGTTCGACGGGGATATCGGCCAGCATGCTCTGAAAATCGCCGAAAGCCTCTCCCGCGTGGCGCGAATATTCGGGCGTAACTGCCTCGAACGACTCCGAACCCGGGATGAAGACCATCACCCGCCAGTAATTTTCGCCGTCAAACCAATAGGTCTTGCCGTTCTCCTTGTTCGGGATGAACCGCAGCACCCTGCGGTCGATGTCGTTATTGCCCTGCGCCTCGAGTTTGCCGCGTATATGCGCTGTAACCGCCTCGATATTATCCTGCAGCAGGTCTACGTCTTTGAAAATGTTGTGGTTAATGCGCTGCAGGATGTAGTCGGGCCATCCGCCGGCCGTGCGTACGAAATAGGAGTCGTTGATAAGTCCGTTTCCGAAAGGCCTGATGTCCACCACGTCCCCTTCGAGCGCAAAACGGTCGACAATGTCTTTGAATTTTTTTGTGTCGGTCATTTCAGTTTTTGTTTTAAGTGCATGCATTCCACCGCCGCTTGCGCATCGGCGGGCGGCAGGGGGAACATTATAAAAATCATTACAGGGGGTGGATATACAAAGATACATCTTTTTAGCTTACGAATGAAATGTATAAATATTTTATCGCCGGCCTTTTTGTTGTATTTTCAGGAATAATCGTTATATTTACCTTATAACTAACTTAAACTATTGCTAATATGAAAAGACCTCTGCTTTTGTTGGCGCTTCTTTTTGTGGCAACCGGCGTCTGCGCCCAGGATCCCGATTATAGCCGCAAATTCGGTAAAGTTACTGATTATGAGCTCGAAATGACCTCTTATGCCAGGGATACTTCGGCGGTGGTTGTTTTTCTTTATGAGGATACGCAGGTGTATTACACTATGACGACGTCGAATATCGCCAACAGCCCGTTTCAGCAGACGCGCAATTATTTCGTTAAAATAAAGGTGCTCAAGCCGGAGGGTGTTTCGCTGGCCGATGTCGAAATTCCGTTCCATTTGAGTACGACGACAAAGGAGTTTGTCGGCGGCATATCGGCGGCAGCGTACAACAAGGTAGGCGGGAAAACAGTAAAGACGGAGATCAAATCGAAAGATATTTTTCAGGAACAGGTTTCAGAAAATACCCAGGTCCGCAAATTTTCGATCCCGGAAGTGCGCGTGGGAACGGTAATAGAATATAAATACAGTATTACGTCGGATTTCTTCTGGATAGTGGAACCGCTCCTAATCCAGCATGCATATCCGGTCGTATACAGTTTCTCGGAGGTCGCCACGCCGCAGTATTTCCGTTTCAATATAAACACCCAGGGATATCATTCAGTGTCAGTCAAATCGTCGCGGCGCAACAGTGCCGATTACTATGACGATGTAAGGACGTGCGTGGCCATGGATATTCCTGCGCTTAAAGATGAATCACTTGTGTGGAATGTGAACGATTTCAGGACAAAAATAACTTTCGAACTTCAGGCTATCGACATCCCCGGATATTTTAAATCCTATGCGACTACGTGGGAATCGATCAATGAAAATCTCGATAAATCGGACTTTTCGACGAGTCTCAAAATGTCAAATCCCCTTAAAGACGAAACGGCCGCGATAAAGGCGGAAGGCGGAGAAGAAAGCGAGCAGATAAGGAAGATACTGAAACTCGTCACATCCCGTATGAACTGGGACGGAAAATATACTATATGGGGCAAAAATCCCAGGCAGAAACTGAAGGACGGCGCAGGCAGCAGCGCCGATATAAATTTCGTCCTGAACAGCGCTTTGCGCGATGCCGGATTCTCCACTACCCCGGTGCTGCTCAACCCCCGCAGTTACGGCCGCCTGCCATACGGCCATCCGTCGATGGATAATATCAGGACTTTTATTCTCAAGGTCGATCTGTCCGACGGTTCGTCGCTGTTTATCGACGGGACGAGCGGCGACCACGACATTAACCTTATCCGCCCGCAGCTAATGGTGGACCGTGCGCGCCTTTACGGCGTGGGGGGTGAGGCCGGATGGGTCGATCTGACCAACCTGGCGGATAACAGGCAGCAGATAATGGTGAGCTGCAAGATTGACGAGAATGGCCTCATTACCGGCACTATGGAGAACAAATTAATCAACGCTACTGGATTTTCCACGAAGTCGAGATACCGCGATGCCGGATCGGAAGATGAATACATAGAAAAACTGGAGTCGGAAAACAATATGGAGATATCTTCATACAATATATCGGGACTGAACGGATATACTGTCGCGGAAAGCATGGATTTTTCGATGAAGACGGAAAAAGCAGGCGCACATACATATCTGAGGTCTACTATCGTGCCGTTCATAACTAAGAACATGCTCACCCAGCAGCAGCGCGAACTGCCGGTGGAATTTCCGTATCCTGCAACATACGAACTCACGGCATTTGTGCTCATCCCCGACGGCTACGAGGTCGAGGAGATTCCTCAACCCATAAGGATGACCGGATGCGAGAAAGGCGTTAATTACATATATTCCGCATCCGTGAGCGGCAATAACATTGTAATCCAGTTGAGATACACTCTGGACAGGGTTGTTTTCGCTTCAAAGGAATATCCCGATCTGCATACCTTTATGGGCATGATGAGCGAGAAGCACAATTCGCGTATAATACTTAAAAAAACGATATAAGATGACGTCTTTCAGATGTTTGATATTGCTGCTGGCTGCAGCATTGCCATCCTTGGCGTCGGCGCAGTCCTGGCCGGCCGGAAGTATACCCGAAGAGGTGAAAAAAGGATCGACCGCGGTCGTAAGATACAGCGAGACCGTGTTCGAATATTTGAGCCCCGTCCTTTCCAAAGAACGCCATGTGTTTGTAGCGACGGTGCTCGTTCCGGAAGCGGAATCAATAAGCGTCTTCGCGGAATCCACGGACATGTTCAGTTCATTGTCGGCTTTTTCGGGCGAAATTTTCGATGCCGCCGGCCGTTCAGTGCGCAAGATCAAGAAGTCGGAACTGCAATACACCGATTATTCGTTCTCCAATCTGGCTGACGACAGGCGTACGCATTATTGCTCTCCGTCGACGCCCAATCCTCCATACACTGTGAAATACGAGTGGGAGATAACGACTAAGAATGCCGTCTGGTGTTTTCCCGGCTTCGATCCGCAGCCGGGGGCCTCTGTCGGGGTCGAGAAAGCAATCTACCGCCTCGAAGTACCTCCCGGAACGAAATTTTATACCAAGGCCTATAACTTCGAAGGAAAACCGGTGAAAAAAGAGGATCCTAAAAAGGAGATATACGAATGGAGCATTGAAAATCTGCCGCCCATGACATTGGAACCTTTCAATACCCATGCATATGAGCGTTATCCGGTTGTCTATTTTTCGCCGGACGAGTTTGTCTATGACGGTGTGTCGGGTTCGATGAAAGACTGGGAGTCGTACGCCCTGTGGCAATGGAAACTTCTGGATAACCGGAGCGTCATGCCGCCCGAACTGAAGGCTAAGGTCGCTGAGCTGACGCAGAATGCGGCGACGGATATGGAAAAAATACGCATATTGTATGATTATCTTGCCGAAACCACCCGCTACGTGAGCATCCAGATCGGGATCGGCGGATTCCAGCCGATGTCTGTCGCCCAGGTTTACAAAAACAAATACGGCGATTGCAAGGCTCTGTCGAACTATATGCGGGCCATGCTGGCAGAGTGCGGCATCGAGTCGAATTACACGGAGATAGGCATGGGCCGCCGGAGCATACCGCGCGATTTTGCCCACCCCGGGATGAGCAACCACGCGATCGTAATGGTGCCCATGGCTGCCGATACGCTGTGGCTGGAGTGTACGAACCCGAAAACAATTCCTCTAGGATACCGCCATAATTCGATCGTCGGGCAGAATGGGCTCGTCTATAAAGATGGAAGCGCCGAGGTGATCCAGGTGCCGCTCTATAACGATACGCTCAATCTTACCGTCCGCAGGGCCGATGTAGTGATGGATGCAGACGGGAGTGCAAAAGCCCATGTCGCGACGGATTACCACCTTCACCGCTACCTGGACAATGTCGACTTCGGAAAATCGGACGCCAAGGAACGCCTTAACACCATCCGTTCGCAGGTCGATATACCGGTAGCAGTGATATCGAACACCACCTACCGCGAGGAAAAAGGCCCGCTGCCCGTTTCTCACATTGAATACGACCTCGAAGCGACCCAGTTAGGTTCGCGGACGGGAGACCGTCTGTTCATGAATGTCATGCCGTTCCGCAAGCCTGTGTCGGTGAAATTCGGCCGCAGCGCCCGCAAAGGCGACATACAGATAGCCGAAGGATATTGCAACAGGGATGTAACTACCATATCGCTGCCCAAAGGGGCGTTCAAGGTAGAAGCGTGCCCCATGCCCGTACTCCTTAATAATAAATACGGTACATACTCCATGATAGTCCTGCCGACAGCAGAAGGGTTGACGATCACGAGGTATCTGCTGTTGAAAACAGGCACTTATGACAAAGTCGAGTTCGACGGGTTCAAGGAGTTTATCGAAGCGGTCAAGAATGCCGACAACGGCAAAATAGTTTTAAAGAACGGGCAGAATTGATCTGCCCGTTCTTTCCGCTCCATCTCCGGCATTTGTCAGAAACGTGCGTACGCCCCGAAATTGAAAACGCCTTTGTAGCCGGTCCCGTACTCGAAGAAGGCTCCGGCCCGGTATGTGCCGACCTTTACCCCTATCATGGTCAGCTGGAAATTGATGTGTCCGAAAGGCTCTTTATACTTAAGTCCGGCCGGATCGACGGGAGTGATGACGCGGTTGGCGAATGTCGCCCCCACCCCGATCGTCGAATAAAGCGTTACGATCCTGCGCGTCATATAGCGTAAATCGCATTCTACCGCAAGCGTGTGGTGGCTTCCGGAATATTCGGACAGGGATGAGTTTTCATCGTTTTCTATCTCGCCGTCCATCTTGCCTATCGCATATGTTGCGCCAAGCGAGGCCACCTTGTCGAACCTGTATTTGTAGCCGGCGAGGAACGATCCGTTTATCCTGGTCATACGATAATCGCCCCCCGAGAAGAGTGTTTCGAACAGCGGCACGAGAATGTCGTTGGTGGTCAGTATGCCGTATCCGGCGAAAAATTCATTATGGTAAACCACGGCGTTCCGCGGTATTGCGGAAGTGTCGGCCTGTACGGCTGTTTCCTGTGCCGCAGATTTTTGCGCCGCGCACAGTGATAAGGCAATGAAGATTAGTGCCAGTGGAGTTCTCATGATCAAAGGGGTTGGGTTAAATGTGAGTTAATTGTCCGCTAAATTAGTACGAAATTTAATATTACCGCTAAATTTGCAGGGTAAAAACGAATGCGGCAATGGCGAATATGCGCAAACTGCGGAACGAAGAACTGGGCAGGCCCTCGGCGGAAGAAGCCGTCAGGCTTCCTAAAATCCCCGTGGCGGTGGTTTTGGACAACGTGCGGAGCATGAACAACGTGGGGTCGTTCTTCCGCACCTGCGATGCGTTCGGGGTGGCGGAACTGATGCTCTGCGGGATAACCGGCACGCCCCCGAACCGCGAGATACATAAAACAGCCCTCGGCGCCGAAGATACCGTCGCCTGGAAATATTTCCGCGATGCGGAAGAGGCCGTTGCTGAACTTCACGAGGCCGGATACACGCTCCTCGCCGTCGAACAGGTCGAGGGTGCGCGCCTTCTGGATACCTTCGTCCCGGAGCCCGGCATGAAATACGCGCTCGTTTTCGGCAACGAGGTCGACGGCGTGCAGCAGCGGGTGGCCGACCGCTGCGACGACGCCCTGGAGATACCGCAGGTCGGGACCAAACATTCTCTGAACGTCTCCGTCAGCGGCGGCGTCGTACTGTGGGCGTTTTTTTGCGCCTTCCGGAAAGTATTATAACTTTACAGAAGACTCGTCTTCTGTGAATATAGGCTCCGCCTCGGATAATCACAAGAAACTTGCATTATCCCTCGGCTTGCACTATATTTACGCACTCTAAACCTTATTGCATATGTCTACAGAAGGTAAACTGAGGCCTGTCACCACGCACCGGCTGATGGAAATGAAGCAGCGCGGCGAAAAGATCGCAATGCTGACGGCCTACGATTACTCCACCGCCCGTATCATGGACGATTCGGGAATCGATATAATCCTTGTGGGCGACTCGGCGGCCAACGTTATGGCCGGTTTCGACTCGACCCTGCCGATCACACTCGACAACATGATTTACCATGCGAAATCGGTGGTAAGGGCCGTGAAGCGCGCATTGGTCGTCGTGGACCTGCCGTTCGGGACCTACCAGGGGAACTCCAAGGAAGCCCTCGCGTCGGCAATCCGCATAATGAAAGAGACCGAAGCAAGCGCCGTCAAGCTCGAGGGCGGCCTGGAGATAATAGAGTCCGTCCAGCGCATACTCTCGGCCGGGATACCCATAATGGGGCATCTGGGCCTCACGCCGCAGTCGATCCATAAATACGGCACCTACACCGTCCGTGCGAAAGAGGAAGAGGAGGCCGCAAAGCTGCTGGACGACGCGCAACTGCTCGAAAGGGCGGGATGTTTCGGCATCGTGCTTGAAAAAATCCCCGCCACTCTCGGCGACAAAGTCTCGAAAGCACTCCGCATTCCGACTATAAGCATCGGCGCGGGCAGGGGGTGCGACGGGCAGGTACTCGTGGTTCATGACATGCTGGGCATCACCAACGAATTCTCGCCGCGTTTCCTGCGCCGCTATGCCGACCTGCATGCGGTCATGACGGGCGCTTTTACGCACTATATCGATGACGTGAAGGGCGGCAAATTTCCCGATGAAACGGAGCAGTATTAGCTGATGATATCATAGAAAGCACCCTGAAACCTACAGGGTGCTTTTTTATATGGCCCTAAGCGATGGCACAATATGTGTGCAATCCTGTGCGGACAAACTGACAAACGACAACTTTAAAATAACCGATCATGAAAAAAATCATTACACTTTCGCTGCTCTTTGCGATGCTGGCCGGTACTTTCGCGGCTTCGGCGCAGACGGGCACGATGAAAAACAAAGAATTTACCATCAACGCGGTCGATAAGGACGACTCGAAAGCGGCCGAAGAATCGCCCTGGAGCAAGGGCGGTGTCGTTGGCGCTACCCTCTCCCAGGTGAGCCTCATGAACTGGGCGGCCGGGGGCGACGGATCGGTGGCCTTCGACCTGATGTTCAATTACAGCCTCAATTACAAAAAGAAGAAAAACCTGTGGCAAAACCGCCTGGAACTTGCCTACGGGATGAACTATTCGCAGTCGAAAGGGGCACAGAAGACCAACGACAAGATATACCTCGCCTCGATGTACGGCTACGAACTGGGTAAGAACTGGTACCTGTCGGCGTTGATGAATTTCAGCACCCAGTTTGCAAACGGCTACGACTATAGCACCGACCCGAAGACCTTCATGTCGCAGTTTATGGCCCCGGCTTATCTCAGTATAGGTCTCGGCGCAACGTGGAAACCGAAAACGTGGATCACCGCGACCATCTCGCCCGCAATGTGGAGAGGGACTTTCGTGCTTAATGACGAATTGTCGCAAAAAGGGATGTTCGGCGTCGATCCGGGGAAAAGTCTGCTGAACCAGTTCGGCGCGGACCTGCTTGTCGAACTCAACTACGACATCTCGAAGAGCGTAAATATCTACAGCCGCCTCGACCTCTATTCCAACTACCTGAAAAACCCGCAGAATATCGTCATGAAGTGGGATATCGTCCTGACGGCGAAGGTGTACAAGTGGCTGTCGGCCAACCTCACGCTCAACATGATCTACGACGACAATGTGAAGTCGGTGAACAAGGACGGTTCGCTGGGCGGCCCGAAGTTCCAGCTTAAAGAGGTTCTGGGCATCGGCCTGCAGGCGTCGTTCTAAGCGGCAACGGCCGCTCCGGTGGGAGCGGAATACAGTAGTAGGCACCTTACGTTTTGGCACAGCGCTACCGTTATTGAAGACGGCCGGAAGCGATATCCGGCCGTTTGATTTTTACGGATGGATGTGTGCCGGAAAGATTTTTTATATATCTTTGTGGAACTTTTCGCGGAAGTAGCTCAGTCGGTAGAGCATCAGCTTCCCAAGCTGAGGGTCGCGGGTTCGAATCCCGTTTTCCGCTCCGCTGAAAATGAAAGAGTTACGACAATTGTCGTAACTCTTTTTTATTTTTTTTGCACACAAATATTTGTATTGGTTTCTATCGAAATACTGCCGACTAGATGGGCGGAGAATGCTTGCCACACCCACCCTTGCCCTTTGGTAGCGGACTCGCCTTACATTTTCATAAGCTATACAAGAATTACGAAGAAACCGGCGCAGCTGGCCACGGCCTTGCGTAGCTTATGGAAATACAAAATCTTTTCAGACAACAGGTAATGCGGATGCCCAACGTTCTTTCTTCAGTTAAGTTGTTTGACCGTTTATTCTCCTTTCGGCCTTCGGAGCTATGAGTGTACCGTAGACGGCTATGACGGAAAAAGCTATTGCAGGCACGATATAAGCCACCATAATGCTTCCCGAAGAGTCGGAGACTATTCCCTGTATCTGGGTGAGCACGGCGGCT
>JAVBRO010000009.1:0-306726 GCA_031547885.1 Rikenellaceae bacterium
GGTAGGTTGCATACGCGTTACGCACCCGTCCGCCGGTCGCCACCAAAAGTGGTAAACCACTTTCTGTGCTGCCCCTCGACTTGCATGTGTTAGGCCTGCCGCTAGCGTTCATCCTGAGCCAGGATCAAACTCTCCATTGTAAAAAAAATTTTGAAATTAAAATCTTGGCTTTACCTCAAAGGTAATTGTTATTTGTCGCTTCCGAAGAAGCGGCAAGATAAACTTTAGCTGCTCAATATCCTCAAAGAACCTCGTTCCTATTTAATTACGAATTAAAAATTACGAATCCGTCATTATTTTCAAGAACCGTTTCCGGAAAAAAGTTGCTCCAAAAAGGGCCGCTTTATTCCCGCCCCCCTCTTTCCGGCACCCGGCTTTGACCGGCACCTTCGGAAAGGGATTGCAAAGGTAAATCGTTTTTCTTCTCTTGCAAAATTTTTCGAAAGAATTTTCAAAAAATTGTTGCCGCCACCTGTTTGTCCGCTCGGGACGTTGATCTTAACTCGAAGAATCTTTGTTTGGGTAGTGCGGACCGGAGGACTTTCCCTCTCTTGCTTCAGCCGGCCTTTCCATTTCATTCCGGGTCTCCCCTTCTAAAACCGGCCTCTTACTTCCGCCCCTGGTGGCAAACCGTTTTTCGTTTTGCGAGTGCAAATGTAAGGTTAATTTGGTTCGTTTTCCAAATTATTCGGCGAAAAAATTTCACTAAAATTTTCGCAACACTCGTAACGTTCAGATTATCAGCTCTCCAGCCGGTTGGAATTTTTATCTCCGGCTGCAAAGGACGGCTGCCGGAAAACATGATGATATCCAAACGCGAGGTATTTTTACATTATTGCGTGCAGGCGAGAAAAAATTACTAATTTTGTGCCTTAACTTTTATTTAAGGTATATATGGAATACAAATTCCGTGAGATAGAGCCGAAGTGGCAACAGGAGTGGCAGAAAAGAGGAACCTATAAGGTCGAGGCCGACCCGTCGAAACCCAAATATTACGTGCTGGACATGTTTCCCTATCCGAGCGGCGCGGGGCTGCACGTGGGGCATCCGCTGGGATACATCGCGTCGGACATCTACACACGCTACAAGAGGCTGAACGGTTTCAATGTGCTGCATCCCATGGGGTTCGACGCTTTCGGGCTTCCGGCCGAGCAGTACGCCATCCAGACGGGACAGCATCCGGCCATCACGACCGAGAATAATATAAAGAGATACCGTGAACAGTTGGACAAACTGGGTTTCAGTTTCGACTGGGACCGCTGCGTCGAGACCAGCGACCCGGAATATTATAAATGGACGCAGTGGGCGTTCCTGAAGATGTTCGGCAGCTATTACTGCTATGACACGCAGCAGGCGCGGCCCATCGAGGAACTGGCGGAGGTTTTCACGCAGCAGGGCAACGAAGGGCTGAACGCGGCCTGCACCAACGAGATACATTTCACGGCGGAGGAATGGAACGGCTGGAGCGAAAAGCAGCGCCAGGACGCGCTGATGAACTACCGCCTGGCCTATCGTGCCGACACTATGGTGAACTGGTGCGAGGCGCTGGGGACCGTGCTGGCCAACGACGAGGTTATCAACGGACTTTCGGAACGCGGAGGGCATCCCGTCGAGCAGAAGCGGATGAAGCAGTGGCTACTGCGCGTGAGCGCCTACGCCGAGAGGCTTCTGGCCGGTCTCGACAATGTGGAGTGGAGCGAATCGCTCAAAGAAATCCAAAAGAACTGGATCGGCAAGAGCACCGGCGCGCAGATGTTCTTCGATATCAAAGGAAGCGATAAAAAACTCGAGATATTCACCACCCGTCCCGACACGATCTACGGCGTGACTTTCATGGTTGTCGCCCCCGAACACTGTTACAACTCCTGGCTGGCGACGCCGGAACAGAAAAAAGCTGTGGAGGCCTATATCGCCACATCTAAAAAACGCTCGGAAAGGGAACGCATCGCCGAGACGAAAAAAGTTACCGGCGTCTTCACCGGCTCGTACGCGGTCAATCCGTTCACGGGTGGCGAGATACCTATATATATAAGCGACTACGTTCTGGCAGGCTACGGCACGGGTGCGATCATGGCGGTCCCGGCCCACGACAGCCGCGACTACGCATTCGCAAAGCACTTCGGGCTGGATATTATCCCGGTTGTCGACGGCTGCGACGTGAGCGAAGCCTCGCACGACGCGAAAGAGGGCCGGATGATAAATTCTGACATCATCAACGGTCTCGATGTGAAGGATGCCATCGTCAAGATGTTCGACGAGGTTGAGAAGCGCGGACTCGGGACGCTCAAGATAAACTACCGCCTGAGGGACGCGATTTTCTCGCGCCAGAGGTACTGGGGAGAGCCTATACCTATATATTATAAGGATGATATCGCGCACCCGCTGCCTGTGGAGCGGCTTCCGCTGGAACTTCCCGCCGTCGACGACTTCACTCCGACCCGTACCGGGGAGCCTCCGCTCGCCCGCGCCAAAGGGTGGCACACGGCGGAAGGGTATCCCTACGAAACGAGCACCATGCCCGGTTTCGCCGGGTCGAGCGCCTATTATCTGCGCTACATGGACCCACACAACGACAAGGCGCTGGTGGACAAAAAGATCGACGAGTACTGGCGCAACGTGGACCTCTACGTTGGCGGCATCGAACACGCCACGGGCCACCTCATCTACTCGCGCTTCTGGAACAAATTCCTGTTCGATCTGGGCACGGTCGTCGAGGAAGAGCCTTTCAAGAAGCTGGTCAACCAGGGTATGATACAGGGGCGGTCGAATTTCGTCTACCGCGACACGGCGAGCGGCAAGTTCGTTTCGCTGGGAATGAAGGATAAATACGACGTGCAGGAGATACACGTCGATGTGAATATCGTGAAAAACGATATGCTCGACATCGACGCTTTCCGTGCCTGGAGGCCCGAGTTTAAAGATGCCGAGTGCATCCTCGAAGATGGAAAATACGTGTGCGGCTGGGCGGTCGAAAAGATGTCGAAAAGTATGTACAACGTGGTGAATCCCGACTGGATCGTGGAGAACTACGGGGCAGACACGCTGCGTATGTACGAGATGTTCCTGGGGCCGCTGGAGTTCAGCAAGCCGTGGGACACCAACGGCATAGACGGGGTCTCCAAATTCCTGCGCAAGTACTGGAATCTGTTCTGGACGCGGGAAGATAAGTTCGTTGTCTCCGACGAAAAACCGACGCCAGCCGAACTTAAAACGCTGCACAAGACCATCAAAAAGGTGGGCGAAGATATCGGGAATTTCTCATTCAACACCGCGGTCTCGGCGTTCATGATATGCCTCAACGAACTCGGGCAATGCAGCAAGCGCGAGATCGTGGAGCCGCTGACCATACTGCTGGCTCCGTTCGCACCCCACATCACCGAGGAGGCGTGGTCGCTGATGGGACACACGACGAGCGTTTTCGACGCCCGGATGCCGCAGTTCAATGAGAAATATCTCGTCGAGGATAGTTTCGAATACCCGGTTTCGGTCAACGGCAAGATGCGCTTCAAAAAGGAACTGCCCCTGGGGATCGCCGCGGCAGAGATCGAAAAAGCCGTGCTGGCGGACGAACACGCCGCCAAATGGCTCGAAGGCCGCGCGCCGAAAAAGGTGATAATCGTGCCGGGCAAGATCGTCAATATCGTTGTATAAAAACGTATATTTGCAGTAACGTCATGGCGAAAAAGATCAACATAGGACGCATCCTGAAGGAGTACGGCCTGATAATGCTGGGCTGCATGATCTATGCGTTCGCATGGACCAGCATCGTCGAGTCGGCGGACGGCATCGGCGGCGGGGCCAGTGGCCTGGCGCTGCTCGTACAGTACGCCACGGGGTTGCCTATGGGCATGGGATTCCTCATCATAAATGCCGTCCTCGTCGTAGCGGCGGTGTTGATAGTGGGAGCCAACTTTGGTGCGAAGACCATTTGGGGCATCGCCTCGATAGCTCTGTGGCTCAATGTATTCGGAGGCACGCTTCCGCCCGACCTTATGGGGCTCGCCGAAGACAAGCTGCTGTCGGCGATACTCGCGGGAGCGATCTCGGGGATCGGCGTCAGCATCTGTTTCATGCAGGGCGGCTCGACCGGCGGGACCGACATCGTGGCGCAGATCATCAACAAATACCGCCGCGTCTCCTACGGCCGGGTGGTAATGGTAAGTGATTTTTTCATAATCGGCTCGTCGTACTTCATTTACAGCACGAACCCGAATCTCAGCCCGGACACCAACCCCCTCGCCATGATAATCTACGGCTACGTCATGGTGGCGGTGTTCAGCTACACGGTCGACGCGATATTGGCCGGCAACAAGCAGTCGTCGCAGATATCCATATTCTCGAGGCATTACGACAGGATCGCACACACCATCACGCACGAACTGCACCGCGGGGTGACCATCCTCGACGGAACGGGGGCTTACACCGGCCAGCCGTCCAAAATGCTGGTGGTGATATGCCGCAAATACGAGACGAACAATATCCTGCGGGCCGTAAAGGACATCGACCCTGAAGCGTTCGTGACCGTGGGCAGCGTCATGGGGGTCTACGGCAAGGGGTTCGAGGCGTTCGACGTCCGCATAAGATCGAAAAACAGGAAAGAACAGAACAAGAGACAAAATGAGCAGGTATAAAAGACATCTGATAACGGCAGCGCTGCCTTACGCAAACGGACCGATACACATAGGACACCTGGCGGGGGTTTACATCCCGGCCGACATCTACGTGCGCTACCTGCGCCTTCGGGGCGAGGACGTGGTGTGGGTGTGCGGCTCCGACGAACACGGCGTGCCTATCACCATCAAGGCGCGCAAGGAAGGGGTTACTCCGCAGGAGATAGTCGACCGCTACCACGCCATAATCAAAAAGTCATTCGCCGAGCTGGGGATGTCGTTCGATATCTATTCGCGCACCTCGTCGCCGACCCATGCGCAGACCGCATCGGGATTTTTCCGCACGCTGTACGACAACGGCGAGTTCATCGAAAGCACCTCGCAGCAGTACTTCGACCCCGAGGCCGGCATATTCCTCGCCGACCGATACATCACGGGCACTTGTCCGCGCTGCAACAGCGAGGGGGCCTACGGCGACCAGTGCGAAAAATGCGGCTCATCGCTCAACGCCACCGACCTTATAAACCCCAAAAGTTCGGTCACCGGCGCCGTGCCCGTTATGCGCGACACAAAACACTGGTACCTGCCGCTCGACAAACACGAGGCTTTCCTGCGCCAATGGATACTCGAAGAACACAGGGAGTGGAAGACCAACGTCTACGGCCAGTGCAAAAGCTGGCTCGACCAGGGCCTGCAGCCGCGCGCCGTTAGCCGCGACCTCGACTGGGGGATCCCCGTCCCGGTGGAAGGGGCTGAAGGAAAGGTGCTCTACGTCTGGTTCGACGCGCCGATCGGCTACATCTCCGCCACTCGCGAACTGCTGCCCGACACATGGGAGAAGTACTGGAAGGACCCCGGGACAAAGATGGTGCACTTCATCGGCAAGGACAATATCGTCTTTCACTGCATCATGTTCCCTGCGATGCTGAAAGCGCATGGAGATTACATCCTGCCCGATAATGTCCCAGCCAACGAGTTCCTCAACCTCGAGGGCGACAAGATATCCACCTCGCGCAACTGGGCGGTGTGGCTCAACGAATACTTGGAAGAGTTTCCCGGCAAGCAGGACGTTCTGCGCTACGTGCTCTGCGCCAACGCCCCCGAGACCAAGGACAACGACTTCACCTGGAAGGATTTCCAGGCCCGCAACAACAACGAACTTGTGGCGGTACTCGGCAACTTCGTGAACCGCGCGCTGGTTCTGACCGCCAAATACTACGAAGGGCGTGTCCCGGCGGCTGGCGGACTGACGGACTACGACCGCGAAACCCTGGCTGAACTTCCGAAAATGAAGGCGGCTATCGAAGAGAATATCGAGACTTACCGCTTCCGTGAGGCGCTGAAAGAGGCTATGAATGTCGCCCGTCTCGGCAACAAATACCTGGCCGACACCGAGCCGTGGAAAGTCGTAAAGAGCGACCCGGCGCGTGTCGAGACCATCATGAACGTCGCGCTGCAGATCACGGCCAACGTCTCCATCGCCATCGAGCCGTTCATGCCGTTCTCCGCCGAAAAGATACTGAGGATGCTCGGCGCCGAGAAATTCGGCTGGGACGCACTCGGACGCGACGACCTGATGCAGGCCGGGCACGTCACCGACAACGTGGAACTGCTATTCGAAAAGATCGAGGACAGCGTCGTGGATGCCCAGATCGCCAAGCTCGAAGCCACAAAACAGGCTAACGATGCGGCAGTCCCCGTCGAAGCAGAGCCGCAGAAGCCCCACGTCTCGTTCGACGATTTCCAGCGCATGGATATCCGCATCGGAACGGTGCTCGAAGCCGAACTCGTGCCCAAGACCAAAAAACTGATAAAGCTCAAAATCGACACAGGTATCGATACGCGCGAGATCGTGAGTGGCATTGCCGAACACTTCACTCCCGAAGAGATGGTCGGCAAACAGGTCACCGTGCTCGTCAACCTCGAGCCGCGCGAACTGAAAGGCACCCTCAGCAAAGGAATGGTTCTGATGACCGAAGACGCATCCGGCAAATACGTCCTCGTCACCCCCACCACGAAAGTCAATAACGGCTCGACAGTACGATAATACGTTACTTTGCCGAATTGCAAAGTAACCAAAAAATTGCCGGAACACCGGCGGAGATTTATTTTGAGGCAAAAATATAGGAGATATGGTACCCCGTAGTTAAGAATTCAGGTGGCCGGGCAAAGCCCGCCACCGTGGACTTTTGAAACACTGCGGCTCTGAAAATTTATTTTCGAGACCGCATTGTTTCAAAAATACGGTTGCTTTGCAACCTCTGAATTCTTAACTCCTACACGATCGCCTTAAACATTTTTTCGCCACACAATAGCAGGAAGCGCAGCTTCCGTTGAAAATTTTTGGCGCCACCTTTTTTAAAAGGTGGTAAAAAAGAAAAAACAAAACAGGTATGGAAAACATTGATTGGGAAAACCTAGGGTTCGGGTATCTGAAGACCGACTGGAATGTCCGCTCGACGTGGAAGGAGGGCGGATGGAGCCCGATTGAAGCCACGCAGGACGAGTATATCACTCTGCACATGGCCGCCACCTGCCTCCACTATGGCCAGGAGGCTTTCGAAGGGCTGAAAGCGTTTCGCGGCGCCGACGGCAAGGTGCGCATTTTCCGTCTCGACGAAAATGCAAAAAGGATGATACGGACAGCGGAACAGACCATGATGGCGCCGCCGACGCCGGAACTTTTCCGCGACGCGGTGGTCAAGGCTGTCGAACTGAACGAGCGTTTCATTCCGCCTTACGGGACGGGAGCGTCACTCTACATCCGTCCGCTGCTGATAGGCACAGGCGCCCAGATCGGCGTGAAGCCTGCAAAGGAGTATCTGTTCCTTGTGCTCGTGACTCCTGTGGGCCCCTATTATAAAGAGGGTTTCAAACCTATCAGCGTTATAGTGGACCGTCACCACGACCGTTCGGCGCCCCTCGGCACGGGCAACATCAAGGTCGGCGGTAACTACGCCGCGAGCCTGCTCTCGGGCGACGAGGCGCACAGACAGGGATATCCGAGCGTGCTCTATCTGGATTCCAAAGAGAAGAAATACATAGACGAGTCGGGTGCGGCGAATTTTTTCGCCATCAGGAAGGGGAGCTACATCACCCCGAAATCGACATCGATACTCCCGTCGATCACAAACATGTCGCTGCGCACTCTGGCTGCGGATTTTGGCCTGAAAGTTGAGGACAGGGAGGTAGAGTTCGCCGAAGTGCCTACTTTCGAGGAAGCCGGAGCCTGCGGGACCGCTGCCGTGATTTCGCCCATAGGCAAGATATTCGACCCGGACGAAGGCAGGACATACATCATTGGAAACGGCTCGGAACCAGGACCTTGGTGTGTCAAGTTATATGAAAGGCTGCGCGCCATACAACTCGGGGAAACGTCCGACATTTATGGATGGAATACAATTTTGTAGACAAAATGTGTCTATCCGTCGAAAAAAACACTATTTTTGCGACTGTTACGTTATATCCTTGAGATCTATTTTTGAAAAACAAACCAATATCAAACCAAACTAATAAGATTATGAAAAAATTAGTATTGACCCTCGTCGTAGGGTTGCTCGCATGGTCGGCATCAGCACAAGGTTGGAATGTCGGTGCACGTGTCGGATCGGGATTCCAGGCTGACGTACAGCGCGTATTCAGCAACGACAACTATCTTGAAGGCCGTTTCGGGGGTTACCTGGCGAACGGCGGAGGCGTTGTTACGGCCGATTTCACACTGCTCTACAACTGGAATATCGCTAATATGAACTGGACCCCGCGCGGTCAGTGGTTCTTCGACGCAGGTGCCGGTCTCAACGTCGGCGGCAGGGCACATTACGGTTATGTAGGTGCCGCCGGTATGGCCAAGTTGGGCTACGAATTCGGCGGAGCGCCCGTACGTCTCTCTTTTGACTGGACACCCTCTTTCGGTGTAGGTTTCAGCCACGGCTACTCGGACTTCAACAGATGGGGACTTGCCAACCTGGGCCTCACCTGCGTATATTGCTTCTAATATAATAAGGGAATATCCAACGGCTTAAAACCGGGCTCTGTAACCAGAGTCCGGTTTTTTATTATCTTTGTAAAATAGATGACCCGCTAATTCATCCGAAAATGAAAACACGTCTGCTTACCGCTATTATGACCGTCGCGTGCGCATCGGCCGCCGCACAAACAGCACCCAAAGAGTTCACGGTATGTATGGGAGATACGCTCAACGGAAAGGTCAAAAGCGTGACCTACTCTTATTACATGTTCTTCGAGGACGGTACGCTCGACGAGGAGCTGTTTTACGACATCGGCTTCTCTTTCGACAGACAGGGGAGAAAAACATCGGCCGCAGGCCCGGGGTGCGTAAATATGTCATACAAGTACGATCCGCAGGGCAGGCTGACGCTCGAAACCGGCAGGCCGTTCGCGGACGACCCCAACTACACCAGCACGACAAAATATACCTATGACGCTCAGGGGCGTCTGGCGTCGATGGAAACCGACCGGATCAACGACGACTACAAACGCATAACCTATGCCTACGACGGCGAAGGCCGACTGGCGGAAGAGATATGCTACGGATGGGACTACGACGCCGAATGGCTGGACGACAATACGCCGGTCTACATAGAGGTGGACCGCGAGACATACTCGTACGACGACGGCGGCACTCCGGACGTTCAGGACCAGGATCAGGATCTGGGGAACTACAGCTATGATAATGCCATTGTGCGGATCGAGCGCGACCAGGCAGGCCACCCCGTGAAACAGTTTCTTGAAAAGGGACAGAAGATCAGCATAATCTATGATGCGGAAGGTCGGGTTATTGAAAAAAAGTGCCGCGACGCTTGGGGCAAGCCCGAAGAGATATATCTGGACACCGACGGCACATACGTCCGGGCATCGCGCATGACCGCCGAGTGGGGACCGGGTGGGATGCTCGCCGAACGCACCTTCTACGGCGCCGACGGCAATGTCGTGGTCAGTTACGTGGTCGATGTGAAGTCGGACGCCAAAGGCAACGTTACCCAGTGGCTGGATGCGATCGACGGCATGCCGGACACCGTTTATGCGCTGGTCAAACGGGATATAACATATTATTAGCGCACCGGCCGAGTTACATGGATATTCTGGAATTCAGGGAATACTGCCTTTCGCTTCCGGCCGCGACGGAATGCACCCCTTTCGACGAGGATACGCTGGTGTTCAAGGTGATGGGCAAAATGTTCGTATACGCCGGGATGGAGGGTTTCAGCAGGTTCAACGTCAAGTGCGATCCCGACCTGGCGGTCGAACTGCGGGGACGGTATCCTGAGATCACTCCCGGATTCCATTCGAACAAATTGCACTGGAATACGATCCGTGTGGACGGCGACCTGACGGACGCTTTCATGAAGGAACAGATCCGCAACTCCTACGATCTGGTGGTGGCGGGACTGCCGCGAAAACTTAAAGAAGAACTGGCTGGATATGAAGAGCATCGATGAAATAGTTGCGCGGCTGGAAGCGCTGGCCGACCCCGCGTTCAGGGAGAAGCAGGCGCATTTCGGAATAGCCGTCGACCGGGCGCTGGGCATCCGCGTACCGGCCGTCCGCGCGCTGGCTAAAGAGATAAACGCCGGGCCGAAAAGCGAAAAGGCGGAACGTGAAGCGCGCAACCATGCACTCGCCGTCGGATTATGGGATACCGGCATCCACGAAGCGCACCTGCTGGCCCCTATGATAGCATCGCCGCGCCTGACGACGGAGGAGTTGATGGACCGGTGGACGGCCGAGTTCACATCATGGGACGTGTGCGACCTCTGCATCGGCAACCTTTTCCGCCTGACGCCGTTCGCCTACGACAAAATATACGAATACGTGAAGTCAGAGCAGGAATTTATCCGCCGGACGGGTTTCGTGCTGATAGCCGAACTGGCGGTAGCGGACAAGAAAGCCCCGGACGAAAAGTTTTTGGAAGCGCTGCCGCTGATAGAAGAATACTCGACGGACGGACGCAACTTCGTGCGCAAGGCGGTAAACTGGGCGCTGCGCCAGACCGGCAAACGCAGCCCCGGGCTCTATCCCCACGCGCTCGCCATGGCCGAAAAACTTGCCGCAAGCAGCGATAAAACCGCCCGTTGGATCGGTTCTGACGCCCGCCGCGAGCTCTCCGACCCTAAAATTCTGGCGCGGATACGTTGATTTCCAAAAATATTTCATATATTTACAAAAACTAACCGGGCTGAACATGTCCCGGTTTTTTAGCTTTTACAGATATGAAAAAGGGAAGAATGATTTCTAACTTCCGCTGGCCGGTGCTGCTGGCGGCAGTGTTCATGATCCAGGCCGGATGTAAAGACGAACCCGTAACACCATCAGGTGGGATGGAGCCGCGGAATGCCGCGGTCACAGCCGGCGCTTCGATCGCAACCGGCGGCTATACTTGGACCTGGAAAGACGGCGAACAGTTCTCCGTCTACACGACAGGGGCGTCGTCAAACTCCAACGTTAAGTTCGGCATCTCTTCGGTCGCGTCGTCGGGAACCTCTGGAACGCTTTCGGGAACCATACGCCAGACCGCAACCGGCATCCATACCTTCTCGGCGGCTTATCCCTACTCCTCAAGTGCGGCCGCCAACCCTTCGAAATACGTGATAACCGTTCCGGCTTCGCAGATCGCTGCCGCAAGCGGCATCGACCGCTCGGCATACGTCCTTGTGGCCGCTCCCGTCGAGAAGGATATTCCGGCAACAGGCGATATTTCGATCAGCCGGATGGATTTCTCGTCGCCGCTGGCCGTCACGAAAATCTCTTTCACCAGCCAGCGTTCGTTTGCCGCCGGTGAAAGGGTGACCGCGGTACGGTTCAGTGTGGACAGGGAGCCCGATCTCGCAGGCCTGGCCTACTACGACCTCACCAAAACGGGTTCCAAACCGGATATCTACGCTCCTTCGGGCAGCAGCATACTCGTCTCCTATCCCGATGACGCGGGTCCGCTGGCCGCCGCCGGATTCGACACGTGGTTCACCTCGTTCCCGTTCGCGATAAACGCCGCCGAGACCTATACCATAACCATCTACACCGACCTGCAGGCACTCAAGGGAACCATAAGCGCAGCGGGAAAGATCTCGTTCGCGGCAGGCTCGGTAACGACCGTTCCCGTCACCATAGGTGCGGGGTTCGAAACGGACACGCCGCTGGTCGGCAAAAGCTGGATCGAGCTTCCCGACGTGATCTCGGGCGACGGAATGAGGGGCAAGGCATACTACGCCGTCATGAAAGACGACAAAAGAGCCCGCAACTATTCGATACTGTTCGACATGTCGGAGAGGCTCTCGCTGTGGGTGGCCTACCCGCTGAACAGGAACCTGCACCTGGGAACGGGCAGGCCCGATCCGGATCCATGGCGCTACGATACCGACGGCGACATCCCCATAAGTGCACAGCCTAATGTCATCAGCGGTACTTACGGCGATTACACGAAAGACAATATGTCACGCGGACACCAGATCCCCAACGCCGACCGTAACGCTCTCAAAGGCGATGTAGCAAAGCAGTTTATCGACGCCGTTTATCAGACGTTCGTCATGACCAACGTAACGCCTCAAAAACAGAACGGCTTTAATCAAAGCGTCTGGTCGAGCCTCGAAGGCGCGATAAGGAGTGTGGCAAACGATGCGTCAACTCCGGATCAGGATACTCTTTACATTGTTACAGGTCCGCTGCTGAGCTCCGATCCCATATATACCTTCATCGACGGGCATCCCGGATATATCAAAGACAAAAGCAATAAGGACTGCCGCGTGCCGGACGGCTATTTCAAGGTAATCCTGTGGTCGAAATACTATGCTGGAGAACGGAAATACGACAGCGTCGGTTTCATGTTCGAGAACAAGGCCTACCCGTCGGGGACCAGCTACACGACAGGGCAGTTTTCGGTCAGCGATGTCGAGGAGGAAACCGGCTTCAACTTCTTCGAAAACCTGGGGTTATCCGCCTCGGAGATGTCGGCGATAAAAAGTACGGCTACCTGGAGCAGTTTCACAAACCGCAACACAAACCCGTATTAGGAACTGCCGTTTACGCAAAAAACCAAATACATATTCCCATAAAACGCCTTCAGGACAGCCTGAAGGCGTTTTTATTTAAATTACAGCACATCATTTTTGTAAGTTTTCCATATTTTTGCTCTGTTTCCTATGAAACAAAACCCTAATTAATTTAACCCCTTAATCAAACCCCTATGAAAAAATTATTTTTTTCGATGATGGCCCTTTCAGCCGTCATGCTGGCTGCCTGCGACAAAACGGAAGATCCCAGGATCAGCCTCAACCCCGCCTCTATCAGCGCCGTCTCCGCCGAAGGCGCCGAAAAGACCATCACCGTAAACTCACCGGTCGACTGGACGCTTGCCGAAGATTGCGAATGGCTCAGCGCCGACGTGACCGAAGGCAAGGCCAATGAAGAAGTTACCGTTAAGCTGACCATCGACGCCAACGACGGCGATGCACGCAATGCAGATGTAACTGTCAGCGGAACAGGCGCCGCCCCGGTAAAGATCAACGTCGCCCAGGATGCGGCTCCCGAAGAAGAGGAAGAAGAACCTGCGGAATAATTCCCGAATATCTTCAAAAGAAGAAGGTTGACCCTACCTGGTCAACCTTCTTTCGTTATGCGGAACTTGTTTCAGAGCAGCTCTTCCAGTTCGTCGAATCCGGTACGGCGGATTTCGGTGTCGCCTATCCCGCGCGGAACGACCAGCCACACGGCGCTTTGTTCGACTTTTTTGTCGCGGGTCAGCGCCTCGATGATCTTATCTTTCGGGATGTCGGCCTCGACAGGCAATCCCGCTTTTTCGACTGCGGCGACTATGCGGCCGTGCGTTTCGGGCGCGAGCGCCCCCAGCTTTACTGCGACGTCGGCTATCGCGGCCAAACCTATGCCGACAGCTTCGCCGTGGTTGTACTCGCGCGAGAGTTTTTCGACCGCATGGGCGACCGTGTGCCCCAGGTTGAGCTTGCGCCGTTCGCCCGCCTCGCGCTCGTCGGCTTCGACTATGCGCGCCTTCACCCGTATCGCCGCCGTTATCGCCCGCGTAAGCAGGGCCGGATCTGCGAGCAGTTGTTCCGGGGTGTGCCGCTCGAACGTTTCGAAAAGCTCGGGGTCGTCTATGATCCCTGCCTTTATCATCTCGGCGAGCCCCGCGCGGAACTCCCTCGGCGGGAGCGTCTGCAGGACCCCGGTGTCGCACAGCACGAAATCGGGCTGATTGAAGATGCCAGCCATATTCTTGTATCCGTCGACGTTCACCCCGTTCTTGCCGCCGACGCTGGCGTCGACCTGTGCCAGCAGCGATGTGGCCACGAAACCGAACTCCACCCCGCGAAGGTATGTCGAGGCGGCGAATCCGGCGATGTCGGTGACTATCCCCCCGCCGAAACCCACGATATAGCACTTGCGGTCCGCCCCCATTTCGATAAGGCGGCGGTAAATTCCGCCTACCGTCGCAAGGGTTTTGTTCTCCTCGCCGGTCGGGATTATAATGTGTTCGTAGCGCCTTATGACGTCGCCGTAAAAACCAAAAACGTTGGGGTCGGTTATCACTATGACGCGGCGGCCTTTCGGGAGATGATCCTCCAGCAAACCGAGGACATCTCCCACCACCACTTTACTCGGGTTGTGGAACTCCCGTTTTATTTCAATAATCTCTTTCATTTCCGATTCATGATTCATGATTTATGATTCATGATTACCATTTTATTGGCTCTTTACCGATGCTTACAAGGTATTCGTTTGCTTTCCGGAAATGGCCGCAGCCGAAAAATCCGTTGTGGGCGGAGAGCGGCGAGGGGTGGGGGGCTTTCAGGACGCAGTTGCGCGCGGGATCGACCTTCGCCCCCTTTTTTTGGGCGAAACTGCCCCACAGCATATACACGATCTCCTCTTTAGTGTCGGCCAGCGCCTCGACCACGGCATCCGTAAACGTCTGCCATCCCTTGTCGGAATGGGAGTTCGGCTGCCCGTCGAGAACCGTCAGGGTTGCGTTGAGAAGCAGCACGCCCTGTTCGGCCCAGCGGTCGAGGTTGCCGGTCGCGGGAACCGGCGTCCCGAGTTCGTCGTGGATCTCCTTGAAAATGTTCCGCAACGACGGCGGGAACTGCACCCCGTCGTTTACCGAAAAGCAGAGTCCGTTGGCCTGCCCGGGACCGTGGTAGGGGTCCTGCCCTATTATCACGACTTTCAGTTCGTCGAGGCCGCACTTGTCGAACGCACGGAAAATGTTCCTGGCGGCCGGATAGACCGGGGGACCGGTGTGGTTGGCGGCGGCAACGTATTCCGAACGCACGAAATCCGTCACCTGCCGGAAATACGGCTTGTCGAATTCCGGCCAAAGCAGTTCCTTCCACGCCGCAGGCAGTTTAACATCCATACAAAAAAGTTAAAAATGACGAATTGAAAATAAACAAATTGATGCGAAGCATCACCTTCGACTCATGACTCATAACTCATGACTCATAACTTTTTATATTACCGATTTTATAATGGTTTCGAGTGTGTTCAGATATATGGTGTTAGCGGCGTCGCTCATAGCCTTGTCCGGCTCGGGATGCACTTCGAGGAAGTATCCGTTTGCGCCGAAAGCCTTTGCCGCGACCGCCATCATGGGGGCGTATTCGCGGTTGCCGCCCGTTACGCCGCATCCCCCGCCCGGTTTCTGCACCGAATGGGTGCAGTCCATAACCACACGCGGCGAGATCTTCAGCATCTCGGGGATATTGCGGAAATCCACAACGAGATTGCCGTAGCCGAACGAATTCCCGCGTTCGGTTAGCCATATCTCCTTAGCCCCCGCCTCCGCCGCCTTCTGGTAGGGATATTTCATATCTTCGCCCGACAGGAACTGCGCTTTCTTGATATTTACGATGCGGCCGGTCCGTGCCGCAGCCACTAAAAGATCTGTCTGCCGCGAAAGGAAGGCGGGGATCTGCACCACATCGACAACCTGCCCTACGGGTTCGGCCTGCCAGCTCTCGTGGATGTCGGTCACCAGCGGAAGCCCGTGCTTCGACCGGACGTCGGCCAGCATTTGCACCCCTTTTTCGAGCCCCACTCCGCGGTACGAATGTATCGAGGTGCGGTTAGCCTTGTCGTACGAGGCCTTGAAGTATACCGTGATGCCGTATTTGTCGCGCAGCCGGGCCAGTTCGGCGGCCACTTCGTCGAGCACTCCGGCGCTTTCGATCACGCACGGCCCGCAGATGAAAATCGGTTTATTGTCCATATTATTCAGAACTATTTTTCAATTTATCAATACATACTGAAAGCGCTTCCTGCCAAGGCCGTGGAGTTATCCCGAAGCCGCGCCCGATTTTGGCGGTGTCGAGCGCCGAATATGCGGGCCTTGCGGCGGCCATCTGGTATTCCGACGACGCAACGGGAACCACCCGGCAATCGAGCCCGGCCTGACGGACGATCTCGGCGGCAAAGTCGGCGCGGCTCACCACCCCGCTGTCGCAGTAATTGTATATCTCGGCCCGCCCGGACCCGGCGACCAGCCGCGGTATCATCTGCACTATGGTTTCGGCAAGCCCGTCGGCCGCAGTCGGGCTGCCCCACTGGTCTGAGACAATGCGGATTTCCGCATTTTCGGACGCAGCGCCGAGTATCGACTTGACGAAATTGCGCCCATAAGGCGAATAGAGCCACGAAGTGCGCACAACCGCCCCGCTGCAACCAGACTCCAGCACGGCCTGTTCACCGGCGAGTTTGCTCTCGCCGTAGACGTTCAGCGGCGCCGGCGCGTCCGTTTCAGTGTAGGGTATGCGTTCCGTCCCATTAAATACGAAGTCGGTCGATATGTGTATCAGCGCAGCACCCGACCGTACGGCAGCCGCAGCAAGTATCCGGGGCCCGGCCTCATTTATGCGGAAAGCCCCCTCGGGATCGTTCTCCGCCCCGTCGACGTCGGTCCATGCGGCGCAGTTCACCACTGCGTCCGGGCGTTCGCGCGTAAATACGTTTTCAACCGCCGCAGGATCGATTATATCGAGTTCGCCGACATCGGTAAAGAGCCATGAAAAACCTTCGCATCCGCTCTCCGCTATGTTCTGCAGTTCCCGCCCGAGCTGTCCAAAGCTCCCTGTCACAAGGATTTTCGTCATCCGCGTATCACAAATTTATTGTAAAGTTAATTAAATTTTAGTTGTAATCGCGTCTAAAAGAGTTACATTTGCACACCGTCGGGCCTCCCCTGATAAAAACGAAGTTGAAATGAGAAAATGTTTTACAATGTTCGCCGCGGCTGCGGTGTTGGCCCTGCTGATCCCCCTGCAAGGCTGCAAAACCGTGGGAGATAAAGAACCTGAGGTCCGGAACCTGATCCTGATGATCGGCGACGGCATGGGCATCGGGCATGTTACCTCGCTGATGATCGACAACGGCTACGAACCGATAAACATGGAAAGGGGAACCGCCACAGGACTGGTGAAGACCTATTCCTACAACAACCGCGTCACCGACTCCGCGGCTTCGGGCACCGCCTACGCCACGGGGCATAAGACATATAATTCTTACCTGGGAGTCGACTCCCTGGGCAACCCCCTAAAAACCATACTCGAAAAGGCCGAAGAGCGCGGTATGAGCACAGGTCTGGTCGTTTCGGTATCCCTGATGCACGCGACCCCGGCCGTCTTTTACGCGCACGACAGGAACAGGGGCGACTACGAAGATATCGCAAGGCAGCTGCCTGCGAGCGGCATAGACGTCGCCATAGGCGGCGGGCGCAGGAGTTTGGAAAACCGGAAGGACAGCGTGAACCTCATCTCCGAACTGGTGTCGCGCGGATACACCGTGACGGAAGATCTGGAAAGCCTCGACGGGATCACCGAAGGCAACGTAATGGCCATATATCCCGGCGGCACTTACGGAATACCTTACATCGTGAATGGCCGCGACCCGCACTACCTGCCGAAAGCCACCGCCAAGGCGCTCGAAATACTCACGAACAACAGCAAAGGGAAGGGATTCTTCATGATGGTGGAAGGGTCGCAGATCGACGGCGCGGCCCACGGCAACGACGGCCGCAGCGTGCTCGCCGAAGTCCGCGAGTTCGACGAGGCTGTCGGCACGGCGTTCGATTACGCGGACAAACACCCTGGAACCCTCGTCGTGGTGCTTGCCGACCATGAGACCGGCGGACTTGCCATAGTCCCCGGCGACGTGGATTTCCTGAAAGCCGAAAGCGGCGTCTCCCTCGAATTCGCGACCACCGGCCACAGCGGGAACATGATAGCGCTTTTTGCCTACGGCACGGGGGCGGAGAAGTTCACGGGCGTCCTCGACAACGACGAGGTCGGCCGCCGCATGCAAGAAGTATTGGATCTGTGGTAACCCGGACAGACAGAAGAATAAAAAAGGATTTCCCGCACAGAAATCCTTTTTTGTTTGCACTCACTTTTCACTATCTTTGGAAGCAAAATCATCCAAAAGCCGAACTGCCATGAAACTTTTCAAACGCTTCCTCTGCACCGCACTCTTAACCCTGGCGGCCGCCGGGCTCCATGCCCAGGCTTACGAAACCGCAAAGGATATCCCTTACCGCCCTTTCGCCGCCGACAAATACGCTTCGGAAAGGTGCGTCGTAGACGTCTATCATCCCGTCGCCAAAACCGGCGCGCAGGTCGTGGTGTGGTTCCACGGTGGGGGTCTCACGGGGGGTGAAAAACATATACCGGCCGAACTTCAGGATAAGGGCGTCTGCGTGGTGGCGGTCAATTACCGACTGAGCCCGAAAGCGCAACATCCGGCCTACATCGAGGATGCGGCGGCGGCAGTCGCGTGGACGAAAAAGAATATCGCGAAATATGGCGGCGATCCTGCAAAGATCATCATTGCAGGGCATTCGGCGGGCGGCTACCTTGCCCTGATGTTGGCGCTCGACAAAAGCTGGCTGGGAGAATACGGGATAGACGCGGCAGCCGATATCATATCATACTGGCCCATCAGCGGGCAGTGCGTGACCCACAATGCCATCCGTGCCGAAATGGGCCTGAGCGAAACAGTTCCGTATATCGACAAATACGCTCCCCTCTACCACATAACGGCCGACACGGCTCCCATCACGCTGGTATGCGGACAGCCCGAAATAGAGCTTCCGCAGCGCGTGGCGGAGAATTATTTTCTCTATCAGGCGCTTCTGAGCGTAGGCAACAAGTCGGTGAAATACTACAGCCTGCCCGGCTTCGACCACGGCACCTGCGCACCCCCTGCCCTGCAGCTGCTCGTCAGGGAGATCAAAGAAAGATAACAGAAACTGCCCTGCAAACTCTTCCGCAATCGGGTGGACGGGAGCCCGGATATGTGTCTTTTTCGTACAGACCGGGTGCCGGTTAAAAAATTATTGCTATCTTTCGCCATACCCCTCTACACATAGCATAACTATGAAACGATTTGCCATTACTCTGCTGGCTTGCTGCTGGTTGGTTTCGTGTGGAAAGGATGTCGAACCGGAATCCGTGCTCGAGGGGGCTGTCATCACCGATTTCAAGATCGAGGGCCGCCTGAACGGAGCAGACTACGACATAGTCGGCAAAATCGACCAGACGAGCCGTACCATAACGCTCGACCGTACCATCTATGCGAACTCCTCGCTGATCCCCACTGTAAAAGCAACCGGCATAGTGTATTACCGGGGGCAAAGGTGTGCCGGCACCGTTCCGCTCGACTTCACGGAAGCTGTGGCGCTTCTGGTAGTGGGATACGACGGATCATCTGCAACCTACACCGTGATCGCAACCATCGACCCGATCTCTCCGGGCGAAGGCAGCGATGACAATAAAATAACCTCTTATAAACTCGAGCTGTTGCACAACAGCTCTGCAATTACCTCTCCGTGCGTTATCAACCACGAAAAGGGTACAGTCACAGTATTGCCCTCGACGACCGCATGGATAGATAACATCACGGAAGCACGTGCGGTTTTCGCGTCCGAAGGGGTCCGGGTAACGGCCGGCGGAAAAGAACAGGAATCCGGAATCTCCGCGAACGATTTTTCGCGCGGCGTGGAATATACCGTCACCTCGCAAAGCGGCAAAACGAGGACATACACCGTTTCGGTGGTCTGCCCCCAGTCGACGGGGCTTCCGGTGATAAGGGTGGTGACCGATAACAGACAAGGCATATCGAGCAAGACAACCTACTCCGCATCGACCGTCTGGTTGGACGACTATGCTTCGCCCGGTTATAATATCGCGTCTGCGAGGGCCGGGATCCGCGGACGCGGCAATTCCACCTGGAGCTACAGCAAAAAACCCTACCGCGTGAGGTTCGACGACAAGACGTCCGTTCTGGGACACGGCAAGGCGCGCAGCTGGGTACTGCTGGCCAACTGGCAGGACCCGACCTACCTGATGAACACGGTAGCCTTCGAGATAGCCCGCCGCCTGGAAATTCCCTATACGAATCATGCGGAGCACGTTGAACTCTACCTGAACGGCGCTTACCAGGGTGCCTACGTGCTGTCGGAACAGGTGCAGGCCGGAACCAACCGCGTCAATATCGACGAAGACAACGACCTGCTCATCGAGCTCGACATCTACTCCGATCCCGATAAAATCTATTCGGCGCAGGGCATGCACATCAATATTAAGTCGCCCGACCTGGACGAAATGACCGCCGCGCAGAAACAGCAGGCAAAAGCCAAAGCGAAATCCGCGTACGAAGAGATGGAGAGCCGGGTGCTGAACTCATCTTTCCCGAACACCGGCTGGCGCGACTACGTAGACGTCCCCTCGCTCATAGACTATCTCCTCGTATATGAAGTGACCCGCAACGGGGAGTTGGGGCACCCGAAGAGCTGTTACCTGTGGCGCCGCGCAGGCGGTAAATGGACATGGGGCCCGGTCTGGGACTTCGACTGGGGATACGGTTATAACGGCGGCCAGACCTATTGGTACTATGCCGAATCGTGGATATATGCAGGCAATGCCGACAGCAGCGTCGGAAGCATCCTGTTCAACCGGTTCTTCAAGGACCCGCAGTTCAAGGCCGAGTACAAAGCGCGATGGAACCAGATCAAGCCGCTGATATCCGATATCGACGTATTCGTGGGCGGAATGGGCGAAATGCTCGCCCTCTCCGATGTCCAGAACAAGCGGGTATGGGGAGGCCAGTACAAACTCGACTACAGCGGGCAGATAAAGAAAATGCAGACCTGGCTGAACCAGCGCATCGTATACCTCGACAGGGCAATAAACAACCTTTAAATTGCATCTGAGGCGTTTTTCGCAGGTCGAACTCAAAAATTATGACTATCTTTGCCGACGCTCCCAGCAAGTATAATCATAAATAAAAGCACACCTTATGAGGAGAATTAAAATCATTTTGACAGCATGCCTGTTCGCCCTGATCGCGGCAGCTTGCGGCAGCCGCAAACAGTCCGGATTCATTCCGGGCGCGGTCTGGGAGGACAACAACGGCAGACACATCAATGCCCACGGCGGGGGAATACTCCTCCACGACGGCACCTGGTACTGGTTCGGCGAAAGCAAGTCCGATACCACGAACAATGCTCTGGCAGGCGTTTCATGCTACACGTCGCGCGACCTCTACAACTGGACGGACAAGGGAATCGCACTGGCCGTATCATCCGAACCGGGTTCCGAAATAGAGAGCGGCTGCATAATCGAAAGGCCGAAGGTCATCTACAACGCCCCCACCAAGACGTTCGTAATGTGGTTCCACCTCGAACTCAAAGACAAGGGCTACCTTGCGGCACGCTCGGGACTCGCCGTGAGCAGCACTCCTGAAGGGCCCTACAAATACGTAGGCTCATGCCGTCCCAACGCTGGGTCGCTTCCGCTGAACATGCCGGCAGATACGGTGTTCGCTCCCGAAGCGTACGATCTCAAACAGTGGTCGCCCGAGTGGAAACAGGTCGTCAGCGAGGGGCTCTATGCCGTGCGCGACATGGAAGGAGGCCAGATGGCGAGGGACATGACGCTCTATGTCGACGACGACGGGAAAGCCTACCATATCTACGCTTCGGAAGAGAATTCGACGCTCCAGATAGCCGAACTGTCGGCAGATTACCAGAGCCACACGGGACGCTACATCCGCGTCGCTCCGGGCGGATTCAACGAGGCTCCCGCGATCTTCAAAAAAGACGGCCGTTACTACATGATAACTTCGGGATGCACGGGCTGGGCTCCGAATGCAGCGCGCCTGCTCACCGCCGACTCGATGATGGGCGAATGGACCCAGCATCCCAATCCATGTATAGGGGACGGGGCGGACAAGACGTTCGAAAGCCAGAGCACGTTCATACTTCCCGCGCCGGGGCACAAGGATTCGTTCATTTTCATGGCCGACCGCTGGACGCCCGACTTCCCGAGCGACGGAAGATACGTGTGGCTGCCGATCCAGTTCAACATCGAAGGAGCGCCCTACCTTGAATGGAAAGATGCGTGGAGCCTGGATTTCTTCAAACCGCAGGACGGCACAGCAAAACAATAAGGGAATTTGTTTACCGAACATCTAAAAAGGGGAGTGTATTTGCGCTTCCCTTTTTAGATCTTTTGTATGATCCGGCAAAACCGGCCCTTAAACTGACCCCTTGCCAAATGAAAAACCACCTACACTAACGTGTAGGCGGTTCCGGAGTAGTCTCACCGCGACTCGAACGCGAATCTGAAGTTTAGGAAACTTCCGTTCTATCCCTTGAACTATGAGACCAGCGAATCCCGCCTAAGCAAGGATATCCTTTATCTGTCTGACGAAGCCCGAACGGACCGTGCGCTCCGTCTGAAGTATCATATTGCTGATCGCAAGCGGAGTCGAACGACCGTGGCCGACCGTGACCGCCGCATTTATCCCGAGCACCGGCGTACCGCCGATATGCTCGTAGTTGAGCCCCTTGTAGAAATCGTTATCTATAGGCATACCGAGGTTCTGCGCAATATCGTACATGCTCTCGGCAGTTTTCAGCACGATGTTGCCGACGAAACCGTCGCACACTATCACATCGGCCACTTCGCCCGTAAAGATATGCTTGCCCTCGACGTTACCCACGAAATTATACCTCGTCGAGCCCTCCATCAGTTCGTATGCCGCCTTGGTGGTAAGGTTGCCTTTCTCCTTCTCCTCGCCGATGTTGAGCAGTCCAACGCGCGGATTCTTTATGCCGAGCACTTTTTCGGCATAAATACTTCCCAGCATCCCATACTGTTCGAGCACGTCGGGACGGCTGTCGACATTGAGTCCGACATCGAGCAACAAGCCCGTCGTTCCCTTTAAAACAGGAATATGCGACGAGATGGTCGGACGGATAATGCCTTCGATAGCCTTGACGGTGTACATCGACCCCACGAGCATCGCGCCCGTGTTGCCTGCGCTGGCAAAACCGTCGATCTTGCCTGCCTTGAGCCAGCCGAAGCCGACCGTAAGGCTCGAATCGGGTTTCTTGTTGAACGCCTGAGCGGGATGGTCATTCATGGTGATGACCTCGGTGGTCGGAACGACGTCGAACATGTCAGCGGCAACGCCTTCGCGTTGCATAATGGCGCGTATGGCCTGTTCGTCGCCGAACAGCACCAGACGCACGTCGTCCTTCATCTCCCCGACGGCCTGTATAGCCCCGAGGACAACAGCTTCGGGGGCGAAATCGCCTCCCATCGCATCTACACCGATTTTAAGCATACGGGTAGCTTTTAGCGGGGCTCCGATTACTCGGCTTTCTGTTCGATGGCGAGTTTTCCCCTGTAGAAACCGCATTCGGGACAGACCCTATGGTAGAGGGTGGCCGAACCGCAGTTCGAGCAGGTAGATACTGTGGGAACAGCAGCTTTGTAGTGGGTTCTTCTCTTGTCCCGGCGTGTCGACGAGACTTTGTGTTTAGGATGTGCCATGTTCTTGTTATATTAAAGTTCTTAATTTCCGGTTATTTCGCAGACAGCTATTTGCCGCCTTTGTCTTTCAATTTGTCGCTGCCGCTTTCATCTTTCAGCCCCTTCAGCTTTGCCCAGCGCGGGTCCTCGTCGACCGGTTTTTCCGCCGTCAACTGTTCGAACTCATCCTCGCTCACTATTTTGAAGCGCTCGAGCATCGAGGGGTTGCACAGCGGTGTTCCATGCACGTCTTCCGGATGCACCTTGCGGTAGGGCAGACTCAAAACGACGCTTTCATATATATATTGTTCCAGGTCGAGCAGCGCATCGGCAGGATTTATCCACAGTATGTCGCCCTCGAACGGATGCTCCTCTTCGGAGAACTTCACCGTCAACTGTCCCTCGTAATCGACCGGCAGCCGGCAGTCTTCGAGGCACCTGTCGCACGGAACCACGACAGCACCTTCTATACGCACATCGAGACGGAGCATCGACCCGCTTTTCTCCAGATCGACCTCAACGTCAACATCTCCCTCTTTTATTCCGCTCCCTTCGTGCGCCGCAAAAAAATCATCGCCGGCGTGAAAATCAAAGCGGTGCGGCCCCGGGCCCAATCCCTTGTAGGCTATGGTATATCTCTGTTTCACGGCTCTGCCGCTAAGGAATCGAAACCTTGGCGGGGTGCAAAGTTATACAAAATCCGAATATTTGCAAAGTTTTGCCGAATACTTTGTATCTTTAGCACTCTAAAAACAAGCTTATGGCGGGCGGCAAAATATTCAGGGCGGAAGTGAAGTGCGCATACCCCGAGTGGTGGCGTTATAACGTCTTTATGACGGCGGCGTGCTTCGATGCGGATGGCAAAATCTCCGACTACCTGACGCTCACCGACAAGGTCTGGGAACCGGGCGACGGCAGCGAGGTGCGCGAGGCTCCGGCGGGTTACGATCCGGCGCGTCCGCTCGTGCTGGAGACCACGCCGTGCGACCATTCCGAGATCTATGTCTATGTGATAGCCAACACGTTCCCTGTTTCGGCCGTGATCAAGGAGTCCCCTCCTTTCGTGATCGAGCTTGTGGTTTCGCGCGACGGCGGCAGCCCCGAGACCTACCCCTACAACGTCAATCAGTGGGGCGGGCTGACGGTCAAGCAGACGCTCGGCTAATCGGTTTCCGCAACTTTCTTCGGGGGAAAAAGCAGCGATGCGGCTATGCTTACCGCCAGTATCCCGACTATCGCCAGCAGCGATGCGGCGGTGCTGATCTCTATGTGGAATATCCCGTGCAGCAGCATCTTGGCCCCGACGAAGACCAGCAGCGCCGCCAGCCCGATCTTCAGGTAGACGAACTTATCCACAACGCTGTTCAGCACAAAGAAGAGCGAGCGCAGCCCCAGGATTGCGAATATATTGGAGAAGAATACTATATACGGGTCGAGGGTGACGGAGAATATGGCCGGTATCGAGTCCACGGCGAACACCACGTCGGAACCTTCGATAATCAGCAGAACCAGGAACAGCGGGGTCATGTAGAGCACCCCGCGCAGCCGGACAAAGAACCGCCCGCCGTAATCGGTGCGGGTCATGCGGAACCGTTTCGAGACGAGCCTCACCACCGGATGCCGCTTCATATCCATATCCTCTTTCTTGTCCCGTTCGAGGAACATTTTTATACCGGTGAAGACGAGCACGGCGCCGAAGATCCACAGTATCCACTCGAAACGCTGGATTAGCGCGGCGCTCAGGAAGATGAAGAGGAAACGCATCACCACAGCCCCGATTATGCCCCAGAACAGTATCTTGTGGTAGTATTTCGGATCGACCTTGAAGCTGAGGAATATCATTATCATCACGAAGATGTTGTCCACCGAAAGCGCCTTTTCGATCAGGTAGCCGGTAAGGTACTCCAGCGACATCTCCTTGCGGAATATTTCGAGATTGGCATCGAGTCCGAGCGCGGGGTCGAGAGGCATGTTGTGTCCGTATTTGACATTCAGATGCATCAGATCCTCCACCGTGTCCACGCCGTGGATCCATTCGGCATGGAATCGTATCAGGAGATAGAACAGCAGGGCCATGCCCACCCAGACGCCCGTCCAGATAAGGGCCTCGCGGAAAGATACGGCATGGGCCTTCCTGTTGACAAGCCCGAGGTCGACGGCCAGCATCAGCGTCACAAGCAGCAGGAAGCCACCCATAAAAATTACTTCCGATGTCATTCCAGATTAGGGGTTAGAACATCGCAAAGGTATATAAAAAATACAAGCCGGGAGCACTCCCGGCTTGCATAATCTTGCGACAAAATAAACCGCCGCCGGCGTTCCGGCTATTCCACGCTGTCTTCCAGAACGGTACGGTAAAGCGCGATATCGTCCCACGAAGATTTATCCACTGCTTCGAAGGCCCTGGCGACTTCGGCCTCGGCGATCTTTACGAAAGTCTTCAGCTGGATCGTGTAGTCCCCGGGGCGAACGGCGGCCTCTTTCATCAGGACCCAGGTCATAATGATATGGCCTGCTGTCTCTACCAGGCGGCGGGCATGGAAATCCTTGTAGCCTTCGCCCTTGTATTCTGCCTCTATGCCGTCGATCTTCTCTATCATGGCCGTAAACTTAGCCTTCATTCCGGTCAGTTTTCTGCGTATCGGGGCGAATTCGTCGGGATATTTTTCCGATTCGTAAGCCTCGATCTGCGACATATAGGTGCCCTTCGTTACGTGGTTGATAGACGCAACGACCTGCAGCTGCGAAGTTCCTTCGTAGATGTTGGTGATGCGGGCGTCGCGCACGATGCGTTCGATGGGATAATCCTTCATATAGCCGCTTCCGCCGTGTATCTGCAGCGAGTCGTAGGAGATGGAGTTAGCGTATTCGCTCAGGAACAGCTTCTGCAGCGGTGTGAAAGCGTCGGCCAGACGGTTGTAGAACTTCATCTCGGCGCGTTCGTCGGCGGTCAGGTCGCGTTCGTGCGCAATGTGGTCGTACTGCTTGTATATCTCCACGTAACGGGTAGTTTCGTAGAGCAGCGCACGTCCGGCGGCAATGCGGGCCTTCATGTTGTTGAGCATTTCGTAGATGGCCGGGAAATTGATGATGTTCTTTCCGAACTGCGCGCGCTCGTTGGCGTATTTGAGACCTTCGCGGTAGGCGGCCTCGCACAGGCCGATGCTCTGCGCGCCGATACCCAGGCGGGCGGCGTTCATCAGCGCCATCACGTATTTGATAAGGCCCATCTTGCGGTCGCCCACCAGTTCCGCCGGAGCGTTGGTAAAGACGAGTTCGCACGTGGGCGATCCCTTTATACCGTGCTTGTTCTCGATGCGGCGCACCTTGACAGCCATGTGGCGGCGGTCGTAAACGAGCATCGACAGACCGCGGGCGTCCTTCGTACCGTCTTCGGTACGGGCCAGAACGAGCGAAATATCGCCGTCGCCGTTGGTGATGAAACGCTTCACGCCGTTCAGCAGCCACGTCCCTTTCTTCTCGTCGTAGTGGGCCTTGAGCATCACCGCGCCGAGGTCGGAACCGGCATCCGGTTCGGTGAGGTCCATCGCGCAGGTCGCCCCTTCGGATACCCACGGCAGGTATTTGGCCTTGATCTCCTCGCTGGCGAATTCGTTGAGCGTCTCGGCGCAGTCCTGCAGCCCCCACAGGTTTTCGAAACCCGCGTCGGCACGTGCGACCATCTCGTTGGCCATCACGAAGCAGACCAGCGGGAAGTTCAGCCCGTCGAACCTGCGCGGCAGGGTGATCCCGGCCAGACCGGCTGCGTTGATAGCATCGAGGTTCTGCTGCGTTCCCGGGGCGTAGACCACATGGTCGTCCACGACGCGCGGACCGGTGTGGTCGACCTCTTCGGCGTTGGGAGCGATGATGTCGCTGCAAACCCCTCCGGTGATCTCCATCACGCGGCGGTAGTTGTCCATAGCATCCTCGAAATTTCTGGGAGCGGTGTCGTACTTGCCTGCATCGGCGAAACCGCGCTCCTTCAGCTCCACGATCTTGCGCATCAGCGGATGCTCGAGCTGGAACTGTATGTCCTTGTTATCTAAAAAGAAATTTGCCATAACAGCTTATTTTTTGTTTTTTATTTCAGAGGTATTAACAACAATGTGCTTTGCGAATAAAGACCTCAGTTCTTCGACTTCGGCCGGGGTTATCTGTTGCTTCGGGACTACGAAAGCTTGCCTTGGAGTCTGGAAAAGAAAAAAATGGTCAGGTGTTTCGCCAATTTTTATGATGCCGTCCCACATGACGGTTTCTTCTGATTTTTCAGAAACCGTCCAGAATTTTTCGTCGTCAGCCACCATTTCCCGAGCCCCGAACCATGCCGAATTTTCAGGTTTGACAAGCTCTTTGCGAACCTTTTTCAACCACCTGCCTTTGCCGTACATGGGCGAGAAAATAGTCCAAAGAAGCGCAATCGCTCCGAAAATTATCAGACCGGACCAATTCCAATCGCCTTTATTAAAGGACAGAGAGGCTCCAATAATCAGACACAGTATGGGATAAAATATCCGCAACCGCCGGAGCTGTTTCCTGACCGCGGGATCGGTATCGTAATAATAGCTGTTGAAAGCCACCATATCCTCCGTGCCTATGTCGAACGAGATCTTCATTCTCCGCCTGAGCTACTTGCTGTTTTGTTTGTAAGACTTGATCATACGGGGTATCACCTCGTTGACGTCGCCGATGATGGTGTAGTCGGCGATCTTGTTGATCGGCGCTTCGGGATCGTTGTTGATGGCGATGATCATGGCGCTGCCGTCCATGCCGGCGGTGTGCTGGATCTGCCCCGAGATGCCGCAGGCGATGTAGAGTTTCGGACGGACCGTAACCCCGGTCTGCCCAACCTGCCTTGCGTGGTCTGCGAAACCGGCGTCGACGGCGGCGCGGCTTGCACCCACCTCTCCGCCGAGGGTTTCGGCCAGGTCGAAACAGAGCTTGAAGTTATCCCTCGAACCCATACCGTAACCGCCCGAAACGATGATGCCGGCGTTCTTGATATTTATCTTGCGCTCCTCGATGTGGCGTTCGATGATCTTCACCACGAAATCTTCGGGTTTGGTCATTTTTTTCCAGTCGACCGTTTTGACTTCGGCAGCACCCGCTTTTTTGGCGTATTCCTTCTTCATCACCCCCTCGCGCACCGTGGCCATCTGCGGACGGCAGTCGGGGTTGATGATGGTGGCGATGATGTTGCCGCCGAATGCGGGGCGTATCTGGTACAGCAGGTTCTTATAGTCGGTCTTGGTCTTGGCGTCGCTGTGGTCGCCGATCACAAGGCTGGTGCAGTCGGCGGTGAGGCCGCTGTGCATGGCCGAAGATACGCGCGGGCCGAGGTCGCGACCCACAGGGGTTGCTCCCATCAGCGCGATCTGCGGTTTTTCCTGTTCGATGAGGCCGCACATTATGGCGGTGTGGGGAAGCGTCTGGTAGGGCGCGAGTTCCTTGCCTTCGGCCATCCAGACGGTGTCCGTACCGTATTTAGCAAGTTCTTTTTCGAGTCCCGAAACTTTGTCCCCGATCAGCACCGCTTCGAGCTTGCAGCCCAGCGTGTCGGCCAGTTCGCGGCCTTTGGTGAGGAGTTCGAGGCTGACGTCGGCGACCTTGCCGCCCTCCGTCTCTATATATACAAATAAGTTGTTCATCATTTTCAATTGTCAATTGTCAATTTATTAACCCAGCGTGTGAGTTTCAAGGAGTTCCACGATCAGAGAATTGATCTCATCGTCGCTGCAACTCAGGCACTTCGACTCCTTGAGCTGGAACACCACGTTCTCGATCTTCTTTACCTTGGTGGGCGAACCGGCAAGGCCCAGCTGCGATTCGTCGGGATTGACGGCATCTGCACCCCACTCCTGGATCTGCAGGTAGTCGTATTTGGGTGCCAGTTCGGCCGCGAGGGTTCCTGCGCATGCCTCGATCTCGGTGGGTATAAGGGCGTATTTGTACTTCATGATGCGGCGCGCGTTCTGCGGACGGCACTCGGCGGCCGAGCCGTTGACCGTCACCACCAGCGGAAGCGGGCATTCGACCACTTCGATACCGTTTTCAAGACGGCGTTTGATGGTCATCTTACCGCCTTCGAGACCCATTATCTCCTCGGCGTAGGTGACCTGCGGCCAGCCGAGTTTTTCGGCGACCTGGGCGCCTACCTGGGCTGTGTCGCCGTCGATAGCCTGGCGGCCGGCAATGATCATGTCGGGTTTGATCTTTTTAACTGCGCACGAAAGCGCATAGGAGGTGGCGAGAGTATCCGCGCCCGCGAATTTGCGGTCGGTAAGAAGCACGCCTCCGTCCGCCCCGCGGAACATCGCGTCGCGGATTATCTCGGCGGCGCGGTAGGGCCCCATCGAAAGTACGGTAACGGTACTTCCCGGAAACTTGTCCTTGATCCTGAGCGCCTGTTCGAGCGCATTCAGATCCTCGGGGTTGAAAATGGCCGGCAGGGCGGCGCGGTTGACCGTCCCTTCGGGGGTCATCGCGTCCTTACCCACGTTGCGGGTGTCGGGCACCTGCTTCGCCAGCACTACAATTTTAAATTTTTCTTTCATAAAAATTTCAAATTTCAATTACGAATTTCAAATTACGAATTACGAATGGCACAGCCTACGGCTGTGTTAAATCATTCGGCAACATTTTTTCAATTCGTAATTCGTAATTCGTAATTCGTAATTTATCTGATTACTGTCTCTTCTCTGTCGGGTCCCACCGAGATAATGGTTACGGGAACGCCGGTCTCCTCTTCGATGAAATCGACGTATTCGCGGAACTCGACGGGAAAATCGCTGTATTTACGCACGTCGTTTATGTTAGTCTCCCAGCCCTTGAATTCCTTATATACCGGAGTGATCTCCTCGTTTGTCTCGTATGGGAAGTAATTTATCACCTCGCCTCCTACCCGGTAGCCGGTGCAGACTTTCAGCGTCGGGAATTCGTTCAGCACGTCGCCCTTCATCATGATGAGGCGGGTGACGCCGTTCATCATGACGGCGTATTTCAGTGCCACCATATCGAGCCAGCCGCAGCGGCGCGGACGTCCCGTCGTAGCTCCGAACTCCTGCCCTATCGCGCGCATTTTTTCACCGTCGGCGTCGAAAAGTTCCGTGGGGAACGGGCCGCTGCCGACGCGGGTGCAATAAGCTTTGAATATGCCGTAAACCTCGCCTATGCGGTGGGGATTCACCCCGAGGCCTGTGCAGACGCCTGCACAGAGCGTGGTCGAGGATGTGACGAACGGATAAGTTCCGAAGTCGATATCGAGCATAGAACCCTGTGCGCCCTCGGCAAGCACCTTAACATCGCGGTCGAGCATGTCGTTGGCCACGATCTCGCTTTCGATGAGCTGCAGGCTGCGCAGGATTTCGATACCCTGCATCCACTCCTTTTCGTACTGTGTGATATCATATTCGAATCCGGCATACTGTGCCAGCAGGCCTTCATGCTTGGTTTTAAGGGTATTGTAACGCTCCATGAACATCGGCGAAATGATGTCTCCCACGCGCAGGCCGTTACGCCCGGTCTTGTCCATGTAGGTCGGGCCGATCCCTTTGAGCGTGGAGCCGATCTTCGATGCGCCTTTCGCAGCTTCGGAAGCGGCGTCGAGCATACGGTGGGTGGGCAGGATGAGGTGTGCGCGTTTCGACACCAGCAGTTTGGAACGTACTTCCACCCCCGCGGCTTCGAGTTTGGCGATCTCGCCGGCCAGGATCACCGGATCGATCACCACGCCGTTACCTATTATATTAATGCTGCCGTCGCGGAAAATGCCCGACGGAATAGTATGGAGTACGTATTTGTCTCCCCCGAAAATGAGGGTGTGCCCGGCGTTGGGGCCGCCCTGGAAGCGCGCCACTACCTGATAATTAGGGGTAAGAACATCGACGACCTTTCCTTTTCCTTCGTCGCCCCACTGTAGACCCAGAACCACATCGATCTTTTTCATTGCATCGTGGTATTTAAATTTCGTTATCCCGAATACCGTTCGGCGCGGGCAAAATTGCGGACAAAGTTACGGACTCTGTGCCTAAATTCCAACGCCAAAAAGCCCTTTTTTGCCAAAACTGCATCCGGCTGCTTCAGGGCAGGCACTTTTTACGATTTTTTAACGTTAAGCTAAAAATTACGGCAAGGAATTACTATATTCGCACCTAATATGGCCCGATCCAAAACAATCAGAAAGTACATTATTGCCGTCGCAGCGGCCGTTGCCGTTTTTGCGGCGGTCACTTCCTACGGGCAGTACAACAAAGCCTATTTCTTCTGGATGGGCCGCGGATACCTCATCGAGAACAAGTACCGCGACGCCATACGCATCTACAACGCCCTGCTGAGGGTCGATCCCGACGATTACGAAGCCTACTTTTTCCGCGGCATCGCAAAGGCAAATCTCGACGACAACCTGGGCGCAGAATACGATTTCTCGATGGCTATCGAGAAAAACCCGGTCTACACGATGGCCTACCACCACAGGGCCGTAACGCGCATGCTGCTTGGTAATTACGACGACGCGCTGGCCGATTTCCGCGAAGCCATAGACCTTCGCCCCGACCTTTCGGGCCCCTATTACAGCCGCGGCTACACGTTCCTTATGAACCGCCAGTTCGAACGGGCGGTCGAGGATTTCACTACGTTCATTTTCTACAACAATCGTGTGGCGGACGCTTACATCCTGCGCGGCATGGCATACCTGCAGATGAGCGACACGATCCGCGCGCTCGACGACTACAATACCGCCATCCGCACCAACCGCGAAAGCCCCGAAGGGTACAACCGGCGCGGGGCGTTATACATGGATCAAGGGAAGTTCGACGACGCACTGGCCGACTTCGAGACCGCCGTCAAATGCGACACTGCATACGTCTATTCCTATTTCAACCGTGCGCTGGCCCTCGAACGTCTCAGCCGGTTCAATCCCGCGCTGGCCGACCTCGACCACGTGATCGGAATGAGCCCGGACAACCCCATAGCGTACTACAACCGCGCCATCGTCCGCACCAATATCGGCGACTACGACCGCGCGATGGATGACTACAACAAGGTGGTGGAACTTTCGCCCGACAACGTGGTGGTCTACTACAACCGCGCCCTGCTGAAAAGCAAGCTGGGCGACTGGGATGGTGCCGTGAAGGATTACTCGAAGGCCATCGAACTTTATCCAGACTTCGCCGCGGCGTACCTCGGGCGGGCCGAACTGCGCTACCTGCTGAAAGACTCCCGCGGTGCGCGCCAGGACAAAAATACCGGCGAGCGGAAGATCGCCGAATACGAGAACCGGCTGTCGGACTCGATGTTCGTTGCCTACGCCGACTCGGCCCAGAATTTCACGCGCCTGCTCTCGTTCGAGACCAAATTCACCGGGGCTAACTTCGACCGTCTGGCTTCGAATCGCGAAAACCTGGCACTGCTGCCTCTGTTCCGTTTCACCCTGCATACGCCGGACACACTGCGCAGCATCGGCCCGGCGGCTTATTACGTTGTGAAGCTCGAGGATTTCCGCAAAGATATGGATATGAAAAACCTGGTCTTCTCGCGCCTCGAGAGCGACATCCCGACCGACAGCGTGATGGCGGCCGACCGCAGGCTCGCGGCGCGGATATCGGGCGGCGACGACAGTTGGGAGATGCTTTTCAAGCGCGGCGTGACGCAGTCGCTGGTCAAGCAGTTCACCAATTCAGTCAACACGCTGACCCACGCCATCGAGAAGAACCCGACCAATCCGTTCCTCTATATCAACCGCAGCACCACGCAGGCCGAGATGATCGACTTTATCTCGTCTATCGACGGCGGCGGAATGCAGAGGATGACCATCGAAAGCGATCCGGAATACCGTATGCGCACCTCGTCGAACCGCATCTACAACTACGACGAGGCGATCGCCGACCTCAACAAGGCGGCCAAGCTGATGCCCGACCTGGCGCACATATACTATAACCGCGCGAACCTGCTTGTGATGTCGGACAAGCTGCCCGAGGCTTTCGACGACTACACCCGCGCCATCGAACTGAATCCACACTTCGCCGAGGCTTACTACAACCGCGGCCTGGTGCAGATATACATGAAGGACACGCGCAAAGGCTACCTCGACATCAGCAAGGCGGGCGAGCTGGGCATCCCGCAGGCCTACGACCTGATCAACAAATACAATCCCAACCCGGACAGATAATGGCGAGCAGGGGCGACAAAATAAGGCGCAGTGTTTTCTGGGGTTACCTCGTATTGGCATTATCTGTCCTTTCCTGCGTTATTTATGAATTTATCGTCAACACTATTCCGTGGACTTTCTGGACCGCCAAAATGGCCAGTGAAGAATTCAGACCCCCTCTTGCAGATGATCTTTGTGAAATTTCCGCTACTAATCTCATATATTTATCAGGGTTCGGAATTTTCATCATTATAACAATCATCCTCGCTGTTGTATTATTTATAGCGACCCGCAAAACATTCAAGCAGCCGATCAAATCATAAAAACTTAAATAATATGACTGAAACTTTACAAAAGAAACTGAGCGACTCGCCGCTCATCCGCTGGACTGCCCTGCTGTTTCTGGCTTTCGCCATGTTCTGCTCGTATATCTTCATGGATATACTCTCGCCTGTCAAATCGATGCTCGAGTCGACGCGGGGTTGGGATTCGGTCGCTTTCGGAACTTACGCGGGTTCCGAAACGTTCCTCAACGTATTCATCTTTTTCCTGATCTTCGCAGGCATCATCCTCGATAAGATGGGGGTACGGTTCACGGCCCTTTTGTCGGGGGTCGTAATGCTGATAGGGGCGACGATAAACTGGTATGCAGTGACGGAGGCGTTCGCAGGCTCGTCTCTCGATACGTGGTTCACGAACCACCTTAATTACATCCCAGTTTTCGACGAATTGGGTGTTTCTCCATTCTACAAGGGCATGCCCGCGTCCGCCAAGTTTGCAGCCGTCGGATTCATGATCTTCGGCTGCGGCGTGGAGATGGCGGGGATAACCGTTTCGCGCGGTATCGTGAAATGGTTCAAAGGCAAGGAGATGGCGCTGGCGATGGGTTCGGAAATGGCATTGGCGCGTCTGGGTGTCGCCACGTGTATGATATTTTCGCCCATGTTCGCCAATATGTTCGGCAAACCCGACGTTTCGCGTTCTGTCGCCTTCGGTGTTATTTTGTTGTTGATCGCCCTGATCATGTTCATTGCCTACTTCTTTATGGACCGGAAGCTCGATGCGCAAACCGGTGAGGCCGAAGAGAAGGACGATCCGTTCAAGATCCGCGACCTCGGGAAGATCCTTTCGAGCAGCGGTTTCTGGTTGGTGGCGCTGCTTTGCGTGTTATATTATTCGGCGATCTTCCCTTTCCAGAAATATGCCGTGAACATGCTGCAGTGCAATCTGGGAATTTCGGACGAAAGCACGACGCCACCAGGCATGCAGTTAGTGACTTTCGGGATCATGCTGATAGTGGCGGCGACTGCGTTTGTGAGTAATTTCCAGAAAAACCGGGCAACCAAGAACCTGCTCCTGGTCTGTTCGGGAGTGTTTCTTTTGGTTTATTGTTATCTGGCGTATAAACAGCAGTCAGCGGGAGCGATATTTTCCGTTTTCCCGCTGCTTGCGGTAGGTATCACTCCGATTTTAGGTAATTATATAGACAAGAAGGGAAAGGCTGCGACGATGCTTATCTTCGGCTCGTTGCTGTTGATAGTGTGCCACCTCACGTTCGCCTATCTGCTGCCTCTGTTCAGACCCGAGGCAGGCGGTGTAGCCGGTGCGGGCGGATTTATCCTGGCCTTCGTCACGATACTCGTTCTTGGGGCTTCGTTCTCGCTGGTTCCGGCCTCGCTGTGGCCGTCCGTTCCGAAGCTGGTCGACCACAAGGTGATAGGTTCGGCTTACGCGCTGATATTCTGGATACAAAATATCGGTTTGTGGCTCTTCCCGATGCTGATAGGTAAGATTTTGAATGCCTCGAACCAGGATATAATCAACGATCCGGGCCTGACGGCGGCGCAAAAGTCCGTCATGTACAACTACACCAATCCGCTGTTGATGCTCGCCTGCCTCGGGGCGGTCGCGCTGTTGCTGGGATTGTACCTTAAAGCGGTAGACCGTAAGAAAGGCTACGGCCTCGAACTGCCCAACATAAAGAAATCATGAGTCATGAGTTATAAGTCATGAGTCGAAGGTGCGGGGCCTAAAGCCCCGCATTTTCATATAAGTTCGTTCTAATACAAGCGCCAGCTTGTGCGCAAAATCCCACTTTTCAAAAATCGTGAGCGCAGACGAAGACTAAAATGGCTTTCAACCATGTGCGATAGCTCCGCGTTAGCTCAAGGTTGTACCATTTTAGGCGAGGCGGAGTAGATTTTTGGAACGTGGGCCAGTTTTTGCTTATTTTTGCTGGCCAAAAAGAAGTTAAGAAAAAAATCCTCTTTTGTAGATTCCTCGTCGCTCCGCTTCCCTGGAATGACATTACACAGATATTACCATTAGGAAATAATTCGCTATCTTTACACGTTTTATTTCGATGCAAAAATCCGTGGAAGAAAAGATATCGATATACGGCGCGAGGGTCAACAACCTCAAGAACGTCGACCTGGAAATACCCCGCGACAGGCTTGTGGTGATAACCGGACTTTCGGGCTCGGGCAAGTCGTCGCTGGCTTTCGACACCATCTACGCCGAGGGGCAGCGCCGCTATATGGAGACGCTGTCGATCTACGCCCGCCAGTTCGTGGGGAGCATGGAGCGCCCCGATGTGGATAAAATAACGGGCCTTAGCCCCGTGGTGGCCATCGAACAAAAGACCACCAGCAAGAATCCGCGTTCGACCGTGGGGACAATCACCGAGATAAACGACTTCCTGCGCCTGCTCTTCGCACGGGCGTCGAGGGCCTATTCGCCGGTCACGGGCGAGGAGATGGTCCATTATACCGACGACCAGATCGCCGACCTCATTATGAAAGGCTACACCGGCCGGAAGATCGCCCTGCTGGCTCCCATCGTTAAGGGGCGCAAGGGGCACTACCGCGAGCTTTTCGAGGGGTTGATGCGCAAGGGTTTCACCTACGCCCGCATCGACGGCGAGATGCGTGAGTTCACCGGCGGAATGAAGCTCGACCGATACAAGATACACACCATCGAATTGGTCATAGACCGGATGACGGTCAAAGATGAAGCCCGCGACAGGCTTATGAAGAGCCTGAAAGAGGCGATGCGCCAGGGCAAGGGAACGATGATGCTCTACGACTACGAGGCCGACGCGGCGCACTACTACAGCCGCCATCTGATGTGCCCCTCTACGGGGGTTTCGTTCAACGACCCGGCGCCGCACACCTTTTCGTTCAACTCGCCGCAGGGGGCCTGTCCGCGATGTGGAGGGCTAGGCGAAGAGGCGCGTTTCGACGTCGCCAAGATAATCCCGAATTCGAAAAAAAGCATCCGCACCGGAGCCATCGAACCCCTCGGGAAGCATAAGAACAACATGCTTTTCGCCGTGATGGAGAAGCTGGGCGCGCGCTACGACTTCACCATAGACGACCCGGTGAATACCATTTCCGAGAGCGGCCTCAACGCCGTACTCTACGGCGATCCCGAACCTCTGCGCATAGACACCACGGCGTTCAGCTACTCGGGCGGCAACCAGATGGTTTCATGGGAAGGGATCGCCGAATGGCTCGACCGACTCGACGACGACAAACACACCGAGAACTGGAAAGAGCAGTTCCTGGTGCGCGAGGCGTGTTCCGAGTGCGGAGGCAGCCGCCTCAAAAGCGAAGCGCTGCAGTTCCGCATCGGCGACCGCAACATCGCCGACCTTTCGGCCATGAGCATCGAGGAGTTTTGGCAGTGGATGGAGGGGGTCGAAAAGCTGTTCAACCCGAAAGAACAAAAGATCGCAAAAGAGATAGTCAAGGAGATACGCGACCGGTTGGGATTCCTCGTGAAAGTGGGACTCGGGTACCTGTCGCTGGGGCGCGCCTCGCGTTCGCTTTCGGGCGGCGAGAGCCAGCGTATCCGCCTCGCCACGCAGATCGGGTCGAAGCTTGTCAACGTGCTTTACATCCTCGACGAGCCGAGCATCGGCCTGCACCAACGCGACAACCGCAAACTGATCGGCAGCCTCGAGGAACTGCGCGACGCCGGGAACTCGATAATCGTCGTCGAACACGACGAGGAGATGATCCGCAGCGCCGATTTCATCGTGGACGTGGGTCCGCGGGCAGGACGAAAAGGGGGCCACATAGTCGCCGCCGGATCGATCGACGACGTCCTGGCCGCGCCGGATTCCATCACCGCCGACTACCTTGCGGGGCGCAAAGCCATCGAAGTCCCGAAAAACCGCCGCAAAGGGAACGGCAACGGCTACAAGATCACGGTGAAAGGCGCGCGCGGCAATAACCTGAAGAACGTGACGGCGGAATTTCCGCTCGGCAAGATGATATGCGTCACAGGGGTGAGCGGAAGCGGTAAATCGACGCTGGTGAACGACACCCTGCGTCCCGTGCTTAGCCGCAAACTTTATAACTCGTACGCCCAGCCGCTCGCCTGCGACAGCATCGAGGGACTGGAGAATGTGGACAAACTGGTCGTGGTGGACCAGTCGCCCATCGGGCGCACCCCGCGCAGCAATCCGGCCACCTACTCCAACGTTTTCGCCGACATCCGCAAACTTTTCGAGCAGACGCCCGACGCCCAGATACGCGGTTTCAAGGCGGGCCGTTTCTCGTTCAACGTCAAGGGCGGACGGTGCGAAGAGTGCCGCGGCGCGGGTGTGCAGACCATCGAGATGAACTTCCTTCCCGACGTTTACGTGCGCTGCAAGGCGTGCGGCGGCAAGCGCTACAACCGCGAAACCTTAGAGGTGAAATACAAGGGCAAGAGTATCAACGACGTGCTGGAGATGACGGTCAACATGGCCGTCGAGTTCTTCGAGCACATTCCCAAGATATACCAGAAACTGCGTGCCATCCAGAGCGTAGGACTCGGCTATCTGCGGCTCGGCCAGCCCTGCACCACCCTTTCCGGCGGCGAGAGCCAGCGCATCAAACTGTCGGCCGAACTCGCGCGCCAGGAGACCGGACGGACACTCTATATCCTCGATGAACCCACGACGGGTCTTCATTTCGAGGACGTGCGCCAACTGCTGGAAGTGATAAACCTGCTTGTCGACCGCGGCAACACTATGATCGTGATCGAGCACAACCTGGACGTCATCAAGACCGCCGACCATATCATAGATATGGGACCCGAGGGGGGCGCGGCGGGCGGACAGGTGGTCGCCGCCGGAACCCCCGAACAGGTAGCCGCCAATCCCGACAGCTACACCGGGCAGTTCCTAAAAGGCATGGGTATAAAATAAATCGCCGTCGTCTTTACGATAAACGCGGCCGAAAGCCGCGTTTTCTTATTAATGTCATTCCGAGCGAGGCCGCAACGGCGGCAGCGGTTTGATTTGTCATCCCGAGCGAGCCGAATCTGTTAAGGTTCCGACGAGTCGAAAGTTTCTATTCGGCGACGAGGGATCTACCGAATATTTAATCCCGTCAATTATAAGGAAGTTCCCTCGTCGGGCGGTAGATCATCTTTTAGATGAATGTCCTTCTTGCGCCGCCCTCGCTCGGGATGACATTTATTTGACAATCACCTTCTGGATGCGGTCGACTATGTGAATTGCCGCGTCTTGCTTGGATTCGAGCGGAAAGTCCGTGCGGCCCGTGCGGTCGAATATCGCGATGCGGTTGGTGTCGACGCCGAATCCCGCGCCCTCGTCCCTCAGCGAGTTCAGCACTATGAAATCGAGGTTCTTGGTCTCGAGTTTGCGCAGGGCGTTCTCCTCTTCATGGTCGGTCTCCAAAGCGAAACCCACAAGTAGCTGGCCCGCGCCTTTGGTCCGCCCAAGTTCGGCCGCAATATCTTTAGTCTGTTTCAGTTCGATGCAGAGGTGGCCGCCTTTTTTTTTCATCTTCACGGGACTGACTTCGGCGGGGGTGTAGTCGGCCACAGCGGCGCACATCACGGCCCCGTCAACCGACAGCCATAGTGCCACGCTTTCGCGGTACATATCCTCGGCGGAGACCACATCGACACGCCTCACGCCTGCCGGAACGGGCAGTGCGGTTCGTCCGCTTATCAAAACGACATCGGCTCCGCGCACAGCCAGTTCGGCCGCTATCGCGTAACCCATTTTGCCTGTGGAATGGTTGGAGATGAAACGCACCGGATCGATCGCCTCGATGGTGGGTCCGGCGGTGACTAAAAACTTACAACCTTTTAGCAGCATAACAGACTGTTTTCGTCAAAACGGAGAGTGCAGTAGGGGTTTTCGTCAGAAATGCTCGGCACAAACAGAATTTTTGTCAAAAAGGTCCAGATGCAAGGCTTTCGAAAAAATTGGGAAGGGAGTTTACTGCCGTAAATGACCGAGCAATTTTTGAGAATAACGAAGCAGGTGGGCCTTTTTCACGAAAATTTTTCTTCGAGATAGGCTATTATATCCTCGGGTTCGGCCATACGCCCCTTACCCGAAAGTCCGCTCGCAAGTTCGCCCTCTGCCGGTTCGATTATGCCGACGCCGAGCCCGCGCAGGCGTTCGATATTGGCCTGCGTGGCCGGATGGGCGTACATGTCGAAGTCCATCGCCGGAGCGACGAAGACCGGACAGCGCGCCGAAAGATAAGTGGTCAGCAGGAGATTGTCGGCTACGCCGCCCGCCATTTTCGCGATGGTGTTGGCTGTCGCGGGTGCTATGACGAACGCATCGGCCCATTCGCCGAGCGAAACATGGCTGTTCCATCCGCCGTTCTCGGGATTGAAGAATTCGACAAGGATGGGATGCCGGGAAAGCGTCGCCATCGTCAGCGGAGTGATGAACTCCTTTGCCAGAGGGGTCATAAGCACGCGGACATCCGCACCGGCCCTGACCAGCGACCTGACAAGTATAGCAGCCTTGTAGGCTGCTATGCTCCCCGTCACACCGACGATTATATTCTTTCCTTTCAACATATAATGAAAGATGATAAATGAAAGATGAAAGATTATGGCGCGGCATTTGCCGCAGATATTTAAATGACGAGAAACGTCACCTTAATTTTTCATTCGGAAGCGTTAGCTTCCTGGCCGCCTTCGCGGTAATATATCTCGCCGTTCAGGAACTCCTCGGTGGCGATGAGCGTGGCCTTGGGCATGCGCTCGTAGTATTTCGAAATCTCGATCTGTTCGCGGTTCTCGAAGGTCTCCTCGAGCGAATCGGTCGTGGTCGAGAACTCGTCGAGCTTGCGCATAAGTTCCTGCTTGAGCTGTGTCGAGATCTGGTTGGCCCTCTTCGAGATGATGGCCACCGATTCGTAAATGTTGTCCGTAGGAGTATCGAGGTCGATCATCTTACGGGTAACCGTGTTATTGGGTACGACTTTTTTAGTTTCCATTTTGCTCCTCTGTGGTTGGTTCTGTTCCGTCCTTTGTGTGCTTATCTATGTGAGCTTTCGCTTCCGTGTGCATTTTTTCGACCTCTTTGAGGTGTGCCGTTCCCGGATACTCCGAAATGAGATTGTAGTAGTTGTCCATCATGCCCATATAGCGGTCGGTCATCTGGCTGGCGACCGAGTTCTTTGCGAACAGATAGGCCGATTTCGTGGCGAGGTACATCAGCTCTTCGCGGTAGGGCGAATCGGGAAATTCGTCTATGGCATTGTTGAGCGCCCTCACAGCGGCCTTGTACTGCCCTATGGTATAGTACAGTTTGGCGTTCTCGTATGATTTGGTGTAGAGCTTCTGCTGCAGTTCGGTCATCCGTTCCTCGCACTCGGGTTTTTTGATGGTGTTGGGATAGCGGCCCTTGTATTCATTTATGGCGATCATCGCGCGCAGGGTGGTCGTCTGGTCATACTGTGGCGCGGGCGACGAGAAGTAGAAACCCATGGCATACATATATTCCACGTCCTCGATGAAGATACTGCTTGGGAAACGGCGGCGGAAACCGTCGAATATCTGTTCGCTCACCTCGAACGAACCCGCCTTATAGAACGAGCAGCCGAGATAATAAGAGAGCGAGTCCTCCTGCACCGTACCCATGAATGTCTGCGATTGCAAAGCCCTGTCGAGCAGGTTCTGCGCCTTCTGGTAATTGGCGCTGCTGTTCTCGTCGGACCCCTTTTTCTTTAGATGGTAATAGCGCAGCCCTTCGACGTACATCAACTTGTAGTTGGTACTTTTGAGCAGCTTATTATAGCTGGGGGTCTTGCCTTCCTTCACCCTGATATCGGTGGCTTTGGTGGCCTTTTCGGCGATCTTGCGCTCTTTTTCGAGTTTTTTTTCCTCTTTGGTGAGTTGCGGTTTCGAGGATTTAGCTTCCACACAATCAATGCTTCCGACCGCGAAAACGGCGGTAAGCACCAGGGTCAATATTACAAGGCTTTTTTTCATGCTGTACATACAAAGGTTTGGTCCCGAAGACAAAAACCGCGGGGCAAAGGTATGAAAAGTTAACGAAATGCCGAAATTAATATTGCGTTTTCGCTCAAAGAAGTTTCCCGTAAAACATACTGCCGTTGTACGACCCCGATAATTCATGATTCATGATTCATGATTCATGATTTTTTTGCCTAACTTTGCGGGGTTCCAACGACGGATAAACGATTAAAAACTAAATACGATCATGGTAAACATTTTAGACAGGCTGCAGAAATACGCAGGAGGCGCCATCGGCCAGTACCAACACCTTTCGCACGGTTATTTCTCTTTCCCGAAACTCGAAGGCGATATAGGCCCCCGCATGAAATTCCGCGGCAAGGAGGTACTCAACTGGAGCCTCAACAATTATCTGGGCCTTGCAAGCCACCCCGAAGTACGCAAAGCCGACGCCGAGGGCGCGGCCGAATTCGGCATGGCCGCTCCGATGGGGGCGCGCATGATGAGCGGACAGACCAAATGGCACGAACAGTTGGAACGTGAACTCGCCGCTTTCGTCGGCAAGGAGGACGCTTTCCTGCTGAACTTCGGCTACCAGGGTATGATCTCGATTATCGACGTGCTGCTCTCGCCGCGCGACGTGGTGGTCTACGACGCTGAGGCACACGCCTGCATCATCGACGGCCTGAGGATGCACAAGGGCAAACGCTTCGTTTTCCAGCACAACGACATAGATTCGCTCCGCAAACAGCTCGGGCACGCACAGAAAGTGGCCGAAGAGAACGGCGGCGGCATCCTCGTTATAACCGAAGGCGTATTCGGTATGAAAGGCGACCTCGGGCCGCTCGATAAGATAGTCGCCCTGAAAAAGGAGTTCGACTTCTGCCTGTTGGTGGACGACGCGCACGGTTTCGGGACGATGGGCCCAAAAGGACAGGGCACGCCCTCGCACTTCGGTGTTACGGACGGCGTGGACGTGCTGTTCAACACCTTCGCAAAGTCGATGGCCGGTATCGGCGCTTTCGTCGCATCGCACAAATGGCTGGTCGACATCATGCGCTACAACATGCGCTCGCAGCTCTACGCCAAGAGTCTCCCGATGCCCATGGTTATCGGCTCTCTGAAGCGCATCGACCTGATCCGCAAACATCCCGAATACAAGGACCAGCTTTGGACCATCGTGAACGCTCTGCAGAAAGGTTTCCGCGACCGCGGATTCAACATCGGCGACACGGCTTCGCCCGTTACCCCGGTCTATCTGAAGGGCGGCGTGGAAGAGGCCACCAATCTTGTTGTAGACCTGCGCGAGAACCACAACCTCTTCTGCTCGGTGGTGGTTTATCCGGTGATCCCGAAAGGCGAGATCATCCTGCGCATAATTCCCACGGCGGTACACACCCTCGAAGACGTCGGGTACACGCTCGACTGTTTCGACAAGGTGCGCGGCAAACTCGAGGCGGGCGAATACATCAAGCCTATTCCCGACATGTCGGACATGACCTGGGAGGCCCGCAACGCAGGCTGCGAACAGTAGGCGGCAACGCCCGCGGCAGATAGATGCCAATAACAATTTTGAAAAAACTCCTCCAAAAATAAATAAACCGAAAAACTATGAAAAAGGTAATGATCGCTTTATTGGGATTGGCGGCTGTTGCGTCGTCGACAGCATGTAATGCACAGAGAGGAGGGGCGCCTAAGGTCATCGCCCACCGCGGATTCTGGCAGGCCTCACCGGCTGTTCCACACAATTCGATAGCTTCGCTTAAGAATGCTATCGCACTGGAATGTTTCGGCACAGAGTTCGATGTCTGGCTGACCTCGGACGACATTCCGGTCATCCACCACGACCCTAAAACCAAAAACGGCATCGCGATTCAGGACGTTACCTATGCCGAATTGATGGAAAAAGGCGGACTTCTGGCCAACGGCGAGAAGATACCCACCCTCGACGAGTATCTCGCCGCATGGGGAAAGAGTGACAAAAAGGTGAAGCTCATTTTCGAGATCAAGAGCCACCGCACTCCCGAGCGCAACTATCAGGCTGCAAAAAGGGTTGATGAAACGGCAAAGGCCTACGGGATAGAACCGGGACAGATGGAGTACATCTCTTTCAGCCGGGATGTGTGCAAAGCCCTTGCCGAAATAAAATGCGGTGTTCCCGTAGCCTATCTCAACGGCGACCTCACTCCCGCCGAAGCCAAAGCGGAACTCGGCGTAACGGGCATCGACTACAACCAGAAAGTGTTCAGGACAAACCCTGAATGGATACGGCAGGCGCACGAATCGGGCATGATCGTAAACGTCTGGACGGTGAACGAAGACGCCGACATGCAGTGGTTCGCAGAGATCGGCGTGGACTACATCACCACCGACCGGCCCGATGCGCTGATGAAGATGCTGGCCGCAGGCAATTGAAAGTTGAAACATAAAAAATGAGAGAGACCACCCTGCCTGGATGGTCTCTCTTTGTTTCCGGGATGCATATCAATAGGTAAATCTAAGTCCGAACTCGAGGTTGAAGTTCACGCTCTTCGTGTTGCGCACCGTCTCCAGTTCAGTATCTCGGAAGTAATGTGAAAGTTTCGGTTCGGCATATATGCCTATGTGTTTGCCCAGGTTCAACTGCGCCCCGGCCAGCAGGTTCGCGGACCACTGCATCAAGGGGACATCGACATCTTCCTCTCCGAATTTCGCATCAACGCAGAATTCAGGCTGCACGCCCAGGCCGGTATAGAGCGTCAACACTCTGGTATTCAGGAATGCCCATTTGAACGAGACCGGAATCCCTATATACTGGAGCCTTTGGTCGAACTCCCTGTCGGTTCCCACCATCGAGACCGTTGAAGAAAGTTTCGTGTAACTCACTCCGGCACCGGCATAGAGGTTGTGCCCGACATGCAGATCGAAAGCAATGGCAAAGGTTAGGGGTTGCCGGTGCCGGTATGAGTATTGTTCGTGAGTCGGCGCCCTTACCACAACGTCCTCGCCGTATTTCGGTTCGACATTGGACATTACCGGCGTGCTTGCATCGGAAGGCGACATCATCAGCACCTGTCTTTCGGCGGAAGCGCCGCCTGAAGAAGAAACCAGGCCGACGGTCGAGAATGCCAGCATCCCTTTCGCCCCGGACGCCTTTTTGTTATTTCCGCGCCGGCCTGCCGCGGCGGGGGCGGTCTCCAAGGCATAAGCGGCGCCGCTGCCGGCCTTGTCTGTCTTTACGGGAGTCTCAACCCGGGCAGGCTCCGCGGAAGGTTCATTATCTTTGGGATCGCTGTTACTTACAGGATCGACGGTTTCATCGCCTGCAACGGGGACGGTGGTTTTCTGCTCCTTATGTATATCCGCAGCAACCACGCTCTTCACGGCTTTGGATATAGCCGGCTTCGAAGATATGGCGGCAGTGCCGTCATCACATAACAATACGGATTCTTCTGCCGGTGCGCCGGTAATATCCGCCGGAACCACGGTATCGGCCGGGACAACCGTGTCAACCGGCAGCGGCCCGGGATCCGCTGCTGTCATATCTCCCGGGCCATTACCGGCAGGCGTCCTCAACAGAAATATCCCGAGGATAACAGCGGCGGCTATAGCGGCTGCCGAAGCGGTCCACGCATACAAGCGTTTCCGCCTGCCGGCAGGCTTGCCGTCGGGGGTGTCGAGCCTGGCAGAAATGCGCTGCCACAGCTCTTCGGGCAGCCTCTCACCACTGCCTTCAGTCGCCGCTTCCTTCAGCGCTTCGATCCAATCTTCAAGCTTCCTTTCCATTGACGCCTATCTTGTCTTTAAATATTCCTTTATTCTGGCGGCCAGCAGCGCCTTTGCCCTCGACAACTGGGAAGAGGAACTTTTTTCGTTTATCCCCAGCATATCTGCAATCTCCCTGTGGGAGTAATCCTCGATGCAGTAGAGGTTGAAAACCGTCCTGTACCCGGAAGGCAGTTCTTCGATAAAACGCACCAGCACCTCTCGCGGGACCGCCCTTACACTCTCCGCCTCGACGGCAGGGTCCTCATACTGCTGCCTTGCGAGCAGGTCGGGGGCCGACGAGAATACCGCTTTCGAACTCTTACGGAGATGCTCCAGCGCCATATTCACCGTTATCCTCTCCATCCACGCCTTCAGCGACCCCTCTCCCCTCCAGTCGAATTTATCGAAAGAGGTGAAGATCCTAACGAAGGCATCCTGCAAAATATCCTGGGCAACAGCCGTATCTGCAACATACCGCCTGCAAATATTGAACAGGCGCCCCGCGAAACATTCATAAAGCTCGCGACGCGCCGCATCTTCGCCTGCGCGGCAGCCTATGACGATCTGTTGTTCGGGCATCCCCATTTACCATTCAATATTATAAATGCTCGATACTTCTTAATACTGCATGGAAAGATAATAAAAAAATTTCAGGGCCGGGATGCAGTATTTCCGCATTCCGTCCGTTTTCAAATAAAACGATTTCTCTAATAACCCCTAAACGAATTATTTTATGAAAAAAGTTTTGAAACCGCTTCTTATCGCCATGGCCGTCGCACCGCTCCTCGCGTCATGCATGAAGAGCAACAGCGATTATCCGCAGGATCGGAAATACGTGACCGTAGCCTCAACCGGCCTCTCATATTATTTCGTAGGAGATGACGGTACGACATATTTCCCCGGCGACGTCAGCAGATTCAAGTATGACGCATCGGAGACTGACGGGAAACGGGCAATTATCTGGTTCACCCCTCTGGCTGAAAAGAAAGAGGGCTTCGACATGAACATCGCCCTCTACTCTGTCGCGGACTTGTTAAGCAAATCCGTGGAAACAGCGGAGACTATCGAACAGGCAGAGGCGGCTGGCAACGACCAGTTGGCGATAAGCGACGCCGCATTCCAGGGTGACTGGCTCGATATCGCTTTCCGCATCATGATCAGTTACGACTCAAAGCACCACATGACGCTTCTGGATAACAAGACAGCGACGGCGCCTGAGACGACGCCGGCAGACTACCAGTATTTGGAGTTCCGACAAAAAGCAGAGAATATGCAGATTGACGAGTCTCCGGGCGAGGGGATCGTGTCGTACAAACTCGGAGCCTACCACCCGGCCCTGACCGGCAAGAAAGGATTCTATATCCGTATAATTAACCTCAACGGAAACGTCGAATACGTGAAGATCGACTACAAAGCGCCTGAAGAAAAGGCGGCTATGCAGCCCAGGAACATCCCAACCCCTAATATGGACAGGATCAGGTAAGTCATACCTGTCCGGCAGGAATGCGTTCTCCCAAGGCCCGGGGAACGCATTCTTTGTGTGTGGCAACGGCCACAGCGAAGCGGCCGCGGCGGATTTGATGATAAGGATGGTTACTGATTTTAAACTCCCGGCACAGCGCCACCGTCATTTCATTGCCCGTGCACGATAATCCTTCGGGGATTCATCTCCGCGCAGAAGCCGCAGTGCGTTCGACGCAAGGGCCTCCAACTCGTCCTCGCCGGGAATAACCGCAACCGTAGCGATAAATTCCGTCATTCCCTTGATATAGTCCGTTATCACGGGGTTGTGGGCCACTCCGCCCGTAAGGATTATGGCGTCGACTTTCCCGTGCAGCACAGCCGCGGCCGCACCGATGGACCTCCCGATCTGGTAACTCATCGCATCCAGCACCAGCTTCACATTTTCATCGCCCGCTTCGGCCCTTTTCACCAATTCCGCGACGTTATTAGTCCCGAAATGGGCGGTCAGGCCGCCGCGGCCGGCGATAAGTTTCCGGACTTCGGCCAACGTATAATCACCCGAAAAGCACATTTCTGCTAACTGTCCCGCCGGAAGAGTCCCCGACCTTTCGGGCGAAAAAGGCCCTTCTCCGTCGAGGCAGTTGTTCACGTCGACTATCTGTCCCCTGCGGTGCGCACCGATCGAGATGCCGCCGCCCAGGTGCGCCACGATGAGGTTCATATCTTCATACGCGCGTCCCGCCTCTTCGGCGTAGCGGCGCGCGACGGCTTTCTGGTTAAGGGCGTGGAATATCGGCACGCGGCGCATCTGAGGCAGTCCCGTTATACGCGCCGCGTCTTCGAGTTCGTCCACAACCACCGGATCGGCGATATATGCCTTCACCCCGGCCTGATGCGCGATTTCACGTGCAAGCACTCCGCCGAGATTAGAGGCGTGTTCGCCGGAGGGGTTCGCAAGGTCTTCGGCGACCGCGTCCGTCACCTCGTAAATGCCCGACGGTATGGGTTTCAGCAGGCCCCCGCGGCCTATCACTATGTCGAGCGACGAGACGTCGATGCCTGCGTCGGCCAGCGAGCCGAGGATCATGCGGCGTCGGAAATCCAACTGCTCCATGACCGAACCGTACGGCGCGAGTTCTTCGGCCGAATGACGCAGAGTGATCTCGCGGACAGGGTTCATATCCTCGAAAACGCCGATCTTGGTCGACGTCGAGCCGGGATTTATGACAAGTATTTTATAAGACTTTCCCATTCTTACTTTACGGAAAGCGCAGCCAGGGCGATAGCGTTGAACTTCGTTTCGGTATCGTCGGCGCGCGAAGTAAGTACGCACGGTTTCGTCGTCCCTGCCAGCAACGGAGCGGCTTTCGCGCCGCCCAGATTGGTCAGCATCTTGTAGAAGACGTTGGCCGATTCGATATTCGGGAAGAGCACTCCGTCGGCGTCGCCTGCGATATCACCGCCTTTCAGCCTCTTGGTCTCGGCGGCTTCGCGGAACAGCGCGATGTCTATCGACAGCGGGCCGTCCACAACGACATTCCCCAACTGTCCTCGCTGCGACATCTTGGCGAGCAGGGCCGCTTCGACCGATGAGGGAGCGCCCGGAAGCACCTGTTCGCTGGGCGCTATGCAGGCTATCTTAGGTTCGGCGATCCCGAGAAAACCGGCCGTACGGGCAATATATTTTATGATCGTGATCTTCTGGTCGAGGTCGGGGGCGATGATGACCGCCGGGTCGGAAACGACCAGCAGTTTCGGATAGAACGGCGCTTCAAAAACCGTGACATGGCTCAGAAGCCCTTTCGGGGGCATCAGGCCGTACTCTTTGTTCAGGATACCTTTAACGTATTTGTCGGTCGGCAGGAGTCCTTTCATCAGGATATCGGCCCCGCCGCCGTGCACCATGCGCACCCCTTTTTCGAGGCATTCGCACTCGTCGGCGCACGCCTCTATCGAGAATTTCGACGGATCGATGCCCTGCTCCGCACAGATCTTCTCTATTTCCACGCGATCCCCAAAGAGCGTCGCTTCGACCACCCCCTTGTCCACTGCCGTCGAGACCGCCCTGATCGTACACGGATCTGCAGCACACACCACCGCGAGCCGTTTCGCCCCCCGCGACGAAACCGCCGCCGCTATGTCGCTAAGTTTCGTTATCATGTTTTATGCTCGTTTTACGAGATAAAATTAACACAAACTTAACAATGCGCCAAATTTCAGCTTAATTAAAATACGAAAAACATCCGATCCGATTACTGTTTCAAATCCAATCGGGTGTTTCTCTTATGATTTGGATTCGCTTATTTTTACACAATCGTCAGATTGTGCTTAAATCCCATTTAGCAAAAAGCGTTAAACGTAGGAGCAGGCTAAAATGGAAGTCGCCATGTGCGCAGCTCAAGGCGTACCATTTTAGACAAAACGAAGTAGCTTTTTGGTGCATGGGCCAGTTTTTGCTTCTTTTTGCTGGCCAAAAAGAAGTTAAAAAGAAAATCTTTTTCAGTTATAAGGTAGTCCCCTCGTCGGCAGATAGCACCTCTTTTTTGTTGTATTACAATCTAATTCGCCTAACTCGGGATTGCATACCGCTTTAGTGCGTCAGGCGGTAGGTGTCGCGGGCGATGACAAGCTCTTCGTCGGTGGTGACGACGGCCACGACCACGCGGGAACCCGGTTTCGAAATGATCGCGTCCTGTCCGCACAGGCCGTCGTTGACCACCGCATCGAACTCGACGCCCATATACTCCAGACCCGAGCAGACACGTGAGCGCGACTGGTACTGGTTCTCGCCCACTCCACCCGTGAAGATTATCATATCCACCCCGCCCATCAGCGCCGCATAGGCCCCGACGAAGTGTTTGATGCGGGCGTCGTACATGGCCAGGGCGAGCGTCGCGCGTTCGTTGCCGCCTTCAGAAGCCGCCACGATATCGCGCATGTCCGACGAAATGCCGCTCACGCCCAACACACCCGACTCCTTGTTCATCATGTTTCCGAGGGCGTCGTAATCCATCCCCTCCTGTTCGCCGATGAAGAGCAGCGCGCCGGGGTCGATGCCGCCCGTGCGGGTACCCATCATCAGCCCGTCGACCGGGGTGAAACCCATCGAGGTGTCGAGCGAACGGCCATTCACTATGGCCGTGATCGAGCCGCCGTTGCCGATATGGCAGGTGATGATCTTCGAATTGTCGATATCGATCCCGGCCATCTTCGCACCTTTGTGGGCGACGAATTTATGGCTCGTTCCGTGGAATCCGAACTTGCGGACGCGGTACTTCTCCCAGTATTTCCACGGCAGGGCGTACATATAGTTTTCGGCCGGGATGGTCTGGTGGAACGAAGTGTCGAAAACAGCCACCTGGGGTACGCCGGGCAGCAGGGCTTCAATGGAAGTAATCCCCTGCAGGTTGGCCGGATTGTGCAGCGGGGCAAGTTCGAAACAGGCGCGGATCTTTGCGATAACGTCGTCGCTCACCAGCGCGCTGTCCGAAAAATACTCTCCCCCATGAGCCACGCGGTGCCCGACGGCCCGGATCTCGCCGAGCGACCCGACCACTCCGTACTGCGAATTGGTGATTGCTTCTATAATAAGCCGGATTCCATCCTTATGATCGGGGATCGGAAGTTCCACTTTGTAGTTTTCGCGCCCATCTACTTTCAGCACTATTTCGCCCTCGGGCAGTCCGACACGGTCGGCTATGCCTTTGGCAAGCAGAGTGTGATTTCCTGCGTGCATGTCGATCACCTGATACTTGATCGACGACGAGCCGCAGTTCAATACTAAAATTATCATTGCATTCTAATTTTGATGAAAGATGAAAGAATAAAGATGAAAAATTATGGTGCGGCATATGCCGTAGTTTTTTACACGGCTGACAGCCGTGTTCCTTCTTTCATTTTTCATTCTTCATTTTTCATTCTTCTGCCGTCTGGCAAGCGGTGATGGCCACGACGTTGATGATGTCGTCCACCGAGCATCCCCTGGAAAGGTCGTTGACCGGGGCGGCAAGTCCCTGGAGCACCGGACCGATGGCTTCGGCGTGAGCCAGCCTCTGCACCAGTTTGTACGCTATGTTGCCCACCTCGAGCGAGGGGAAGATCAGTATGTTGGCGCGTCCGGCAATGCGGCTTCCCGGAGCCTTGCGGTCGGCGATATCGGGAACTATGGCGGTGTCGGCCTGTATCTCGCCGTCGATGATGAGATTCGGGTCCATTTTCTGGGCGAGGCGCGTAGCCTCGGCAACCTTGTCGACCGACGGATGTTTGGCCGAGCCCCTTGTCGAAAAGCTGAGCATCGCGACGCGCGGCTCCATGCCCACTATGCGGCGGGCGGTGGCGGCGGTGGCAACGGCTATTTCGGCAAGCTGCTGTGCCGTCGGGTCGGGCGACACGGCGCAGTCGGCAAAGAGCATTGTTCCGTTGCATCCGAAACTCTTGTCAGGGATGCGCATGATGAACGCCCCCGAAACGACACTGATGCCCGGCATGGTCTTGACATACTGAAGTGCCGGACGCAGAACATCGGCCGTGTAATTTATGGCTCCGGCCACTTCGCCGTCGGCGTCGCCGGCCTTCACCATCACCGCGCCCAGATAGAGCGGATCCTGCAGTTGTTTCGCGGCGATCTCCCTGGTCACGCCCTTATGCCCGCGCAGCTGCACCATCATCTCCACATATTTTTCCTCATCGGGGATACGGTACGGGTCGATGACGGTAGCGCACTGGATATTCTGCAGCCCGTAGCGGGCAGCCTGCTCTTTGATCCGCCCTTTCGAACCGAGCAGTATTATGTCGGCGATGCCTTCGCCGATCAGAAAGTCGGCTGCCTGGATGGTACGGTCTTCAGCGCCCTCGGGAAGAACGATCTTTCTTGCGAGTTTCGCCGCTTTCTTGCGTATGCTATATATTATTTCCATACAATCAACATATTAACCATTGATCATTGATCATTAATCTTCATACTTATATCCCACTCCCTTAACGGTAACGATGTGGTCTTCGCCGATTTTTTTGCGCAGGTTGCGGATATGCACGTCGATGGTGCGTTCACCCACCACAACATCCGTACCCCAGACCGTGTCGTAGATCTCCTCGCGGGTGAAAAGCCGTCCCGGCTGGGAGTGCAGCAGCGCCAGCAGGTTGAACTCCTTGCGCGGCAGCATTATCTCCTCTCCGCTCTTTGTGACGACATGGCGTTCGTGGTCGACCATGATAGCGTCGCCGGCGGGTTCGGAGTAGTCCTTGCGCTTCAGCACCGCCTTTATGCGGCTCGAAAGCGCCTTTAACTGGATCGGTTTGACGATGTAGTCGTCGGCCCCGGTGTCGAAACCCTTCACCTGGGAACTCTCTTCGCCGCGGGCCGTCAGGAAGATGATGAGCGTATCGTCCACCCCCTTGGTCGTGCGGATTTGGCGGCACGCCTCGAAACCGTCCATAACAGGCATCATGGCGTCGAGCAGAATGAGGTGCGGATGCCAGGCCAGCGTTTTTTCGACCCCGTCGCGCCCGTTGGCGGCTGTTTCCACCTCGTATCCCTCTTTTTTGAGGCTGTACCCGACGAACTCCAGAATGTCGGGTTCGTCGTCGACTATCAGTATTCGATAATTCATAAGCGGCAAGCTAGTTTTTTCTTTTAATACCTGCAAATATAGCGCAAGCCGAGAGCATAGCCAAATTTATTTTTGAGCTATGCCGAGGCGCAGCCTATATTCACGGAAGATTCATCTTCCGTAAAAGTAGCATTTTTCCTGTTAAACGTGGCGGTCTTTTCGGTTTTTTAGCATAACTTTGCATGATATCGTTGCCTAATCGAACCTTTAAATAAAAAGAAGATGGCTACCACTAAGGAAAAATCTGTTCCGGAGGAACAAATCGGCGCTGTTGCCGATGATGCACAAACGACACAAACACAAGAAGCGACGGAGGCTGTAACTCCGGCTGCAAGCGAAGAGGCCGTACCGGAGGCTGAAGAACCGGTAAAAAAGAAAGCGGCCCCGAGGAAGAGGGCGGAAACAGCCGTAACCCGGGAGCCGGCGCCGGCAGAAGAACCGGCAAAGAAGAAAGCGGCGCCTAAGAAAGCCGTAAAAGCCGCGGAAGAACCCGCTGCAACCGAAACTCCGGCAGAAGAACCGGCGGCAGAAACAAAAGAGCCGGCACCGGCTGTTGAAGTGGAGAGTGCAGAGCCAGCTCCGGAAAAGCCCGCCCGCAAAAAAACCGTGAAAGCCGAAAAGGTGGAGACGGAACCCGAGGCGAAAGAGGCCGACGAAGAGGCTCCCGCCGAGAGCGTCGATTTCTCGGACGAGGAGGCCGAACTGGCAGCACAGTCTTCCGATCTCGATCTGGGCGACGAAGACGAAGAGGGTGACGACGCCGAAGGAGAAGAGGAAAAAGAGGGTAAGCCGGCAAGCGATCTCGACCTGGCGCCGAAAAGCAAGGCCGAACTGGTCGATCTGTTCGCCCGCCTGCTCGAAGACAAACCGATACAAAGCCTGCGCCGCGACGCAGAGGCGATAAAGGTGGCTTTCTATAAGCTCCACCGCGCCGACGTCGAAGCCGCACGCAAAATATATACCGACGCAGGGGGCGATGCGGAAGCGTTCGAGGCCCCGGCCGACACCGAAGAACTGCGCCTGAAAGACCTGGTGCGCGAATACCGCCGCCGCAGGGACGAATTCATCTCGACGCTCGAACAGAGCAAGGAAGAGAATCTCAAGTCCAAGCTCGAGATCATCGAAGAGCTCAAGAACCTGGTCAACGGCAGCGAAACGCTGGGACAGACCTTCAATGCGTTCCGTGAGCTGCAGCAGAGGTGGCGCGACACCGGTCCCGTTCCGCAGTCGGGCGTCAAGGACCTGTGGGAAACATACAACCACCACATCGAGAATTTCTACAGCTACATCAAGATAAACAAGGAGCTGCGCGACCTCGACCTTAAAAGGAACTACGAGGCCAAAGTGGCCCTGTGCGAGGAGGCCGAAGCTCTGCTGCTCGAGCCGTCGATCGTGACGGCGTTCCACAAGCTGCAGAAGCTCCACGACGAGTGGCGCGAAACCGGTCCCGTGGCGAACGAATATAAGGAAGCCATCTGGGAGCGTTTCCGCGAAGCCAGCGGACGCATCAACAAGCAGCACCAAGGTTATTTCGACAGCATAAAGGACGAGCAGAAGAAGAACCTCGACCTGAAGACCGAACTGTGCGAACAGACCGAGGCCCTCACTTCCGAACCCTACACAACGCGCAAGGAGTGGAACAAGGCTTCCGACAAACTTCTGGAGATCCAGAAAGTCTGGAAGACCATCGGTTTTGCGCCCAAGAAGAACAACACCCGCGTCTACGAGCGTTTCCGCATCGCCTGCGACGGTTTCTTCGAAGCCAAGCGCAATTTCTACAACCAGCTCAAAACCGAGATGGAGCACAACCTGCAGCTCAAGAACGAGATCTGCGAGATGGCCGAATCTCTGCAGGAGAGCGAGGATTGGAAGAAGACGAGCGACGACCTGATAGCGCTGCAGAAACGCTGGAAAGATATAGGACCCGTTCCGCGCCGCCATTCCGACGCCGTTTGGAAACGTTTCCGCGCCGCCTGCGACAAGTTCTTCGAAAAGAAGAACTCGCACTTCTCGGGTGTCGAGGGCAACTACAAGGAGAATCTCGAAAAGAAGCGCGCCCTGCTGGCGGGGGCCGAGGAACGCGGTTTCGACGGCATCACTTTCGAGGACATCAAGGAGTTTCAGCGCAAGTGGAGCGAGATCGGCTTCGTGCCCATCAAACAGAAGGACGCCATCCAGAGGCAGTATAAAGAGTGCGTCGACAAGATGTTCGCGACCTTGCGCGGAGGCGAGCAGCAGCGTTCGATGGACAAGTTCCGCAGCCGCGTGACGTCGCTCAAATCGACCGGCGACAAGCGCCTGCGTTTCGAGCGCGAACGGCTCTACAACAAGGTCAAGCAGCTCGAAAGCGACATCGCCACCCTCGAGAACAACATCGGGTTCTTCGGCAACTCGAAGAACGCCGAGGCGATGGTCGCCGACGTCCGCGAAAAGATCGAACGCTCCAGGACCGAGATGGCGCAGACAATAGAGAAGATACAGTTAATAGATAAGGAACAAGAGTAACAATCATGAATTATGAATCATGAATTATGAATTATGGTGACGCTGTGCGTCGATTTTTATAGATAAATATATAAATCGCAAAACGCAGTTTTGCACCGCGATTCATGATTCATGATTTATGATTCATTATTAATGAGAAACATGTCTTCAAAGAAAAATCCGACGAAATACATCTTCGTCACAGGCGGCGTTGCATCCTCGCTGGGAAAGGGGATCATCGCCGCATCCCTTGCCCAATTATTGCAGGCCAGGGGCTACCGCGTAACGAACCAGAAACTCGATCCATATATCAATGTGGACCCGGGGACGCTCAACCCTTATGAGCACGGCGAGTGCTACGTCACCGACGACGGCGCCGAGACCGACCTCGACCTGGGGCACTACGAGCGTTTTACGGCGATCCCGACCGCACAGGCCAACAGCGTCACTACCGGCCGCATCTACCAGGCGGTGATCGACAAGGAGCGCCGGGGCGACTATCTGGGCAAGACCGTGCAGGTCATCCCCCACATCACCGACGAGATCAAGCGCCGCATTACACTGCTGGCCGGCAAGGGCGAATACGACATCGTAATCACCGAGATCGGCGGCACGGTCGGCGACATCGAGGGGCTGCCCTACATCGAGGCGGTACGCCAGCTTCGCTACAATCTGGGCGCGCAGAACACGGTGGTAGTCCACCTGACGCTGATACCCTATCTGGCGGCATCGGGCGAACTGAAGACCAAGCCCACGCAGCACTCTGTAAAAATGCTTCTGGAGAACGGTCTGCAGCCCGACGTCCTGGTCCTGCGCACTGAAAAACACATAGGCGACGATATCCGCCGCAAGGTGGCCCTCTTCTGCAACGTCGACGCCGAAGCCGTGATGGAGTCGATCGACGTGCCGACCATCTACGAAGTGCCGCTGAAGATGCACGCCCAGAACCTCGACGGCGTGACGCTGCGCAAACTGGGGCTGCCCGTCGAAGGCGAACCCGATCTGGCGAAGTGGAAGGATTTCGTGAACCGCGTTAAGAATCCCGAAAAGACGATCAACATCGGCCTCGTGGGGAAATACACCGAGCTGCCCGACGCCTATAAATCGATCTCGGAGTCGTTCGTCCACGCGGGCGCGTCGAACAATGTGAAGGTCAAACTGCACTATATCAACGCTGAAAAATTGAACGAGGGCAACGCCGACGCCCAGCTGAGGCCCATGAGCGGCATACTGGTCGCCCCGGGTTTCGGCCACCGCGGACTGGAGGGCAAGATCCTGGCGGTGAAATATGCCCGCGAACATAAGGTGCCTTTCTTCGGCATCTGCCTCGGGATGCAGTGCTCGGTCATCGAGTTCGCCCGCAACGTGATGGGCCTTGCCGACGCCGACACCACCGAGAACAACGACACGACCAAAAACCCCGTCATCGATCTGATGGAGGAGCAGAAAAGCGTCCGCGACAAGGGAGGAACGATGCGCCTGGGTGCATATCCCTGCCGCCTGGTCAAGGGTTCGAAGATCTGGGACGCCTACGGCGGGCAGGAGTTGATCTCGGAACGCCACCGCCACCGCTACGAATTCAACAACGCCTACCTCGACCGTTTCGAGGCGGCGGGAATGACGGCGACCGGCATCAATCCCGAATCGGAACTGGTGGAAGCTGTCGAGATACCGGCACATCCGTGGTTCGTGAGCGTCCAGTTCCACCCCGAATATAAAAGCAACGTCAAAAACCCGCACCCGCTTTTCGTAGCTTTCGTGAAAGCGGCGATGCAGCAAAATAATGATTAATATTACCACCTTTTAAAAAAGGTGGTGCCAAAAATTTTTATGGAAACTTCGTTTCCTGCTATTGTGGGGAGAAGAATGTTTAAGTAGAGTTGAAAAGGAGTTAAGAATTTAGGCGACAGGCTATGCCTGCCGCCGCGATTTTTAAAATATCCGGTGCTGAAAATAAATTTTCACAAACCGGATGTTTTCAAAAATCGATTGCGAAGCAACCTTCAAAATTCTTAACTCCGGATTGTCGGAATCTCTTAAATATAAACACATTTCTCGGCCAAAGTAGTGAGATACGAAGTATCTCCAAGAATTTTTTGGTTACTTTTTTTAAAAAGTAACAAGAAAAAGAATGAATAAACAGACAATCATCGGCCTGGTTCTGATCGGCGCGATCCTCTTCGGATTCTCGTTTTTCCAGAGCAGGCAGCAGAAAAAAATCCAGGAGGAGAAGCGCGTACAGGACTCCATAGCGCGGGCCAATGCGCCGAAACCTGCGGAAGTCCAGTTCGACTCGCTGGCTATGGCGGCGGCGCAGGCCGGACAGGCGGCGCAAACCCAGCAGCAGACCCCGCAGGCCGATCCGTTAGGCGAGGTGATGGCGGCCGCACGCACGGCCGACGCGCAGCGTTTCACGCTCTCCAACGACGTGATGGAGATCGAGTTCTCGTCGCTGGGCGGCCTCGTTTCGGACGTCGTGCTGAAGGATTATAAGAAGTACGGCGGCGACCCGCTGCATATGTGGAAGCCCGATTCGGAACTCTTCGACGTAGTCTTCTTCGTCAAGAAGGGCTACAACGACGCCCAGATAAACACCCGCGAGTTCAACTTCACGTGCGACATGCCCTCGGCGGAGTGGCGCGACGGCGAGGAGTCGAAGAGCGTTTCGATGCGCCTTCCGGTGGACTCGCTGGCATACGTCGAATTCCTCTACACCATCCCGCGCAACGACTACATGATCGGCTACACGATCAATTTCGTGGGGATGGGTGCCATGATATCCAACCAGCCCAACTTCGAGATCGACTGGGTGAACACCGGCCTGCAGAATGAAAAGGGTTTCGACAACGAGAACCGTTATACGAACATATCGTACCATTATCCCGGCGAAAAAACCATCGAGGATATAGGGATGGCGAACGCCGGACAGACCAAGCAGGAAAATATCACGAGCAAGGTGCACTGGGTGGCCTTCAAACAGCAGTTCTTCTCATCGGTGCTGATCGCCGACGACAGTTTCCAGGGGGCCGACATGCAGTACTACACCTACCAGCCGGGCGACGGGACCATCAAGAAGTTCCAGGCGAAGCTGACCGTCCCGATGGAGCGCGACAAGGCCTCATATGGTTTCCGCATGTACTTCGGTCCCAACAAATTCTCGCAGCTTAAAGATTATGATATCGCCATGGAACGCCTCGTTCCTCTGGGCGGATGGATCATCGGATGGATCAGCCGTCTTGCGGTGATACCCCTGTTCGACTGGCTCGGATCCAAAGGGCTGAACTTCGGCTGGATCATATTCCTGATGACGCTGTTCATCAAGATCGTGATCTTCCCGCTGACGTTCACCTCTTATAAATCATCGGCGAAGATGCGCGTCATCAAACCCGAGATGGACGAGATCAACGCCCGGTTCCCGAACAAGGAAGATGCGATGAAGAAACAGCAGGCGCTGATGGAGCTGAACAAACGGGCCGGCATCAATCCGCTCGCCGGGTGTATCCCGATGTTGATCCAGATGCCCATCCTGATCGCCATGTTCCGTTTCTTCCCGGCCTCCATCGAACTGCGCCAGGAGAGCCTGTGGTGGGCCGAAGACCTTTCGAGCTTCGACAGCATCGCCAGCCTGCCGTTCAAGATTCCGTGGTACGGCGACCATATCAGTCTTTTCGCGCTGCTGATGGCCGTTTCGATGTTCGCCTATTCGTGGCTCAACTTCAAGCAGCAGGCCTCGCAGCCCCAGATGGCCGGCATGAAGTTCATGATGCTCTACATGATGCCCATCATGCTTCTGCTGTGGTTCAACAACTACGCGGCGGGTCTCTGTTTCTACTATCTGCTGTCCAACATGTTCACGATGGCGCAGATGTACGGCGTGAGGTTCGCCATCAACGAGCAGAAACTGCGCAAGAAAATGCTCGAAACGCCGCGCAAGGAGAAGAAAAAGAGCGGATTCATGGCACGCCTCGAGGCGGCGCAGAAAGCCCAGATGGAGATGCAGCGCCAGCAGCAGGGCAAATCGCAGCTCCCGCCGACCAAAAACAGGGCCAAGAATAAGGGGCGGTATCAAAAATAGATACACAGTCCTTTCAATGATAAAAGAGATACGCCGGACTTTCAGGTCCGGCGTATCTCTTTTTTAGCTTAACGTCTAAATATTCCGGCTTCGTCATTGCGAGCAAAGCGCGGCAATCTAATATTATATATGACAGATTGCTTCAGGCTTACGCCTTCGCAAGGACGGAGATCGCCTTACAACTCTTTAATCTTAACGTTCTTGAACGACACCTTGTCGCCGTGGTCCTGCAGCAGGATGTGCCCCTCGGCGGCATTCCCGAAATTGGGCCAGTCGCGGTATTTACTGTAAGCCACCAGCGCGTCCCACATCTGGTTGTTGCGCTCATATTCGACCAGTTTCACGCCGTTGAGCCAATGTTCTACATGGTTGCCGCGCACCACGATCATTGCCGTATTGAAAGTCGACGGACGGAAATATGCCTCTGCAAAACCGCGCACAGGGATAAGGTCGTAGAGCGATGCGAGCGTGCGGTTGCCGTTCACCCCGAGTTTGGCATCGGGATGGCGCTGGTCATCCAGAATCTGGAACTCGCAGCCGATGGACGACCCTTCACCCTTGTTGAGTTCCGTGTCGACGAAATACTTGATGCCGCTGTTGGCCCCCTCGGTGATCATGAAATCGACCTTCAGGATGAAATTCCTGTACTTTTCGACCGTCACGATATCGCCGCCGTTGGTCGATTCGCCGCCACCCGATTTCTCGACCGAAAGCACTCCGTTCGATATGGTCCAGCCATTCTCGGGGAATCCGGCCAGTTTCGCGCCGCGCCATCCTTCGGTCGTCGCCCCGTCCCACAGCAGGCGCCAGCCCTCGGCTGCCTCGCGTTTCGATATAGTGTTGGGAATGAGGTTGATCTGGGCAACGGCCGGATTCGCGGGCGATGCGAAGACGGCAGGGTCTTTCGTGCAGATGCGGATATCGCGCCAGCACACCTGCTTACCTTCGAGCGCCTTGTTGCTGCCTATGTCGTGGATCTGCAGGGCGATGAAACCTTCCGATTCGACGTCGTCTATAATGTTGGCGCACTCCACACCGTTGAGCCACGTGCGGATGGAGGTTCCGACCGCCTCGATGCGGGCCTTGTTCCACTCGCCGGGTTTGTAGGCGGCACGGGCGGGCTGGTTGTATGTCAGCGGATAGAGCCACAGACGGGGTGTAGCCTCATCATAGATCCCGCCCGACCATGCTCGCGGCGCGGTGTCGATCTCATACTGGTATCCGTGGACACGCCCGTTCTTGAAATCTTTTTTACTGTGGCTGCGGAACTGCACGCCCGAATTCAATCCGTCGTCGGCCTTGAACTCGAACTCGAGGATGAAGTCGCCGTAATTCTTGTCGGTCGCTAGGAACGTATTCGGCTCGCCCGTTTTGGAAGTGCCGACGATGGTGTTGTTCTCGACGCGGAATTCGACCTTGCCGTTGAGTGTTTTCCACCCTTTCAGATTTTTGCCATTGAACAGCGGCGTCCACTCCTGTGCGGACGCTCCTGCGAATATCAACATAAGCGCCGCCGTAAAAAATATCCTTTTCATAATCACATTAATTTGATTTCGGAAGACCACAAAAGCCTGCCACTCTTTTAATCATAATTCTCAAAATTATTCCCGTTCCATTTAAACAAATATGGGGTTATGGGATAAGTACTTTCTCGGTAAGACTTTTCTGCGAGCTGCTTTATCTTTTCAATACCATCTTTGTCCCCGCTTCCGGCAACCAGTAATATATCCCTGTTGGGGATCGCAATGATCAGGTCTCCTTTCACGTCGAAATTATCCTTATTCCATATCTCTTCCAACAGGATCAGGCTGTTTTCATAATCCCCGCCCGCAGAAACAAAATACAAGCCGTCATCTCCCGGATGGTTTCCTACCTCGGGAATAATATTTACGAGATTCCTGATTGCATATTCAAGCAAATCCTCTTTGGCAATACTCGCCTTTTCCAGATCTTCATTTGTAAGATAAGAGAAGTTGCTACCCTTGTCTTCAGCATAAAGAATGATCAGCCGGTCGTTGTATTTTTCATATGCGACCGACAGTTTATCCTTGCTTATTCCATTCGATTCTGCAAGCATATCGAGGTAGTCGAGCGCTTTTATAACAGGAATTATTCTCTCTGTATCGATGGTTCCGTCATTCTCCCAGACATCGGAATAAGACGCCATATACTTCGATATGATCCCGTTTATGGAATCGGGCTGAGCCTTATATTCCAGATAGGCGTTATCCAACGAAATAAGGTATTCCATGTCGTGGTAAGAAGATACTATGGTCAGATCGTCTGTGATCTCAAATCCGGCATCGGGAAATTCCCGTTCCAGACTCTCCAGATAAAATTTCGTAAACTCCTTTTCAGACATCTTTTCCGCTCCCCCGCCGCATCCGACCATAAATAATACGATAACCAAGGAAATCAATCCTTTATTCATGTTCCTGAGAGTTCGAACAGTTACAACTTGTAGTACTCTTCCCATTCGATCCGCGGCGGCGCTCCGGCCAGAAGCGCGTTGGCTATCGGATCGCCGACTATTTCGTGTGTATGGGCGTCGAAAGTGAGCTTGCGGCCCAGCCTCTGTGCGATGACACCCAGCGAGAAGACCTGGCTCAGCGGGCCGTGAATCTCGAACGGCGAACGGGTCTTCTCCTCGCCACGGCATGCGCGCAGGAAGTTGACGTAATGATTCGACGTGCTTTCGGGAACTTCCGGCAGGCTGTCAGCCATTTCCCGGGCCTTGTCGGCGGGAATGATAGACAGGGTGCTGCCGTGCGACGCCCCTTTGAATATCAGATCCTTGGAGTAGATTATCTTGCCCGGATTGAGGCTCACCGGCTGCGCCACGTTAGCACCCGAAGGCGGAATGTTGGGATCGAGTTCCGACACGCCGTAACCTGCGGGAATGGGCGGCAGGTTGTCCACCCCGTCGTACCACGTCACGTCCACGGCGGGCATATGCCTGCGCCTCGGAAAGCGGAATTTTATCGTCGAGGAGAGCGGGAAGAAAAAGTCGTTGTGTCCGACCAGCTTCTGCGGCTCTACCTCATACGGCAGCCCCAGTTCGAGGAATTCGTGCACCGTGTCGAGTATATGCGCGCCCCAGTCGCCCAGCGCCCCCATGCCGAAATCGTACCAGCTGCGCCAGTCGCCCGGATGGTATTTCTTGTTGAAATCGTGCCACATGGCCGTCCCGAGCCACGTGTCCCAGTCCATACCCGCGGGCAGCGGCTCCGCATCGGGAAACTTATATATGTTCTGGTCCCATCCGTGCCAGCGGCGGGCCGAGTTCATGTGGGCCGTCACCTCGGTAACATCCTTTATGATGCCCGCGTCCATCCATGCCTTGAACTGGAAATAATTGGCTTCGGAGTGTCCCTGATTGCCGACCTGCGTCGCCAACTGCGGATTCCGCAGGGCCATATCCATCATCAGCTGCGCCTCGTTGAAAGTACGCGCCATCGGTTTTTCTACGTAAACGTGCTTGCCAAGCGACAGGGCCAGCATCGTGGCCGGGAAGTGCGAATGGTCGGGAATGGCGACCGCCACAGCGTCTATCTGCGGAGCCATTTCGTCGAACATTTTGCGGAAATCGCGGTAGCGTTTGGCATTCGGATGGGCGTTCAGCGCCTTCTGGCAGAAGTCGGCGTCGATGTCGACGTCGCACAGCGCCACGATGTCGGCAAGTCCGCTCGCCCCGAACTCCCTCACAAGGTCCCATCCGCGGTTGCCGATGCCTATGCAGGCAAGGCGCACACGGTCGGTAGCGGCAGCGGTGGTTTTTTTCTTTGATTGGCCGGCTCCCAACGCCTCAAGTGGTGAAAGGCCGCCCAGCATCACTCCTGCGGCTGCAATACCGGTCGTTTTCAGGAAGTCGCGGCGCGACAACCCTGTCGTCTTCTTTTCCATAATCAATTATGTAGGTTTTAGATTTCTCAGAATGACTTTAAAGTTACGTAAAATTTTTCATAACAATAAAAAAAGATGCCCTTAAGCGGAACATCTTGTCACAAATCGGGAACAAAAAGTCAAATTCAGACCTTCCTCATAATGGCCGCCGGAATGCCGAACCTTTTACGGGACACTGTGAATCTATAATCCGCCGCCGGTGTTCCGGCCGACCCAGTTTGTGAGGTCGACGAACTGGGCGACGGATAGTTTTTCGGCGCGGTCGCTGAAAAGCGGGTGTTCCGCGCCCCCGAAATCGCCGAAAACCGCCCTCAATGAATTTCGCACCATCTTGCGCCTCTGCCCGAAAGCCGCCTTGACAACTTTGACAAACAACGCCTCGTCGCAGCCGAGCTCCTCCACCGAATTGCGCGCGAGGCGTATGACGGCGCTTTTGACCTTTGGCGGCGGCGAGAAAACGCTCTCGCTGACCGTAAAAAGATATTCGATGTCGTACCACGCCTGCAGCAACACGCTCATGATACCGTAGGTGCGGCTGCCCGGTGGTTCGGCGATGCGCTGCGCCACCTCGCGCTGGATCATGCCCACCGCTTCGGGAACCAGATCGCGGTTCTCCAGTATCTTGAAAAATATCTGCGAGGAGATATTATAAGGGAAGTTGCCGATGATCTTCACGCCATCCGGGAACTGCCCGCGGAGATCGTAGCGCAGAAAATCGCCCTCGATGAGCCTCGGCGAAAAATCGGGAAAATGTTCACGCATATATGCGATGCTCTCCTTGTCGATCTCGATCCCCCATAGCCGGATGTCGTCCCTCTGCAGCAGGAACTGCGTCAGCACGCCCATTCCGCCGCCTATCTCCAGCACGTCGCTACCGCCCGAGATCGAATCCGCGATCCGCCGTGCAATATTGAGGTCGGTCAGGAAATGCTGACCGAGTGATTTTTTAGCCCTGACGTTCTCCATATATTAAAATGAATAAAGCCGATGCGCAGGCATCGACCTTAATTCATGATTTATGATTCATGATTCATGATTAAACTTAGTGTCCCTGTTCGCAGATAAACTTGATGCGGACCAGACGAATTTCTTCTTCGGTGAAGTCGGAACCGAGTTCCTTTACGGCCTCCTCGATCGAGTCGCTTTCGGCGTCCTCTTTAAAATAGAGGTATATCTCTTCGGCTTTGTCGTCGTCCATCACCTCGTCGATGTAGTAGCTGATATTTAGCTTGGTACCCGAATAGACAATGCTCTCGATCTCGCCCAGCAGTTCGTCGAAATCGAGGTCCTTAGCGCGTGCGATGTCGGCGAAATCCATCTTGCGGTCGACGCCCTGGATGATGTATACCTTGTTGGCGCTCTTGTTGGCGACCCCTTTGACTACCATATCCTGCGGACGCACGATCTCCTTCTCCTCGACGTAGCGTTTGATGAGTTCGATGAACGGCTGTCCGAATTTTTTGGCCTTGCCCGCACCCACGCCGCTGATGTTCTGCATCTCCTCGATGGTGATGGGGTAATGCACCGACATATCCTCGAGCGACGGATCCTGGAACACGACGAACGGCGGCAGTCCGTGTTGCTTCGCCACCTTTTTGGTAAGCTCTTTCAACATCCTGAACAGCTCTTCGTCGGCCGCGCCGCCGCCTTTGCCGGTCGGCTGTGCGGCTCCGTCCTCGTCGTCCCCTTCCGAATCGTATTCGTGGTCGAGCGTGACTGTCACGGGGAAAGGCTTTTCGATAAAGGCCAGCCCCTTTGCATTGACCGCCAGCAGGCCGTAGTTCTCAATGTTCTTGTCTATAAGTCCCAGTATCAGTCCCTGGCGGATGACGGCGCCCCAGTAGCGGGCGTCGCGCTCGGCCCCGGCACCGAACTGCTCGATCTTGTGGTGGCGGTATGACTTGACGAGCGTGGTGGCCTTACCGGTCAGAACGCTTTCGAGGTAATCTATCTTGAACTTGTCGCCGATAGCCTGCAAGGTCTCCAGCGCAAGTTCCATATCGGCCATGGCGTCGATCTTCGGGCGTGGATTGAGGCAGTTGTCGCAGCTGCCGCAGTTGGCAATCCGGTACTCTTCGCCGAAGTAGTGCAGCAGCGTCTTGCGTCGGCAGATTGACGATTCGGCATACGAAACCGTCTCCAAAAGAAGCAGCTTGCCTATCTCCTGCTCGGCGATGGGCTTGCCCTGCATGAATTTTTCGAGTTTCTGTATATCCTTGTAGCTGTAGAACGTGAGGCACTGCCCTTCGCCCCCGTCGCGACCGGCACGCCCGGTCTCCTGATAGTAACCCTCGAGGCTCTTGGGAATGTCGTAGTGTATCACATAGCGCACGTCGGGCTTGTCGATGCCCATGCCGAAAGCGATGGTGGCGACGATGACGTCGACGTTCTCCATCAGGAAATCGTCCTGGTTGCGGGCCCTTGTAGTCGCATCCATCCCGGCATGGTAGGCGTGGGCCTTGATGCCGTTGGCCAGAAGCAGCTCGGTAAGTTCCTCCACCTTTTTGCGGCTCAGGCAGTATATTATTCCCGACTTCCCTTCGTTGGTCTTTATGTAGCGGATGATCTCCTTCGAGGCGTCGACCTTCGCGCGTATCTCGTAATAGAGGTTCGGGCGGTTGAACGACGACTTGAACACGGCGGCGTCCTGCATACCGAGGTTCTTCTGGATATCCATCTGCACCTTGGGTGTGGCGGTGGCGGTGAGCGCGATTATGGGCGCGTCGCCTATGTCGTTGATGATCGGACGTATGCGGCGGTACTCGGGACGGAAATCATGTCCCCACTCCGAGATGCAGTGCGCCTCGTCGATGGCGAAGAAGGATATTTTGATCTTCCGAAGGAACGAGACGTTGTCCTCCTTGGTGAGCGACTCGGGGGCGAAGTACAGGAGTTTGGTCTTCCCGGCCAGAACGTCGTCGCGGACCTGCTGGATCGCGCCCTTGTTGAGCGACGAGTTGAGGAAATGAGCCACTCCGTCGGTCTCGCTGAATGCGCGCATCGAGTCGACCTGGTTTTTCATCAGCGCGATGAGGGGCGAAATGACTATGGCGACCCCCTCCATGATGAGTGCGGGCAGCTGATAGCAGAGCGATTTGCCCCCGCCGGTGGGCATCAGCACGAAAGTGTCGCGCCCGTCGAGCACGTTGCGGATCACGGCTTCCTGGTTTCCCTTGAAAGATGTGAAGCCGAAGTATTCCTTCAGCCTGTCGTAGAGCATTGTATCCGGTTGTGCTTTCACTGCTGTTTTTCCTCAAATTTACATTTAGCAGAATTAAAGATAAACATAATTTCCAAATTTCCCTATTTTTACGGAAAATTATCGTTTTCTCCCGGCTTGCACTATCTTTACGGAAAATATAAATAAAAACGAATGAGACTTTACACGGTTGATCTTGTAAAACAGTACAAAACACGTACTGTGGTGGATCACGTTTCGGTAGATGTAAACCAGGGCGAGATCGTGGGTCTGCTCGGGCCGAACGGCGCCGGCAAGACCACCACTTTCTATATGGTCGTGGGGCTTGTCAAACCCAACCAGGGGACTATTTTCCTGGAGAACGACGAAGGGGTTTCCACCGAGATCACCCATCTGCCGGTCTACAAGCGAGCGCAGATGGGCGTGGGTTACCTTGCGCAGGAAGCGTCGGTTTTCCGCCGCCTGAGCGTCGAGGACAACATCAAGGCTGTTCTGGAGATGACGGAATTCACCCGTCAGTACCAGAAGGAGAGGCTCGAGTCGCTCATATCCGAATTCGGCCTGCAGAAGGTGCGCAAGAGCAAGGGTATCCAGCTGTCGGGGGGCGAACGCCGCCGCTGCGAGATCGCGCGCGCGGTCGCCATAAATCCGGCGTTCATCCTTTTGGACGAACCATTCGCGGGGGTCGACCCGATCGCGGTGGAGGATATCCAGACCATTGTACGCAGCCTGAAGGACCGCAATATCGGTGTCATCATCACCGACCACAACGTCCACGAGACGCTAAAGATCACCGACCGCACCTATCTGCTGTTCGAGGGCAAGATCCTGAAAGCGGGTACGGCCGAAGAACTTGCAAACGACGAACGTGTGCGCGAGGTTTACTTAGGAAAAGACTTTGAACTGCGTTAATCATGATTCATTATTTAAAAAACGATGGATAAAACAGTAACCGGCGGGACAGTAGAAGGCGATATAGTCCCTCCGAGTTCCAAAAGTTACGCCCAGCGGGCGATCGCCGCGGCGCTCCTGGCCCCGGGGGAATCGACCCTCCACAACGTCGAAATGTGCGACGACACCGCGGCCGCCATCGGGGTGGTTCAGGTGTTGGGCGCAGCCGTCCGCCGGCTCGACGACACCACCTACGCCATCCGCGGAGGACTGAACCCTGTTTCTGACATTCTCGACATCGGCGAATCGGGCCTCTCTACGCGCCTTTTTACACCCATTGCATCGCTCTGCGCCGGCCCCATCACCATCGACGGCCACAACAGCATCCTGCGCCGCCCGATGACCATGATGACCGATCCGCTGCGGCAGTTGGGCGTTAAAGTGAAAGACAACAAGGGATTTCTGCCCATAACAGTCCGCGGACCCATGCGCGGCGGCGAGGTGCGGCTCGACGGATCGGTCTCGTCGCAGTTCCTGACGGGCCTTCTGATGTCTCTCCCGCTCGCCAGGCACGGCACCACGATATACGTCGACGGGCTGAGAAGTTTTCCCTATATCGATATGACCATCGACACGATGGACAAGTTCGGCATCGACATCGACCACCGCGACTACGAGGAGTTCTACGTTCCCGGCGGACAACAGTATACCCCTGCGGATTTCATCATGGAAGGTGACTGGAGCGCGGCATCGTGCCTTCTGGTGGCAGGAGCGGTTGCCGGAAGCGTCACCCTGCACAATCTGCACACCGTTTCGCTGCAGGCCGACACCGCCATTATCGACGCTCTTTCCCGCGCCGGCGCCCGTATCGAGGAGACCGAAGACTGTGTCACTGTCTGCCGCCGCGAACTGCACGCTTTCGAGTTCGTTGCCGACGACTGCCCCGACCTTTTCCCTGCGCTTGTCGCGCTGGCCGCCAACTGCGAAGGCACTTCTGTCATAACGGGGACAGGCCGTCTCGCACACAAGGAGAGCGACCGCGCCGAGGCCCTGCGCAGCGAGTACGGCAAACTGGGCATCGAGGTCGATATTGAAGAGGAAAATATAATGCGTGTCACCGGAAGCCGGATAAGCGGAGGCTCGGTAGAAAGTCATGGCGACCACCGCATAGCCATGTCGCTCGCCGTTGCGGCGCTCAATGCATCGTCGCCCGTCACGATCCGCGGCGCCGAATGCGTCTCGAAATCATACGCCGGTTTCTGGCACGACTTCGATAAATTACGAATTACGAATTAAAAATTACGAAGCCGGAACGCCGGCGGCGGTTTATAAAATGTCATCCCGACAGAAGAACGCAGTTCTGACGAGGGATCTACCTTATAATATCAATCTATCGGATGAACAGTTTTGGACGGAATTTCAGGATAACAATTTTCGGGGAATCGCACGGCGGGGCTTTAGGAGTCGTTATGGACGGCGTTCCGGCGGGAATTCCGCTGGCCGCGGCCGACTTCGAACCAGATCTCGCACGCCGCCGCCCCGGGGCAAAAGGTACAACCCCGCGCTGCGAAGCCGATATTCCCGAGATCGTTTCGGGCGTTTTCGAGGGGCATACTACGGGCGCGCCGCTGACGGTGTTTTTCCGCAACGAGGATATCCGCTCGAAGGATTACTCGAAACTTGTCGAACATCCGCGCCCGTCGCATGCCGACCTTACGGCGTCGCAGAAATTCGGCGGTGGCAACGGCCACAGCGGATATAACGACTACCGTGGCGGCGGACATTTTTCCGGCCGTGTGACACTCGGATTGGTCGCCGCCGGAGTGATCGCGAAAAAGATATTGGCCGAGGTAAAAATCTCTGCAGAAATAATCGAAATAGGCGGTTCACGCGACCGGACGATGTTCGACGCTATAATTTCCGAAGCCGTGGCCGAGATGGATTCCGTAGGCGGGATCGTCGAATGCCGCGCGACCGGAGTCCCTGTGGGATTCGGCGAACCGTTCTTCGATTCGGTCGAGAGCGTGGTCAGCCACCTGATGTTCTCGATCCCCGGGGTGAAGGGCGTTGAGTTCGGACGCGGTTTCGACGCGGCAAAATTGCGCGGGTCCGAGAATAACGACATGATCGTCGATGTGCGCGGAACCACCGCGACCAACAACGCGGGGGGGATCAACGGCGGCATTACCAACGGCAACGAACTCGTGGTGCGCATCGCCGTCAAACCCACCGCCAGCATCTCTAGGCCACAGGATACGTTTAATTTCGCGACGGGAAAAATTGAAACCCTCGTTATCGGTGGTCGCCACGACGCCTGCATCGCACTGCGCGTTCCGGTGATCGCCGAAGCCGCCGTCGCAATAGCTTTAGCAGATTTCAGCCTATGAACGTCTTTGGAAATATAGTCTGGGTGATATTCGGCGGCCTTTTCGTGGCGCTGGGATACTTTATCGCAGGCATCGTGCTCTGCATAACCATCATCGGGATACCTTTCGCCTACCAGGCTTTCAAGATAGGTGTGTTCGCATTCCTGCCTTTTGGACGGACCACCATCGTCGACCGTGGAGGAAGCGGCTGCCTCTACGTACTGATGAATATCCTGTGGGTGTTCACGTTCGGCCTGTGCCTGGCGCTTATGCATCTGGCTTTCGGCCTGGTGCTGTGCGTCACGATAATAGGCATACCTCTCGGACTTCAGCATTTCAAGCTGATGGCCGTGGCGTTCACCCCTTTCGGCCGCGACGTGGTGCAGTGTTGATTGCCCGCCGTGAATAAATGATGTCATTCCGAAGCGAAGCGAGGAATCTACCTTGTATTTATAAGCGGTAGATCCCTCGTCAGAATTTCATTCTTCTGTCGGGATGACAGATCAGCGCCCATCCATCAAATATTCTTCAGTATCTCGACGAGCAACCGCCAGAACTTGTCGACCGTCGGGATCTCGAGCCGTTCGTCGGGCGAGTGGACTCCGCGCAGAGTCGGCCCTATCGAAACCATCTCCAGATGCGGATATTTCTCGAGGAACAGCCCGCACTCCAGCCCGGCGTGGATCGCGCGGACTTTGGCTTTCGTGCCGAACAGCTTCAGGTAGGCCGCCTCAGTCACCTCGAGGATATGCGAATGGGGGTTCGGTGCCCAGCCGGGATAACCGTCGGAGTGTTCGACCTTAGCGCCCGCCAGTAAGAAAACAGACTCAACCGCCTCGGCCGCCGCTTTTTTAGCACTTTCGACCGACGAACGCTGTGAAGTGGTCACGATTATTTTCCCGTCAGCCATCTTGACCGACGCAAGGTTGGTCGATGTCTCGACCAGTCCCGGCATCGCAAAACTCATCGCCTGCACTCCGTTCGGCACTCCTGCAAGGGCGTAAACAAGGCTGCGCACGGTTTTTTCGTCGATCACGTCGGCGACCCCGGCCTTGTCCATTTCAATCTTGACGCCGGCGTCGGTATATTGCAGTTCGGCGAGGATATCGGCGGCAAAACCCCCGAAGAATTTCACGAACGCTGCCCCCTTTCCGTCGGGAACGGCGACTAAAGCCCGCGCCTCGCGCGGAATGGCATTGCGCAGGTTCCCGCCGTCGATTTGCGACAGCCTCAACCCGAAATCTGCGATCCCGCTCCACAACAGGCGGGCGAGTATCTTGTTGGAGTTTCCGCGCCCTTTTTCGATGTCATCGCCGCTGTGGCCCCCTTTGAGTCCGGAAACCAAGACCTCGAAAAACTGGTGTCCAGCCGGAACCTTTTCTGTCGTATAGTCGAAGTACGCCAATGTGTCGATACCCCCGGCACAGCCGATGAACACCTCGCCCTCGTCCTCAGAGTCGAGGTTGATGAGGTATTTGCCCGAGATCATGTCGCCGCCCAGTTTGAACGCGCCGGTCAGTCCGGTCTCCTCGTCGATGGTGAACAGCGCTTCCAGCGGTCCGTGCTTCACATCCCTATCGAGCAGCATAGCGAGCGCGGCGGCTATCCCGATACCATCGTCGGCACCGAGCGTAGTCCCTTCGGCCTTCACCCAGTCGCCCTCGATGCGTGTGCGGATGGGGTCGCGCTCGAAATCGAAATCGACGCCTGAGTTCTTTTCGCACACCATCTCCATATGGCTCTGCAGCACCACCGCCGGACGGTTCTCCATTCCGGGCGAGGCGGGTTTCAGGATCACGACGTTGCCGACCGCGTCCTTTTTATATTCCAGCCCGTGGCCCTTCGCAAAATCCACGAGGAAAGCGATCATCTTCTCCTCCTTCTTCGACGGACGCGGGATCTTAGTCACAGCCTCGAACTGTTCCCACACAGCCCTCGGTTCAAGTTTCGATAAATCTGCCATAATAAGTAAGTTAAGAGTGAAGAACGAAGAGTGATGAGTGAAAAATAGAAAGTGGTGTTTCTTAAAATCTGCGGCATCTGCCGCACCACAACTCTTCACTCATAACTCTTAACTCTTCACTTATTATATTTGTCGATACCACTTTTCAGGAACGCCACATAGTCGGGGATATTGAGGTTGTAGCCTCGCACCGGGACCATGGGATTACCGTCTTTGTCGAGCAAAAGGTATGCCGGCTGCGAGCTCACGCCGTAGCGTGTGTTCACGAGGTACGAATTTTTCTTGCCGAGTGTTTTCAGTACCTTCCCGGACGGCGTAGTTTCCAACTCACTTTCAGTCAGCTTGGTGCGGTCGTCGGAATATAGGGCGATCATGACGTACTCCTCTCGCAGGATGCGCTGTACTTCGGGGTCGACCCAGACGCGCTCCTCCATTTCGCGGCAGTTGACACATCCGTGGCCCGTGAAATCGAGGAATACCGGCTTGCCGACTCTCTTTGCGTAGGCCATCCCCTGCTCGAAATCGAAATAACCGGTCATCCCGTGCGGCAGATGCAGTACGTCGGCGTACATAATCTTCTCCTGAACCGAATCCGATGCGCGAAAATAATCGCTGTGGCCGTTGCCACCAGCGGCCCTGGCGTTACCTGCGACCACGAAATCCTGCGTCGACATGGGCGGTAGGTAGCCGGATATGGCTTTCAGCGGCGCACCCCACATCCCGGGGATCAGATAGACCACGAACGAGAATACCGCGATTGCCGCGGCGAGCCTTCCGACCGAAACGGTTTTGACCTCGCTGTCGTATTTGAAGCGTATCTTGCCAAGGAAATAGAACCCGAGCATCGTGAAGACGACTATCCAGATGGCAAGGTAGACTTCGCGGTCGAGGATTCCCCAGTGGTAGGTCTGGTCGGCGACGGAGAGGAATTTCAGCCCCAGCGCGATTTCGACAAGACCGAGTATGACCTTCACCATATTAAGCCAGCCGCCGCTTTTGGGCAGTTTATTGAGCAGTTGGGGAAAGAACGCCAGCAGCGTGAAAGGCAGTGCAAACGCCAGCGAAAAGACGAACATCGTCAAAATCGGAGCCCAAAATTCGCCTTGAGTCGATTTGATGAGCACCGTGCCGACTATCGGGCCGGTGCATGAAAATGAGACCAGAACAAGCGTCAGCGCAAGGAAAAATATCCCTATAAGCCCCTTTTTCTCGGCGTTTTGGTCCGATTTATTTACCAGTTTTCCCGGCATGCGTATCTCGAAAGCCCCCAGCAGCGATGCCGCGAACACCAGGAACACCAGGAAGAAAAGCACGTTAGGTATCCAGTGCGTCGAGAGCCAGTTGAATATATCGGCCGTGACTGCCTCGCCGCCTGCGAAATACGTCACGAGGATTATCACAGCGATCGGCAAGGTGTAGAGCGCGACTATGAAAAGGCCGAACACGAGGGCACGGAAACGCGCCGCGGCACGGTTCTCCCCGTCCTTCATGAAGAATGATACTGTCATCGGCACCATCGGGAATACGCACGGCGTCAGCAGTGCGGCGAATCCCCACAGGATGGCCTCTAGAATCATTCCCCACAGCGATTTTCCTGTCGTGCCGTCGGTTTCCGCCGGCGTAAAAGCGGCCGTTTCGGGCGTACCTTCGGTGACCTGCACGCTGAAATCCCAGGTGCCGCGCACGCATGCCTGGTCGTCGCAGACCTGGTATTCGACCTCTCCGGCAAGGACCGCTCCCGGCCCCCGGGCCTCGACTTTCTGCGCGAAACGCGCCGTGCCTTCGAAATAACCTATCTCGAAGCCGAAAATATCGTCGAAATAACGGTGCGGTTCATCCAGCTGATACGGCTCTCCGATTAGCTCCACCCCGCTCGCCGCCGAAAAATCGAACGCGGTCGCCATGGGCATGTCGTACGGCCCCAGATCGTACATGTGCCATCCGGGCGTTATCCGCGCCTCGAACAAAACCTCGTATTGAGAGCCTTCGAGCGGTTTTACGGTTGCTTTCCATTCGGCCGAGCCTTCCTGCGCAAATGCTCCGGCGGACAGCAGAACGGCCGAAAACAGCAGTAATATTTTTTTCATTCCTTTTTTCATTATGGGCTATAAAGATATGAAATATCCGCCGAAGTAAAAAAAGCCGGACGCATTGGGAAATGAGGTATGAAAATTGTACCTTTACTTTATTCTAAACAAACTTTAAACCAACAAATAAAAATCCGGGATTATGAACAAGTATCAGACCAGCATCGATCTGCTGAACAAAGGGGTCAGAATGGAAACTACCGCATCGCTGCAATACATGGATTTCCACGTCCGCCTCGAGGACATCGGCTACAAGTATCTCGCCAAAATTTTCAAGAGGGTGGCCATACAGGAGATGAAACACACCGAAGAATTCGCCGAAAGGATCCTTTTCCTCGAGGGCGACTTCGACATGATGCCCGACCAGAAGGTCGTGAAGATCAACGAAGGAAACGTCAAGGCGATCCTGCAGAAAGGCATCGAACTCGAACAGAACACCATCGACAGCTACAACGATTGGGCAAGGGTCTGCGGCGAAGCCAAAGATGCCACCTCGAAACGCATTTTCGAGGAGCTCATAGCCGAGGAAGAAGAGCATCTGGATACTTTCCGCACCGAACTCGACAACCTCGAACGCTACGGCGACAACTACCTCGCCCTGCAGTCGATCGCCGAAAGCAAGGAAGTTTCCAAGCACATCGGCCACGAATAGCAACGGTCACAGCGGATTTGATGATAAAGGTGGCTGCACTCCTGAAACTACCGGCACAGCGCAACCGTCATTAGAAACCGACCTTACATAATAAAGGCTCCCGCGGGAGCCTTTACTGTTTTCATCTTATTTCATTTTTCATCTGTCATCTTTCATTCAGCCTTATGGCCGCTTTACAGATCGAAAGCCCTTCTTCGTTTCGGATGTCGAACATATGCGCGCCGCCGGTTTCGGTGTAGCAGACCGTGAGCGCCTGCCCCAACTTCGCTTCGTGGATATAGTTGATATCGAAACGCAGTCCTGCGGCTTTTTCGAGAAGTTCGGCGGGCATCGTGTCGGCCATCCACTCCAGGTATTTCATGCTGTTGACGTGGCCGTTGAAGTCTATGTCGCTGTAAACCACCTGGTGGGGCCTCTCTAAAGTACATTCGAACGGGCCGATCCTGCGCGGCGTATCGATGGGAGGCTCGCGGTCGACGAGCGAAGTCTGTTTGTCGGAGAGTGCCGACAGGTCGAGCGGACGGCGCGTGTCGAGGTCGATCATGGCCCATTGGGTCACCGCTGCGCCTATTTCCACGCCGGTTTCATCCGTCATCACCATATTACGGGTGGTCATCAACCGCCCGTAATCGCTCACCCATGTGTAAACGTCTATCTTCTCGTACCGCGACGGGATCCGCCGCATCTCGACAGCCATGCGCGACAAAACCCACGAAGAGTTGCCCGCATTCAGGTCGCGCAGCCCGAATCCCAGCACATCGGCATCGTCGTTGGCCGCCCAGAGCACATATTCGCCCATCGTGTAGACCCTCGCGCGCAGCGCGGCGTCGACATCGCGCGGCTCTATCTTGTAACTGTATGTTCCTGCCATATCCGGTAAAGATACGAATTTAGTGCGAGCCTCGCAAAGGCATCTCGTTGTTCTTCACGAGATTCGATTCTTCGTCGTTGTCGCCCTTGTATACGAAGATCAGATTGTGGTAAAAGTGGATCGAGATCACTTTTCTGTCGTAGTAGCTCTGCCTGTAGCCCGGCAGAACGAACTCCTTGTTATTCAGCGAGTCGACAAGGCCCTTGAAGAAATTCATCATGGTCGCCGGATTGTTAAGGTCGCTGCTGTCGCCGCCGTAGTTTTCCCAGTATGACGTCTGGGTGTCCTCTATTACGTATATGCCGCCGTCCCGGAGTTTGGGGAACATAATCCGGAAGGTCTCGACGACATGTTCGTTCAGATGGCTGCCGTCGTCGATAATTATGTCGAAACCGCCGGCTTCGGCGTCCACCCTGTTTAGAAACTCCTCGTCCACCTGGCTCCCCTGGTAAATCTTTATCCTGTGTTCCTGAAGCGCGGATTTGTCGTAGATATCGAGGCTGAATATGCGTCCGAAGGGAAAATACCTCTTCCACATCCAGAGAGAATTCCCGCCTGCCGTCGGATTGTCGTATCCGCCCACACCAATCTCCAGCAGATTGATCCTGCGGTATTTGAACCTGCGGAAGTGGGTAATGTAGTGCTGCGTGTAGTGGTGGTTTACGGCTTTGTCGGTGCCGCAGACCCGTCCGATCCGGTCTAGGTCGCGCCCCCTGCCGATGGTGGCGACGGCAAAATAAACTCTTCGCAGTCTCTTGTAATTTTTGTAGGACAGTCTTTCCCTTAGATATTTCCGCAATGCGCCCATGTGCCGATACGGTTTTTATATTGTACAAATATATATATAAAACACGGGCCCGGTATCAACCGGGCCCGCGTTTTCATCGGTTAAAAGGCTTTTTTATCGCCGTCCGGACTAATAAACGTCCGAACTGTTGTTGAGCATGAACTGGTTGGTGGCGAAACCGCCGCTGCCCGAGGTGTAAAGGTTGATTATGCCGGTCATGTCGACAATCCGTCCGTCGGCAGGCACCGGATCGAGGGCGAACCTCGAATACCCGCTGGTGCGGATCACGATGGCTACGCTGCCCACGGTAAACCGTGCGCTGCCGTAATATCGTGCCGAACCCATATACTCCTGATAAGCCCATGTAGGCACCCTGGGGTCGTAATAGAAGTTTCCCGGACGCGGAACGCTGGGTTCTGTGGCCGCCTGTCCCGCCGCGACAGCCGCGTCGTACGCATCCCACTGTGCAAAGAGGTCGGTGTAGAGCACGCTGGCATAACCGTCCTCGGCCGAGAGCTGGAACGCGGGATAGCTGTTGCCGGAGAAGGTACCCCATGTGCTTAAAGCGCCCTCGAACCTTACCAGGCGTCCGCTCATCGCCGGAGAGAACATATTGTTCGAGCCGCTGACGTACTGCGAAATGTTCGACGAGTTTATCACGATAGTATCTGCCTTCGCCATAGCAGTTCTTTCCCCCTGCTTCAGGTGAACATCGACAAGGTATTTTACTTCGATATTCTTGTTGGCATAGTCGGCCGACAGATCTTCGAGACCCAGGCTCAGATTGCGACGGTAATTACCCACATTAAGGTCCTGGCATATCACATAGATGGTCTCTCCGGTCACATACTTTGTGTACATCCCGGTCAGGCCGACCTTGACCTCTATCCCGCCGGTGTCGTCCTGAATATAGAGGTTGCGGTAGAAATTACCGAAGGCGTCGTTGCTGATAACCTTGCCCATGATGTAGTAAGGTTCGACAATGTTGTAGCCTTTGCCGTAGGTGGCGGTATTGGTCGGATCGCCGACCTTGTCCACGAACAGCTGTTTTATGTCGGCTATCGAAACCTTCTGGAAGTCATTGTCTGCAAACCATGTGTCGTCGTAGATCTTCTGCGCCGGAGGCGTATCGAATTTTTCGTAGCAGCCCGTCAGCACGGCCGACAGCGCCACAGCAACCATTCCCAATAACATATTCTTCGTTTTCATGATATTCTTTCCTTTTTTCATATTAGAAACGGTAGTAAATATTCACATAGAAGTTGATCCCGTAGAGGTAGAAGTACTTCGAGTCGAACTTGTTGTACTCCCCTGTAGCTTCGTCGAGCCACAGGCGGCCGTATTCATATCCGCCCGTGCGGATGTTCTGCTTGTTCAGCAGGTTGTCGGCCTCGAGGTTGAAGCCGAGCTGTCCCTTGTGGAGATACCACAGCTTGCCGACATTGGCGTTCATGACCCATGCGAAGTCGAACTTAGTTTGTGAAAGCATCCCCCTTATGGCGGCCGGGTCGTTCCACATACCCTGGAGCGCCGTGTCTGTACGGTAGAGCGGGTTCATCGAGAGGTACATCCTGTCGTACATGTTGAAGTCCAGCCCCACGAACCAGTTGCTGCCGCTGCGGTACGAAAGTCCCGCGTTGAACGCCCACTGCGGGGTGCTTTCCACGTAGAGGTTCTTGTAGTAGACGTCGGCGTTCTCCATCAGCGTCTGTGCGCTGTTGTCGACTGTCTGCGTCACGAGGGGGTTCGAAGTGTAGATATATTCGCCCCAGCTGGCGGCGCCGTTGAACGATATGCCCGCGACTATGGGTATCTGCAGCGCGGCCTCGATACCCATGTGGCGCTGGTCGATGCCGCTCATGGCGAAGTTGCTGTAAGCCTTGTAATAGTCGTCGTAGAAATTGAGTACCTTGGATTGATCCCAGAGTTTCATCCAGTAGGCCGACAGGCTCATGCGCATCCACGGATAGCGCATGTTATAGGTAAGTTCGCCGGCAAAGGTTTTCGAGGTCGTGAGTCCCGGCGTCACTGCGTTGCGCGTGCGCGGCGAAACGAACGAGTACTGGAAATAGGGCGCATCCTGCGAGTAACCTGCATTCGCGCTCAGTTGATGGGCTCCCGATATGTTGTAGTGTAATTCCAGTTTCGCCTTGTAGGTAAAGAAGTTGAGCCTGTCTGATTCGCCCAGCGAGCGGTTGCCGATATCCTGCTTCACCCCGTTGACGTAGGTGGGGAAAAGTCCTTTTTCGACGAGGCCGTCGCGCCACAGGTTATTGAATCCCGCTTCGAACGCGGCTACGAAGCTCACCTGCGGGCCGGCATAGTTGTACATCGCCCACATTTTGCCTTCGCGGATATTGGCGAAATAGTCGTAACCCCACTTGTCGCCTTCGTAGAGAGCGCGGTTGGGACGCGCCAGGTCGTTCTGCGACTCCTGTGAGTTGGGGAAGTCGCGGTCTGCGAAGTTGTCGAGGTCGATATAGTAGTCGCCCCCCAAAAGGTCTTTCACCGTTTTAAAATATTCGGTACGGTTCCAGCGGTAATTGAGCCCGTATATGAGTTTCGAACGCGCCGATATCTGCTGGTCGAGCTGTGCCTTGAAATTGAGGTCCTTCTGGTCGGTGCGCCTCTCCTCGACGATATACACCGAACGGTTCATTGTGGTTGCATCCACCCCGTCGGGGATTGTGCCGTCTTTCTGGAAGTTGTTCCTGTTCTGCTGTATGAGCCCGTCCCAATCGATCTGCGAATACTTTGCAAAATTCCATCCGTATGCGGCTCCGTTACGCTGGCTTGGGTCGGGATAATCCTGGTATTGGCCGGTAAACCAGTTGGGCACATAACGGTAGTAGTCGGGCCTCGGGTCTGAGTTGTTATACCAGTCGAGGGCCGAGTAGCCGTTGCGTCCGAAACGGTATGCCATCGCGGCGTTGAATATCAGTTTGCCGTCCGGCTGGTTATAGGTGTAGTTGAGCATTGCCACCGGTTCGTGGTTGTTGCGGATGCGGGCGTTGCGCATCTTTCCGTCCTGGTAGCCCCAGTTCGAGTTGTAATAGTTGGAACCCGCAGCCACATATGTCGAGTCGGTCGAAGCGTTCTGCGCGCCGCGCTGCGTCGGGGTCCCGAAGAAGGTCAGGCCGAGGCTGTGGCCGCTGTTGCCGAAGCGTTTCTCGACCGATCCGAAATAGCCCCACGTATTGTAGTAAACCCCGTCGACCCATGCGTGGCGTCCCTGGCGGGTGGATACCGAGAATGCGTAGGACCATCCGTTGTCGAGCATGCCCGAAGCATATGTGAGCATGACGCGCAGCAGGTAGGAGTTGGTCCCGCCGGCAACGCTCACGCGCGTACCCTTGCGTACCTGCGAGGCTCGGGCGTTTATGTTGGTGTTGCCGTTCAGGCCGCCCAGACCGTAACCCAGGCTGCCGACTCCCGAGACCGCTTCCTGGTTGCGGGTGGCGTCGTTCAGACCCGTCCATAGCGACCACGGGGAGTAGCCGTTCAGGGCGTCGTTGAACTCGATGCCGTTCAGATAGACCGTCTCGTTATTGAGGCCGCGCATATTGAAGCGCATTTCGCTGAACTTGTATCCGGCCATGTTCGAGAAAAGGTCTTTCGAGGCCGACAGGTTCGACGACGAATACTGTACGTCGTCGCCACCCTCGATGTCGAAGTCGACCACATCGAGCCCTTCCGTTCCGTTGATCGCGACCATCGCGATCATGGGTACGGTCACATTGCGGACGGTTGAAGCGACACGAACGGGCACCTCGGCGTTTTCGAAATCATACGACTCGAATTTGACCGTATACTGCCCCGCGGGAAGCCCCTTGAACGAGAAATGTCCCCCGTCCTCGGTGTAGCTGACAAGTCCTCCTGGCATCAGCGTAACTTTCACGCCGTCGATCGGGATCCTGCCCTCGCGCGTTACTGCCTGCCCTTCGACGCCTCCTGTCGGCTCCTGCGCCCACGCATCGGCCGCACAAAAAGCCAGGACCGCAATAAGTAAATGTTTTATTTTCATAATCCTAAAGATTTATTTTGCTATAACTATGTAAACGGGAAGGTGGTCGCTGTATCCGGCCTGGAAGTTGTCGCCCACATAAGTGCGCAGCGGATAGCCTTTATACTGGCCTTCCTGCTGGAAAAGGTATTTCGCACGGAAGATATTGCCGTAAAATACGTTGCCCTCGGTCTTGACGATGCGCCACGTGCCGCGTTTACCATTGACCAGGTTCTCGCTCACCACGATATTGTCGAAAAGATTCCACGCATCCTGGTAAGCCAGCGTGCCGTGCCCCTGTTTAAACATCTCGAGGTAGGGGTTGAACATGTCGCCCTCCTGCAGCTCCTTGACTTTCTGCTTTCCGCCCAGAACGACTGCGATGCTTTTGTCGGTCGGGTCGTCGTTAAGGTCGCCCATAACCACTATTTTGGTTGCGGGATTGGCCATATGCACCGAGTCGATTATGTGGCGCATGATCTCCGCGGCCCTCACGCGCCTCGGCTCCGACGCCTGCTGTCCGCCCAGCCTCGAGGGCCAGTGCGCGACCATGAAATAGAAAGGTTCGCCGTCCATCGTCCCCCACATCGCGAGGATATCGCGCGTGCGCCAGTTGGGCATCTCCGCGATCCTCACCGGATGCGGATAGCTCCCCTCGAGTTTGAAGCGGTCGGCGCGGTACATAAAGCCCACGTCGACCCCGCGCGCATCGGGCGAGTCGTAGTGCACTATCCTGTAGTTGGCCTTCCGTATCTTCTCCATCATGACGAGGTCTTCCAGCACACTGCGGTTTTCGATCTCGGAGACGCCTATTATGGCCGGAAAATCCTTGTTTGCCTGTGCGACGCCGTAGAACACCTGGTCGAGGTTGTGCATTTTCGTCCAGTACTTGTGGCTGTTCCATTTTTTGTTGCCGTCGGGCAGGAACTCCCTGTCGTTCGTGTCGGGATCCTGGATGGTATCGAACAGGTTCTCGAGGTTATAGAACATTATGGTGTTGCGCTGTTCTTTCTGTCCGTACAGGGCGGTCCCTGCGCAGAGAGTCAACAGCACAATGGCAAGAGTCAGTTTTTTAGCTCTCATAATCACAAAATGTCAGTTTCACATCAATCGTTTCGCGGCTGTTAAAAATCGTTCGCCGGTCGTTGGGCGGCCGGGGATCCGGTTATACATGGGCGGAACGGTGTCGTTCCGCCCATGTTCCGGAGTTCTGCCTAATAGGCCGTCCAGCTTACCTGGTTGACACCCGGACGACCCGCCTCGTTCGACGCTATCTTAATTACAGCATTGCCGCTGACATTAATATTGTCGATCGTGTACGTCCCGAATGTACCAGCGGTGGATGTTGCGTTAGGCTGGGTGAATGTTCCTTTTTCGACATCGTTCACAAAGACCTTGAACGAAACACCCGTACTCGTATCACCGAACCCTATGCACCAGTCGATGGAGATGGAACCGACACCGGTACTTATTGTGCTTGTGGTCAGAGACCCCGGATTGGCGTTAGAGCCATTGTAACGTCCTATGAAAAACTTAGCTTTGCCTGTACCGGTTCCCTGGTTGTGCGCCGTTCCGGCATAAGTCCAGACAAGGCCCGTTACCTCGGTGCTGGTGTAAGTGCCGTTTGACGCTGCCGCCGTATAGCTGTTATTGGTACTGGTAAAATTGCTGAATGTCTCTATACTTTCACCTGCGGCAGCCGCTGCATCTTGAGTAAAGACGATGGTGTAGCTGTTTACCGGGACGGTAGCGGTCGTGCTTATGGTCAGGGTCAGAGTTTTTTCGACCTGATCGTTGTTCTTACCGATGGTGAACGAGATCGTTCCGTTGCCGGTGCCGGTTTCGGATGCAGGCGAAAAATCCGAGTACGCAGCGGTCCCGCTGACAGATGTTGTCCATGTGACACCCGCACTGGCCGACACGGCCACGCTCTGCGCACCTCCACCTGCGACGACCGTGACGGGCGCTGCATTAGCCTCCAGATAATCGGTAATGGGAGACATGCTGGCCGCATCGAAGAAGAATAGTCCCGCTGTATAGCTGGTTGTGCCCGTATAGGAGCGGATGTAATCCGACGACGCCGATGCGGTTCCGATATACACGCCGCCCGAGGAGCCGTATATGCCTCCCTTATCAGAATCCGTAAACACCCAGGGGGTCGCTGTATCCGTCAATGCAAGTTTCCGGTTTGCGGCAGGGTCGGCGCTGCTGTAAAGGTATTTACCGTCGGATGTTTTAATGTAATAAGTATTCGCCGCACTCGCTGACTCTATCTGAATGAGAGCGCCCGGGGTCGCGGTACCGCTAACGAAGACAAGCTGTCCCGTTCCGTAGCCGTAGCTGCTGGTCTTGCAGTCTCCACCGGCAGCATTGGAAACGGCTCCGGTCCACAGCTGATAATTTCCATCTGAAAATCCAGCCATATAGTAAGTCCCCGGCGTGAGGTTTGCGATCCTGCCGATAGGCATTTGCACGGGGGTTGCTGCGGCCTGGTTATAGACGATGTCGTAGTATTTGGTTGTGATATCGGCATCAGTCGTGGATACGCGCACGGTCATGGTCTTGGCCGTCTGATCGGTGTTGGGATCGATCGTGAACGTAACCGTTCCGGGTCCCGAGGTCACGCTCGGCACAAGCGGAGTATGCGAAGCGGTAGCCACGCCTTCTACGGCGGCTGTCCACTCGACATTGCCGGTCACGTTGATAGTCTGCGATCCTCCCGCTGCATCTACCGTAACGGGCGACGCCGTGCTGACGCCGAAGGTCTTGACGACGGCCGCTTTATCCTGGTTGAATACGATGGAGTAGGATTTCTGGCCCGTGACGCCGGCGTCCGTCGTGGAGACGGTCAGCGTCAGGGTCTTGTCATTGGCGGTGTCGCTGTTCGCGTTGAACATTAGGGATATCTCATCGGCACCGGTGCCGCTGTCAGGCGTGGGATCGGTTGAAAGAGTTGCGGTGTTCCCACCCTCGACCACGGCTGTCCATGCGACGTTGCCGGTCACATTCACTTTATATTCCCCGCCCACTGCGGCGACCGTAACAGGTGTTGCTGTGCTGACGCCGAATGTTTTGACGACGGCAGCGGCATCCTGGTTAAAGACAATGTCGTAGTGTTGCGGCGTGACAGCGGCAGTCGTGGATACACGCAGGGTGAGGCTCTTCGCGGTCTGTTCGGTATTTGCATCGATCGAGATGGCGATGTCTCCCGCGCCGGTACCGCTGGGCGTAAGTCCGGTATACGTGGCGGTAGCACTGGCCAGCACTTCGGTCGTCCAAGCGACATTACCCGTCACATTCACGGTTTGTGCTCCGCCGGCCGCAGTAACTGTAACGGGCGAAGCCGTGGTTACGTTGAAGGCTGGAGCTGGCGCAGTGGCTTTGAAGAAGTAGACCCCTATGTCATACTGGGTTGCCGATGCATACGCACGTATGTAATTGGAACTCGCATTTGTCGCGGTCATCAGGGTAACGCCGTTTGAAAGGGGAGCGATACCGTTGCTGTTCGCTCTGTTGGCAAACGTCCATGCGGTCGGTGTGTCCGTCAACGCGAGCTTGTTGCTGCTGTTGGCCGTGGTATTATAAAGATACTGGTTACCATACTTGATATAATAGGTGTTCGCAGTGCCTGTCGAAACCAGTTCGATTACTTTCGCCCCGTCTTCAGAGGAAGTGACCGGTATAAGCACTCCGGAAGAATAAGTATAGCTGTTAGTAAGAAGGTAACCGCCTGCCGTATTTGAAAGGCCTCCCGTCCACAATTCGTATGTAGTAGACCCGACTGTTTTCAGTCCTGCTATATAGTAGGTTCCTGCGGTGAGTTTTGCAACGTCGCTGACAAGCGTCTCGCCGCCGCCCGCCGGGTACTGGTTAAAGAGGATGTCGTAGGTTTTAGTAGTGACGCCGGTATCGTTGGTGGTCACGCGCAGGGTCATGGTCTTGGCTTCCGAAGAGGTGTTCTCTTTGAAAGTGAACTTGATCGTGGCGTTGCCGGAGCCGAAGTCGGGTGAAGGCTGTGCCGAAAGGTTATCACTGCCGCTTAGAACGGTAGCCGTCCATGCGACATTGGCCGTCACGCTTACGGTCTCCTCGCCTCCCTCTGCAAGAACCGCAACAGGTCCCTCGGAAGGATTGACGTTGAAATATTTGCCGCCCCCGAAACGGGTTCCGGTGAGGCCCGACATGTCGGCTGTAGTGCGCGGCATGAGCTGGTTAACCGTCGGATCGCCCGCTATCGTACCCACACCGATTATATAGCCGCTGCCCGAGGGAACGTCCGTTTCCTTGAATTGCGAATAGTACGACATATAAACCGGGTAATTATCGCCGGTGTTGCTCTCCATCGGGATAGCAGTCGCCGACGTTGCAGCGCCCGTTCCGGTGGTGGTGATCTTGAAACTGTCGTCGTTGAACTTTTTCCCCAGCGCGGCCGCGGTGAACTGCACGTTCGATATTTTGACCAGCATGCTCTGGTAGTCGCCCGAATTGAACTGGGTGGCCGTGATCTCTTTCGGAGTGATCGGCTTGGTCTGGCCGGTCAGCACCACGTCGGCGTTAGGCACGCCCGCAGGAGTTCCGGACTTAGTCAGCTGTACCAACCCCTGGTATGAAGTGATCGTAAGACCCGCGAGGTTTATATATACCTCGGCGTCCTGCGGAAGTGCATTATCCGTACCCGGCTTGGCATCGGCGGCCAGGCGGGCTGTAATACCGGCCGTGCCGTCGGATATCATCAGATTCTTGAGCGAGGCGACGTTGTTCTGGTCGAAGTCAACGATCACTGTGCCTTTCACATATTGCTTGTCTGCGGGGAACGTATAATCCGAACCTGTATAGAGTGCGCGGACCTGGGTAAGGGTAAGTTCCGTGCCTTCGGGATCGGGACCCGGACCGGGACCGCCGCCCGGATTGATGATCGTACCGTTGCCGCCTTCGGTAAGTGAGAAGCTGTCCGAACGCAGGCCTTCGCCGTTGCCGTAGCCGCTGAAGATCATATAGAGCGTCGTGGTTCCGTCGGGCACTTTGAATTCGGCCTTGACATTGGTCCAGCCGTTGCCGATAATGTCGCCCACGGTGTAGGCCACATCGGCGAAATCGGTCCCGTTGAAACCTATCTGCAGTTTGACCGTACTGGTCGAAATAGGGGTGGTAGTTGGTTCAAAGCTGCCGCTGTCGCCGGTCGCCGAACTCTTGGTATCCTGCATGATCCAGGCGAAGGTAAAGTTTGTCTTTCCTCCGGTGCTGATCTGGTTAATTCCGAAGGTCTGTGCGGAAGAGCCGCTCAGATATACATAAGGAGCCGTCGATGACGCCGCGCTTCCCTTGACGGGATCCCACTGCGGTCCGGAGTTTCGCACGCTGGCGTTGCCCGTGTAAGTAACCGCACTCTGGTTGACAGTGCCCTTTTTGGTCCATCCGGTGAAATCCGTAACATATGGCCAATAGCCGGAGTCATCCTTCGAAACGGAACTTCCCGCATCTTCGAAATAGATCTGGGATCCTACCGGGGGTTCGCCGTTGCCGGCCTGGTTGATGACGACTTTCCTTGTATTGGCGCCGTCAGTGGTAGCGAATACCAGCGTGACGCTCCTGGCCGGGTCCGGATTGGGATCTACATGGATATTGACCGGGGTAGTCTTATCCTTATTCCCCTTCGCGGGATTGACGGAGACCCAGCTTGCAGACGTTTCCTGCATCTTCCAGTTGCGCGAAGATTTCACAGCGATACCGAAGTCGCCGCCTGTATCCTCCACGGAAAGCGTAAGGTTATTATCGATATTCCCGTCGTAAAGAATGTCGAGATAAGGCTGGCTCGGATTCTCCGGCTCCCTCTCGTCGCACCCTGAAAGGCCTCCCGCCAGCATAATGGCGGCCACAGCCCACAGTCCTCTTGAAATCAGATAACTCTTTTTCATACGATGTCATTTTTAGAATGAATGTTATTTTGTATCTCCTTTTTTTCTGTTAATTTTGCCTCTCTCAGGCATATACAACAAAGGTGCATCAACCACCGTTATACAAGGACATATACGTCCCTGCCGTGGTGGTTGATGCACCTTTGTCATATAGCCTCGCCTGAGAAACAGGCTATATGAAGGCGGGGACTTTTCTATCCCCCTGCCTGCAACCTATAGTCGTTTACGCTTCTTTTCTACATTTCCGGAAACCACTTGTGTTTTAAAGTTTTCCTTACGATTTCGCTATAAAGTAGATTCCAAATATATAAAATTATTCGAGAAAAGGGCAGTTTTGTTAATATTTCTTCATCCGGGAATGCCGGTTTTACGCAAAAAGAGGAAATTTATCCCTGCTCCGCCTTTTTCCGGACATGTAAGCCGTAAAAGACGGATTTCCGGAGCTCCCGGGATTGGCATTTTCCCCGTCGGCATCCGGCGGAAGAGAGCTCCTAAAGCAGTTTCTCGAACTTGGCCTGAAGGTCGGATTTACCGAGTGCGCCCACATGGCGTTCGGCCAGTTCGCCGTTCTTAAAGAAAAGAATGGTGGGGATGTTGCGGATCGAATATTTCACCGGCAGGTCGTTGTCTGTGTCCACGTTGCATTTGCCCACGGTGATGCGACCTTCATACTCTGCGGCCAGTTCTTCGACCATAGGTGCGATCATGCGGCACGGGCCGCACCATTCCGCCCAGAAATCCACTACGAGGGGTTTGCCGCTATCCAGAAGCTGCTGAAAGTTGGCGCTTGTAATCTCTAAAGCCATAAGTTTGTTTTTTATGTTATTATTTGTTTGGTTTTACTGTATCGTATAACGTAGTTCGTTGTCGTCGAGGAAGTCGGTGAACCCGCCGGTCAGTCCGACCTTGTATTTGCGCGAATACATCCTCACAGATATATTTCCTCTGCGGTCGACCACCCTCATGCTGAGCCTCAGGCCGCCTTCGCACTCCCGCGCCGCTTCGTCTAAAGCCGCAACAAACGGGCCATCGATTGCGTCAAGGGGCACGGTAATGCAAATTTCCTTTAAAAAATCTTTTTCGACGTCGCCCAATTGTACTATCGAGGCGATCCGGGCCTCGAACTCCTCCTGGTTGTACATCTTTGGCTGTATTTTGCCGCGTATGAACAGGAAGTAGTCCGTAAAGAAGAATATGCGGTACTTCTCGTAGTCCTTGTCGAACATGGTGAATTCGTGGATATTGCCGTCGTAATCTTCCACCTTGATGCGTCCGTAGGGCTTGCCTTTCTGCGACATCAGGTTCTGCACCCCGGTCACCATTCCGGCGACCGTAAAGTCCTGGTTGGCCCTTCCGGCGGGGTTTTCCAGATCCTGCAATGTCATGTTACACAGGTGCTTTATCACGACCTGATATTTATCCAGAGGATGCGACGAGAGATAGATTCCTATGGCTTCGCGCTCGCGGTTCAGTGTTTCGAGCTGCGACCAGTCGGGGAAGACGGGCAGCAGCGGACGCTGTATGGCGGCTTCCTCGACCCCCATCCCGAAGAGGCTTTGCTGGACGTTCGACTTTTCGCTCTGCACTTTCGAGCCGTAGCGCATCAGCTGTTCGAGGAAAATGCCGCTTCCGTCGGCCGAATCCGTGGCGAAGAACTTGCTGCGGTGGAAACCCGATATGGCGTCGAGTGCACCCGCGACAGCCAGCCCTTCCAGTGTCTTCTTGTTGACCGACTGGAAGTTGATCCGTTCCATGAAGTCGTATATGTCCTTGTATTTGCCGTTCGCACGCCGTTCCTCGATGATCGACTTCACGGCGGCCTCGCCCACCCCTTTGATGCCCCCGAGCCCGAAACGCACGTTGCCTTCTTTATCCGACGAGAACATATGGTAGCTTTCGTTGACGTCGGGCCCCAGCACGTTGATACCCATCCGTTTGCACTCCTGCATATAGAGCGTGATGCTCTTGATATCCGAGAGGTTGCGGCTCAAGAGGGCGGCCATGAACTCCGACGGGTAGTGCGCCTTGAGGTAGCCGGTCTGGTAGGCCACGTAGGCGTAGCAGGTCGAGTGCGACTTGTTGAAGGCGTAGGACGCGAAGGCCTCCCAGTCACCCCATATTTTCGCGACGATCTTCGGGTCGTGACCGTTCTTCTCTGCGCCCGATATGAAGTCGGGCTTCATCTTGTCCAGCACATCCTTCTGCTTCTTACCCATCGCCTTGCGGAGGGTGTCGGCCTGCCCGCCGGTGAACCCCGCAAGCTTCTGCGACAGGAGCATCACCTGTTCCTGGTAGACCGTGATGCCGTATGTGTCGCTCAGATACTCCTCCATATCGGCGATCTCGTACTCGACCGGTTCGTCGCCGTTCTTGCGCTTGATGAACGACGGGATGTAGTCCATCGGCCCCGGACGGTAGAGTGCGTTCATCGCTATAAGATCTTCGAACCGTGTGGGTTTCAGGTTCTTGAGGTGTTTACGCATCCCGGCAGATTCGAACTGGAACAGTCCGTGGGTCTCGCCGCGGCTGAAAAGTTTATAAGTTTCCGGATCGTCGAGTCCCACGGCGTCGATATCGATCTTCAACCCGTGAACGTACTCGATATTTTTCAGCGCGTCCTTTATAATGGAAAGGGTACGCAGACCCAGGAAGTCCATCTTTATAAGGCCGATGCTTTCCACCTGCGTCCCCTCGAACTGCACCACGTTTTTCAGCTCCTCGTCGCGTTCCTCTTTAGATTTGGGTTTCTCTTTCGACACTTTGGCATCCTTGTCGCGCACGGTGGCGATCGGGACGTAAAGCTCGAGATCGTCCTTGCCGATGATAACGCCGCAGGCATGCACACCTGTCTGGCGCACCGAGCCTTCCAGTTTTTCGGCGTATTCCAGGGTCTTCCGGACAGTCTGGTTGGGAGATTCTTTCTCGGCGCGCATTTCGGCCGAAACCTCGTAGACAAATTCGAACGGCGTCTGCCCTTTCTTGGGCGTCAGGCGATCGGGTATCAGTTTTGTGAGGCGGTCGCTCTCCTGCAGGGAGAGTTTCTGCACGCGGGCAACGTCTTTAATGGCCATTTTGGGAGCCATGGTCCCGAAAGTCACTATCTGTGCAACGCGCTTTTTGCCGTATTTCTCGGTCACGTAGTTCAGCACGTCGGCGCGGCCGTCCTCATCGAAATCGATATCGACGTCGGGCAGCGAGATACGGTCGGGATTGAGGAAGCGCTCGAACAGCAGGTCGTACTGCAGCGGGTCTATATTGGTGATACGCAGAGCATAGGCCACTACCGAACCGGCGGCGGAACCTCGGCCAGGTCCAACCGAAACGCCCATTTCGCGTGCGGCGCGTATAAAGTCCCACACAATTAAGAAGTAGCCCGGGAACCCCATCCATTCGATGGTGTCGAGCTCGTATTTCAGGCGCTGCTTTATCTCATCTGAAAGCTCCTCGCCGTAACGCTCCTTCGCCCCTTTTTTGGTAAGGTAGACCAGATAGCGGAACTGCTTGGCCACCATTAGTTTGTCTTCCAGATGTTCGGACACTGCCAGCGCCTCCAGTTCTTCCTGCGACTGTGTGGCCATTATCGCAGCTTTCTGCTCTTCGCTTTTCACCGCCCCGGCGAACGACGTGCGCAGGTCCTCGAAATATATCTCGAAGCCGGGCGGGGGCGGGAAGTCTGGCATCAGCGGGTCGTGCTTGAGCGAATAAGCCTCGATCTTGTCGGCTATTTCGAGCGTGGTCGCCAGCGCCTCGGGGTGTTCCGGGAAGAGCGCGGCCATTTCGTCAGCCGTTTTCAAATACTCCTGGAACGTGTATTTCATGCGGTTCGGGTCATCGAGATCGCGGCCCGTGTTGAGGCAGATCAGGTGGTCATGCGCCTCGGCGTCGCCGGCCATGATGAAATGAACGTCGTTGGAGCAGATATATTTGACGCCGCGCTTCTCCGCCAACTCGATGATAACCTTATTGACCCTGACCTGGTTGTCGTAGACGTTGCGGTCGCGCTCGTCGCCTGCCGGATGGAGCTGCAGTTCGAGGTAATAGTCCTCGCCGAACATGCTTTTGAACTCCATAATGGCATCTTCCGCCGCCTTTATGTCGTTGCGCATTATGGCCTGCGGAACCTCGCCGCCGAGGCACGCCGAGCAGCATATCAACCCTTCGCCGAACTCCTTCAGCAGCGATTTGTCGATGCGCGGCTTGTAGTAGAACCCCTCGGTCCACGAATAGCTGACTATCTTGCAGAGATTTTGATATCCTTTATGATTCTTGGCAAGCAGGATCAGGTGGTCGCCGGCCTTTTCGTCCTTGTCGTTCTCGAAGCGGTTCCTCACCACGTAAACTTCGCATCCGAGGATCGGTTTGACCCCCTCTTTGGTCGCCACGTCGTGGAACTCCTTCACGCCGTACATGTTGCCGTGGTCGGTTATCGCGATCGCGGGCATACCCAGACCTTTCGCGCGGGCGATAAGCTTGCGGATATCCGAAGCCCCGTCGAGGATCGAGTACTGCGTATGTACATGTAAGTGAACGAAATCGGACATTACTGGTTGCTTTTATACTATTGTAAGGGAAACAAATTTACTCAAAAGGTACGGCATTAACAGCCTTTTCACTATAAAGTTTTTAACAAAATTTCACTACCTTTACATTACATAAACCAATACCGCGACCATGAGAAAAACCATCCTCCTAATTCTTGCCTTTTTATTGGTTTCCGCTCCTCTGCTCAGGGGACAGGACAACAAGGAGATCGCCGACACTAAACTCAGCCTGGCCATCGAACTGATGGACCAGGGCGTTTACGGCGAGAGCCTCAAGCTGCTCGACGAAGCCGAAGCGCTCGATCCGGGCACATACATTTATACCTACGAAAAAGCCTTTGCCTGGTATCTGCAGCAGGACTACCCGACGGCAATAAAGCTGCTGAAGAAGTGCCTCAAATACAAGGATGCAAACAGCCAGGTCTACCAGATGCTCGGCAATGCCTATGATTTTTCGGGAGATCCGGAAAAGGCGCTGAGCACTTACGCCAAAGGGATGAAAAAGTTTCCGAATGCAGGCAGACTATATATGGAATCAGGCGTAATATACCTCAACAACAAGGATTACAACACCGCCCTGAGCTGGTTCGAAGCAGGCATCAATGCCGACCCCCGCCACTCGTCGAACTATTACCGTGCGGCATATCTCTATCTCAATTCCAATAACAAGGCGCAGGGAATGGTCTACGCCGAGACGTTCATGAACCTCGAAAGAGGCACCGCACGCACGGAGATCATGAGCAAATGGCTGTACGACGGCTACGTGGACAACATCTCTTTCCCGAACGACTCCACGGTGGTGACCGACTTCTCAAACAACATATTGAATATTGGGAGCATCAAGAAGGTTGGCGATTTTAAGATACCGTTCTCTATAATTTACGAACTTGTCTTGTCGACTGCTACGATCGGGGTGCATTCGGTGGATATGCCGTCCGTATGCCGGATCCGTGAGAATTTTGTCAACGCATGGTACGGCGACGATCCGGCCTGGTATAAAAGTTTCTCGCCCCCGGTATTCGACTACCAGCGCAAAGTGACCGAAGCCGGGCATTTCGAGCCCTACACCTGGTGGCTGCTGATGAAAGGCGACGAGGATGCCTTCCGGGAATGGCGTGCCGACAACGGGGAAAAATATGACGCATTCGTCGAATGGTTCGGCGAAAATCCCATAACTTTCGGACAACAGGAGTCCGACTAAAAATCACACTGTCATGAAACAGGAACAGGAATTTACGGTGCTGATGACTTTCAATACGGCGGGCGAGGCGGCGATCTACAAGTCGCTGCTCGATTCGGCCGGGATTGACAATTTCATCAAGAACGACTTGACCTCGACGGTGCTGACGATGCTCAACGAAAGCGTCGGCATCAAGCTGGTGGTCCGCACGGAGGATGTCCCCCGCGCAGAGGAATTCCTCCGGGCGAAAGTAGTGAAAAGTGAAGAGTGAAGAACTAAGAGTAATTGTGCGAAATCAATATTTCGCAATTTTTCCATATCCCCATGACGACAAACCACTCTTCACTCTTAACTCTTAACTCTTCACTCCTCGGCGCATGAAATACGCCGAGTTGATCCTGCCCATCGCCGGGCCGTGCTACACCTTTTCGGTAGGTGCGGAACTGGCGGATGGCATCAGGCCGGGTTGCGCCGTGTCGGTACAGTTCGGCCCGCGCAAGATCACGACCGGCATAGTCCGCAGCCTGTCGGACCTGAGACTCCCGTACAAGAACATAAAACCTGTACTGTCGCTGCTGTTTCCCGAGCCGGTAGTGGATGCAGCGCAGATGCAGTTGTGGGAGTGGATGTCGGCATACTATATGTGCACTCTGGGCGAGGTGATGCGGGCGGCCCTGCCCTCGATGCTGAAACCGTCGGGATTCTCGGCCGAGGAGTTCGCCGGGGATGAATTCCGCCCGCGCACGGTGCGTTTCGCTGCGCTTTCGCCGGATATCCGCACCGAAGAAGAGCTCCACGAGATCTGCGAAAAACTGCGCCGCAAAGCTCCAAAACAATACGACGCGCTGGTGGCGCTCACAGACTGCCTGGGTGACCGCATCTTCGGCGGAGAGATCCCGCGCAACTCCCTAAAAGCCGATGCGGCGGCACTCACGGCTCTGCAAAAGAAGGGCATCATAACCCTCACTGAAAGAGAAATAGAGGGGGCGAAATTCGCGGAAGAAATCTTCCCGCTACCGAAACTGACAGACGCCCAGCAGGCTGCTTTCGAACAGTTGCGCGAGGCGTTACGGCACAGGGAGACCGCCCTTCTGTTCGGCGTGCCGTCGAGCGGAAAGAGCGAGGTCTGTTTCCACGCCATCGCAAGTTCCCTGTCGAAAGGGCGCGACGTGCTGCTCCTGCTGCCCGAAATTTCGCTCTCGACGCAGTTTGTGAAGCGCGTAAGAGGGGTTTTCGGCGACCGCGCGGTGTTGTATCACTCGGGCCTTACCGACCGCCGCCGCGCCGAAGCGTACGTCCGCCTGATGCGGTCCGAGGGCGGCTCGCTCATAGTCGGTGTACGCTCGTCGGTCTTCCTGCCGATGAAAAAGCTGGGCCTCATCGTGGTGGACGAGGAGCAGGACTCCAGCTACAAACAGCAGGACCCGGCTCCGCGCTACAACGCCCGCGACACGGCCGTCGTGATGGCCCGCCTGCACAACGCCCGCGTGATACTCGCCAGCGCAACCCCCTCGCTCGAAACCTGGGCAAACGCGGCTTCCGGGAAATACGGCCTGGTCACGCTCACAGAGCGTTTCGGCGAAGCTCCCGCACCCGAAGTCATAATCTCCGACACCATCCGCTCGGCAAAACGCGGCGAGCGCAAGTCTCACTTCAACAAGGAGTTGCTCGACCGCATCGCCCAGACCCTCGGACGCGGCGAGCAGGCCATACTGTTCCAGAATCGCCGCGGCGTCGCACCGTATATGGAATGCACCGACTGCGGCTCCGTGCCTCACTGCGACCACTGCGGCATCCCGATGACCGCCCACCGTTCGACCCTGCGGTGCCACTACTGCGGCGCCAGTTCGCCCCTGCCATCCGTTTGTCCAAAGTGCGGAAGTATGAACATCACGACGCGAGGATTCGGCACCGAAAAGATAGAGGAAGAGCTCGCACGGCTTTTCCCGCACGCACGCATCGCGCGTCTCGACCGCGACAGCGCCGCCTCGGAAACAGCCTACAACCGCATCATAAACGATTTCGAGCACGGCGCGACCGATATTTTAGTCGGCACGCAGATGGTCACCAAGGGGCTTGACTTCGCGGGGGTTTCGCTCGTCGGCATCCTCAACGCCGACAACCTGCTGAACCATCCTGATTTCCGCGCCTCGGAACGCGCCTACCAGTTGATCGCGCAGGTCGCGGGACGCGCCGGACGGCGCGACAAGCGCGGCGAGGTTGTGATCCAGACCGCCGACCCGGGCAACCGCATTATCAACCAGGCCGCCGCGGGGGATTTCCACGGAATGGCCGCCGAAACCCTTGCCGAACGCGCCAATTTTCAGTATCCGCCCTACACGCGGCTGGTTTCGGTGATGCTCCGCCACGCCGACCGCGACACCCTGTATGCCGCCGCCCGCCGTTACGGCGATATCCTGCGGCCTCTGTTCCGCGAGCGTTTATTGGGCCCCCAGCCGCCTGTCGTCGAGAAGATAAAGGGCGAATATGCGCTGGTCTATCTTCTGAAGATCCCGCGCGGCAGGCCGATGTCTGAGATCCGCGAAACTTTGGCGAACGCCGCGAACGTTCTCCGCGCCGATCCCGCGTTCAAACGGGTGACCGTCACCCCGAACGTCGATCCCCAGTAACCACCTTCAATTCTATCTTCTTTTTTGGTGAGCAAAAAAGAAGCAAAAAACTCACCCCACCTTCCAAAAATCTATTCCGGCTTGCCTAAAATGGTACAACCTTGAGCTAACGCGGAGCTATCGCACATGGTTGATTCCCATTTTAGTCTGCGCCTGCACCCGCGATTTTTGAAAAGTGGGGAATCCGCACAGTCTCTGGCTGTGTTAGAAATGATTTATTCCGATTTTGTATAGCGTAGCCGAATTTCCGACTGGCGAAAAAGGCGTTAAGCGGCGGGCGGCTAAAAGCGCGAAAAAGGGGCCGGTTTAACACTTCGTTTTCCTCCTCCTTGCGAGGCATAGTCTGCAAGCAGCCTCTGCTCTCGCTTCGAGCGTCGGTTGCTCGCAAACCCGCGATTAGGCGCCCTTTTTCAGCGTTAGACGTCAAGCCGCAGACTTTTTAGCCCGTCGGCCAGTTTTTGCTTCTTTTTGCTGGCCAAAAAGAAGTTAAGAAGGAAAATCGTTGCAGGCGGTACGGCTTCCAGACTCCGTTTTGCGGGTTAAAGCCCCCGATTTATTCCGGTGAATAAAGAAATCTTTGCGGGTGTTAAAACTCACGCGCAATGAAAGATGACAAAGAGGAGTTTGAAGAGTTCTTTAATGAAAATCGCGGCTATACTTTCTCCCGCATCACAGAACTCCGCAAGAAAAACGGCTGGAATAAACAGGAACTCGGTTACAGGGCTGATATTGATCGCTCAGAATTGAGTAAAATCGAGAGGGGAGAGATAAATATAACTTACCGCACTCTCTGCAAGATTGCCAAAGGCCTTGGGGTTAAATTGAGCGACCTCGTCAAGTGAGAAACCCGGCAAGGGATATCCGCGACCTCTTTTTCCCGCCGGTATGCCCGGCGTGCGGACGCCCTATGAACGAAGGCGCCGGATTCCTCTGCACCACCTGCCAGTGGGACATTCCGCTTACCGGTTATGAAAACATGCCCGACAATCCTGTCGCGCGCCGTTTCTGGGGCCTGCTGCCCCTCGAGAACGCCACAGCTTTCGTCTGGTTCATCCACGAAAGCGGTTTCCGGCGGCTCGTCCACAGTTTCAAATATTCAGGGTCCTGGATGATCGCCCGCGACATGGGACAGTGGTTCGGGCGCGTGCTGGCCGAAACCGATGCCTACGTAGGCGTAGATGTGATCGTCCCGGTCCCGCTCCACACCCGAAAGGTCCTGCGCCGCGGCTACAATCAATCCGAGTACATTGCCGAAGGTATGGCGAAGAGCATGGGCGTCCCCGTCGAGAGGCACGCTGTGGTGCGCCGCGTGAACAACCGCAGCCAGACCGAACAGACGAAAGACGAACGGTGGGAGAATGTTAAGGACATCTTCGCGGTACGCTCGTCCGAACGCCTGGCCGGCAAACACATCCTGCTGGTAGACGACGTGCTGACGACCGGCGCGACCATCGGTTCGTGCGCCGAAGCGATCCTTGCCGCTGTCCCGGGATGCAGTATCAGCATCGCCGCCCTTTACGCTTCGAAACAGGGCCTCGGCATCAAGGAATAACTCCCGCTTCCGGCTTTTTCCAGCCTACCCCGAATTGTTATCATAATAACAGGTAAATCACCCTGTAAAGTTATGGTACATCGATTTTTTTGCTAATTTTGCACCAATTTCGTGCCTGCGCGAACGCCTGGTTTTATCGGGACCTGACTTTAATCTTTCTAATTATAACACTCTCAAACTAATAACAAATCCTAATTAAATCATGCTTATCACAAGTATTTTTTGGATCATTCCCGCGGCGTCTGCGCTTGCACTCTTCTTCGCCTGGTGGTTCTACCATCAGATGAAGAAAGAGAGCGAAGGCACGGAACGCATGGCCGAGATCGCAAGCCACGTACGCAAAGGGGCTAACTCTTACCTGAAACAGCAGTACAAAGTCGTGCTGATCGTATTCGTTGTGCTGGCGGCTCTGTTCGCCATCATGGCGTTCGGTTTCGACCTTCAGAACCACTGGGTGCCTTTTGCCTTCCTTACGGGCGGTTTCTTCTCGGGTCTTGCAGGTTTCTTCGGTATGAAGACGGCGACCTACGCTTCGGCCCGTACCGCAAACGCGGCACGCCGTTCGCTCAACAGCGGTCTTAAGGTGGCATTTCGATCCGGCGCCGTTCTTGGTCTTGTCGTTGTAGGTCTCGGGCTTCTCGACATCTCGGCATGGTATCTGGTCCTGCAGTATGCGATCCCTGCCGATACGATCGACGCGGGACATAAACTGACAATCATCACCACCACGATGCTTACATTCGGTATGGGCGCCTCGACGCAGGCCCTCTTCGCACGTGTGGGCGGCGGTATCTACACCAAGGCCGCCGACGTGGGCGCCGACCTCGTGGGTAAGGTCGAAGCGGGCATTCCCGAAGACGACCCCCGCAACCCCGCCACCATCGCCGACAACGTGGGCGACAACGTGGGCGACGTTGCAGGTATGGGCGCCGACCTTTACGAATCGTACTGCGGATCGATCCTCGCGACTGCAGCCCTCGGCGCCGCGGCGATGTCGGCAACCGGCAACGTGGATTTCCAATATAAAGCCGTTATCGCCCCGATGCTTATCGCAGCCGTGGGCATCCTGCTTTCCGTGATAGGTATTTTCGCCGTCCGCACCAAGGAGAATGCCACGATGAAACAGCTTCTGCGCGCTCTCGGACGCGGCACCAACCTCAGCTCGGCGCTGATCGTCGTGGCGGCTTTCACTATTCTCTGGGCTCTCGGCATCGAGGGTTGGTACTGGATCGGCGGCGCCGTCGTAGTGGGTCTCGTTGTAGGTATCGTCATAGGCCAGGCCACCGAATATTTCACTTCGCAATCTTACAAACCTACCAAAGAGATATCGAAGGCAGGTGAAACCGGCCCCGCGACAGTTATAATCTCGGGTATCAGCGTGGGTATGAAATCCACGGCCATTCCCGTTCTCGCGGTAGTCGTAGGTATTATTGCATCCTATATGCTGGCTGCAAAGGCCGCTCCTGCAGGGGTAAGCGGTATCTCCATGGGTCTCTACGGCATCGGTATCGCCGCCGTGGGCATGCTCTCGACGCTGGGCATCACGCTCGCGACCGACGCTTACGGCCCCATCGCCGACAACGCCGGCGGCAACGCGCAGATGTCCGAACTGGGCGAAGAGGTGCGCAAACGCACCGACGCTCTCGACTCGCTGGGCAACACCACCGCCGCAACGGGTAAAGGTTTCGCGATCGGTTCGGCAGCCCTCACGGGCCTCGCGCTTCTCGCATCTTACATTGAAGAGATAAAGATCGGTCTCGCCCGTCTCGGCGACAAAGTGATCGAGGTCGCTGAAGGAGCCAGAATGGTAACGGTCGGCGGCGCCAAAGTGCTGGAATTCGCCGACGGCACTTCCGTAGAACTTATGAAAGCTTCGTTCACCGACTTCATGCGCTTCTACGACGTGACGCTGATGAACCCCAAAGTGCTTGCGGGCTGCTTTATCGGCGCGATGATGTCGTTCCTGTTCTGCGGGCTCACTATGAGTGCAGTGGGACGTGCCGCAGGAAGCATGGTCGAAGAGGTACGCCGCCAGTTCCGCGAAATTCCCGGAATCCTGACAGGTAAAGCTACTCCCGATTACGAACGCTGCGTAGCTATCTCCACTAAAGGTGCACAGCGCGAAATGATACTTCCGTCGCTTCTGGCTATCATCGCTCCGGTCGCTACCGGCCTTATCTTCGGTGTGACCGGCGTCATGGGTCTTCTGATCGGTTCGCTCGCATGCGGATTCGTTCTGGCCATCTTCATGGCCAACTCGGGCGGCGCATGGGACAACGCCAAGAAATATGTCGAAGAGGGCAACCTGGGCGGCAAGGGCAGCGACTGCCACAAGGCCAACGTCGTTGGCGACACCGTGGGCGATCCGTTCAAGGATACTTCGGGCCCCAGTCTCAACATCCTCATCAAGTTGATGTCGATGGTGGCTATTGTGATGGCCGGCCTTACGGTCGCCTGGAGCCTGCTGTAATCCAACACCCCATATCTATAACAGAAATGCGAGCCGTGAAAAGCTCGCATTTTTTGTTACTACAGCTATTCTGGTAATGATGTAAAAGGGGGGACTTGCAATGTCATTCCGAGGGAACTGCAAGGAACGAAGCAGGACGAGGAATCTACCTTATATTCAAACTATTTGGTAGATCCCCCACACGAGGTTCGGGATGACATATCCGGCATTGCGGAGAGCGGTATAAACCTACTGCACCCGTCCATAGACGCGGGTGTAACTGCCCCCGATACGGATGTATAACCCGAAAACGTCGCTGGATGTAAAATCTTTCAGTTTGATGATCAGTTTCCTGCCCGACTTTTCGCATTCCAGTTCATAATATCTGGAACTGGCGAAATCCTCCTCGAACTCGAAATCTGAAACCGGCAGCGTCAGCCTCAGCTCGAAGCCGTCCGGGTACATGTAATGATCTAACGTCCCTATGTTTTTGTTGTATTCCGGCAGGCCGTAACCCGGGGTATCTACCTCGACATACTTCACAGCAGCGCCTGTAACTTTGCCGTCTTTTTCGGTAGTGGACACCACGTACACATTATAGTAATACGTGTCGTCTGTACTCATAGCATAATTACCGGACGGGAACCTGCGAAGGAGATCTTTCCCGAAAACCTGATAGGCGTGTCCCGGTTCGACGGCCATTTGGGAAGCCGTCCCTGTAAGCACCGGAGCACCGGCGGCTCCAAGTCCGCTCTTCGGGCCAAGGTCGACCAGCAGGCACGAGGTGCTGATAAAGTTGTCGGCGTTATTAATATACACGTCGGACTTTCCGAGTATGGTCTTGCCGTTACCTTCATCCAGCATATTGAGGGTGACCGTCCCTGCGGGATCAGAGGGTTCGTCCTTACCGCATGAGACTATAGACAGAGCTATCATGGCCGCAAAGGCCGTACAAAAGAATGGGTTGAATTTCATATTGCGTCTTTTTATCTGATAAAGCGCGCAATATAGCAAAAAATTGTGCAGATCGGGTTACGAAATCAATAAGTTTAATGGATTCTGGTTTCACTTAAGCGAAACCCATATTATTTCACCAGCCCCGTTTCGTCGAGATTGCTGTATTGGCCCGCCACCATTCCTTTGTTGTCGATAACCCACAGCGTCGGCGTCGAGGCGACCCTGTACCTGATAAAGTTTTCACCCGAAAAACCCTGCAGGTCGCACAGTTTGTCGGGCCACGGCATCCCGGCCGCATAAGCCTCGAATTTCGCGCGGTCCTTGTCCGACGAGATCGTAATGACCCTCACGCCCTGGCTGTCGAGTATATCGTAGACATCGATCATCTCCTCTAAAATGGGTCCGCAGGTGCGGCATCCTGTCTCATAGAAGAAAACTATCGTCGCCGAAGGAGGCGGCACAGGCATAGGCCCTGTCCCTTCGATCGCCGGAGCGGGTTGTCCGGGCAGAAGGGCCGCTCCCAGAAGCCTTTCGGCTATCTCGCTGTATGTGTTTCCAGGCAGGTCGAACCCGTAAGGATAGGCGGCGATGGCGGCGGCCGGAGCGAAATCCTTCGAAGCGACCAACTGTTCGCACAGCGTGCGCACCAGTGGTTTGACATTATCGGGCGACTGCGCGGAAGCGCGGAGCAGGATTTTCTTTGCGGCGGCGGTGATTTTCGTATCGAATTCGCTGCCGGTACTTTTGCGGTACATGGCGATCCACTCCCTGAAATATTCATCCCACAGGCCCGACGAGGCCAGCACACCGAGATCGAGCGAATCGGCCGCCCACCCCTTTTCGGCACTGCGCTGGGGAACCGTCACAGCCTGCGCCATCTGCTGGATATGGCCGCGCAGTTCCTGCACGGGGTCGGTTTTTTTCTGCCCGCGGCACGAAACTGCCGCCGCAGCTATCATCATTACAACCAAAAGACGCTTCATGGTAAAAAGTTTCATCAAAAGTACTAAATCCGCACTTAAAACGCGAACAGACGCAAAGAAAAATCCCGCCTTTGCATGGGCGGGATTTTTTGAACTTTCGTAAAAAACCTATTTTACTTATTTACTGAGGCGGATATTCCGTTATGCAGCGCACATTCATCATATAGTTCATCGGACTGTCACCCGCAACTTGTTGAGAACTTGATGCGTTCAAACTGTAAGAGCAGCCGTTACCCGCCGGAGTATCGTTGGTGCTGAACCAAAAACTTGCTTTTGTATACATATCCTCCGTGGCAGTAAAGCCTTTCCTGTACCCGCCGAGAGGTATCCACCCAATATTGGATGAATACATATTACCGGATGGGGGGGAACCGCCCCAGTAAACACCGCCTGTCAAATTGGATTTCGTCGGTACCTTCCATCCCGGAGGACATGGATCGAACGCGGATTTGCCTGTAGGACGGCTACTGTTGTGCCAAGACGTAGCTCCTCCCGAGACGCCCCGCCATGAACTGTTTCCCGAATTATCGAACTGAATCGGGTTCTGGATCAGATTTGTCAGTGTGGGCGATACCGAAAGTGTATTGTTCGCCGCATTAAACGTCTTTGCCGGGAGAACGACAGTGCCATTATTATAGGTATAATATTCGTTCGACGTCGGGAACGGCTCCTTGCGGCCCCACGAATAAAAGAGTCCCCTGCTTTTCAGGAACAGATCTTCGTCGTATGCCCCGGTCCCGCCCACATATGGATTTGCAGTCAGCGCGCCCATGTTGCGGTCCATCCATATGTGACTCGGCCCTATGCCGTTCTCGATAACGGCCTTGTCGGCAGTCACCCAGATATGCCAGCTCCATTTCTTGTCATAGGAGGTCCCGTTCCACTGGCTTACCGAAACCACGGCGTTGCCCTCTTTCACCCCCTTAACGACGAGATAGACCTCGGGAGTTCCTGGATAGTCCTTAGGACAGTACCTTATCGACCCGTCGAAAGGCACTTCTACCACACCGGGAGAATCGCTCCATTCGATCTCCGCGATTATCCACTTTGTTGCCGACACTCCGGCCGACACGTCGATCCAGCCGTCTCCCATGGCAACATTGGCCTGGCTTAACGGAATAGCGGGAGCCCAGTCGCCCGGCTTGACAATATAAGAGTTGGCACGTTCACCGACCGGTATCACCGGCATGTTGAAATTAAATTCTTTGGTCCCGCCGTATCCGCTATAGAGCGAAGTCGACAGTTTGACAACGATATTGATACCGGCTCCCAGATCTCTTACGCTCTTGTTATAAAAACTAATAGGAGCTCCGACACCGCCTCCCGTCGAATAATTGAAAGGATTATTATATTGATTAGTATTTGAAATGGTTCTGGTAGTGAATCCTGTCACATCATTCTGCAGGTCAGACAGTTTCGTCAGGGTATAGGTCGTATTGGCAGCAATGCGTATGCTTTGCTCCAGTTTGTTCGAAGCGACATAGGCGTAATCGGGTACGGAAAGGGCTGCGAAGATATTCTTATGTCTTACGGGTATATCGCGTGTCACGGTCCCGTTGTCCCCTTTGGCCGTTATCCTGATCGTACTCCTGTACGGCGCCCAGTCCTGCTCATATCCTGCAGGAACAGGGGCGATTGTGAACAGCTTTTTGCTTCCGGTATAGGTTCTCGTCCCGGTAAGGTCGTCGAACCCCGCCGCGGTGGAGAACGCGAAAGGCTTGTATTCCGTTTTGGGATCGGTGACGGGGGCGATATCCGCAATGGTCTCCACGGTGATTTTGTTGCCGAGCGCAATCCAGTCGAGCATCAACTGGCTCTTGTAATCCTCCAGCAGCACGCCGTTCCACGAATAATACGTGAACGTGCCCGGCAGTTGCTCTATAATGATAGAGGCATCTACGGCGGTTCCCGACTGTTTTATCGTTATGACCTGCGAGAGTTTTCCAGCGCCGATGGTAAATGTCAGCACACGGTCCCCATTGCCGGGGTTGGGATCCACCCTGAAGCGGATCTTTCCGGTTGTATATGCAGGCCCCATAAAGAAAGTCATGGATTCCGTAGTAGGCACGCCCACGGGGGTGATGCCTGCATCGAATTTAGTAACTTTCCATGCGTCTGTCAAATGAGACGGACTGTCGTAGTTCGTTCTCACGAAAAGTTCGAGGAAGTCGGGATCTGACACGCCCGATTTCGGCACCTCGAACTCGGTCTTTTCCACCGACAGGTAATAATTGCCGTCATAGACGATGTGTCCCGCCTCTTCATTTTCAGTTAGAATGGTATAGCGCAGGTTGTTGACCTCGCTTTTCGACGAGCTGGCAGTCCCGAAGTCATCGTAGCCGGGACCAAGGACCTCGTTTATCACTACATCATAGCGGTAATTTCTCTGGACGGGTATAAATTCGCCTTTTGCATAGCCGGGGAACGAACCGTCGGATATGAAATCGATGCGGTAGTAGTAGTACACGCCCGCGTATTTAGCCCTTACAATGACAAATCCGAAGCTGCCGGGATCATTCACCTGCGCAGGCTCTTCGAATACATAGAACCCTTCGGCGCTTCTAAAGCTGGCGCCCGGAAGCCGGGGATACAGGACGATATCCCGGCTGGATACGCCCGGGTTCTGGAAACTTCCGTTGAAAGCAAGGCTCCCCGATATCTGGAACCATCTGAACCAAATGTCCTTGATATCCGATACTGCATCCTCCATATGGAAATCGATGCGGGCGTGCACGCGGGTCAGCTTCACATTCAGGGCCTCGCCCGCAGGGATCGAAGCCGATGCCATCACGACCTCGCCGTACATGGGCAGAAGTTCCGGCTGGGCCTTATTCCAGTTCCACAGGATATTGTTGAAGTTGTTGTCGGCCTTCTGTTTGACCTGCAGGTTCCGGAAAGCGGCTTTGCTCATGCCGGTCAATGCAGTGGCTTCGATCGTGGAACGGAAATTGGCGACGACCGCCACGGTATAGCCCGTTCCGGTGGTGATCGGGGCGTAGACCTGGGTTACAGAACCGCCGCTCAGGCCTGTCGCAATAACCGTTGCGGGTACGTGTTCGACGAAAATACCCGACGCATTGAACACGACGATGTCCAGCTCGCTCACGGCGCTGTCCGAGAACGCGCGCGTCGCATCCTGCATTCCGGGAACCGAAATGTTCATTTTGACGCCTTTCGTTTCGGGCGGCACGGGAATCTCGTCGGTGCTGTCGCGCAGACAACCCGAGAGCCCCAGCACCGCGATCAGCAGCGCCGGAACAACCGTCTTACGTATGATATATAATGTGCTCATCAAAAATCAATTTACTGAACAATCCATTCTTTCACGCACCTCACGCTGAACATCATGCTCAGGTTCGAATAGTTGGCATCGTCGGTCATTCCGTATATGTTGGTGCAGAACCCCTTCGGGGTAGATAAAGCGGCATTCGTGTACCAGAAATGTCCTTTCTGACCCTGATAGCCCACTATCCAGCCATCCACCCTGCGGCCGCTGATCGGGAAACTGAGCGGATAGGGGTAATTCCCCACGATTATCTCACCGTTACCTCTATCGGCGAGATCTCCTGTGTTGATAGTGTTCGTACCGCCGCTCTCCGCAGGTTTTTCGTTTTCATTAGGGATCCTCCAGCCGGCGGGACACGGATCGTAAACGGTCGCATAACTATTGATCCCGTTCCAGGAGCCTAACCCGTCAGAGCCGTTCCAGGCATGGTCTACGTCGATCTTCATCGGATTCTGTAAGACAGAGGCCAGCGTCGATATCGACGAAATGCCGTTGTTCGCGCTGATAAACTGCTTTTGTCCTTCAGGTGCATAGTAAGTGTTTGCCTGCAGCCCCGGGAACGGATCCTTGCGGCCGAACTGGTAGTACAGTCCGAATGCATCCTGGCCGCCTCCCGCTCTTTTGGCGCCGAGGTTGCGATCCATCCACCGGCCGGATTGACCGGTCCCGTTGTAGAGAATGGCGTTCTTTTCGGACGACACCCAGAAATGCCAGCTCCACCTTATGACATTCGCATCCAGGGAAGCCGATTCAGAAACCTTCCTCGGGGTGGTGATGGCCACTGTGGCGTTGCCTTCGGCCGAACCTGTTTTGACGGCAAGTAACGCCCCCGGCCCCCGGCCCGAACCGAACGCCCATTCCACGCTCGAAGCCGGCGTCGAGAGGGGGTTGTCCGACCATATCAGTTTGCTGCTCACCTTGTCGCTGCTTCCAACGACCGCTCCAAGTGAAGTTTTGTTGACCCTGTCCGTTCTGACCACGATCACTTGATCAGGCGGCACCACATAGCAGTTGGCATCCGACGGGATTTTTCCGTACAGCGCGATCTTGGCCGTTTTAGGGGTGTAGTGGTATTCGGAGTTGGTAAACTCCATATTTACGTAATAGCCGTATTCCGCATAAGGATCTTCGTTCGGCCTGAAATAGACGTATTCGCTGTTCTCGGCTGACGAGAAGGTTATCTGCTCGAACTTATTTGCGGTCAGTCCGGTTCCGCCCGTGGCGGTTGCGTCCCATGCGATCGGACTCGACACAGGCATCTGGCCGTAATACAGCCCGTTCATATGGACCGCGACCGATTCCGCCTCCAGCCAGATATCGGTCACCTGATTTATCCTGAGGATATAGTTCATGTTCCCGGCCGTGATCTTCAGCGCCGCGTTGTTGGTTGCGGTAGTGGCGTTCCATGTCAGACGGACGGTCTTCGAGTATATTCCGCCCGAAACGACCTGTGCCTGTATCCATGTCGGTGCGGCACCATCCCATTTCCATGTCAGTCCTTCCACGAAATTGTTGCCCGCGCCGCTCTTGTCGCCGGCTCCGGTGTAATTCGTGCTGAAAGTGACGTCCAACCATCCCTGTTCGGCATATAGCTTGATCGTCGGGTGCGAAACGTCGATGTAATTATTGCCTTCGATCACGACGCTCTGCGGAGCTTCGTTCCACTCCGCAACCTCGGCCTGGATGTATGTGTTGCTGTTCAGCGCATCCTGCCAGTTGTTAAAACCTGGGCCTGTGACCTCCCTTATGGTCACGATATAGGCGAAGTTGCGCAGGATGTCGACCTTATAGCCGTCATTGTCGCGCAGCAGGACCTTATACCAGCCGTTCACTCCGTTATAGGCGGCATTCACCAGCAGGCAGAACTCGTTGGCGGCCGTTTTATTGTACTCGGCCATATACATGACGGTCGTGGGATTGGAATAAGTCGCTGTCGTATTGAGCGATGTGTTGAACAGGCTCGGCGCGGTCACTTTCCTGCTGCCCTTGTGGTAATTAGCCTCCAGCGGAGCCGCCCTGCCAGTGGAATACTGGTAAGGCACCCTGATCGAGTTGGCCGTGAATATGGATGAGATGGCGTCGGCCACTTTCAGCTCCATACGCGCCACCGAACGGATCATCTGCACCGTCGGAATGGACGTGGTCTTGGTTATGGCGTAAGCCGTCTCCGTTTCGCCCCACATCGGCAGGTACAAGGTCTTGGCCGATGAGTCATAGCGGGCGGCGAAGCTGAGATTGGCCAGCATCGACTGCCGGGTAGTCGATGCGTTCAGCGTCTGCATACCCAATTCGCTGCGCAGATTGGCCAGCAGCACGAAACGGTACATTGCGACGTCATCGTAGGCCATGTCTATCTTGAAGGTAAGGTACGCTCCTTCCTGCGTAAGGTTGGCCGGGGAGAGCGGAACCTTCTTGACGAACTGGTCGGCATCGGTGAAGACGACCACGTCGAGCGTGTTTATTGTCGTTTCTTCGACCGCCCTTGTTGCCGCGGCAGTTGCGCCGGGAACGTTGATCGAGATCGAAACCAGCTTGGCGTCGGGAACGACGGGACACACCGCGGGATCGTCGCGAAGACACCCCGCGAAGGCTATTACCATCGCAGCCGCTGCCAGTATGTATTGAACCGATTTCATTATATCTTTTCTTTTTTATTCATAATGGTAAACCTTGTCCACGACGCACCTCACCGTCGTCATAGCCGTGGTAGACAAGCTGAAACTTATATAGACGTCAAACCCTGTAGGACGATCGCCGTTCTGTTGTGTTTCGCCAAAGACGGCGGCGGGCACAGCGCCCTCATTATAATCCAGAATCTGCTTATCTTCCGTAGGATAATCGCTTTCCTGGAAATACTCAGGATATCTCTTCAGATATTTGATCATATGTTCCTTTGAGACCATCCCGTCCCAACTCGACATAAAATATCCATACTCTCCGTACCTCCACCACCCGCTGCCGATATTGTGTATGTCATATCCTCCCTGATACGCATCTCCTTTTCTTACGAAAGCTTCGGCCGCCCGCATCTCGTCTTCCATATATGTACTTTCTCCAAGCCGGGCAACGGAGTATAGCTGTGCCAGACCGAACAGGTCCTCATAATTTGGCAGCCTCCATCCCGGGGGGCAAGCCGTTTTAGCGTTGGCATAAGTGTAATAAGGACCTCCCGGAGTAGTTCCGTTGTACATCTTGGTATTCCAGGTTCCGTAAGAGGAGTTTTCCACCATCCAGCAGGCATAGTTATCGCCGTCGGGATACCACGAAAATGCCGACAATAAGGATATCTTTAAAACATCGTCCCACTCTGCAAACGGTTCCTCCAGCTCCCCCTCCATCCCTTTCAATACATATTCACGGGCATTCCCCCCTATAAGGTGCGTTTCCACCGTAGTATTGCCGAATTGTTTGAATTTCGTGACTCCGCCGATACCGCAATCGACCCAGTCCTGGATTATGGGAACATTTACCATCCTGCCGGCCCATGTAACGGTCACCACCGCCCTGCGGACGTCTGCCGTCGTATTGCGGTCGCACTGGAGATAGAATCCCTTGCCGTCGCTGGTTTTATAAGCCTCCAGACCCCAGTTCGCCGTCCCGGCCGGATAAGTTACGGCCATCTCCCAGGCTCCCCCGTTCGCTTCCACGGCAAACGTATTGTGGGACATCGCCCCGTTGCGCTGCGACCAGGGACTGATGGTACGCGAAGAAGGCGTGACCGTTAGCTGCGATTCCTGGGTGATCGTAACGGTGTATTTCCACCGGCCTGCGCTCAGCTCTATATACCCGGTACGGTTGGCGCCCGTGTTCGCCTTTAATTTTATCACCATTCTTCCGTCCACGAAAGGATTTCCATTGAGGACGCTCGGGTCTATCCAGGGAGATGAGCCCGGGTCTGTTGCATAATGGACCCTGTCGACCTTCCATCCGTAGACGTAGTCGGTGTAGAGGTCTATTACGTTGTCCCCGCGGCTGTCGTCCGGGCGTGCGTCGCTGTCCAGCACGAATTCGGTCTGCGAAACGTCGAACATGTAAGGCCCGTCGATATCCGCGTTGAGCCTGCTCTGGCTCCAGGGCACCACCGTCATATTGGCCCACATGTTGGGCGCTCCCGCGATGGCTTCCGCCTGGGTTGCATATCCGGGACCGTTGACAGCCTCTATCTTGAACAGATATTTGCAGTTATACCCCAGCGTTATTGTCTGGTTGTTTGTCGTGACAGGCAGTTCCACCCTGTACCATGCAAGGTTTGCTTCGACCTCGGCGGCCCCGCCGTAATAACCGCCTATCAGCAGGAAAGGATATTCTCCCGTACTTATCTGCGCCGGCGGTGTGGCCGGTACATATATCTCGTTGAACATTCCTTTTTTGGAAGTGGTCACGAGTTTATGTGTCCTGTCGATAAACTGCAGAGTACTGGTCGGCACGTTGCCCGGAGCCGAAGTGCTGTATCCTCTGATCTCCGTCACATATCCCCTGTCGGGAGTGCGGCAAACAACCACCTGTCCCAGTTTGAAATTATCGAATCCAAGGGGAGTGCTCCCGGAACCGTAATTGAAGCCTACATCGATCGCCGCGACGGCGCGTTTCAGAATAACATTCCCGAAATCCGCCCCTTTCATGCCTTCTTTGATCACTGCGAGGGTTTGAAGTGCCGACGACATGGGGAAATACCGGGGAGGCGTCCCGGATACATCCCAAACTCCCGCAGCGTCGTAGATAAGGCTGTTTCTGATGCTGAGGCAAGAGCTGCCGTACGATATGTTTTGCGAACTCCAAATGCTGCGGATATTGGCGAATACCATAATGAAAACCTCTTTACCCATAAGCGACACCCCGTTCACCTCGGTTGCCATCATGGCCTTGAACGACTTTACATTGCTGCCGCCGGTATTTTTGATATCGTAGCCGTGGGTCGCGTACAGCAATTTATCCGCTCCGGTGGATCTGTTGTATTCGAAAACGAGCACTTCCATATTGTCCACATAATCCTCCTGATCCGCGGTCATGGCCCTGGTCGCAACTACGGCTGCGCCATCGTCCTCATCCTCGAATGAATATTCGAACCTCATCTCCACAAAATCGCCTGTCTGTCCCGGCGACTCGAACTTATCGCTGAGGCACCCCGACAGGAAAGCCGCGGCGGAAAGGATTAATATGTATTTTATATAGTTTTTCATTCTTGTTTGTTCACTGGAACCGGTCTGTAAAAATTCCTCTCTGTTATCTTTCCCCCGAATCGAACCTTTCCGGATAGTCATACGGATCCACATCCTCGACGCACCGCACCGGCATTATGTAATTGAAATAAGCGTCTGTCCTCCCGTCATAATCTACGGCTACTCCGGACGGACTCCAATTATTGCGTACGGTTATCAGTGTCGCTCCGGCGCTTCTGTCGCCCCACATAATAAGACTACGACCATTCCCTGCGACAGGATTTCCATTTACATATTCCATATGGTTCGCATAAATGGAAGGTCCCCAATAGTTGGAATAACCCGGAGTATAGTAACCCAACCAGAGTTGGTAGTCCACATCCGTAGGTATATGGATATTGTCGGCATCCGCCTTGGTGATCAGCCTCCATCCTGCGGGGCACGCCGACGCCGCATTGCTCTCCAGATAGAATGGCCCTGCTTTGCCGTCCAGGTTCGTTGCATAATCCCAGTTCCCGGCTTTAGAGTTTTCCACCATGAAACAGCTGTAGCCGTATTTGTAGGGGATCCCCGTGAGATATGTTTTCACGGCCTGCTCGGTTCTGATAGTCCCGTCTCCTACCCCTCTATTTACCCAATCCCCGGTTTCGATCACCCTGCGGAAATACCCGAGTTTCAGCAGACTCTCGCCCACCTCGCGCATATTGCCGCCGTAGATGTGGGTTTTGACATTGGTGCCTCCCAACATCTTGTATTTGGCCACGCCTCCGGCGCCGCAATCCGTCCACGACTGGGTTACCTCTACCGACGCCTCGACTCCGTCTTCGGTGGCGAAGTACACCGTTGCTGTACGTGCCTTGAGGCCCGTATTGACCGCCACGCGGAGGCTGGCTTTTTCCGACATCCTCATATTGCCTGGCGTCAGGTCGTAAGCCGCATCGAATATGTTCAGCGGGTCGGCAAGCTGGGGATCGATCACGCTCAACCAGCCTGAAGCGCCCTGTGCATACTCTATCCTCGAGAGTTTCCATCCGAAGTCGGTCTCCACGTTAAGCGTGTTGTCGGCGAGCGGCACCTGCCGGTAGTCGAAATTGAGGGAGACGGCCTTGGGATATACATCGATGCCGCCCAGTTTCTGCATGACGTTCAGGATGTATGTCCATTTGCCGGCCTCGATATATATCCTTCCGTAGCGCGGCACGGCTGAATTGTAGGTGGTCACGTTCACCGACATCACGGTCGTAACATACGGGTCTCCCTCCGTTTTGTCGACGCTCAGCCACGTGTTGCCGACTTCCGTTCCGCTTGTCACGTCGGTAATTTTGGTCACTTTCCATCCCCGGCCCCAGTCGGTGAAGACGTCGACCTTGTTGTTGGTGTCGGAATTGCCGCGCGCCAGTCCGTTGAATTTGAGTTCCGGCGGGTCTACGCGCAGGGTGTATTCGCCCGTGAGATCGGTCAGTATGCCCTCGGTATTCCATACGAGCACTTCGGCGTTCATTTTTGTCGTGACCGAACTTATGGCCTCTTCTGGAGTCGGATATCCGGGTCCGTCGGCGCCGGTTATGTTCACCATGTAGCGGTGTCCGCGCAGCACGTCGAGATATTTAACGGCGGTCTCGCCGGGATTGCCGCGGTCATAGAAGTCTATCCTGTAATACGACATTTCGCTCGTGTTCCGCGACTCTCCGGGTGCCGTGTACCAGCCCCCGATAAGCAGGAACGCACGCTTGTCGTTGGTGGAATTTCTGTTGTCGGCCTCGTTCATGAACAGAAGTCCCGACATGGAGAGCGTATACGGCGACACAGAGTTCCCGATGGCAAAGCTGCCGACGGCGTTTATCTGGTTCCCCTCCGCGGCAGGCACCACGCTCGGATACTTCACCACCGAGCCGTCGAACTGCGCGGCGGCCTGCGGGACGACATATCCCTTCGACCTGACGTTGCGGAGTTCGGCGGTCTGCAGGATGAACGAATTCAGTCCGGCGGCCTGAGTATAGTCGTCATAAGCGTTCACGGCGACATCCACCCTAGCAACAGCAAACAACATATCGACATTGCCGAAATCGCCTCCTTTGGTGCTGTAAGTCACGATAACGCTTCTCTGCGACTCTCCCCACATGGGTATAGGGAACATGGTTCCCCATTTTTTCGCGCCGAACTGGAGCCCGGCAAATAGTTCCTGCTTGGTTTTGGTCGTCAGGGCAGGATCGGCGAGCAATGCTTCTATTTCGTCCGTGCAGTTGGCGATAAACACCAGTCGCTGCTTTTCGGTGCTGTTCTCGCTTTTCTGGAGAGTTATCGAATATCTGCGCGTGGTGGGGTTTTCGGGAAGGGGGATCTCCTGCTCCGGTTGGGTGTAATACATGAACATGTCGTTCGAACCGTCACCGCCTTTGTCATTGAAAACAAGCACATACATATCCTCCATGGCGATATCGTACTCCCTGACGGCCCAGTTGTAGATTTCCGCGCGGGTGGCGGTCATCTCGGGCATGGAGAGCTGCAGGATTATCTTTCCGTTGCCTTCCGGACACGATTCGGTATTGTCGCGGAGGCAGGCCGAGAGGATAACAGTCAGCAGAATTAATATGTAATTGACAAATTTCATCAAATGTTTCGTTTCTCGAAAAGAGGACTTATCTCACTATCCTAAAGTCCCCCTATGGGGTTTTCGATACCTTTCCAGCCGTTGATTTCTACGAGCATGATGACATACACCCCGTTTTCCATTGCGAGGTCGTATACCAGGTCGTATGTATCCTGCCTGTCTAAGTATTCGTTTATGGGCAGAGTCCCGTTATTCTCGGCGTAAAGCTCCGCGATCTTCGCGGTCAGGTTTTCCGTTGCAAACTCTGTCCCTGAATTTGTTCCCGTTATCTTTATTTTGGATCCGTCGCCGCTGAACATTCTTCCGACCCTCAGCGTAGTCTTCAGCGAGGTCGCGTACTGGTCGAAAGATTTCAGCGATATATGCGTCATAGTGCGGGTGTCGGCCGCGTCTATGGAGTTGTCGTGTTTGATGGTCCCGTTGGGAAGCGTCAGCTTTACCGTCAGTGCGGGAAGTCCCTCCTCCCATCTGGTAGCCCTGGTGGCTTTGTCCCTGATGGTTATGTTGATGTCGTTCGTGTCCTTGATCATCGAAACGATCTTTTCGTCCGTGTCGGCCTTTGCAAGTTCTACGAAACCGTAGAAGAAGTGGCACGGATTGGTGGCGACTGTGCCGAGGGCGTCGTCGGAAAGCATTTTGACGCGCGCCTGGGTGAAATAACCGTGGTCGGCGCAGTAATAGTAATTATTGTCCATGTTGCCGTAGGCGATAATGTAGTAGTCGCCCTGGCGGAGCCATTTCAGCGTGAGGGCATAGTCCTCTTTTATAAGATCGGCCTGCGTGTAGTGATGCGAAGCGACGAACGCGCCGTCCAGTTTGTCGTAGGCATACAGGTCGAGACTCTCCACCTGTTCGCGGAACAGGTCGGTGTATTCCATGTTGTAGGTGTACTCGAAACGCAGTTTTGCCAACGGGAAACAGTCGTCCGTGTTGTCGTCTATGGTAACGCATCCCTGCAGGGAGAGCAGCATGACCGCCGCGGCCCATAAGGTGCGTCTCATATTACGACTTGCCAGGTATTTCAGTTTCATGTTCATTTGCGTCTCGTGCAACGTGTTTTTGTAAAGGCGTTAAAGATAAAAAGGGGAGCCCGCTTTCCGGATACCCTTCGGCGGGCATCCCCTTTTCATTGAAAATTCGGATCGTTCAATTAATTATACTATGTAAAAAGAGTGTTGCAGATCGATTAAATGTTGCCTTCCTGCAAGATACCGTGCCACTTGAGCATTTCGATCTCGACAGTTACGTCAACTTCCACTTCGTCGATCGGGGGGTTGTCGGGAATAACGCCGTCGTCGTCGTTATCATCATCCTCGGTGTGAGCGCCTATGTCCTTGATGGTAGCGATGGTGACATGGAAAGCGTCGTTACGTGCAACCACGTGGCGGTTGTTCTGCTCGGGGTTGTACAGCGCCAGGGTCCAGTAGCACTTCGCGTTGGTGTACTCAGCAATGAAGAATTCGTAGTCAACTTCAGGGCCGGGAGTTCCGGTCGTCCATGCGACTTTCTTGGGAGAGAATGCGCTCGTCGGGCCGCTACCGGTTATACCGGCGATAAGCCTTACAGCGGCCATGTCGGGCACTTCTCCGAAATATGTGGGCAGCCATTTTCCACCTTCCACTAAGCTCTTGTCTTTCTGCCATACGCGCCAGAAAGTCTGGCCGTCAACATAGGGAGAGGTGGCAGTACCGTTATTATTGACCACGATGCTCTTGTCGCCGAACGTCACCTCGCCCTGGATGAGCAGAGACGTAGCGTTCCTTGCATACGACACGCCTTCCGGCCAGTTTTCAGGAACATAGAGGCCTGCCGACAGAGTTCCCGGAGCGGGAGTGGCTACACCTGCGGGCGTATAAGTAGCAAGCGTCCTGTAATACAGGCTCCTATTGTTGCCGTTGGTGGGGTCGACGATCTTGTTGGTGATGGTACCTGACGGAGTGGTTTCAGACTGCGACCATTTCTGGAAAGCGTACATCTCGACCGGGTTGTTCATAACCTCGAAACCGAGTTTCTTGAAGGTGATCTGCTGGGTGGCTTCAAGAGCGGACACGTTGGGTTTGTCGCTCATGAAAACCTTGGCAACGCCGCGGCCGACACCGATCTTAACCTGGTTGGCCGTCGGAGTGGGAATGGCAGCGGTAGGAGCTTCGAAGACGATATCTTCCCTGTAACCTGTCATCAGGAACTTGCCGCTGACAGCGGGCAGGTTCGTCGGGAGGGTGAGGGAAACATGTTTCATGAATGCGTCCAGCATCACACCTTCCTGGGGGATGGTCGCATCGTCCACCTTATAGAAAGTGTCGGTCTCAAAGTTAACAGCAGGAGTCATCTGCCCTGCGTTAATGGCAACGAAAAGGATCTTGGGACCGGTGGTCGTGGCAACAGTTGTCGCGGTACCGGTAGCAGCACCGGTAAGGGGAGCTTTCTGGGTAAGCCTTCCTGTGTTCTTGTTGAAGATGAACACCCATGCATCCACGATGGTGGATTCGCCGGGCTCTACGATGGCGTCATAGTCAGCGCGGGTAGTCGACGGCAGAGCGATTTTGATAACGGCGTTGGTGGGGATACCTTCCTTGACCTTGCCGGTGTTTCCACCGTCCTTGGTACAACCAATCATCGCAACAGCTGCGATGGCGGCAACAATGAATTTGAAATTCTTTTTCATTTTTTTGATAATTGATTAATAAAAAGTTTTGGTTAAAAAATTAAAAGTGTTGTTTGGTTTTTGTGTTTCTTTTGTCTCTTTGGCCTCCGTTGTTGCGGGGGCATGTCTTGTCTTTGCCAGTTTTAGTTTTGGGATTAATACTTTTTTAATTATCTTGTCATTTGTAAGTTTGGTTTACCTGTTTTGATACCATTCTATCCTCGCGTTGTCCTCGCGTTTGAGGCGCAGCTGTTCGAGGTTGAACTGTGCCTGCTGGATCCCTGCCGCAGCCGCGCTCCGGAGCAGAGGCTCTGCCTTATCCAGTTCGCCCATCTGCAGGTAGAGCGCCCCCAGATTGTTCTGGGCGGCCGGACTGTTGCCCGCACGTTGGAGATAGCTCAGTGCCGTCGCCGTATCTCCGCGCGCTATCAGCAGCGCGGCGGCATTGCTCAGGGCGTCGGGATCGTCAGGGAAAAACCTGAGGACGCGGTCAATTATGATCTCCTCGTACTGAGGAGTGCCTTTCCCAAAACTCCGCGCCCCCAGATATAATTCCCTGTGGCTCAATAATTCATCCTGTTTACCTATGATCGAAACTACCTCTTCCGTCGTGAAATCCCTGACCGAGTAGTTTATCCTGTATTCCACGCGGCGCAGCGGGGGAAACATCTCGCCGAGCATCATGCGCCATACGCTTCCGCCGCCCAGGCTTTTCAGCTGGTTTTTACGTGCGTCCAGACTGCCGCTTCGGTCGATAATGTCGATTATCTGATTTCTGTAAGCAACATCGCTGCCTGCGACCAGACTCCTCAGCCCTCCCCAGTCTTCGGGCGTGTAATCCACCCTGAATATCTTCTCGGAGAGGCCGAAACGGCGCTGCATATAGCTTTTCAATGCGAACGCCCGTCCGCGGGCCAGCCTGTCGTTGTTTTCGTATCCTCCTTCCGGCGATGCGTAGCCGTGTATGTAGAGGTCCTCTATCTGCACGCCTGTGCTGTTGCGTATATCGTTGAAAATATCTTCTATTTTGGCCAGCTCTTCCGGATTGCGCCTGAAGTTGGGATAAATGGTGGTCTGATTAACCGGAAAGTCTAGGTATGCTTCCCCCTGCCTGCTGCGATGCTTCGTTGCCGACGATGCATAACCATAGCCGTAAGGGTCCTGGTCCTGCATTTGCACGCTTCTCGAGGTGGTGCGCCTGTCGTAGAAAATGTTTCCTCCCGCGGCGTCCTGCCCTCCCGGATAGTGCCTGGAGTCCTGTTGTGTTAAGGCCTGGTCATCAGGGAAATCGAGGTATGCCTCGCCCTGCTTCGTGCGGAGCTTCGTTTCGGGAACCGGTTCCACCATTACCACTTCGACCATGGGCATATATGGTGCGTACGATTCCGTGACGACCGTTTCGGCTCCATGGGACACGCTGCTCTCTACCGCAAATGTGAAGAGGCGGAATTCGTTGTAGCATCCGATTATCTCCTGGTGCACCACCAGCCTGGCGTTGTCCATCCACCTTTCGTACGGCACGTCGATCCGGTAGCTGACGAGTTCGTCGGTAATTTCGCCGTGTTTCTCGTTCACCCTGACCGTGGCATAGGGCTCTGTGTAGGTCACTCTCTTCGAACGCAGGGTTTCCCAGCGGTCGTTCAGCCGTCCGCGGTATTTTCCCTGTATCTCCACGTAAGGCAACGCGAGGCGGTTGCGCCCGTCGGTCAGTTCGGGCGTCAGGCGCATCGATTCACACTTTGCGATCGCTCCCGAATGTATGTGTATGGCGAGGTCGGCCACGAGGCTGCCGCCCTCCTCGCGAAGTTCGCTGCTCTGGAAACTGACCATGCCTTTGTAGTCCTGTGCCGACAGAGGCGCCAAAGCAATGATCCCCAATATCAGTATGAGTCCTATCTTCTTCATCACTTTGCTTTCTACTTGATCAACCAGGAGATGCTGACTCCCAGTTTTGTAATACCTATGTAATCCTTGTTCTCCCAGCCGTAGCAGTTTCCGCACACTTCCTGGTCGAAGCGCTGGTACCACATGTAGGCGTATCCCACTCCGATCGTGGCTTCGAGCGCCCAGCGGCGTCCCAGATACCAGCTGTAGCCGTAGCTTATGCCCGCTCCGACCAGGTCACCCTGGTAGCGGTTGTAGCGGAGCGAGCCGAACGGCAGGTTGCCCCAGTTGTAATGCGCCCAGTGCGCGTGAACTCCCAGGAAATGTCCTGCGAACGGATCGCAGAGCCAGAAACGGGCTTCGGGCTGGACCAGTATGGTCTTCCACTTGCGGTTGTCGGGCCACGACCACGGGTTGTAGCTTCCCGTAAGTTCCATGGTCCATTTCTTCGAAAGCCTGACCTCGAACCCGAGGTTTATCGTCGTGGTGGCGTCGAACAGCAGGTTGGTCTTTAGCGCCCAGTTGGGACTTTGTGGAACGTTCCTCATTTCCAGCGGAGCAAGGGGTTCGGTTATGACGGCCGAGGCCCTGGGGGTTCTTTCGCGCGTCGTCGTCACCACCTGCTGCTGTGGCGCCGTATATATCACGGGTTCCACGATCCCGATATATGGCTCTGCGGCCTGCGGTACGGCAGTCTGGGGCTTTTGCTCCGGATATTGCGGTTCCGGCTGCGGCTGATACTGCTGCTGCGGTTTAGGCTGGTACGGCTGTACCTGCTTTTTCGGGGCAGTCTTCCGCGCAGCCTGCTGCATTTCGTCGAACTCCTTCTGGGGAAGTATTAAGATGTGTTTGTCGCTGAGAATGTATGTGAAATCCGAACCTTTCAGGATATTGTCGAGAACGTCGTCGATGTCCGCATTTGCGAACTGCAGGGTAACGCGCCTCGAAAGATCCAGCGCCGATTTGTTATAGGCGAACGTATATCCGGTCTGGTCTTCGATCTGTCTGAACAGGCTGCCGACCGTAACGTCCGTACCGTAAACGCTGACCTTAGGATTCTGGTCCAGCGCCACAGCCGCCGTCGGCACCGTAATGAGTACCGCCGCAAGAACCCCGACGATCCATGCAGCTACCCTGCGCCTATGTTTTCTATTCTCGAGCATACGTTTTTTTACTTCATCAGGGAGTCTTGGAAATCCGGGTCCTGTCCCGACAGAACCTGTGATCCCTGTCCCTGTAACTTTTTCTATTTCGCGTCCCTTTGCTGCAGACGTTTTCTCATGGTGAGGTCCTGCGCTTTTTCCAGGTTGCTTCCCACTGTAAGAGTCCCGTCCTCAAGTTTGTAGGGAAGACCCACCACACTGTGGACCACGTCGAGGACGTAATCGAGCGGTTCTCCGTTGACGAACTGCATCCTGTAAAGCGATCCGGTAAAATTGGCCGAATCCACCACCACCCTGAGATTATATTTGCGCTGCAATGCGCAGAGTATATCTTCGAAAGTACTTTCTTCGAACACCAGCCCGTCTTCCCTCCAGCGGATCATGGACGATGCATCCACGTCCTCTATTTCAGTCTGTCCGGTCCCTATCCAATGAGTGAGCTGGCGGTTGGGCATGAGATTATGGGTCTTGTTATCGCTGGTGGTAACGTCGACCCGTCCGCTGAGCACCGTTACACTTTCGGTTTTTTTGTTATCGTAGCAGCTGATATTGAATTCCGTTCCCACCACCTGGGTCGACATGTGTTCGGTCCGGACCACGAAAGGCTTTCTCTTGTCGGGAGTAACATTGAAGAGTCCCTCTCCATTCAGTTTCACATCGCGTTTGCGGCCTTTGAATTTCATGGGGTATTCCAGGCTGCTGCCCGAATTGAGCCAGACTTCCGTTCCGTCGGCCAGCTTATGGTAGCCTGTCTGGCCATAAGGTACTTCCACACAGGTCCATTCCACTTTGCCCGTGACGTTGGACATGATGAAATACGCACCGACTATCAGCGCAGCAGGCAGCATGATCGCAGCCACGCGCGAAGCGATACGGGCGGCACGGTTGAGCCGTACGGGTTTGTGTTTCCCGGCTGACGACCTGACCATCCCTAAACGGGCTTTCACGGCATCGAGCGAACGGTAAACCGAACGTGTTACCGAGTGTGGCGTCTCCTGCCATACTTCACTCATGGCCTCATCCTTGGCCGTATAGTCTTCGGAAGAAATCAGCCAGAGGTGGAAACTCTTCACCACCTTCCGGGAAAAGCGCCTGGAATGGAAGCGCTTTATTATTTCATCGATGAATTGGGTTTCTCGGTTATTCATGCAGCGGTCGGGTTTGATATCTGAAAACGAATGATTGGTCTCCGTATGTTGTTGGCGCGTTCAGTTTGTTTTGAAATAAGTTGTTCGTTTTTCGTTTTATATCGGTCATCAAATCGAAGCAATTGCCGTTTTCCGCAGAAAGCCTCATAATAAGTACACGCCACCCGGTTGTTTCTCCCGAAGAAAACATGACTTTTTTGTAATTTTTCCAAAAATAAAATGAAAACACCCTTTTGCAGGCCTGCAAAAGGGTGTTTAAAATGTAATGAATATAAATTATAAAAAGCCGCGGATCAGCCCGTGCGGCCTCAGCAGATCATCATTACGAAGACCTTTATGACGGTTTTAAGTTCTTTCAGGGCGAGGCTCATCTGGTTTTCGACGGTTTTTTTGGAAATATTCAGTCTTTCGGCTATTTCTTCATTGGAAAGGCCTTCCCTGCGGTTCAACTCATATACGTTCCTGCGCTGTGCCGGCATCTTCATCAGCGCCATATCCACAAGCAGGTCGATCTCGTGCGCCATGATCAGTTCTTCACTCGATGCGTACTCCTCCTCGCTGCCGGCCTTCATCTGGTCCTCGGCAAACGACTCGCGGACATACTTATGCCGCAGAAAGTTCATCGTCGCATTGCGTGCGCTTATATATATGTAGGTATTGAAATTGCGGGTGGGATCTATGCCGTCGCGGCTGACCCATATTTTTACGAAAACATCCTGGGCGAGTTCCTCGGCATCCGATTCCGATTTTATGAACCCGTTGATAAAGTATTTGACTTTGTTAAAATAGAAAAGGAAAATGCTTTCAAAAGCGGCATGATCCCCATCTTTCAGTGCGATGACGGTGTCTTTGGTAATATTGCTGTCCATTTACCAGAATTCTTTAGCTGACTACTCCATAACGGCGGGAAAGGCCAGGTTATTGTCAATACTTCCAACTTGCGCAATTGCCCCCATTTGGCGGGCACAAAACAATTACCGATCTATTTCCTTACCATTTGATACTACAACTTGCTAATTCAACAGAACGAATAATACAAAGACAGACCTGACAAATATAGATATTAAATTTCAAACGCAAAAATCAAAAATGGCTTTTTTTTGAACAGATTTCAACTTCGTAATTTTTATTAATAAATGACGATATTTGATTATCAAATAATTAACCTGCTTACGGGATGCAGATATCAGCAAATATGCATCCCCGTAAGTGAGACACGTATACTCCCCTGTGAGCACAAAATATGCCAGAGTTCTGCCGTATCGATGTTTTTGACTATCTTTATCCCGTTTTACACGAGGGACCGGCGAACCGCATCCCCCGGACAACTTAAACCCTACAAATGACGATGAAAAGATTAATCCTTCTCTGCATGTTTATCTGCACCGGCGCCGCCGCAATAGCACAGCCTTCGGACAAATTCACTGGAGCGCTGCTCTGGAAGATCTCCGGCAACGGTCTTCAGAGTCCATCCTACATTCTCGGGACGCACCATCTCTACGCGCTCGATTTCTTCGACAAGATACCCGGGGCAAGGACAGCCCTAGAAAACTCTTCGCAGGTAGTGGGCGAACTGCTGATGGCCGACCAGACCGAACTGGCTACGCGGATGCAGCTTGCGGCCATGCTGCCCGAAGGCGTCACCTACGACGCTCTGCTTTCGGAATCCGACTGCGCAAAACTCGACGAAGGGCTTCGGGGCCTGACGGGAGTGGGACTGGAACAGTTCGGCTCATTCAAACCGGGTATGATCTCGGCCATGATGAGTATGCTGGTCTTCGCACAGGCCAATCCCGATTTCAACGCACAGTCGCATGTTGCCATAGACGCTTACGTTCAGAATTATGCGGCCGAGAATGGCCGTCCGGTCCTCGGGCTGGAAACCGTCGACGACCAGATTTACGCGCTGTTCGACGCAGAACCTCTGAAATACCAGGCCGAACAGCTTGTCTGCAACATCGGGAATATCGATTTCGGCGTGGAGTCGCTGAAAAAGCTGGGCGAATATTACGCTGCAGGCAACCTTGCGGCGATGTATTCGGACGCTTTCAATAATCCCAACGACCCGTGCCCCTCGTCGGAAACCTACCAGAGCGCGCTGGCGAAAGACCGCAACGACAGATGGCTCGAACAGCTCCCCGCTATCATGTCGAAGACCCCGTCCTTTATCGCGGTGGGTGCGCTGCACCTGGGCGGCGAGGAAGGCCTGTTGTTCCAGCTCGACAAGATGGGCTACACCGTCACAGCGGTGACGGAATGAAAAATGAAAGATGAAAGATTGTGGTGCGCGGTTAAGCCGCGCATAATATAACATTATCGCGAGCCCTAAAAGCTCGCGATAATGATTTTACAACGCATATTTTTTACAAGCCGCCAGGCTTGTTCCTTTTTTCATCTTTCATCTTTCATCTTTCATTCTTCATTCGGAATTTATCTTGCATAATGGCAAGATAAATTCCGTCGGCGTCATATCCGCACTGGCGGTAGAGTTCCGCCATCGAACCGTGGGCCACGAATTCATCGCCCACCCCGAGTTTTTCTACCCGCACGCCATATCCGTTCCGGGCGAAGAAATCCTCGACCGCACTTCCCACGCCGCCGTTCACGACCCCGTCCTCGACCGTTATCACGCTCCCAAACTTCCGGCCGACCTCATGCAGAAGCTCTTCGTCGAGCGGTTTTGCAAAGCGCAGGTCGTAATGAGCCATTGAAACGCCCTCTGCAGCAGCACGCTCCGCCGCCTCGGCCGCGAAATTACCCACCGGCCCGAAAGTCAGCAGGGCGGCATCATCTCCGTCGCGCAGCTTCCGCCCTTTCCCGACCGGGATTTCCGAAAACTCCTTACAATGCCACTCCGCACCGGGGCCCGCTCCCTTCGGATACCTTATTATAAAAGGCATGCCCGTGCGCGAAGCGGTGTACATCAGGTTCCGCATCTCCCGTTCGTCCATCGGCGACGAAATAGTGAGATTCGGGACCGGCAAGAGCGCGGCTATGTCGAAAACGCCCTGATGGGTGGTTCCGTCCTCTCCTACGAGTCCGCCTCGGTCGATGCACAGCACCACACCCAGACTCCCGATGGCGACGTCGTGTATAATATTGTCGTAGGCCCGCTGGGCGAACGACGAGTATATCGTGCAGAAAGGTACCATCCCGGCCGCCGCAAGACCCGCCGCAAAGGTCACGGCGTGTCCCTCGGCTATCCCGACGTCGAAGGCGCGATCGGGCATCGCATCCATCATCAGGTTGAGCGAACTTCCGGTCGGCATGGCCGGGGTTATCCCGACTATATGTTCGTCGGCATGGGCAAGCTCCACCAGAGTTTCGCCGAAAACATCCTGGAAACGCGCCTTGCCGCCGGTATCTGTGCAGTCGCGCTTGCCTGTCTCGGGGTCGTACCTGCCCGGAGCGTGCCACGCGGGCTGGTCCTGTTCGGCAGGCTGGTAGCCCTTGCCCTTTATGGTCATCGTGTGAAGCAGTTTCGGACCGCCTATCTCTTTCAGGTCGCGCATGACCTTGACGAGGCTCTGGACATCGTGGCCGTCCACGGGACCGAAGTAGCGGAACTTGAAACTTTCGAACAGGTTGCTCTGTTGCAAGAGGCCGTGCTTTACGGCGTTCGACGTCTTTTTCAGCGCGTTATGTATGGGCGAACCCGGCGGGAACATGTTCCACACCTTCGTTTTGAACTTGTTGTAACGGCGCGAGGTGGTTATTCCCAGAAGATACTCTTTCAGCGCCCCCGAGTTCTTGTCGATGGCCATGCGGTTGTCGTTGAGTATCACAAGGATATCGCTTTTAGACACCCCGGCGTTGTTCAGGCCCTCGAAAGCCAGCCCCCCGGTCATGGCGCCGTCGCCTATGACGGCCACGACGTGCTCAGATTGGCCTTTCAGCTTATTCGCGACCGACATTCCAAGCGCGGCCGATATCGAGGTCGAAGCGTGCCCCCCGACGAAAGCGTCGTAAGGACTCTCTTCGGGACGCGGAAAACCGGCTATCCCGTCCAGCTTGCGCAGCGAGGGAAAAGCGTCGCGGCGGCCGGTGATTATCTTGTGGGCGTAGGCCTGGTGCCCCACGTCCCATATAAGCTTATCTTCCGGAGTGTCAAAAACATAGTGCAGCGCCACGGTCAGCTCCACCGCCCCCAGGCTCGAGCCCAGATGTCCCGGAGTGTAGGCCAGATTTTCGATGATGTACTGCCTCACTTCCTCGCAGTACGCGGGCAGTTCGTCCGGCCTCAACTGCTTGAGATCGGCCGGGGAATCCACCTTACAGAGATATTTATACTGCCTGTGCTGCATAGTGTGACAAAAGTAGTCATTTTTAGGTTCACGCCGAACAGCGCGATTCATGATTTATGATTCATGATTCATGATTTAGAAAAATTATTCCTATTTTCGCAGGAAGATTGGATTTTCCCCGAACTATAACGTATTATGCGAAAAATTATTCTGATAGGATTGGCGGCGCTTGCTTTTTCGTCCTGCGTCTCCACAAAAAAATACGATTCGATGAGGGCTCAGGCCATCCGGACCGAGCGCGAACTCGAACTGGCCAACGAACGCCTGGCGGCGCTCGAACAGTCGCGCGACAAGCTCCAGGCCGAATATACCGATCTCGCCGTCGAAAAGACCCGCCTCGAAAACGAAAAGGCCGCGCTCAACAGCGAATATGAAAGCCTCAAAGCCAGCTACGACAAAATGCTGGGCGACGCCTCGGCCGAAGCCGCGCGCATGCTGCGCCAGCTCGAACAGAACCAGCGCGAACTCGACGCCCGTTCACAGCGCGTCGACGAACTCGAAGAGGCCCTGCGCGCACGCGAAGAGGCGCTGAACGCCATCCGCCGCAAGGTGACCGACGCCCTGCTGGGCTTCGAGGGCAAGGGGCTCACCATAACCCAGCGCGACGGCAAAGTCTACGTCTCGATGGACGACAAATTGCTCTTCAAATCGGGCAGCTTCGACATCGACCCCAACGGCGCTAAAGCCGTGCGCGACCTTGCAGTGGTGCTCGCGGCCAATCCCGATATCGACGTGATGGTCGAAGGGCACACGGACGATGTTCCCTACCGCGGCTCGGGACAGTTGAAGGACAACCTCGACCTGAGCGTCAAACGCGCCACGACCGTCACGCGGCTGCTGCTCGAGAACCCAGGCATCGCTCCCGAACGGATTATCTCGGCCGGACGCGGCGAATGGCTCCCCGTCGACACCGCCGACTCGGACGCCGCACGCCAGAAAAACCGCCGCACCGAGATCATACTCTCCCCGAAACTCGACGAACTGTTACAAATAGCGGAATAGTTGTTTCTTTCGCTACCTTTTAAAAAAGGTAGCACCAAAAATTTTTAGAGAAACTGCGTTTCTCACCATTTAGGTATTAGAGTAAATCGATATTTTTGAAGATTTTGCCGGTTATTAAAATTATGCGGGTTGCACGAAGTGCAACAACAAGGATGGCCGAAACATCCCTTTACATCAAAATAAATCGCTGCGGGCCGTGCCCGCAATCTTTTGGTTACTTTTTGATTTGAAAAAGTAACATATGAAAAAATGAAATATAAAAGGATCCTGTTAAAATTAAGCGGCGAGAGCCTGGCTGGGAAGCAGAAGGATGGTTTTTCGGTGGATGTGATGGAGTCGTACGCAAGGCAGATAAAGGCGGCGGCTGATGCGGGAGTACAGATTGGCATCGTGATCGGCGGGGGGAACATTTTCCGCGGGATACAGGGGACCGGCAAGGGTTTCGACCGTGTGAAGGGCGACCAGATGGGTATGCTGGCGACGATCATAAATTCGCTCGCGCTGCAGTCGGCGCTGCAGGCTATCGGAGCCAAAGCTAAAGTGCTGACCTCTATCCGGATGGAGCCTGTGGGCGAGCTTTTCTCAAAAGATAAGGCTCTGGAGTACCTTGCGGCGGGTTATATCGTGATAATCGGCGGCGGGACGTCGAACCCCTATTTCACGACCGACTCGGCATCGGCCCTGCGCGGTGTCGAGATCGAGGCCGAGGTGCTGCTGAAAGGCACGCGCGTGGACGGCATCTACACGGCCGACCCGGAGAAAGATTCGTCGGCCACGAAGTTCGATTCGCTGACTTTCGGCGAGGTTTATGAAAAGGGGCTACGGATCATGGACCTGACGGCTTTCACGCTCTGCCGCGAGAACGGTTTGCCGGTCATCGTGTTCGACATGGACACCGAGGGAAATCTCGGCAAGGTCTTGGCGGGCGACAAGATAGGTACCTTGGTTAAAAATTGAAAATGGAAAGTTGAAAGTTGAAAATGATCTCATGATTAAAAACCGACTCATGACTCATAACTCATGACTCATAACTCATAAAAATATGGAAACAACTCAACAAATCCTTGAAAGTTGCACCGCCAAGATGAAGAAGGGGATCGAATTCCTGGAAGAGACCCTGCTCAACCTTCGCGCGGGAAAAGCCAGCGTCAATGTTCTCAACGGCATTTCGGTGGACTACTACGGCAGTCAGATGGGCCTCGACAAGGTGGCCAGCGTGAACGTTCCGGACGCGCGCACGATCCTGATCAAGCCGTGGGAAAAGAACATGATCGGCCCCATCGAAAAGGCGATCATCAACGCCAACATCGGTCTGACGCCGTCGAACAACGGCGAGGAGATCCGCTTGAACATCCCCATCCTGACCGAGGAGCGCCGTAAACAGATCGTGAAACAGGTGAAGGAGGAGGCCGAAAAAGGGCGCGTGAGCCTTCGCAACAGCCGCCGTGACGCCGTGGAAGCGTTCAAGAAGGCGCAGAAGGACGGTATGCCTGAGGACGAGGCCAAAAACGGCGAGGTCGAGGTTCAAAAAGTCTACGACAAGTTCACCAAGAAGATCGACGAAGTGGTCGCCGCCAAGGAAAAAGAGGTCATGACCGTCTGATATTCTTCAAAAAACTGATTGAAAAACGCCCCGAAAGTGTTAATACCGACTTTCGGGGCGTCATTTTTCATGCGCAGGATACTGTTTCCCGTAATAATTTATCTGGTACCTCATTGATTATTACATATTTTTATTTATTTTTGAGGTATCCTCCTTCGGCATTTCTAAATCTTTTCGAAACCCCGAAGGCTATGAAGAAATCTTTTTAAATTGCGTTGATGATTCTGCCATGCATTCTATATGCGCAGAAAGAGCTTTCCATTGTCGTTTATGAAGGCCATTACATTAAGGATGGTGTAAAACATGATTCCGTCTACCTCTATGCCACGAGCCTGGCTGCATGGTATGAAAAAGTGTATGCATTCGACATGGAATACAACAATCCGGTGACCCTTATTCCGTCGGAAGTGTCCGAAATCGTGCGGTCGGACGGGAAAAAATTCGTGGCCCGGAATGTACGTTATGCGTCCGAGCAATCTTATTATTTTCTGGAAGAACTATTGAACTACGGGGACAGTGTCCGCCTGTTTCATCTGGAACTCGATTCACACCCGTATGCCCTTCGGAAACCTACATACTTTGTGGAAAGATACGGGGAAATAGCATGGTTGCTGCCGGACGACAATCCCGAAGGTGTCTGGCAGATGATGAAATCCCACAGCGATTGCGGGGATGATTTCAGGATACTTCCGAGAACTGCAACTCCGAAACGCATTAAAAGATACGAAAAGGCGCTCGCGGAGTGCAATTACAAGTTCTTCCAGCACTACGAATTCGGAGTCACGGCTTTTATCGGAACAAAATACAGCACGCTTTCCAAAGATTATATATTTATGCCGGAAGTGGGTGTTTATGGGAAAATCCCCCTCGATGAAGGGTTTTCTTTCCGCCCCGAGCTGTTGTTCGCATACCACACGGACGAAGACTTGGGGGTATTGCAGCTCCCGATTATGTTCCGATACAGTTTCAATCAGGTGCGGGGCAAGGTGGCGCCCTATCTGGAAGCGGGCATTGTCGGCGATATAAGATTGAAAAAAACAGGAGATGAGGACTGGCTGCTGATGCCCGGATTATCTGCCGGGACAGGCGTAGAGTGGCGGGTCACCTATAAACGCACCATTAATTTCGGATGCCGCTGGTTAATGACGACGATGGCGCACCGAAAGGAAAACTTCCACTACATCGGATTGAACCTTGCAGTGAACATTTTTTGATCTGAAAAATAAAAAAACAGGGCCTTGCAAACGGGGCCCTGCTTTTTTGTTACGTTAAAACATATTCTCTATTCCAGAGCCGGAAGGATGTGCTGCCACACGAGGTTGAGTTCGGCCTGCATATCCTGCGCATGGGCGGTAATGGCCACGACGGCATCCTTTTCGGGCATGACCACGATGAACTGTCCCCATGCACCGTCGGCACGATAGGCGTTATGGCGGCAGCGCCACATCTGGTAGCAATATCCCTGCGTCCAGTCATTGTCTTGCGGCGGATCGCTGTTGGATATCTTCCACGACGAAGCCTCTTCGACCCATCCCTGCGGCAATAATTGTTCGCCGTTCCAGACGCCGTTCTGCAGAAAAAGCTGCCCGAATTTGGCCATATCCCCGGTCTTCAACCATAGCCCCCAACCCCCGGTGTTGATTCCCTGCGGATTTTCGTCCCACTTTATCCCCTCGATCTCGAGCGGCCCGAACAGGCGCGGCTGCAGGTAGTCGATAAGTTTTTGCCCCGAAGTCTTCTGTACTATCGCCGAGAGCATGAACGTGGCCGACGAGTTGTAGCGGAACACCGTTCCGGGCTGGTCCTTAACCTTGATATCCATGAAAGTCCATATCCAGTCTTCGGACTCCCTTGCGCGGCGGTTGTCGTTCTCGTCGGGATCCTGCCCCGTGGACATTATCAGCAGGTCGCGCACGGTCATTTCCATCATCAGCGGATTGTCGGCCGGGGCCTTGTCGGGAAAGAACGAAACCACCTTGTCGTCGAGCGCAAAGAGCCCTTCGCTAACCGCGAACCCGACCGCCGTTGCCGCGAAACTTTTGCTCACGGAGTGCATCATGTGCAGACTGTCGGACCCATTGCCTTCCCACCACTTTTCGGCGACCACTTTGCCGTGATGCAGAACCATAATGCTGTGGATATCCATTCCGGACAACGTGTCGCCCGCATCGTAGAAGCCCTGCATTCCGGCGGCAAATGCGGCCTGTTCCCGTGCGTCTGCGCGGGGCAGTTTGCCGTCGACGGTGTTTTGTGTCGTTTTCGGATTCCCTGCGCACGACGCCAGCAGGAATAAAAATGCGAAGTAAAGTATTCGTTTCATAATCAGGAAAGTTAGTGTGGTCCCGTCAAAGTTAGCAATAACGTTGAAAAAACAGGAACGGCCGGAAGAAAAATCTTCCGGCCGTTTTATTTCGTCCTGCGTAATTCGTAATTTTTAATTCGTAATTGAACGCAGCGCTTGTTCGAGGTCGGCAATGATGTCGGCCGGGTCCTCGATGCCGACCGAAAAACGTATCAGGTCGGGCGACACGCCTGCTTCTGCCAACTGTTCGTCGTTCAACTGCCGGTGGGTGTGGCTGGCGGGATGCAGGACGCAGCTGCGCGCGTCGGCGACGTGGGTCACTATGGCCACCAGTCCGAGGCTGTCCATGAACTGCACCGACTTGTCGCGGCCGCCCTTCAGTCCGAAAGTCAGCACGCCGCAGGTCCCTTCCGGCATATATTTCTGTGCCAGGGCGTAGTATTTATCCCCTTTCAGCCCCGGATAGCGCACCCATGCGACTTCGGGACGCGAGGCAAGGAACTCCGCCACTTTCAGCGCATTGCTGCAGTGGCGTTCCATGCGCAGGTGCAGGGTTTCGAGTCCTATGTTGAGCAGGAAAGCGTTCATCGGAGCCTGGATCGAGCCGAGGTCGCGCATCAGTTGCACCGTCGCCTTTGTTATATAAGCCCCTTTGCCGAAAGCCTTGGTATAGACCAGACCGTGGTACGACTCGTCGGGAGTGGTCAGTCCGGGAAATTTGGCGGCCTGTGCGTCCCAGTCGAAATTCCCGCTGTCGACGATGGCACCGCCGACGGCCGAAGCATGGCCGTCCATGTATTTTGTGGTCGAGTGGGTCACGATATCGGCGCCCCATTCGAACGGATTGCAGTTTACCGGCGTAGGGAATGTGTTATCTACGATCAGAGGCACGCCCTGTTTATGGGCGATGCGCGCAAATTTTTCGATGTCGAGCACGCTCATGGCCGGGTTGGCGACCGACTCTCCGAACAGTGCCTTTGTGTTGGGACGGAAAGCCGCCGCTATCTCCTCTTCGGATGCGTCTTGGTCTACGAAAGTGACCTCTATGCCGAGTTTGGCCAGGGTCACGGCGAACAGGTTGTAGGTTCCGCCGTATATGGCCGAAGCCGCGACGAAATGGTCGCCCGCCGAACATATATTGATGATCGCGTAGAAATTCGCCGCCTGGCCCGACGATGTGAGCATGGCCGCAACGCCGCCTTCCAATTCGCAGATCTTGGCCGCGACGGTGTCGTTGGTCGGGTTCTGCAGGCGCGTGTAGAAATATCCCGCCGCCTTGAGGTCGAACAGGTCGGCCATCTGCTCGCTGGTTTCGTACTTGAAAGTGGTGCTCTGGTAGATCGGCAGAACCCTCGGTTCGCCTTTTTTGGGCTGCCATCCGCCCTGGACGCATACGGTCCCTTTTTTCCTTTTCTTTTCCATCTCTAATGCATTACGTCAGAATGGGTTTTGGGAAACCCCGACCGCAAATATAGAAATAATTCGAACAAATTATTGCGCCGAAGGCCTTCCGCGATATGTTTTTAAGTATTATTACCCATGCGGCTTACTCGCTCAAACCGCAATAAAAGCGCGTTTTTTTGCGTTGGGATTAGTATCTTTGCAGGGAAAACACCTGTCCCGGTTGAAACAGATCACCACATTGAGACTCAAAATATTGCTCTCCGCCATCATTTTGTTTGCCGCCGGCCTTCGCGTCTACGGCCAGCAGGGGTATGCGGTGTCGGGATCTGTAACCGAACTGCAGGAGGGCAAACCCGTTGCCGGCGCGACCGTCGCGATAGAGGGGTCGGACACGCGCACGACCTCGGACCGGGATGGCCGTTGGTCGCTTACTGTGGCGGAAGGGACCTACACCTTTGTCTGTTCGTCGCCCGGATATGCCGACCGGAAACAGCGCGTCAGGGTCGGCAGGGCGGAAAAACTTGATTTCAGCCTGGCCGAGGATTACCGTGAAATAGAGGAGATCGTCATCGAGACCAACTCGCCTTTCGACCGTGTGCGCAACGTGCAGATCGGGGTCGAAAAGATCGAGATGGACAAAATGGCGCTTATGCCCGCCATGTTCGGCGAGCGCGACATCATGAAGTCGATCCAGCTGCTGCCGGGCGTGAAGGCCGAGAGCGACGGCTCGAGCGGCTTCCAGGTCCGCGGCGGCACTACATCGCAGAATATGGTCCTGCTCGACGATGCGCCGGTTTACAATTCGGGGCACCTTATGGGATTCTTCTCGGCCTTCAACGATGAGTCCCTGCTCGACGCCACGCTCTACAAGGGACTGATCCCGGCACAGTACGGGAACGGCACATCGTCGGTCTTCGAGGTGAACACCCGCAGCGGCAGCTACTACAAATACCGGTTCGGGGGCAGCGTGGGTCTGCTGTCGGCCAAACTCCACGCCGAAGGACCGATCGTCAAAGACAAGGCTTCGTTCTTCGTTGCGGCGCGCCGGACCTATATGGACATGTTCCTGGGGTTGACAGAAGAGTACAAGGGCAACACCATCAATTTCTACGACCTGAACGCCAAGGTAAATTACGACATCTCGGAGCGCGACAAACTGTTCGCGTCGTTCTTCACGGGGCGCGACAAGCTCGGCCTCTCGAACAACGAACTCGCCATGAAGTGGGGCAACATGACCGGCACGCTGCGCTGGTACCACCGCTTCAGCAGCAAGGTCCAGACTAACACCTCGCTTATATATTCCGATTTTTCGACCGACAACGGCGCCAACCTCTACAGCATGTTCTACAGTTTCAACGGCGGCATCAGCCAGGCGGGGGTGAAGGAGAATGTCCGGTGGTCGCCCACAGGCAGGCACAACGTCGACATCGGTTTCCAGTCGATGTACCAGGGAGTCACCTCGGCCGACTGGGATTTCACCAGCTTCCGCGAGCGCGAACACCGCAGCGCATGGGAGAATGCCGCGTGGATAAACGACGAGTGGCGGATAACGGACGAAGTGAGCCTCTCGGCTGGAATCCGCTTCAACATATTTTCGGCTATGGGCGGCACCCCCTATTACAGGCTCGACCCGGCCGGCGACATCGTAGAAACTTTCAATCCGGACAAAGGAAAGATCGTGAAAACCTATTTCAATGCCGAGCCGCGCGCCAGCTTCAACTGGCGGCTGACCGAAAGGCAGAGCATCAAGGCGGGTTACAGCCGCACCTCGCAGAACATCCACGCCGTGCGCAATACCAGTATTTCGCTGCCGTTCGACCGCTACACGATGAGCAGCAATATCGTAAAACCCCAGTCCGCCGACCAGGTCAGCGTGGGTTACGCCGCCCTCACACCCGGAAACATGTTCGATTTTTCGGTCGAAGCCTACTACAAGAGCGTCCGTAACGTGCTCGATTACCGCGACGGGAAGTCGTTCCAGTCGGAGATCGAGATCGAGCGGATCACGGCCGCCGGAAAGGGACGCGCCTACGGGGTAGAACTTCTGGCCCGCAAGAACAGCGGCAAGCTGACCGGATGGATCAGCTACACGCTGTCGTGGTCGCAGAACAAAATACCGGGCATTAATGAGGGAAGGTGGTATTCGGCCTCGAACGACCGCCGCCACGACCTCGCCGTCGTGGGCATGTACCGCCTCAGCCGCAGCTGGAACCTGGCCGCCACGTGGGTCTACAACACCGGACAGGCCATGACCGCCCCCAACGCCAAGTATGTGGTCGACGGCCAGACCGCATATTATTACGCCGAAAGGAACGGCTACCGCGCCCCCGACTACCACCGTCTCGACGTGAGCGCCACGTGGATCAAAGAGGGGCCCCGTTGGACGCACGAAGTGTCGTTCGGCGTGTTCAACGCATACAACCGCTACAACACGTTCATCATCTCTTTCGAGAACGACGACACCAAGCCGTCGGGCACGAAAGCCACCCAGATATCGCTGTTCGGCGCGGTCCCATCGGTTTCATACTCTTTCAAATTCTGACATGAAGAGATTACTTGTCATACCGGCCGCGCTGATGCTACTCACCGCATGCGAGAAGGAGATAGAAATGAAGTACATCCCTGTCAAAAAGCTCTATGTGGTCGAAGGTTACGTCTCCGACAAAGGCGTCGAGGTGGCCGTCTCCACGACAAGGGACATGGACGACGGGGAGCGGAACACGGCGGTAAGGAGTGCTGTCGTCGAGATATCCGGCACGGACGGCTACCGCGCAGTGCTGCAGCACCAGACCGACGGCCGCTATACCGCCCCGCCAGGCATCGTGGGGACCCCGGAGAACACCTACACGATGACCGTGGCCGTCGACGGTGAAACATTCGTTTCTACGTCCGAGATGACCGCGCCCGGAGAACTCTCGTCGGTCGGATTCAGCTACGAGCCGACCATCACGGTCCGCTATATGTTCTGCACGGTCAATATCCTCGACCCCGCCGGTACCGAGAACCACTACTGCCTGCGCATATTCAGGAACGGCGAGATCTACAGCCGCACCCTGATAACCGACAAGGGCCACGACGGGGGCATAATCCCCAATACCCTGCTCATACGCTTCTCGTGGAACGAGATGCCGACCCCCGACGAGATCGCTAAAGGCAACGCCGACAAGATGTTCCGCAAGGGCGATCTGCTTGACATGGTGCTGGAGACAATCGACCGCCCTGTTTACGACTACCTGTATTCTCTGGGGCTGAGCGGCGGCAGCCTTTCGAATCCGCTGACCAACATCGAGGGGGGCTGCCTGGGTTATTTCAGCGCCTTCTCATCCCATTCTTACCAAACCGTCTTCGATCCTGATAAGATCGTGAATCCGGAACCCTGACAGCGGCGCGACGGCCGTATATCCCGTACTATATGTGCGGTTCGTGTATAATATTTGTTGTTATTTTGATTTTTTGTTATTATTGTAATTACCCGGACGTTCGGTCCGGGGGGCATGATTGGTGTTATCTATTTAATTATCAAAAGGATATTCATGCCGGCATGGTGATGATGGGATATTTTACCTGATCGAAATTTTAAAGGCATTTTTGTTTTTGTAGACATCTTTCCCCGATGAGTACGCCCGACAATTTCAGTTTCGCCCGGATTTACGAAAAATATCACCGAAAATGTTATTTCTTCGCCAAATCGTATGTCCATGACAGCGATGCCGCCGAAGATATCGCATCCGAGTCCCTCATCAAGTTGTGGGAGATGTCGAAGAAGCAGACCCTGGACAATCCCCAGGCGGCTTTGTTCGTGATCGTAAAGAACAAGGCGCTCGACTATCTGAAGCATCTGACGGTACGTCAGACCGCATTCGCCGACATATCCGCCAAAGGCAGACGCGAACTGGAACTGCGCATCAACACCCTCGAAGCCAGCGACCCTGATAAGATCTTCTCGAGCGACATCGAGGAGATAATCGTAAGGACGGTCTCTTCGCTGCCCGACAGGACGCGCGAAATTTTTTCGATGTACCGTAAGAACGATCTGCCAAAGGAAGAGATCGCCAAAATATTCGGCATCACCGTCAAAGGGGTGGATTATCACCTGTCGACAGCGATGAACCGGCTCAAAGAAGCGCTCAGGGATTACTTCCCGCTGCTTTTTTTCATTTATTTTCGCTGACCTGCTATCAATTGTCCATCGAGAATCGTCTAATATCTATACAGACGATTTTATTTTTTATTGAGTATGGACAAGGAACTGCTATTCCGTTATATCCGGGGAGAAGCCGCACAGCATGAAAAAGAGCAGGTAGCCGAATGGCTGGATGCAGATCCCGCTCATATGCACGAATTTATGGCCCTGCGCGGCAGCTACGATGCGACCCTGTGGAGGGACGCTCCCCCCGCGACCGCAGCGCCGAAGAGCAAAGCGCGCATCTTCGCGAGGGAATTCCTGAAAATAGCTTCCGTCCTGGTTGTGGCATTCGTTGCCGCAAAGTTCCTGATCCCGTCCGAAACGAAATCCCACGCCCCGGCTGCATACCAGACATTATATGTCCCCGAAGGACAGCGGGCGCAGATCACCCTTGCCGACAACACCAAAGTATGGCTGAACGCCAAGTCCAAGCTTGTTTTTCCCGGAACTTTTTCGGGTGGCGAAAGGTCTGTGGAACTTACCGGGGAGGCCTATTTCGACGTCACCCATAATGAAAGCAAGCCTTTCTTCGTCAGGACCGGGGATCATGATATAAAAGTACTCGGTACGGAGTTCGACGTCAGGTCGTATCCCGACCGCAGCCTGTTCGAGGTTTCACTGATCGAAGGCTCCGTTTCCGCAAGATCGCTCAAAACCGGACAGGAAGTGATACTCTCGCCGAATCAGAAAGCCAGGGACGTCAACGGCCAACTGCTGGTATCCGGGTTCGACAACGACAACCATCTTCTGTGGCGCGAAGGGATCATCGCTTTCGAATCGGAAACATTCCCTGAAATACTTTCAAAATTGGAGCTCTATTACGACGCGCATATCCGCATCAGCGACCAGTGCCTCATCACGGGCACCTACACCGGTAAATTCTGGATAAACGACGGCGTCGAACATGTGTTGAAGGTACTCCAGTTGAACCTCAGGTTCAAATACCACAAGGACAACATGAACAACATCTACATATACTGACCGGCGACGCAACACCCGGCAACAACCTAAAAACCGACAACGACCAACTTAAAATCCCCCCGCCTATGAAACAGCCCTCCTTGCATTCGTGAGGCAATATTCCGCCGCACCTATCATCGTACTAACTTATTTAGTATCAATCAACTAGCCTATTTATGAAGAAAACACCAACCAATCGACTGCATATGCAGCCGCACTGCAGGCTTTGCAAAAAGAGGAACTCCGCATTCAGGATGTTTGTCTCCGCTTTTGTACTTGCCCTGGTTTGCATGGGCACGGCATATGCGCAAAACACAAAAGTCAACATCTCGGGCAGGGACCTCTCCCTGAAAACAGTTATCTCCGAGATCGAAAAACAGACGAACTATCTCTTCGTCTACAACAACAACGAGATCAATCTCGATTCGACAGTATCTTTCGACGGCCGCGAAGAGACCGTTAAGGATGTACTTTCAAAAGCCCTGCAGAACACCGGCATCAGTTTCCAGCTCGAAGGCAACAACATCATGCTGATGAAGATGTCGGCGGAACAATCCAGATCCGTATCCGGAACCGTTGTCGATGAAAGCGGCGAACCGCTTCAGGGAGCATCCGTGACCATCAAGGGTGCACAGACCGGCGTTATTACCGATCTCAACGGCAACTTCACGGTGAACGGCATTCATACGGGTAATACACTCGTGGTCAACTATGCGGGTTATCAGGCCTCGGAAGTAACGGTAGGCGCAGCGACCAGATACACGATCGCCATGCAGCCCGACAACCGTATGCTCGACGTGGTGGTCGTGACCGCCCTCGGCATCAAACGTGCAGAGAAAGCGCTGAGTTACAACGTGCAGCAGGTGGGCGGCGACGAACTGAACAGGTTCAAGGACGCCAACCTGGTCAACTCCCTGGCGGGCAAAGTCGCCGGGGTGACCATCAACAGCAGTTCGGCCGGTGTGGGCGGTGCGAGCAAGGTCGTTATGCGCGGTTCCAAATCCATCGAGCGTTCCAGCAACGCACTCTATGTGATCGACGGCATCCCTATGCATAACTTCAACGGCAGCGGCGGCACGGGACACTCCTCCACCGGCGTGACCGAGGCTATAGCCGATATCAACTCCGAAGATATAGAGAGCATGACCATCCTCACGGGTGCGGCTGCGGCGGCTCTTTACGGCAGCAACGCTTCCAACGGGGCCATCATCATAAACACCAAACGCGGTTCTGTCGACCGTACCAGCATCACGGTATCCAGCGGCACCGAATTCATGAACCCGCTGGTGCTTCCCGAGTTCCAGAACAGGTACGGCACGGGCGATCCGACATCCGACGGGAACCTGGTGATGAGCTGGGGCGGCAAACTCAACGATCTGACCTACATGGGATACGATCCGCGCAAGGATTATTTCGAGACCGGCGTGGTATTCTCCAACGCGGTTTCCGTCTCGACAGGCACCGGCCGCAACCAGACATATTTCTCGGCTGCTTCGGTAAACTCCAACGGCATCGTGCCCAACAACGAATACGATCGTTACAACTTCACCCTCCGCAACACGGCCAAGTTCTTCAAAGACAAAATGACCCTCGACCTGGGCGCAAGCTACATCATCCAGAAGGACCAGAACATGACCAACCAGGGGCAGTACTCGAACCCGATAACCCCGGCCTATCTCTACCCCCGCGGCGACGATTTCAATATGACCAAAGTCTATGAGCGTTACGACGCCGCCCGCGTTATAAATACCCAGTACTGGCCGCAGGGCCCGGGCGACTTCACCATGCAGAACCCCTACTGGATCAACTACCGCAACCTGCGCAACAACGACAAGAAAAGGTATATGTTCAACGCGAGTCTCCGCTACGAGATCCTCGACTGGCTCTCGGCCTCGGGCCGCGTAAGCGTCGACAACGACCAGAATACCAACACTTCGAAGATGTACTCCACGACCAACACCACCCTTGCCGGCGCTAACGGTTCTTTCGGGATTACCAAGACCGACAGCAAGCAGACTTACGCCGACGCCATGATCAATGCCGACAAAAAATTCGGTGATTTTTCGCTGACGGCAATGGTCGGGGGCAGCGTGTCCGACCTCCAGTACAATGCACTGAACACGGGCGGCCCGCTGCGCGAAGACGGGATCCCCAACGTATTCAACGTCTATAACATCATAGACCTGCAGAAAACGACCACGCAGGACGGCTGGAGGGAGCAGACCCAGTCTGTTTTCGGCAGCGTCGAGGTGGGATACAAGGGGATGCTCTATCTCACTGCTACGGCCCGCAACGACTGGGCTTCTCAGCTGGCCGGCTCTTCGCGGAGTTCGTTCTTCTATCCTTCGGTAGGTCTTTCAGCGATAATTTCCGAAATGGTCAGCCTGCCTAAACAGATCAACTACCTCAAGGCGAGGGGTTCTTTCAGTTCGGTGGGTCTGCCCTATCCGCGCAGCCTGACGACCATTACCTATGCATGGGACAACACCAACAAACAGTGGCCCGCAAAATCGCACTATCCCATCTACGACCTTCTTCCAGAACTTACAAAATCATGGGAAGTCGGTTTTACCGCGCGTCTTTTCAAGGGTCTGCACATAGACATGTCGTACTACCATGCCAACACCATGAACCAGACCTTCGACCCGAGGCAATCCGGAACCGGCGGCTGGACCACCATATATGTACAGACAGGCAACGTCCGCAACAGCGGCGTGGAACTGGCGGTGGACTACAACAACCGCTGGAATAAATGGTACTGGAGCACGGGATTCACTTTGGCACACAACCGCAACAAGATCCTCAACCTCTCCAACGGCGCCATCAATCCTGTCACAAATCAGGCCATCACCTCATCCAGGCTCGATATCGGCGGACAGGACAGGGCGAGGTTCCTGCTGTTCGAAGGGGGTTCGCTGGGCGACCTGTACGGTACCTCGGACCTGAAAAGGGACCTTGCAGGGAACATCTATGTGGATGCTTCCGGACAGGTGTTCACAAATACCCAGAATGTCGACGATACTTTCCTGGGCAGCGTTTTCCCGAAAGCCAACATGGCATGGAGGAACGACCTGTCGTGGAACAACATCGACCTGAGCTTCATGTTCTCGGCCCGCCTGGGCGGCGTGGTCTATTCGGGGACGCAGGCGGCCATGGACTGGTACGGCGTATCCGAAAGGTCTGCCGCAGCCCGCGACCTGGGTTATGTTGAGATCAACAACGGAATGAACAGGGTCGACCCGCAGACCTGGTACACGACCATCGGTGCGCAGGGCGGCGTGGCTGCTTACTACACCTACAGCGCCACCAACGTCAGGCTGCAGGAACTGAGCCTGGGCTACACCATCCCGCGCAAATGGCTCGGCGATGTTGTCGACATCTCGATAGCGTTCGTCGGACGCAACCTGTGCATGATCTACAACAAGGCTCCGTTCGATCCCGAGTCCGTTGCGACCACCGGCAACTACTACCAGGGGATAGACTACTTCATGGTACCGGGCACCCGGAATATCGGATTTAACGTGAGACTCAAATTTTAATACGGAACACGATGAAACATATGAAATCAATAATAAGAGTATTCGCGCTTCTGGCCCTTCTGGCAGGCTCATCCTGTACGAAGAACTTCGATACCTATAACAGGAATCCCTACCAGGTCACCAAGGAAGAAGAGCAGCGAGACGGATACATAGTACGTTCGAGGGTGCAGATACTGCAGAGTTTTGTGATCCCCACCGGCGACCACCTCAACCAGTTCGCGGAGATACTTTCGGGCTGCGCTTTCGCCGGCTACATGTCTTCGACCCCCAACTGGACGCAGAAATTCGCAACCTACAATCCCCCGGTCGACTGGTCGCGTTCTCCTTTCAACGACCTTTTCACCAATATCTACCCCAACTACAGGGACCTGCTCAAGGTGACCGACGATGAGATCGTCATGGCCCTCGGCGAGATCTGCCGCATAGCCGGGATGCACAGGGTTACCGACGTGTTCGGCCCGATACCCTACACCGAGATGGTAACTCCCGGCGCCGAAGACCGCCTCTCCAATCCCTATGACTCGCAGGAGACGGTTTACAAAGCGATGCTGGCCGACCTCGACGGGATCATCGACCTGCTGACCGAGAACAAGTTCACCAGTCCGGAAAAATACAAGGCTTATGACAATGTTTACTCGGGCGATATCGTGAAGTGGGTGAAATTCTGCAATTCGCTGAAGCTGCGCATGGCCATGAGGTTGTCGTACGTCGAGCCGACCCTGGCGCAGAGTCTGGCCGAAGAGGCTGTGGCGCACGAGGTGGGCGTGATGACTGATGCCGGCGACATAGCCCGCCTGACAGTCAGCAAGAATCCGATGGTAACCCAGGTCAACGAGTGGAATGACGAACGCTCTTCCGCCGACATCGTGAACTTCATGAACTCCTATAAAGATCCGCGCCGCGAAAAATATTTCGCAAAGACCTCTTTCGAAACTGCCGACAACTCCGGTTGGAGCGGCCTGCGCAACGGCATCGATGTCGCCGACAAGAACGTGGCGATGCAGTATTCGATGCCGCTGTTCAACGTCGACAGTCCGATAATGTGGATGAACGCCGCCGAAGTCTACTTTCTGCGGGCCGAAGGCGCACTGCGCGGATGGGCGATGGGCGACACTCCCGAAAATCTCTACAACGAAGGCATACGCGCATCTTTCACCCAGCACGGGGTTGCCGGAGCGGACACTTATCTGGCCAACGACACGAACATTCCTACGGGATATGTCGATCCTATGGGCAACTACAGCTACGGTGCGATGACCGACATCACCATCAAATGGGACGATACGGCAGATTTCGAGAAGAACCTGGAGCGCATCATAACCCAGAAGTGGATCGCCAACTTCCCCCTCGGAAACGAATCGTGGGCCGAGTTCAGGCGTACCGGTTATCCCAAACTCATGCCCATACCGCAGAACAAGAGCAACGGGGCGGTGCCTGCCGGAAGTTTCATAAAAAGACTTTCATTCCCCGACACCGAGTATTCGGAGAACATGTCCAACCTTATGGGGGCCATAAAGATGCTTGGCGGACCCGACACTTTCGGGACTAAACTGTGGTGGGATAAAAAATAATCGGAAACTATGAAAAAATCACTGAATATTAGAATTTTGATCTGTGCGGCCCTGTTCGTGTCGATATGTGCGGGTTCTTTCTCGTGCAGCGACTGGACCGACGACGAATCGCTGGGGATCAAAGAAGTAGGTCTCGATCAGAGCGGTTTCTACCAGGATTATCTCGCCAACCTGAGAAGCTACAAGAAGACCGACCATAAGATCATGATGGGCTGGTTCGACAACAGCAACAAGAACCCGTTCTCCATGGGCCAGCGCCTTTCAGCGCTACCAGACAGCGTGGACTTCGTGTCGCTCATGCATCCCGACAACCTAGCCGCCTGGGAAATATCCGAAATGAAAGCCCTCAAAAAGGACAAGGGGACCCGTGTGATCTATACGATAGACTGCGACGCCATGACAAGCGAGTACAATGCCATTGTGATCCAGAACGATATCGACGGCGTGCCCACCACGACCACTCTCCATGAATATCTCGAGAACGGGATAAACGGGGTGACCGGCCTGATGGACAAGTACGCTTACGACGGTGTCTGCCTCTCTTATTTCGGACAATCCTACGACTTCCTGACCCCGGCCAAAAAGGCCGAGCTGGGAGTGATGCAGGATATGATCTTCGGGAAGTTCAATGCTGTTATGAACAGCCATCCCGACGGGTTGTACCTCTATCAGGGCGCTCCGGTGAACATTATCAACAAGACGTATCTGGAGCCGATGAAGTATATCGTTGTGGACACATCCCTCGAAACCGGCGTTCTCAGGGCCGAACTGCTCATGGCAAACCTGCTGACAGGCAACGACGTTCCCACCGACCGCATTGTAGTGACAGCCAGGTCGATGTCTCCCACCGACGAAAAGGTAGGTTTCTATCTGACGGAAGAGTTCGGGGAAGACCCGCTGCCCTGCGTGGTGGAGCTCGCAAAGTGGATGGCCGCGCCGGCCAGGTATGGCAAATCGGGTATCTGCGTCTTCTACATCAACGACAGCTATTACAATGCCCTGCTCGACTACAAGGATGTACGCGAGGCTATAGCGCTGATGAATCCTTCACCTAAAAACTAACGGTTTATGAAACAGATAAAATTATATTTGCTCCCGATCGTGGCCCTGGCTGTTCTGGCCGGCTGCAACAGGGTCAAGGAGACCGACTCGGATTTTGACAACGTCGTCTATCTCCAGAACGCCCTGAAGACCAACACCGATAAGATCTCGTTCAGGGCTACCGACTTCACCGCCGAGCGCGACATACAGGCCGCGCTTGCCCTGCCGGTGGAAGAGGATGTGACCGTGACCGTTGCGATAGACCTTTCGCTGGTCGACGTCTATTCCAAATCCTACGGTGTGAAATGCTCGGCTCCCGAAGAGTACATGTACGAGCTTTCGGAGACGCAGCTTTTGATACCCGCCGGCAACGTGCTCTCGACCAAGGCCGTGCTGTCGTTCACTTCGCTGCCCGACATAGACCTGGGCGACATAAGGGTGCTTCCCGTTACCCTTAAGAGCAACAATGCGGGCATAGATATCCTCAACGGTTCGAAGACCATCTATTTCGTGCTGCAGAAAGGCGCCATCATCATTACGGCGGCCAATATCGCCGAGAACTTCCTGACCGTACCCGGTTTCGAGACCGCCAGCGGAGCCGTCATGACCGGGCTGAGCCAGGTCACGATGGAGGGACTGATAAACTGCCACGGTTTTGTCAACGGCCTGAATACTTTCATGGGCATCGAAGGCCACTTCCTGGTCCGCTTCGGAGATACGGGCTACGCATCCGACCAGATACAGCTTGTGACCGGTGCCGTAGGCGGAAGCAACGCACCGACCGCGGCCGTATCACCGAAATGTCCGACAGACCAATGGGTGCATGTCGCCATCACGTGGAACTTTATCACCCGGGAGTACATAGTCTATTACAACGGGGAGATCAAGGCATCTGGCTCCATCAGCGGTACCGGAACGAGCCTCAACCTTACCAGAACCACAGACAACCTCTTCTATATAGGCCGTGCTTATGACAACAACCGCTGGCTCAACGGCGAGGTAAGCGAATTCCGCATCTGGAACGTCGTCCGCACGCAGGACGAGATACTGAACAATTTCTACGAGGTGGACCCCGACACTGTCACCGGGCTGATAGCCTACTGGAAGTTCGACGAAGGTTCGGGCAACATCGTCAAGGACCACTCCGGCAACGGCAACGACGCCAAGGCCGATCAGAATCTCAAGTGGGTTCCTGTATCGCTTCCCGAAGAATAATAGTGTTAATTTTAAAATGAATTTGCTATGTTTGATTATATAAAAAGAATGGCGGGAAGATTTGCGGCGGTTGCTCTGGCGGCCGCAGGGCTCTCTTTCGCATCGTGCGCCGACGACATCGTCATCGACCCCGTCGATGAGAACGCCTGGACCGGATACCAGACCAATTTCGCGATGCTGAAGAATGCGAACACCACCCGCAGCATTATACCGGTGGAAGTGCGTCCCGACGGTTCGGAAATAGATGTCGTGGTGAAGTTCACAAAGACCGTGGGTGCGGCGGTGAACGTCAATGTCGCCATCGACCACTCCCTTGTGGATGCCTACAACAAAGAGAACTTCACAGAGTATGAGATCTTCCCGGTGGGCAATGTGTCGATCGGCGGCCCGGCTGTGGTAGGCAAGTGGGAGCTGGAATCGGCTCCGGTGACCATTTCGTTCAGCTATCCCGACGGCGCTGTCGCGGGCACCACTTACCTGCTTCCCGTCAGGATCACTTCTTCTTCAAGCGCCGTCAAGGTTTCGGAAGAGATGAATACGCTCTACTATCTGGTAAAGATCATGGGCAGCATTCCCGACAATACGAAGTATGTGCCGGGCACCGAAAGGAAGATCGGCACGCTCTGTTATGTCGAAGTGAACGGGGCCGACCTGCGCAACGTGGGTATCTACGAGTTGAAGAACAGCGGCAAGAAGTTCTTCGACATGTGCGTGATCTTCGCCGCGAATATCAAATGCAACAGCGAAGGCCGCGTGTTCCTCCACATCAACGAGAACATCACCCATATCCTCGACAACGCCGATGTCTACATCAAACCGCTGCAGGACCAGGGCATCAAGGTCCTGATGGGTCTTCTGGGCGGCGGCGACTTCACCGGATTCGCCTCGCTGAGGGGTGAAAGCCTGAGGGATTTCGCGCAGCAGGTCAAGAACGTGGTCGATACCTACAACCTCGACGGGATCGACTACGACGACGAGTGGTCGAGCTACGACACCAGTTCGACCAGTATGTGGGCCCCGAGCGGCACGCAGCTGGCACGCCTTATCATCGAGTCGCGCCGCATCATGCCTGACAAGATCATCACCGTGTTCGAATACAACTACGGGCGCCAGATGACCACCGCGGTCGTCGACGGCATGAACGTAGCCGACCAGATCGACTACTCCATGCAGGCGGTATACAACAGTTGGGTGGCCACCTCTTACATAGCCGGAATGCCCAACTCGAAGTATTCGCCCTACGCTTACTGGATCAACAACTCGAGCGCATCGACCATGAACACGCGCACCCAGAGCATCAGGAGCGGAACATACGGGTTCTTCTTCTGCTACGACCTCAATTCCAACGATGCGACTACGGTGTTGTCCACGGCTTCCAACAACCTGTACAGTGAACCGGTGGTAAGAGTCAGGGATTCGTACATGAAGAATTTTTAACCCCCGAGGTTCATAATTTTAAAACCGAACATTATGAAAAACATAATTAAATTGATGCCGCTGCTGCTCGTGTCGGGCGTTCTGCTCGCGTTCGCAGCCTGCAAGAAGGATACTCCCGAGGCGCCGGAGACCCTGCCTGTAATGAGCTTCACCAATATCAGCACCGGAGGCATCGTGCTGGATGAGCTGGGATCGACCGCCACCGTGCAGGTTTCGCTGGCTCCGGCCACCGTCCCGGGAATCGAGCGGTATGTCTATAAATTCGTCTCTGAAAACGAAGGCGTTTTCACCGTCTCGCAGAGCGGCGTTGTCACCGCCGTCGGGCAGGGACAGGCGCGCTTGAAGGCTGTCGCCCTGAACAACACCGAGGTATGGACCAGCTGTATGGTGACCGTCAAGGGCATCCAGGTCTCCGAGATCAATATTGCCGCTGCAGGCCAGAAGATCTCGATGAGCAGGGACAGGACTTATCCAACTTTCAACCTGGGTCAGTATGTTACCGTAGCGCCGACCGATGCTACCAACCGCATCCTTAGGTATGTATCTTCGGACGAAAGCGTCGTACTTATCGATGCCAACGGGCTTATCAGGGCTTTCGGCACCGGGATATCCACGATCCGCATCGAGGCCACCGACGGCAGCGGCATATATGCCGAAGCTGCTGTACAGGTGTCGGGATATGCATATTTCCCGCTCGACCGCACCGGCTGGTCGGTAGCGGAGACTTCCGGAACGACCACCGCAAACCTGGGCAACCTTATAGACAGTTCGGCTGCCGCAACGGATCTGTTGCTGGTAAAGCAGGGCAAGACCGAGGGTACGGGCGAGAGCGCTGTCGTCGGGCCGGTTTCGCCCGCACGTCCATACTTCGTGATAGACATGGGTGCACCGACCGAGTTCAATGAAGTCAATATCATGCACTCCAGTTCCTCCACGAGCACCAACTACAGGACTAACGGCGGCACGGTCTACGGAAGCAGCGACGGCGTCAGCTTTACTTCGCTGCAGGCCATCACATGGAGCCAGAGCGGCACTGCCCAGCTCAATGTCAAGCTGACCGACCTTCACACCTACCGTTATGTCAAGGTAGAGGTCTCGGCGTACAACACGAGCGGCAACTACCTGTTGATAAAAGACTTTCAACTCACCAAGTACGTCAAGTCGGAATACACATTCGATTAGACGTTTCCGCGCCGACCAATGAAACAGGGCTGTGTCCATAGCAGCCCTGTTCCTTTGGTGCGGAAAGATGCGCGGAATTACTGAATTTTCACCACCTTTGTACCCGGCTGATCAACAACGACAACAACAAATCAACAAACAAATTGGACTCTTCATTAAATAAGAGAAGCCCTCTGTCTTGGGTGCCGAGCATGTATTTCGGCATGGGTCTGCCGTTCGTGATGATCAATGCGGTTGCTGTACTTATGCTCTCCGAAATGGGCATCTCGGATGCGACGGTGGCCTTCTGGACCTCGCTCATCCTCCTTCCGTGGAGCCTCAAGCCTCTGTGGAGCCCTTTCCTGGAGATGTTCAAGACGAAAAAATATTTCGTCGTGGGAACGCAGATGGTCTCCGGGATAGGTTTTGCGTTGGTCGCGATGAGCCTGCCTCTGCCAAATTTTTTTACATACACAATTGCGCTGATGAGCCTGATCGCTTTCAGCGGAGCGACACACGACATCGCGGCCGACGGTGTCTATATGAACGAACTGAACACAAAAACCCAGTCGAAATATATCGGCTGGCAGGGCTTCTTCTTCAACGCCGCCAAAGTCGTGGGGGGCGGGCTGATTCTCCTTGCCGGGACGCTTGATGAAAAAATGGGAACTGTTAATGTCTGGATGCTGGTAATGGGTATAGGGGCCGTCGTAATGGTATGCCTGAGCATGTGGCATATGAGGGCGCTGCCTTCGGGCGGTGCGGCCGCGGCTAAAATAAGCTCGGCACGCGAAGGATGGAACTCCTTCAGGGATGTTTTCTCTACTTTCTTCAGTAAGAAACACATCGCTTACTATACGATTTTTATCATCCTTTACAGGCTGGCCGAGGGACTCGCCATAAAGATCCTGCCGCTGTTTCTCAAGGCCCCCGTGCAAAACGGAGGTCTTGGGCTGCAGCTCAGCCAGGTGGGGCTTATCACGGTATCGATCGGCACGTTCGCGTTTATGGGAGGATCGATAGCGGGCGGATATTATATTTCGGCGAAAGGGCTCAAAAAGACGCTCTTTTCGCTCTGCTGCGCCATAAACCTGCCGTTCCTCATCTACCTGCTGCTGGCTATTTTCCAGCCGTCGAACATAGTGCTTATAGGCTCGGCAGTGGTGTGCGAGTACTTCGGTTACGGATTTGGATTTGTGGGCCTCACGCTATTTATGATGCAGCAGGTCGCACCGGGCAAACACAAGATGGCGCACTACGCCTTTGCTTCGGGGGTGATGAACCTTGGCTTTATGCTTGCCGGAATGTTCAGCGGTATGCTGAGCGACTGGCTGGGTTACAGGATGTTCTTTGTGGTGGTTGCGGTGGCGATGATACCGGCGCTGATCGTTTCGCGGATCATACCATTCTCACACCCCGACCGCGAAGAACCGGAAGCGGAGATGTTCGCCGAAGAAATTGGAAGTTGAAAGTGAATATTTAATATACATGCGAAGCATGCCAGAATTCGTAATTTTTAATTCGTAATTCGTAATTGAAATGAAATTAAAGATAGAGGGGCAGCCGCTGCCCGCGATGCCGTGGGAAGAACGTCCGGCAGGATGCAATGATGTGATGTGGCGCTATTCGGCGAACCCGATCATAGGCCGCGGCGCGCTCAGCACGTCGAACAGCATTTTCAACAGCGCCGTCGTTCCTTTCGAGGGGGGCTACGCGGGGGTTTTCCGGTGCGACGATACCAACCGCCGCATGAGGCTCCACGCAGGGTTCAGCCACAACGGGATCGACTGGAGCATAAACGAGGAAGATATACGCCTCACAGGCGCCAACCCCGGGATCGGACAGTGGATATATGGTTACGACCCGCGCGTGGCATGGATCGAAGACCGCTACTACGTAACGTGGTGCAACGGCTACCACGGCCCGACCATAGGCTGCGCGTGGACCCGGGATTTCAGGACTTTCCACCAGTTGGAAAACGCTTTCCTGCCGTTCAACCGCAACGGGGTAATGTTCCCGCGCAAGATCGGCGGCCGTTTCGCGATGCTGTCGCGTCCGAGCGACAACGGCCATACGGCTTTCGGCGATATTTTCTACAGCGAATCGCCCGATATGGAGTTTTGGGGCCGTCACCGGCATGTGATGGCTCCGGCGGAGTTCGAAAAAAGCGCCTGGCAGTGCATGAAAATAGGCGCAGGCCCCATCCCCATCGAGACCGGCGAGGGGTGGCTGATGATCTACCACGGAGTTCTTCGTTCGTGCAACGGATATGTTTACAGCTTCGGTTCGGCGCTGCTGGATCTCGACGAGCCTTGGAAAGTGCTGGCCCGCAGCGGTCCGTACCTGATCGCCCCGAGGGAATTGTATGAGCTTACCGGGGACGTTCCGAACGTGACCTTCCCGTGCGCGGCCCTTCACGATCCCGAAACGGGACGCATAGCGGTTTACTACGGATGCGCCGACACGGTCACCGGACTTGCCTTCGGCCGCATCGACGAAATAATCGAATTCACGAAAAAAACGAACATATTATAGCATCATGACAAAACAGACAGTGGTTTTAGGGTTAGGTTTGTGGTTGGCCGTGTCGGCCGTATCCTGCGACAAGGGGATGGAGAACCATGCCGGGGGCGATTTCACGCAATACGTGGATCAGTACATCGGCACCGGCGGACACGGCCATGTTTTTATGGGGGCGAACGTGCCTTTCGGCCTGGTACAGCTAGGTCCGACGAGCATCCCGCAGTCGTGGGACTGGACTTCCGGCTACCACATCAGCGACACCACCGTGATCGGTTTCAGCCACATGCATCTCTCGGGGACCGGCATAGGCGACCTGAGCGACGTCGTGCTGATGCCCGCCACAGGAGCCGTGAACCATAACCGCGGAACGCATGAAAGCTACGATACAGGCATGTGGTCCTATTTCACCCGCGCCAACGAAAGCTGTGCGCCCGGATATTATGCCACCCGCCTCGACCGCTACGGAGTCGATGTGGAACTGACCGCAACGCAACGTGTCGGATTCCATAAATACACCTTCCCAGCCGGTACGGATGACGCCCGGGTGGTGATCGACCTCGAGAACGGCACCTGCTGGGACGAGTCTGTGGAGAACTTTATCCGCGTGGTCGACGACCGCCGCGTGGAGGGTTTCCGCTACTCGAAAGGGTGGGCAAACGACCAGAGGGTATTCTTCGCGGCCGAATTTTCGCGCCCGTTCGACAGTTTCCAAATCTACGACAAGAATATCCCGGCTGAAGGTTCCGAATTCGCTTCGAGGCAGGTCTACGGCGAGGCTCTGTTCGGCAGCATCGGCACGGAACCGCTTTATGTGAAGGTCGCGCTTTCGCCCGTGAGTATCGACAACGCGAGGCTCAATATGGAGTCCGAACTCCCCGGCTGGGACTTCGACGCCACCATAAAATCCGCGAACGACGCCTGGAACGCGGAACTCTCCAAGATCAGGATATCCACCCCTGACGAGAGCGTCAAACGGATATTCTACACCGCACTCTATCACTCGATGGTCGCTCCGTCGCTCTTCTGCGACGTTAACGGCGACTATCGCGGAGCCGACGGAAACTATTACAAAAACGAAGGCTTCACCAACTATCCGACATTCTCGCTGTGGGATACCTACCGCGCCGCGCATCCGCTGACGACCATTATCCATCCCGAAAAGATGCCCGACATCATCAACACCATGCTGCACATTTACAAGCAGCAGGGAAAACTTCCCGTGTGGCACCTCATGGGCTGCGAGACCGACTGCATGGTCGGGAACCCTGCAATTCCGGTAGTCGCCGACGCTATCCTGAAGGGTTACGGCGGATTCGACAAGGCGCTGGCGTATGAGGCGATGAAGACCTCGGCGATGCTCGACGAGCGCGGACTGGCGTATTACAAAAAGTACGGCTACATCCCCTGCGACAAATACAACGAGTCGGTCGCCACGTGCCTCGAATACGCGCTTGCCGACTGGGCGCTTGCACAGGTGGCCAAAGAAACGGGCAAGACCGGGGATTATGAATATTTCGATAACCGCAGCAAGGCTTACAGATATTATTTCGACCCGGTGACGCAGTTCCTGCGCGGGAAAACGTCGGACGGCACATGGCGCGAGCCTTTCAATCCGTTCCACTCGTCGCACCGTTTCGACGACTACACCGAGGGCAACGGCTGGCAGTACACGTGGCTGGTTCCGCACGACGTGGAAGGCCTGGCCGCCGAGTTCGGAAGCATGGAAGCGTTCCACGCCAAACTCGACGAACTCTTTACGGTTGAAGGCGACATGGGCGAAGAGGCCTCACCCGATATCAGCGGACTCATAGGGCAGTACGCCCACGGCAACGAACCCAGCCACCATGTTCTGTACCTGTATACCATGACGGGCCAGCCGTGGAAAACCGCAAGGCTCGTGCGGCAGGTGCTCACCGAACTCTACCACGACCAGCCGGACGGACTCTCCGGAAACGAGGATGTGGGCCAGATGTCATCGTGGTACATCCTGTCGGCGCTCGGATTCTACCAGGCCGAACCCGCCGGGGGGCGCTACTGGTTCGGTTCGCCTGTTGTGGACGAGGCCGCCGTAAACGTCGGCAACGGGAAAACCTTCTCGATCAAGGCACTGAACAATTCCGCCGAGAACAAATACATACAATCGGTCGCGCTCAACGGCAAGCCCTACGCAAAAGGCTACATAGACTTTAAGGATATCTCCGCAGGCGGCGAACTCGTACTCACGATGGGTGCAGACGAAACTTTGTGGTATTAAAACAGAACGACGGGCCCTGCCGGATTTCATATCAATAGGGGTTAGGGGTTAATTTCTTTGGAACCGGCAGGCCCGTTTTTATACTATTAACAAAAAATCCTCAACTTCATAGGGTTGAGGATTTTTGATTTTGCAGGCGCGTGAAGTTTTTATTCAGGCCGGCTGTGTCCTTCGGGGCTCAGGCGCCGGGCTTGTCGAGCGCAATGGTTTTGACCGTTTTCCCGCCTGTAAAGAATTCGACGGTTTTGAGACCTTTCGTTTTCGGGAAGCTGAACAGGATCTGCGGGGTCATCGTATAGCTGATCTTTTCCCCGGGACTCACTTCAAAATGGACGGCGGCCTTGTCGCCCTGTATTTCGACCTTTACGACTTTGATCGCGGTCTGGATGTCGGTCGGCTTCGAGGCGATGGCCGCTACGACGTTTTCCGTGAAGGACGGCACTGACGGGTTGTTGGACATTGTGCGCCCGACACCCATGTAGTTATCGAAAGAGGCCTGGTCGTTGAAGACGAAAAAAGCCATATTCTGGTCGAAAGTATAGGTGTTTTTCAGGAAATATCCCTGGATGGGAGTTACTGCCGTCGTTGCGGCGTCCTCAGTGCGGGTAGCCTTGGTTTCTGATGTTTGCGTTTTTGTGGATGAGCAACTGCCGCAGGATGTGGCGATTAATGCCAGGCAGAAGAGTATTGCCTTACTTCCGGTTTTTTTCATAATTCTATATTTTAAGGTTGTTTTACTTATAAAAATGCAAAAACCGCTCCAATACTGCACGGCGACGTGCACAAACTGTCGCGCAACCCCACTGAAACACCCAAAACAAAAAAGCAGCCACTTATCGTAACTGCTTCTTTTCGCGTGGGCCCAGAGGGTCATGATCCCCCGACCTTCGGATTATGAGTCCGCTGCTCTGACCAACTGAGCTATGGGCCCCTCGCGTCGGCAAGGCTTGCGCCTGCTTCGAGAGTGCAAAAATAGCTATTCCGCGACAAAATCCAAAATCCGCCCCGATTTTTATTGCGCAACATCTTAAAATCCCTCTATTTCGTTATTTCAGCGGATTTGCTTAGTTTTGTAAGTTAAATCAACTCCACCGGATGAGCGGAATACGCACCCTCGCGGGCGACACGATGATATACGGGCTGAGCACCATCCTCACCAGGATGCTCAACTACCTGATGTTCCCCTACCTCACTTATCTGATGGGCACGGAGGTGTACGGCGAAGTGACGGATCTGTATTCCATCATTCCGTTCGCGCTGGTGGTGCTGACGATGGGGCTGGAGAGCGGCTTTTTCCGCTTTACGGGACGTGCCGAAAACGACGGGGAAAAACGAAGGCTGTTCGCGACCACATGGGGGGCGACGATCCTCGCCGCGACAGTGTTCTTTGGAATAGTGGTGCTGTTCAACCGACCGATCGCTTCGGCGATGGGGTATGCCGACCGCAGTTCGTACATCTGGATCACGGCTCTCATTATCCTGCTGGACGTGGCAGCGGCCATGCCTTTCGCCAAACTGCGCGAACAGCGGCGGCGCATCACATATGTGACCGTCAGGCTGGCTTCGGTGGTGGTGAACATCGTCTCCTGCGTCTTCTTTTTCTCGGTGCTGCCGCGCCTGGCCGAAGGCGGCGCAGAGTTCTGGCAGCAGATCTGGAACCCGGATTTCGGCGCGGGTTACGTGCTGGTAGCCAATGTTTTCGCAAGCGCGGTTTCGCTTCTATTGCTGCTGCCCACGACGGGAAAGGTGGTCCCGAGGATAACGCCGAAGGTTTTCAGGCAGATCATGCTCTACTCGCTGCCCCTGCTGATAAGCGGGATCGCCGGGACCGGGAACGAATTCATAGACCGCCAGTTGATAAAATGGCTTCTGCCGGAAGAAGTGTGGCGCGGCCAGCTCGGCATATACGGCGCAACGACGCGGCTGGCAGTGATAATGGTGCTGTTCACCCAGATGTACCGACTTGCGGCCGAGCCGTTCTTCCTTGCGAAGTTCCGGAGGGAGGATTTCGTGCGGCAGACGGCCGAAACGATGAAATATTACGTTATCGTGACGGTGCTTATCTTTGTCGGCATCATGCTGTTCAAAGATGTGATCGTGCTGATCGCCGGGCCGGATTTCCGGGGTGCGAGCCACCTGCTGCCGATACTTTTAGCGGCGAACGCGTTGGCCGGAGTGGTGCTCAACCTGTCGTTCTGGTATAAGCAGGAGAGCAGGACAAAGTTCGCCATCTGGATAACCGGAACGGGGCTGGTGGTCATAACCGCGCTGTGCATGGTGCTGATACCGCGCTTCGGTATCGACGGGGCGGCGTGGTCGAGGCTGGCCTGCGAGGTGTCGATGGTCGCGGTGAGCCTGTGGCTGAATCAGAAATACTGCCGCACGCCCTATGATTTCCGGCGCATCGGCGAATACCTGCTGCTTGGCGCGGCGGCTTACGGAATAGGTTTCGCAACGGGCATGCTCGCTCCGTGGCTGCAATACACGCTGAACGCGGCGCTTCTGCTGGGCCTAGGCGGATACGTGCTTTGGAGAGAAAATCTGCTACAATATATAAAACCGAAAAATGAAAGTAAAGGTAATTAACCGCTCGGCTTTCGACCTGCCGCGCTACGAGACGCCCCTTTCGGCCGGAATGGACGTCCGCGCCAATCTCACCGAAAGCATCACCCTCGGCCCACTCGAAAGGGCCCTCATCCCGACGGGACTCTACGTCGAACTCCCCGCCGGATACGAACTGCAGGTGCGCCCCCGCAGCGGGCTTGCCATAAAACACGGCATCACCGTGCTCAACTCTCCCGGAACCGTCGACGCCGACTACCGCGGCGAACTACGCACGATCCTCGTCAACCTCTCCAACGAACCGTTCGAGATCAAACCCGGCGAACGCATCGCGCAATACGTTATCGCCCGCCACGAACAGGCCGAATGGGAACAGGTCGACTCCCTCTCCGAAACCGACCGCGGCGCCGGTGGCTTCGGTTCGACCGGAAAATAGATATTTTTACACAACCTTGCGGTTGTGTGCCAATCCCACTTTTCAAAAATCGTGGGCGCAGGCGGAAATGGGAATCAATCGCAAGGATTTATTCCCGCTGCCTGAAAGATTTTTGCTTTCAACAAAAACAAAAATCTTTTTTAATCAGGCGGCAGCGGGGGCTCCGCGAAAGTACCGCCGCTTTTAAAAAAGCGGCACCAAAAATTTTCAGCAGATACTGCGTATCTGTTTATAATGCAAAAGATGAGGTTTAAAGATATCATAGGACAGGAAGATGTAAAGGCGAGGTTGGCGCGGACTGTGGACGAGGGCCGTGTGAGCCATGCACAGATGTTCACGGGCGCGTGCGGTTACGGGACGTTGCCGCTGGCCATCGCCTATGTGCAGTATCTGAACTGTCCCGACAGGAAGGACGGCGATTCGTGCGGGGTATGCCCGTCGTGCCGGAAGATAGGGGAATTGCAGCATCCGGACGTCCATTTCGTGATGCCGGTCAACAAGCAGGGCAAAAAGAGCGGCGAGGTGATAACGAGCGACGTTTTCCTGCCCGAGTGGCGGCGGACGGTGGCAGCGACGGGCGGTTATTTCGACGAGCAGATGTGGTACGGCGAGCTGGGTCTGGAGAACCTGCAGGGCCTGATCTCGAAAAAAGACGCCGACGAGGTTATCCGCAAGCTGTCGTTCAAGAGTTTCGAGGGGGGATATAAGGCTGTCGTGATCTGGCTGCCCGAGAAGATGAACACCGAAGCGGCCAACACGCTGCTCAAGATACTGGAGGAGCCGTGGGACAGGACCCTTTTCGTGCTTGTTTCCGAGTCTCCGCGCCTGCTGCTCCCGACTATCGTTTCGAGGGTGCAGGAGATTGCGGTGCCGGGAATAGAGCCGGAAGCGATGGAATGCTATTTTACAGCGCAGGGCACCGATCCGGCACGGGCGCGGCAGGCGGCGCGTCTTTCGAGGGGCGACCTGCTGGAAGCCCGGCGGATAGTGTCGGACGAAGGGGCCGAGGAGAAGAGCGAAGACTTCGAACTTTTCATGGGTTTGATGCGCCTAAGCTACAACGACAAGCACCTGGAACTTATAGAATGGGCCGAGGGTGCCGCCCGTCTGGGGCGCGAGCGGCAGAAGCGTTTCCTCGAAAATTCGATCCGTCTGGTGCGTTCCAGCTACATGCTTAACGCCGGTTTGGAAGATATTGCGTACCTTTGGGGCGCGGAACTTGATTTTTGCCGTAATTTTTCGCCTTTCATAGGCAATCATAACGTCGAAAATCTCGTTAGCGAGATGGAGGCGGCGCTGGGACAGCTCCGTCAGAACGGCAACGCAGGTATAATATTCACTCACTTCGCCCTGGCGGTGAGCAAACAGATAATTAAAAGATAATTACGAATTAAAAAATACGATGCTTCGCGCGGCAATGCCAGCAATTCGTATTTGAAAAATTCGTAATTCGTAATTTGAAATTCGTAATTGATAATTTATGGCACGTGTGGTGCTGATAACCGGGGGGAACCAGGGGGAGGTGAAGCCCCGCCTTCATCAGGCACAGATCATGATAAACCATGAGATAGGCCCCGTGATGCGGTGTTCGCACCGTTATAAGACCCCTGCTTGGGGATTCGACGCCGCGGAGCCTTTCACCAACCAGGTGCTGGTCGCCGACACCGAGCTGCCGCCGCGCCGGGTGCTTGAAAAGGTACAGGATATCGAGGCCGCACTGGGACGCGACCGCGCCGCCGAAGAGGCCGAAAAAAAGCGCACCGGACAGCCTTACGGTTCGCGCGTGATAGACATCGATATCCTGCTCTACGACGACCTGGTCATCGACGAGCCGAACCTGAGGATACCGCATCCGTTGCTTCACGAAAGGGATTTCGTGTTGGAACCTCTCAACGAGGTGGCCCCGCAGATGATGCACCCCGTGTTGCACAGGACAATCGCCCAACTGTGGAACGGAATGGACAGACATAACGGCGAAATAGAGCGGTAACGACCGCGGCGGATTTGATGATAAAGGTTGTTTCCGATCTTAATCTCTCGGCACAGCGCTGCCGTCATTGCGAGGAATGGAATGACGAAACAATCCAGAGTATAGGTTTATAAAAACGAAAATGCGGATAGCGAGATATATAATAGTGGCGGCCGTGCTGCTTTGTTTCGGGGGATGTGCGAAATACACTTCCGACTGCGAGCTCCTTGTCCGCGCGCGCAGGCTTCCCGTGCAGAACAGCCCGCCGGGCGGCGAGGCGGCTTATGATGTGACCGTCTTCGCTTATTACGTCTCCGAAGGCGATATGGACAGATGGGCGCCGGCGTCGTATGCCGACGCCGAATCGGGACAGATACGCAACCTCGACACGGGCGAAATACGCGGGTACGACCTTATGGGCGAACAGGGCGATGACACCTATATACACATCACCCTCAGCCGTTCGCCGGTGCTGTTGATGGCGGTGAACAGGTACGACCGGTTCTATGCCTGGCGCACGTTCGAGTACCTGCCGCCGCAGAATGATCCTGTGACGATGACGCTGAGGTTCCTGTTGTATGAAACGAGGACGCAGTTCCCGGATTCGCACTGGACGGTTGTGAACGGCAACAAGGAGGAACAGGAAGGATAATATGAGCGGGAAGGCGGCAAAAGCGGGACAGGTGTTGCTGAAGACAGCCGTTGCGGCGTTCTTCTGCACGGCTCTTTTTATGCGCTGCGCCAACCAGATGACCCCCCAGGGAGGCCCCAAGGATTCGCTGCCCCCGGTGGTGAAGCTGATGACCCCGGAGAACGGACAGCGCCATTTCACCTACAAGCGCATTTTCATAGAGTTCGACGAATACGTACAGCTGAAAGAGCAGGCCAAAGAGTTTTACACTTCGCCGCTGATGAAGACCAAGCCGACGCTTGCCGTCAAGGGGCGCGGGATCAGGATCGACATCAAGGACACCCTTCTCGAAAACCAGACCTACGCGCTCAATTTCGGCAGTGCGGTGCGCGACAACAACGAGGGGAACATCCTCTACGGATTCCGATATGTTTTCTCGACCGGTTCGGCCATCGACTCGATGATGATGACGGGCTACACGGCCGACGCGATGAAAGGGGACAGCATCAGCAAATCTTTCATATTTTTCTACGACGCGAAGATCGACACCATACCGCAGTACGACTCGATACTGTTGAAACACCAGCCCGACGCGGTGGGCCGCGCCGAGAACAACGGCATCTTCATCGCCCAGAATCTCAAACCCATTCCTTATAAAGTTTACGCCATACAGGACAACAACGGCAACCAGAAATACGACCCCGGGGTGGACAAGGTAGGTTTCCTTGACAGCCTCTACAATCCGGCCGAACTGGGTCCGTTCGCCGTGTGGCTCGACGAATACCGCCGTTATCCGACGGCCGACCCGCAGATCTATTTCCGCATGTTCACCGACGGGCAGTTCCGCCGGCATAACCTGACGGCGTCGGAACGTCCCGGCCGCCACCAGGCGATTCTGCGGTTCAGCGCCCCGTTCCCGCAGATAGACACGCTGACGTTCGACGGTATTCCGGAAGACAAAATCATCAGGGAGTACATGACGCGCGGACGCGACACCATTTCGCTGTGGTTCAACGTTCCACCCGAGATGCTGCCGGATACAATCAAGGGCCGCATTTCGTACATGAAGCACGACTCTCTTAGCAATCTCATCCACGTATCCCAGCAACTGAAACTGGCATGGCGCTACATCGAGACAAAAGAAGAGCAGAAAGAGCGGGAGAAAGAGGAGAAGGAGCGCCGCAGGGCCGAAAACGACGGCGAAGAGTATACTCCGCCCGCGAAGCCCAATCCCTTCAAATTCAAAGTGGATGCGGCCGCCGAGGTCAACCCCGAAAAGAGCATTCCCATCCAGTTCGACCTTCCGCTGGTGGAGATCGACAGCGCACGCATATCGCTTACCTCTATAACGAAACCCGAAAGTCCCGTGCCGGTTCCGTTCCATATCCTGCGGGACACGATGAACATCCGTAAATGGACGATCACCGCCGACTGGAACCCCGACGACAAATACCGCCTGATGGTGCCGGCGGGAACCTTCGTCAATGTGGCGGGCGAACGGAACGACACGCTGAAAGCCGATTTCGCCATAATGCAACGATCCAAGTTCGGCACTATCGTCGCCAATGTGACGGGTAAAACGCCCGGGGCGAAATATGTGGTGCAGGTCGTGGACAAGAACAATAAGGTGGAAAAAGAGCTGCCGTACGTTTCGACGGGGAAGTATTATTTTTACTACATTCCCGAGGGCGAAGTGCGCATACGCATAATCGAGGATATGAACGGCAACGGGAAGTGGGACACGGGCAACATGATCGAGCGCCGCCAGCCCGAAAGGGCGGAATTCTACGTCGGTCCGACGGGCAGCCAGATGATCCCGCTGCGCCTGAACTGGGAAGCCGATATCAACCTCGACATGTCTGAAATATTCGCGCCGATCTCGATAGAGAAGGTGCGCTACGACCTGCAGAGGGCCGAGGACGCCCGCGTCGAAAAATGGCTCGAAGAGAGGGCAAAACGCGAAGCGGAACGCAAGAAACAACAGGGACAGGAGGGACAGACCGGAGGAGGACTCGGCATAGGCGGCGCGCTCGGAGGGGCCAAACAGCAGATACAGTCGACAACAGGAGGCATGGGAGGAAGATAAATGAAGAGTGAAGAAAGATCGTTGAGGTATTTGAAACACGGCAATGATGCCGTGCGGAAGATCGTGCGGTATCTCTTCCTCTGCATCTCATTGTCAATTGTCAATTGTCAATTGTCAACTGCCCAACACTACGTCGGCGCCAAGGTAGGTTACGGGGCTGCTTCGGGCCGCTTCTATCCCACTGTGGACAAGTCCCCCATGGTATGGGGCAAATACACCGGCGGCGTGATGTGGAAGTACTACAGTCCACAGCAGGTAGTCGGCGGGGTCTCGGCGGAACTCGAGTACCAGATGCGGGGATACAGGTATTTCGACGGGATCGTGTCGGACACTACGAGCTACACCTCGAAGACCAGAACGGTCGGCACTATCACTATGCCGCTTATCTGGCAGCCGCACCTGTACCTGGCGAACCGCCACATCCGGGTATTCCTCAACGCAGGCATCACGTTTTCCTACAATCTCGGCATAGGCGAGACCGTCACCATGTTCTCGCACGATTACAATAAGGACACAAAGGAGGTAACCACGTCGAGCGTAACGACCGATTACACGATGATCCGCGCTCGCGACAACCGCTGGAACTACGGTCTGTGCGGAGGGTTCGGGTTCGGGGTTCTTTTCGGCCGCTGCGAAGTTTTCGCCGAGGCGCGCTATTACTTCGGCATGTCCGACATTCTGCGCAACAAAACCAAATACATTTTTAACAAGGAAGGAAAGTACAATAACGGGACGATACGCTCGGAGCTGGACAACCTTTTCGTCAACGTCGGGTTCTTCTTCCGTCTCGGGAAAGAGGGCATCAAGGCGCCCCCGCTCAAGCGCAACAAAGATAAAGTGCCCGACACTAACGATTTCCGCAATATAAAACTGCCATTCTGACCCTCTGCCATATGGAAAACACAAGACAGCAAAAGATATCCCGCCAGATTCAGAAAGATCTGGGCGACATATTCATCCGCGAAGCCGCGCCGCTTCTGAAAGGGGCGATGGCGACGGTCACATCGGTGAGGATCAGTCCTGACATGAGCTATGCGCGCGTCTACCTGAGCGTTTTTCCGTTCGCGAAGGCCGAAGAGGTGATGGCGTCGCTCGAGGCGGGCAACAAGTTCATACGCAAGACTCTGGGCGGGAAGATCCGCAACCAGATGCGCATAGTGCCCGAACTCTCCTTCTTCCTCGACGACTCTTTCGAGTATATCGACAAAATAGATAACCTCCTCAAATAATAGATGGATTATGGATCAATGAATTATTTTCCATTCGTAATTCGTAATTCGTAATTCGTAATTCAAATATGCCGTCGCTCTCCGCTTTTTTCGCCCGCCGTTTCCTGTTTTCGCCGAAGTCGCATTCGGTGATCAACATCATTTCGCGGGTGAGCATGGTAGCGGTTGGGGTTCCCGTGGCGGCGATGGTGATACTGCTGTCGGTTTTCAACGGATTCGACGATCTGATCCGCCGCATGTACCACGATTTCGATCCCGACCTGCTTGTGCAGCCTGCCGAGGGAAAGGTTTTCGACCCGGCATCGCTCGATTCCGGCGCGATATCCTCGCTCGACGGGGTCGCCGGAGTGTCGTATGTGCTCGAGGAGAGCGCCCTTCTGGAATACCGGGGCAGGCAGACGACGGCCACGGTAAGGGGCGTCGACAAGGCTTTCCGAGGCGTGGTCCCCATCGAGGGCATGCTATATCAGGGCAAGGCCGACGGCGAAGGGGCGGTGGTCGGACAGGGCATAGCCTACGAGCTTGGTATCCGCATGGGATTGTCGGAACAGCTCGAATTCTATGTGCCGCGCAGGGGAAGCTACTCGGCGCTGCTGCCGGTCAACAGCTTCTCGACGGGCGAGGTTCCCATCGAAGGAGTTTTTATGCTGGACGCCGACACCGACGGGGAGTATGTGATAGTCCCGCTCGATTTCGCGCGGGAACTGTTCGACTACGACGGACTGGCATCGGGACTCATGGTGCGTTTCACGGACGAAGGAGAGGCAAAGAGGTTAAAAAAAGAGGTTTCGGAGATCGCCGGAGACGATTTCACGGTGCTGACCCGTTATGAACAAAAGGCCTCGATGTACCGGATAATGACCTACGAGAAGTGGGGAGTATTTTTCATCGGGTTGATGGTGCTGGTAATAGCTTCGTTCTCGATCGTTGGTTCGCTCATAATGCTCATCATCGACAAGCGCGGCAACATCCGCACGCTGGGCGCTCTGGGAGCCACCCCGCGGCTGGTACGGTCGATATTTACGCGGCAGGGGATGATGATCGGAATGATCGGCGCGGTCGGGGGACTGGTGCTGGGAGTCGTGATATGCGCTGTCCAGCAGGTTTTCGGGGTTATTCCGATGCCGGCGGCGACGTTCCTTGTGGACAGCTACCCCGTGATGATGAAACCGCTCGATATCGCGGTGGTATGCGCGGCGTTTGTGGCGGTTAATTATATTATTACTAAATTTACGGTGCTGAAAGCGATCGGCAAACGCGATGTTTTGTAATGCCCGTGCATTACAAAACAAATGAAAGATGAAAGATGAAAGATGAAAAAAGACATATAGAAAAAAAGTGGTGTTTTACCGTATATTTCAACACGGCCTTAGCCCGTGCGTCTTCTTTCATTTTTCATCTTTCATTTTTCATCCTGCTGCTTGCAGCAGCGTCGTGCGGCAAACGCGGAAAGATCATTCCCGACGACAAACTGGCATACGTATTCCGCGACATATACCTCACCAACGCCTACAACCAGCAGCACCGCACCCCGAATTTCGACTCTCTGAACATCTACGAACCGGTTTTCGCAAAATACGGCTACACAACCGAGGACGTGCAGCTGACCATCGGCAACTTCGCCAAACGCAAGAGCGCCCGCCTGAGCGACGTGGTAGACAACGCGATCGACCTGCTCGACAAGGAAGACCGCTTCTATCAGCGCCGGATCGCCATTTACGACACCATAGGACTGGTTGCGCGCGACCGCTACATGGCGGTGGTCTACACCGATTCGCTGATCGAGGTCCGTAAAATTGCCGACACCGCGCGGCTGCGGATAGTGGTTCCGACGCAGGTGCCCGGCACGTATGAAGTCAGCTACAGCTACTACGTCGACTCGACCGACCGCAACAACAATCTGCGTGTCAACCATTACCTGGTGGACAACCGCAACCGCCAGTCGGCGAACAACACCCGCCGCCTGAGACGTTTCGACCGGGAAAATGTTACGGCATCGTTCACCGCCGACGGCAGCCACCGCAAACTGGTGCTCGACCTCAACGGCTACCCGGAAGATATGACCAAACCGAACATGACGGTCAACGACCTTACTGTGAAACGCTACCTGTCCGACCGCACGGCACGTGACTCGATGGCCCGCCAGTGGTTCGATTACCGCATGGGCGACACCCTGCTGAACCCTCTGCGGGGCGTTCCCCCGGTCGGTCCAGAGGGCTATATAATTCTTCCCGATGAAAAGGATATCGTCGCACTACCTGCTGACGCCCGAAGGACTTCTGCCCGGTAGGGTCGTCACTGTCGACGACGGCGGGGTCATCACCGATATTTCGGCCCCGGAGCATCTCGACCGCGAGGCCGGCGTCGAGTTCTATCCGGGAATCATCATCCCCGGTTTCGTAAATGCCCACTGCCATCTGGAACTTTCGCACCTGCACTCGGCGATACCGCCCGGCGGGGGTTTTACGGCTTTCGCACAGGGCATGCGCCAGCACCGCGGGCGTTTTTCCGATATGGAGCGGCTTGCGGCGGTCAATTTCCGGGATGCGAAGATGTGGGCCGAGGGGGTCTCTGCGGTCGGCGATATCTGCAACGGCGCCTCGACATTTGCTGTAAAGGGCGGCAGCCGGATAGACTACCACAATTTTATAGAGCTTTTCGGACTCGACGCCGATCCGGCGCGGGCATTCGAACTGCGTGATACGGCCCGCAGCAGCGGTCTCGTGCCCACAGTAACCCCTCACTCCACATATTCTCTGCAAAGGGACGCTTTCGCGGCGGCTGTCGGCGGCCCGGAGAACCAACCGCTGTCGATCCACTTCATGGAGAGCGAATCGGAAACCGGACTCTTCGGCAGACGCGGCCCCCTGTGGGATTGGTACCGCGAACAGGGCCTCGAGCCCGATTTTTTGAATTACGGCTCCCCTGCTGAAAGGCTTGTCCGGCAGGTTCGGGCAGACAGGCCCGTGATGCTCATCCACAACTGCTGCGTCACCCAGCGCGACATAGATATCGTGATGGGGCACTTTACCGCCCCGGTGACGTGGGTCCTGTGTCCCGGCTCGAACCGCTATATTTCGGGTGTGCGGCCGCCTGTGGAACTGCTTCGCAAAAACCGCCTGCAGATCGCCGTCGGGACCGACTCCCTGGCCTCGAACGAAACCCTTTCGATGGTGCGCGAACTGGGAATGTTTGCCGGTGTTCCGCTCGAAGAGCTGCTCGGCTGGGCCACGCTCAACGGTGCGCGCGCGCTCGGCATGGACGCCCGGCTCGGTTCCATCGAGATCGGCAAATCCCCGGGCATAGTCCTGCTTTCGGGCGTCGACCTTCAGACCATGAAGCTCACCCTCGGCTCGAAAAGCGAAAGAATAATTTAGAGCCTGTCTGAATTTTATTGGTAAAGGACTGTTATGAGGAATTTTAAGATGATTGCTCCGCAACGAACGAGGCGCAATGGGGTTCCATTGTAACGAGGGCGATGTGGGGAAAGCGCTTAAAAAGATCATAACAGATTTATTGAATAATTTTCAGACAGACTCTTACATATTCTCTCTTTCTTGTTGTAAATCAGTGCGGAATTGTCTATTTTCGTGCCGACAACAACATTTATCAACCCAACAACTTACAAATCATGAGAAAAATCTTCACCATTGCCTTATTGGCTGCTGCCGTCGCTTTTGCCGGATGCGAGAGCATCGGTCTGTCGAAACTCAAGATGGACTCCGAAAAAAGCGTTGCGCGAGTAGCCGAAACCATCGAAAAACATATCAAACCGGCGGAGTATAAGCCCGTCTCGCTGTACTGGTACGAACGCGAAGAGCTGAGCAACAGCATGGAATACCTGTTGGTCACCATGGTCGGCGCGGACAACAAACTCTACACGCAGACGTTCAAGGTCGGCGGCGACTACCAGGGCCCCAACGAAGTCCAGGAATCGCGCAGCAGCGGCACATATGATTTCGCCGCGATGAAATATATCACTCCGGCAGACCTCGTCCCGGCGACCGTCGTCGGCTGGATCGACCAGGCAAAAGCGGCGCTGCCGGAAGAATACGTATATGAATCGCTGAAAGGCTACACCTTCAGGATCGATCCCGTAACCGGCGACAAGACATCTAATTTCTCCGCCCGGGTCACCGAAACCGGCAACAAGCGCAGCGTACAGGGCAAAAATATCGTCACCACGTACTATGAGGTCGAATTCGACGTGCTGTCAGACGGTTCGGTCGTAACGGAAGATCTCGAAGAATAAGGCAGACAACACCGCCACATACCACAGCCGCAGGACTCACAGCAGTTCTGCGGCTGTTTTTTGCGTTTATGTCACTAATTTTTTCTATTTTTGTTCTTTAACAGCTATTACTGATGGAAGAACTTTACTGCAGGGAAGAGTCCTACGACGACAAGACCATAGATGAACTTTCGGGGCATTACCGCGAGATCCTGCGCCTTTTGGGCGAGGACCCCGGGCGTGAAGGGCTTATGAAAAGTCCCGAGCGCGTCGCCAAGGCCATGGCATTCATGACCAAGGGCTACGGCGAGGACCCGCGCGGGATACTCACTTCGGCCATGTTCCGCGAGGAGTACAAACAGATGGTGCTGGTCAAGGATATCGAGATATACTCGATGTGCGAACACCACATGCTGCCTTTCATCGGCAAGGCCCACGTGGCGTACATCCCCGACGGCTACATCACCGGACTGTCGAAGATCGCCCGCGTGGTGGAGTGTTTCGCCCGCCGGCTTCAGGTACAGGAGAGGCTCACGGTGCAGATACGCGACTGCATCCAGGAGACCCTGAATCCTATGGGCGTTGCGGTAGTCATCGAGGCGGCACACACCTGCATGCAGATGCGCGGCGTCCAGAAGCAGAACTCCGTGACGACTACCTCGGCCTTCACAGGGGTGTTCCTTTCGCAGCACCGCACCCGCGAAGAGTTCATCTCGCTTATAAGCAATAATTTACATTAGACGCCGTGGAGATCCAGATCATCCAAAATAAGATTTACGAGATCCGCGGCGCACGGGTGATGCTGGATTTCGACCTGGCCGAACTGTATCAGGTGGAAACCCGTGCGCTCAAACAGGCGGTGCGCCGCAATATCGAGCGTTTTCCTGACGATTTTGTATTCAGACTATCGCCAGATGAGGCTAACTCCCTGATAGACATGGGGAGATCACAAAATGTGATACCCCCGGGATACAGCATAGGTGCCTCGGAAATGTTTGCCTTCACCGAGCAGGGCGTGTCGATGCTTTCGGTGAAGACTCCGGAATCCGCCCGGCCGCGGAGCGCGATCGGGTTCAAAAAGTAGGAAAATGAAAAAAACGGTATTCTTAATATTGCTGTTCCTGCCGCTGGCTTCGCAGGCCCAGTTCGACCGCTGGTTCGAGGATAAGACCATGCGCTTCGACTACAGCCACGCCGGCGATGCGCGGACCGAGGAATACTACTTCGAGCAGATCAGGGAAGAGCCTTACTGGGGCGGATCGAAAACCTCGCTCATCGACGAAAAGGAGTACGGCGTCCAACTTTTAAAAATAATCGACTCGGCGACGGGCGAAGTGATCTACTCGCGCGGATTCTGCACGCTGTGGAACGAATGGCAGACCACCGGGGAAGCCTCTCGCATCCGTCGAAGCATGCCCGAGTCGGTGGTTTTCCCATTCCCTAAGAATGACGTCCGCATAGAGATATTTTCGCGCGCCCGCGACGGCAAATTCGTCAAGAAATTCGAACATGATATCGACCCCAAGAGTTATTTCATCGCCCGCTACCCCCTGCGTTACGAAACTTTCGACGTCGAGGTGAACGGCACTCCGGAACACTGCGTCGACATAGTGCTGCTGCCCGAGGGATATGCCGCGTCGGAACGCACGAAGTTCGAAGCCGCCTGCCGGGATTTTGCCACTGCGATGTTCTCGTTCGAACCCTACGCCGGACTGCGCGAAAAATTCAATATCCGCGCCGTGTGGGTGCCGTCGGTGGAGAGCGGGGTGACGATGCCCGGTGCCGGGGTGTGGAAGAATACCTCTGCGAAGGCCTCTTTCTGGACCTTCGGCTCGGAGCGCTACCAGATGGCCGAAGATTTCCAGAATCTGCGCGACCAGGCCGGACATGTGCCCTATGATCTGATCTATGTACTGTCTAACACCGGGAAATACGGCGGCGGGGGCATCTATAATTTTTACGCCATGAGTTCGGCCCATAATCAGGCCAGCACGGCGAAGGTCTACATCCACGAATTCGGCCACCTGCTTCTGGGCCTGGGCGACGAATACGTCGGCGGCGTCTCTTATGAAGAGGAATCGATGTATCCCACCGACCGCGAACCGTGGGAGGAAAACCTCACTACCCTCGTCGATTTCGACAGTAAGGAGTGGAGCCGGATGCTCCCGAAACGCACTCCCGTCCCGACTCCGCTCACCGACGGCAGCGCCGAAAAGCTGGGTGTTTACGAAGGCGGCGGGTATGTATCGAAAGGGGTTTACCGTCCGTGGCCCAACTGCCTGATGAACAATCTCCACACGATAGACAAATTCTGCCCCGTCTGCACGGCGGGCATAATCAGCCAAACAGAGTTCCTATGCAGGTAAAAATCTGGCCTGAAAACCCCAATCCGAGGGAGATAGCGCGCGCGGTGGAAGTACTGCGGGCCGACGGCGTGATAGTCTACCCCACCGACAGCGTCTATGCTTTCGGGTGCTCGCTCCACAGCCCCAAGGCGATCGAGCGGATGCGCGGCATAAAGGGGAAGAACGAGAGCGTTTTCACGCTGGTTTTCGACAGCCTTAGCAATATCGCCGATTTTGCGCGGGTGGACAACCCAACTTTTCGAGTGCTGAAGCACAACCTGCCGGGGCCTTTCACCTTCCTTCTGACCCCTTCGTCGAAAGTTCCCGACAAGGCGCTGGCCAAACGCAGGAGCATCGGCGTGAGGATACCTGCGAACGCCATCGCCCGCGCGCTGGTCGAGGAGTTGGGGTGCCCTATGCTGACGACCTCGGTAAAGGATGACGACGAGGTTGTGGAGTACACGACCGACCCCGAGCTGATCGACGAACGCTACGGCCATCAGGTCGACCTGGTGATCGACGGCGGTTACGGCGACAACACGCCCACTACGGTTGTGGACCTCACGGACGGCGAACCCGAGATCCTGCGCGAAGGCCTCGGCCAACTGAAGTAGTCATGACTCATAACTATTAGACTATATGACAAAAAAACAATTCTGGCAGGCTGCGTCCAACTGGGGATTCCTCGTTGGTGCGGGCCTCTTCGCAATGAACATGATCGGCTGGGCCCTGAAACTCGAAGCCGCGAACCCGTGGCTCTACGAGCTGCTGCTGTTCATCGTGATCTGCCCCATGATCATCTATACCGGAAAACGCAACGCCCGTACCGCCGGGCCGGAGGGATACAGCTACGGACGCGCCGTGGGATTCGTCTTTGCAATGATGATGTTCACCGGCATAGTTTACGGCGTCGGCAGGTTCCTTATGATCAATTTTGTCGGCGCGGAATATTATAGCCCCCTTATTGAAGAACAGGCCAATATCTTCATCAGGGGATTTTCCAGCAATGAGGCTCTGTTCGACGCCATGATAGCAAAAAAAGAATTCATTATCTCCCTAATGAAAAATCCGTTCTTGTTGATCATTGGGAATATTGTAGATCTAGTGATAAAAGGCGGTTTCCTGGGCCTGATCCTTTGCGCGTTCGTCTACACGAAACCAGATATCTTTGCCCAGCCGACGCCTGCTCCCGAACAGAAAGTGGACGATAAAAGCGGCAGCGAACCGAGCATCCGAGATGCGAGCTCATCGACTGAGGCCCGACAGTCGCCGAAAGGCGGCGCAGGAAAAGCCGAAGGAGATAACATAAAAGAAGATGAAGAAAGTGGAAGCGAATAAAGGCGCCACGCCCGATATTTCGGTGGTCGTCCCCCTCTACAACGAGGAGGGGTCCCTGCGCGAACTGGAAGCGTGGATCGGGCGCGTCATGACCACCGGACGCTTCTCCTACGAGGTGATCTTCGTGGACGACGGCAGCACCGACGGCTCATGGGAGATAGTCGAACAGCTTGCGGCGGCGAATCCGGCTGTCCGCGGCATCAGATTCTCGCGCAACTACGGTAAGTCGGCGGCCCTTTACTCGGGCTTCGAAGCGGCCGAGGGTGATGTCGTGATAACGATGGACGCCGACCTGCAGGACTCGCCCGACGAGATCCCCGAACTCTACCGGATGATCACGCAGGATGGTTACGACCTCGTTTCAGGATGGAAAAAATGCCGCCACGACCCGGCTGCCAAACGCCTGCCGAGCAAATTTTTCAACGCCACGACGCGGCTCGTCTCCGGAATAAAACTCCACGACATGAACTGCGGCCTGAAGGCCTACCGCCGCAGCGTCGTCAAAAGCATCGAGGTCTACGGCGAAATGCACCGCTACATACCCATCCTGGCCAAGCAGGCCGGCTTCCGCAGGATCGGCGAAAAGGTCGTCGAACACCACCCGCGCAAGTACGGCAAGTCGAAATACGGCATCGAGCGCATGGTCAAGGGGTACCTCGACCTTATCACAGTGTCGTTCCTCGCGCGTTTCGGCAAACGCCCGATGTACCTTTTCGGCAGCCTCGGGACACTCATGTTCATCGCCGGTTTCGCGACCGCCGTGTGGCTCATCGTCGACAAACTTGTCAAACAGCACCGCGGACTCCCGCTGCGCGGTGTCACCGACCAGCCGATGTTCTACATCGCCATCGTGACGCTGATACTCGGCGTGATGCTCTTCCTGACCGGATTCCTCGGCGAACTCATCAACCGCAACGCCTCCGACCGCAACAAATATTCAAAGGATAAAGAGTTATAATAACGATGGATTACATATTATGAATTAAAGCATTTTCGTAATTCGTAATTCGTAATTCGTAATTTAAATCGTATGATACAGAGGATTCAGACTTTATGGATGGTTATGACGGCAGCGTTGATGTGCGTTGTTTTCTTTATGCCGGCTGTATATTTCTCGATGGGCGGGGCGGATTTTAAGTTTATGGCCTACGGGATCAAGGGTATTACGGGAGTGATGTTGGTTCACGACGGGGTGCCTGACGGTTCGTTGGTAACGGAGATACTGCCGGTATGCGTTACGGCGGTTATCGGGGTTTCGGCTCTTTTGCCGTTGGCGGCGCTGTTTCTGTTCAGGAAAAGGAGAATACAGATCCGCCTGCTGACAGCGGAGTTCCTGCTGCTTCTGGGCAGTGCCGGTTTGCTGGGTTACTATATCTGGACGACCTGGCGCGATATCATTGCGCCGATGTCGACGAATTTTTATTTTTCGTTTTATCCGCTGCTGATCGTCATGGCGCTGCTCACGAACTGGTTCGCCCTTCGCGGGGTGATGCGCGACGACCGCCTGGTTCGTTCGGTGGACAGGATACGCTAAGCGCGGCGTAACAAACAAAAAGCAGGCGGCCTTCATCGGACCGCCTGTTCTTATTTTCCGTGAATAGCTTCACATTCGTTCGTAATGACGGGAGCGCTGTGCCGAGAGATTCAAACCATCAGCCGCCTTTATCATCAAATCCGCCGTGGCTGTTGCCACCCGCCCGCCGACGTTCCGGCTTTATTCGCCGCCGGTCATCTCTTTATAGAGAGCTTCGTACTTATCGTATTTCGCGCTCATGGCCGCGTCGTCGCGCAGGCGGAACGTAAGGTTCTTGAGAAGTTCCACAGTTGCGAGTTCCGAGGGATTGAGCGATAACGCTTTTTCGAGCGGGGCTACAGCCTGCGCATACACTTCGTTCACTTCCGCGAGCGCCTGCTGGTACTGGGCGCGGCTGGTGATAGTCATATTGCGAAGGTCGGAATCCATCGCATCTCCCTTCTTAACGGTGAACAGTCCTGCAAAATAGCTGGCATAGAAATCGCCGGGAGTCAGTGAAGCGGCTTTTTTAGCGGCTTCTATAGCATTATCCTGCTGATCGAGTTTATCGTAAACGCGCGCAAGCCCCAGATAGAGTCCGGCGTTGGTCGGGTTCTGCTCTATAGCATTGAGCACCTTGGGAATCAGGCTGGTAGGATCCTTATCGCCGGATGAGTAGAGCGACAGCAGGCCTTCCAGGATACTATCGTTGTTGGGGTAAAGCGTAATGGCATATTCCAGCGTTTCGAGGGCGCCCTGTTCGTCGCCCAGGTTATAAAGACAGTGGAACTTGTAGTAGTAAGTTTCGCCTTCGGCCCCATAGTCGAGTTCGATAGCCTTGTTCAGATCGTCGAGGGCGGTTTTATAGTCGCCTGCTATCGTTCCCAGGAAACCCGCATAGAAAAGCGACGTTGTATCGATGTTGTTTACAGCCGGATGGGCGCTTGCCTTATATGCTCTGCGGAAATTGTCGGCAGCCGTCTTGAATTCCTTCAGCGTATAATAAGCGCTTCCGTTTTCCATACTTTTGTTCTGTACATTCAACATCCCCGCATTCACCTTCTTCACGGAGTTTTTGTCGAGATCGTATGCTTTTGCAAAGGCTTCGTAGGCCTTGTCGAGCGCGGCCGGATCGATAACCGTCACCGGAGTATGGAATTCGAGTTTTCCTGCCTTGACATAGGCCTTGAAATGTTCATATGTATAAACCACATATTCGGTATCGCCCAACTTGATATTTTCAATTGCGGCATTGCCGTAGGTGGTTTTGAGCGTTGCCTCATCGAGTCCCGTGAATAATCCGTTCACCGGTTTGGCGTCGGCATCGACGAAGGCCTCGCCGCGTTTGATCCATGTGGCGGCTTTGGTATTCTTTTTGGCGTCGGCGATCTCGGCGTTCGACTTCGCTATAGCGCTCTTGAGCTTGTCGACATTGACCTTCTCGACGGTAAGTCCTATGCCTTCGAGGCTCTGGGCGCGGAGTGCCGGAGCTGCCACCAGGGCCAGGCCCAGCACGGTTAAAAAGAGTCTTTTCATAATTACAGGTATTGGATTTTGTTTAACTTTTTTAATGTTATCTCCCTCCGCTTCGACTGTGCCTGCCTGAGTCTGTCCCGAGCCAATGCAAGGGTGCCCATTCAGCTGCTGCGGGCGGCGGACCTGGCAAATTTTCATTTGCCTCGGTTCAAAATTAAATATTATTCCGGTATTTTATCAAATTTATTCCTGGTTTTTTGTTACATCCCTCGCAAGATGCCACCCCCGGCCGACGGTCGGCGCCCGGTCGATGAGCTCGTGCTTTAGGCGCTCGGTTCTGCAATTCCGGTGTTTTCTGCCGTTCCGCCCTCTTCGGATACGGCTTCGGCGGCCTCGTCTTCATCACTGCGCGGAACCACCGTCACCGAAGCTATCTCGTCGCCTTCCCTCAGGTTGATGATCTTCACGCCCTGCGTCGCGCGGCCGGCCATGCGGATGCCCGAAACAGCCGTGCGGATGGTTATGCCGCTCTTGTTGATGATCATCAGGTCGTCATCGTCGTTCACCGCCTGCACCGAGATCAGCGCCCCGGTCTTTTCGGTGATATTGATGGTCTTGACCCCCTTTCCGCCGCGGTTTGTGATGCGGTATTCGTCGAGGTCGGTACGTTTTCCGAACCCTCTCCCGCTCAATACCAGTACATCCTGCGTACTGTCGGGTTCGACGCAAATCATACCTATAACTTCTTCGCCCTTGCCCAGGCTGACACCGCGCACACCGGCGCCGGTGCGCCCGATGGGACGGACCGTCGACTCGTTGAAGCGGATAGCTTTCCCTGCGTTGGTGGCGATCATCACTTCTGCCTGTCCGCTGGTCAGCTTGGCTTCGAGCAGTTGGTCGCCCTCGCGGATGGTGATTGCGTTCACCCCGTTCTGGCGCGGACGCGAATATGCCTCGAGTTTGGTCTTTTTGATGGTACCGCTCAGGGTGCACATGATAATGTGGTTGCCCTCGACGTACTCCTTGTCGTCGAGCTTCTTCACATTGATGTATGCGCGCACCTTGTCATCCGGATCGATCTGGATGAGGTTCTGGATGGCACGCCCCTTCGCCGAACGCGGCCCTTCGGGGATGTTGTAGACCTTGAGCCAGAAGCAGCGCCCTTTTTCAGTGAAGAACATCATGGTGTTGTGCATCGTTGCGACATAGAGGTGCTCGATGAAGTCCTCGTCGCGCGTCGCACTCCCCTTTGCGCCGATGCCTCCGCGCGCCTGGGTGCGGTATTCGGTCAGCGGAGTGCGCTTGATGTAACCCATCCGCGAGATGGTTATGACCATTTCGTCGTCGGCGTAGAAATCTTCCGGGTTGAACTCCTCGGAACTGTAAATTATCTCGGTGCGGCGCTTGTCGCCGTATTTATCCCTTATTTCAAGCAGTTCGGTCTTCACGACCGCAAGCTGTTCGGCCTCGCTTCCCAGGATCTCGTTGAAACGGGCGATCTGTTTCACCAGTTAGTCGTGTTCGTTCTGCAGTTTAACGCGCTCCAGACACGTGAGGGCCCTCAGCCTCAAGTTGACGATCTCGGTCGCCTGTATCTCTGTCAGTCCGAAGCGCTCCATAAGGCTCTGCTTGGCAGTTTCGGTATTCGCCGATGCACGGATGATGCGGATGACCTCGTCGATGTTGTCCTGTGCGATGAGCAACCCCTGGACTATATGCAGGCGTTCCTCGGCCTTGCGGAGATCGAACCGTGTGCGCCTCACGACCACCTCGTGGCGGTGCTTCACGAAATGGTGCACCATATCCTTCAGGTTGAGCAGTTGGGGACGCCCCTCGACCAGCGCGATGTTGTTCACCGCGAACGAGCTTTGCAGCGGTGTCATCTTGTAGAGGGTGTTCAGCACGACGCTCGCGACGGCATCCGTTTTCAGGATGATGACGATGCGCATACCCTTGCGGTCGCTCTCGTCGTTGATATACGAGATGCCCTCTATCTTCTTTTCATTGATAAGGTCGGCGATCTTCCGGATCATCTCGGCCTTGTTGACCATATAGGGTATCTCGCTGATCACGATGCATTCGCGGCCCGAGTGGGTGTGTTCTATCTCGGTCTTGCCTCGCATGATGACGCGCCCGCGCCCCGTTTCCAGGGCCTCGCGCACTCCCTCGTAACCGTAGATGATGCCCCCTGTCGGGAAGTCCGGTCCCTTGACGTACTCCAGCAGCCCCGACACCTCCATCTCCGGCTCGTCGATATATGCCGCGCAGGCGTCGATCACCTCTGTAAGGTTATGGGGAGCCATATTTGTCGCCATACCCACGGCGATACCGCTTGCCCCGTTGCAGAGCAGCAGGGGTATCCTGGTCGGAAGGACCGTAGGCTCGTTGAGCGTGTCGTCGAAGTTGAGCGTGAAGTCGATCGTGTCTTTTTCGATGTCGGCCATCACCTCGTCGGCCAGTTTTTTCATACGGGCCTCGGTGTAACGCATCGCCGCGGGCGAGTCGCCGTCCACCGAACCGAAGTTACCCTGTCCGTCGACCAGCGGATACCTTAGGCTCCACTCCTGGGCCATACGCGCCATAGCCTCGTAGATCGAGCTGTCGCCGTGTGGGTGGAACTTACCCATCACATCCCCGACGATACGCGCCGACTTACGGTGGGGTTTGTCCGAGTATAGCCCCAGTTCGTTGCTCATACCGTAGAGGATGCGCCTCTGGACTGGTTTCAACCCGTCGCGGATATCGGGCAGCGCACGCGAAACGATCACCGACATCGAGTAGTCGATGTAGGCGGTCTTCATCTGCTCGGTGATGTTGACCGTGATTATCTTGCCGTTGCCCGAGAGCTGTTCTCCGGCGGTGGCTTCGGTCGTTTCAGTTGTTTCGGCCGCCCCGGTCGTTTCGAGGTTTTGCGTCTCCGTTCCCCCCGCGTTTTCCTGGTTCTCCCCCTCGACGGGGTCTTTTATTTCATCTGCCATATTAATGTGGTTGCAATGTCTTATATAATCTTAAACCTGGAAAGTCCCTCATACTTAACTATAAATCAAACCGGTTGACTCCACATTAATATGACGGACATTTTCAATGTCCTTTTTTCCTAATAATCCCCCTTTAACAAGGGGTGTTAGCTCCGCTTTCCTCCTCCTCGCAGGGCATAGCTTGTAAACAATCTCTGCGCCTGCTTCGAGCGTCGGTTGCAAAACCTTTGGTTTTGCGGGATTTTAGTATCGATCAAACCCTCAAAATTACGCTTTTCAGGCCGGATTAGCAAAATAAAGGGTCGAAAAATCGACCCTCGTAAAAACTTTTTTGGATTTCACCGCAATAAAGGCCGTTTTCAGGCGATTTCGCAGCTTCTAAATTTCATTCCGCCATCCTGACGGCAAAATTTCATACACAATCGTCAGATTGTGCAGATTCCCCACTTTTCAAAAAGCTACTGCGGAGCACCTAAAATGGTACAGCGGGCGTCTAATCGCGGCCGACTTCGGGCTACCCCGCTGAATTCCATTTTAGTCACTCCGCCTGTTTAACGCTTTTTGAAAAGTGGGGTGGGTTTTTTGCTTCTTTTTTGCCCATCAAAAAAGAAGTTAAATCTCTATCCCTTGATTGTTTATGAAAAAACTTTCCTCGCCTAAAGTAACGAACGCGCAACCTTCAGAGAATGAAGTGGCGTCGTCGTAGACGCACGGAATGACCTCGCGCCCTTCGGTGTCCAGAAAACCGCATTTGCCATCTTTTTGGGCAAGGATAAGGCCCTCGGAGCACTCGCCGAGCCAGTCGTAGGTCTCCGCCGTCAGCAGGATCCCCTCGCGGTCGAGCAGCGACCAGCGCCCCTCTTTCATCACAGTCGTCAGGCCGAAATATTCGTCCCAGGCAAGCTCCTCATAAACCGGCTCGAGGAGCGCGCGCCCCTCTTTGTCGATAAGTCCTTTGCCGCCGGCGGTCTCGACCTCGGCCCTACCCTCGCGGAAAGGCGTCGCATGCAGCCACACGGCGTCGATAACCGGACGGTTGCGGCGGTCGACGTACATCCATCCACCGCCGTCGCGCACGCATTTGATCCCTTCGCCGTCATCTGCGCGCCACGAATACCCGGAAGCCTGTTTTTCTGGCGGCGCGCCGAGATCAGCGGATAGTTTTTCGCCGAGCGCTGAAATTTCCCCGGGCTGGCGTTCCGACAATCTGCGCACCCCGCCTGCAACATCCCCGGCCAGTATCTGCACTGGTTCCGGGAAACCGGCTTCCGACGAGGCGGCGCACAGTTTTTCGGCAAGCGGACGCGCTGCGGCCGAACCCGATATCATGGGCAGTCCTACTTCTGCGAATCTGCCTGGCATCGCCGCCGTGAAGAGGAATGCGAGCGCTATAATCGGGGACTCGTCATGGGCGGAAAATCCGGTTACGCAAATCTTACCGCCGCCCGATACAAATAATCTGCGTGCAGCGATCCTTTCGCACCCCTTGTTCCGCGTCCATTCGGCCATCTCCCCGAACGACCACAGCGCGACAAGTATCTTTTCCTGCGGGTTTTCCGACAAAACCGCCCGCTGCAAGAAATCCGCCGCGGGTTCTCCTTCCGGAGCAGGCCGGGCCAGAATATCTACTTCTGCGGGCTTTCCCGCGGTGTCGAACAGCACGACTTCTTTCTCTAGCAGGTCCCATTCCGTAAAGAAACGCGATCCGAGGCCTTTGTCTTTATCGCGCAGCGCCCTCAGACGGACGGCGGCTTCGGCATCGCTCCTCAGGGGGCACCTCAGCGTCAGGCGCACATCGCCGGCCATCACCTCGAAATCGGCCAGTCCGTGCCCGGGCATCGCGAAAACGGGAGTTCCGGCGGCATCCGTCATCGGCCAGACCTTCCCGAGCGTCCGGAAACGCCCGTCGCAGTTGGCCAGAGCCTCGATATATTGCTGTATAGTCAGAATCATAACATAACACTATTAACCGAGCCTATATTCATCATGGCGACGAGGTCGCTGACCGGACTGTTATACGCCATTCCCCTAAACGGCGCCGCGGCTCCCGGGCGGATCGCAGCTATGACGTCGTGATAGTTCCAGGGCATTTCGGACGAGATATCGTAGAGCAGGCGGGCGTAGCGGTGTGCGGGAAGTTCGTCGGGCGACGAGGGAAAAAGCACCGGACGGTCGCCGCAGCCTTTCGCCAGGTGGATGTTTATCAGGAGCGTGTTCCCGTCTGTCGTTCCGGTGGCGCGGATGGTTGCGGCAAGAGTGCGGATGCGCTCTTCATCGCCGTCGGAAGCCTCTCCGTCGGTGATGTTGATGACGGTCGGCGGATAGCTTGCGGTATTTGTCCGTCGGCGGCACCATCTTTCGACGAGGGCAAGCGCGTCGCGCATGGCGGCGCACATAGGGGTTATCCCGGCCGCTTTCGGCTCGATCCACATATTCTGCGCGGTGACGGCCATAACGCTGCGTCCCGACGGGAGCATCCTTTCGCGTGTGATCTGTTCGCGGCGCACTTTCGACGCGGCGAGGCGCGAGGGCGTCGTGAATTCCCCGGTGGGCGAAAGCAGCGACTCGACCCCGTCGCCGGAATACCCCAGAACGGCAATATCATAATAATCGCACACCCCTCTTTCGCGGCGGGCGCGATGCAGAAGTTCGTCTATAAAGGAGTTGGCCACGAGCGCCACGGCCCGCGATTTGGGCATCTCCTCACCCGCAAAGGCGATCTTCTCCTTCATCGAGCCCGAACGGTCGATAAGCAGGGCGAAAGCCGTGGGATGCAGGCGTGTAATTGGCGCTTTGTACATTAAAGTCCGGGTCAGTCGTTTGGGTATTCCGGGTGCCTTTCAGGCAAAACTCCGGCTGCGTATCTTTTTATCACTCAATGGTCCTTCTCGTCCAGCAGGCGGGACATCGCCGTTTTCAGCGATTCTATATCCCTGCGCATCTCTTCCAGCCGCCCATCCTCTTCTTCCCGTTTCTTCCCTGCATTATACGGAGAGCGGACGTCGCTCACACGCCTGACCGGAGTTCCAGTGCACAGGTCCGTATAAAGTATGGTATGAGCGTCCGTATCAAGAATTTCGATAATCTTTCCAAGCAACTCAAAATCGGGAGAGCTGTAGCCGGTCTCATAATTGGATATGGTATTGGGCTTCACACCGATCATCCCGGCGAGCTGTCCCTGCGTCAATCCTTTGGTTTCGCGCAGATATCTCAGGTTTGTAGCTAGAAAAATCAAGTTTTTTGAAATTAATTGTCGATTTGTTTGGTTTTATCGATTTTCTTGACGATCTTTGCGTAGAATGCAGTAAAAGTACGCATTACAAATATAAGAAAAAATCCGATAGCCGTTCCATATAGGTCAGGAACGGTACGGATTTATATGCTTTTGACATGAACAGTCGCCGGATCGGCGCAGCAGCACGCTCTGAAACATGGAGACTCGGCTTTCGTATCGGGTCAATGCTGCACCTTCACATATAGCAGGCGTTCTTTTATCGCATCTCCGCTTAACCCGGTTTCGCAGACATTTCCGGCGGAATCGATAAAATGCCACCATGTGCCGAGCCGGACAGCCGCACGGTTGCCGCGGAACTCCAGCACTTCATCCCAGAATGGTGCGATCACAGTCTTTCTGTCATCGCCGGCAAATCCCCACCTGCCGTTTTCGACAAAAGATGTCAGGCGTCCGGCCTGCGCTGAAGAGGGCCGTGCAAAATATCTGTCTACGTTTTCAACCTCGGGAAAAGGCGAAGCCAACGCTTCCGCCATACAGTACTCACGCGCCATTCCCGCCTGTGCGAAAAGCCCGAGCATTTCGGCGAGGGCTGCGGAACGCCCTTCGACGACCTCTCCCGGCGACAGGATCAGATTGTCGGTCGTATTATATTTTACATAGAGTTCAGGCTGCAGGGCCAGCGCGTGCAGGCTGGTGGAGATTAACAGAACGGGATAATCGTCGATGCGCTTGTCGAAATGCGAGGCGTTGCGGGCGGGGTGCTGATAGCCGGGAGTCCCGAGTTCGACAGCCTGTTGACCGGCAGATCCGGGTATCCACACGGCGTCGCAATCTATCAGCGCGAGCGACCCGTCGGGCCGGACGACGATGTTCTCAGGTTTCAGGTCCCCGTGGGCCCATTCTTGCGCCAACAGCGTGCGGCAAAGATCGTCGAAAGTGTCGGCCAACCCGGCTAGACCAGGCTGGTCGCCATTTTTCGCCGCCCGGGCGGCGGCCGCATCCAATGTTTCCCCTTCGATCCATTCTCCCTCGACCACATCTACCCAACCCTCTTCTCCCGAAAGCGAATGCACGTAAAGTTCGCCCGGCATCAGGCGGATATCCGGCATGAGCGCGGGGCGGTTTTGTTCTATGTAAGCGTAGATTTCACGCAGGCGCGGATTGGGTCTGGTGTAGCATTTGAGCATCCGCCGCTGTCCATCACGCATATAAGTGAAAACCGCTGCGCTGTTCCCGGCCCGCAGCGCGGCTTCGCCATAAATATCCCTTTCAACCTCTACCTCGCCCAACGTCCGGAAAACCCCGGTGGGATTCTCGAGAGTGCGGATGTAGTCGGTTATGGACGGATTTCTCAAGGGGGTATATAATAAATGGCGGCAAAATTAAACCGCCATCGGCGTTCCGATAAACGACCCCCGGTTGCTTGAGCATCTCACCTCTACAAGCACAAAGAAAGCCACATTACTGCGAACATTCAACCGAGGGCCGAAGCCTTCGATATTCGAAATAATGTAGCCATATTATGTGATGAAGGTGAGATGCTTCGATACAAAGATAATTTTTCTTTTCCACTTTTGGCCGGCAAAAGTGGAGCAAAACCGGCCGACGGGCTAAAAAGTCTGCGGCTTAGGCGTCTAACGCTGAAAAAGGGCGCCTTTTCGCGTGTTTGCGAGCACCCGAAGCTCGAAGCGAGAGCAGAGGCTGCAAGCAGCCTCTGCCTCGCAAGGAGGAGGAAAACGAAGTGTTAAACCGGCCCCTTTTTCGCGCTTTTAGCCGCCCACCGCTTAACGCCTTTTTCGCCAATCGGATTTTCAGCTACGCGGCATTTGAAGAATAAATCGCACAAATCTTATTAAAAAAAGATTCCGCTCCTTCATTACACGGCTGAAAGCCGTGCGTAAATCCGAGCTTTCAAAAAGCGGTCGCAACGGCGACACCGGAATAGCAGAACCGAAATTCACTTCAAAAGGTTTGGAAGTGAGATTGGCCATTGTTAAATCGCTGTGCCCGTTGGCACCGGAGTTGCAGGCTAAAATGGAAATCAGCCATGTGAGATAGCTCCGCGTTAGCTCAAGGTTAGCTTCGCTTTCCTCCTCGCGGCTCGGCATAGCTCGAACAAGTTCGGCTCTGCTCTCGCTCCGCAGCGTCGGTTGAACCATTTTAGACAAAACGAAGTAGCTTTTTGGAACCTCGCCCAGTTTTTGCTTCTTTTTGCTGGCCAAAAAGAAGTTAAAAAAAGAAACCATAATGACTATTTGTTCATGACGCTGTTCTGGCGGCTGATACTTTCCACGTGGATCGATTCGAGGATCTCGTTCAGGAAGTCGCGGCTCAGTTCCAGCTTGTCGGACTGCGACAGGATACGCTCCTTGATGGCGCCCCAGCGGTTGCTCTGCAGGATCGCGACATCATTATCTTTTTTCACGCGCCCGATCTTCTCGCTTATCTTCATGCGGCGGCTCAGCAGGTCGAATATCTCGCCGTCGATCCGGTCGATCTCGTCGCGGAACTGGTCGAGCGACTTTATGAATTCGGGGTCATCGGTCGCCTCGGCGCGCCAGTTGATGCTGCGCACGAGTCTTTCCAACTCGCCCGGGATAAGCTGCTGCTTTGCATCGCTGAGCGCCTGCGAAGGGCAGACATGGCTCTCGATGATAAGTCCGTCGTAGCGCAGGTCGGCCGCCGCCTGCGAAAGCTCGGCAAGATATTCGGTCGTTCCGGCCATGTGCGACGGGTCGCAGATCATCATCATCTCGGGGAAACGGCTGCGCATGTCGAACGCCAAAGGCCACATCGGCGCATTGCGGTATTTGTTATGCCCGAAGTACGAAAAACCCCTGTGTATCAGCCCGATGTCTTCCATCGGTATGCCCACGGCCGCGAAACGGCGCACCGCCCCGGCCCACAGATCGATGTCGGGATTCATCGGGTTCTTGATAAGCACCTTCACCCCGCTCCCTTTCAGCGCATCGGCCACCTCCTGCACCGCGAACGGGCTCACGGTCGTGCGCGCGCCTATCCACACGCAGTCCACCTCGAACTCCAGCGCGCTCTCGACGTGCTTGCTCGACGCAACCTCGACGCCCACCGGCAGTCCCGTCAGCCTCTTCGCCTCGGCCATCCAGGCAAGGCCCTTCAGCCCCACCCCCTCGAACGATCCCGGCGAAGTGCGCGGCTTCCAGATACCCGCCCTCAGCATATCCACGACTCCAGTCTCGGCCAACCTCACACACGTTTCCAACGTCTGTTCGCGCGTCTCCGCACTGCACGGCCCCGATATTATGAGCGGCCGCTTCTCTCCCAATCTGAACTCTTTCATTTCTATTTATATTTTTCTTTTCAACCTTTTAAAAAAAGTTGAGCCAAAAATTTTCGCGGAAACTTCGTTTCCTACTATTTTAATGATAAGGGTGTTTTGCGAATCCTGGCTGGTTATTGAAATTTTGCGGCAGGCGAAGCCTGTGCATTTTCTCGCTCAGAATTTATCTTGAAAATTAATTTTCAGAGTAAATTCTGAGGAAGAAAAGTTGCACTTCGTGCAACCCGCAAAATTTCAATAACAGGGATAACCTGAAACATCCCCCTTTGCATCAAATTAAATCGCTGCGGCCGTTGCCGCCGTTTTTTGGTTACTTTTTGACGTCAAAAAGTAACATACTAAGGAAGTATCCTTTTAATCGTGTTTGCTTTTTGCATTGCGTTGCGGAGTCCTTCACGGTCGTCGCGTTCAATCATTTTGCGCAGGATCTGCAGTTGATGGATATGTTCGCGCAGGACGTCGAGGACGTTGTATTTATTACCCATGAAGATGGGCAGCCACGTTTCGGGCGAGCTTTTGGCGAGGCGGACGGTGCTTTCGAAACCGCCGCCGGCGAGGTCGAAGATATGTTCCTCTTCACGTTCCTTTTCGAGGACGGTAAGCGCCAGCGCGAACGACGTGATGTGCGAGATGTGCGACACGTGTGCGGTGTGCATATCCTGCTCTGCACCTGTCATATAGATCATCGGCGAGCCTATCTTCTCGTAGATTCGTTCTACCAGCGCCAACGCATCCGGATCGCATTTTTCGCGGTCGCAGATGACGGTCGTCCGCCCCGTGAAAGCTCCGTGCAGGGCCGCTTCAGGACCGCTGAACTCGGTGCCCCACATCGGGTGGGTCGCAACGAACCGCCCGCGGTTGGGGTGCATCTCGATCACCTCGCAAAGCTCCTCCTTGATGGACCCCATATCCATCACCACCTGCCCGGGACGCACCTTATTGAGTACTTTCGTCGCCAGAACGGGAGTGACATCGACAGGAGTTGCCAAGACGATCAGATCCGCCTCGGCAACAGCTTCGTCGAGCGTCGCGATGCGGTCGATAAGCCCCAGTCCGAGCGCCTTGCAGGCGTTATCTTCCGAGACGTCGACCCCCAGAACCTCGTCCGCAAAACCATTGTCCCGAAGGCTCAGCGCAAACGATCCCCCGATCAAACCCAACCCAAAAACAGATGCTTTCATACCAAATTTGTCTTTATACGTTACTTTTTGACGTCAAAAAGTAACCAAAAAACGGCGGCAACGGCCGCGGCGGTTTATTTTGAGGCAATATTCCATGTTTGGGAAGTATCGCCTTCCATCGTTAAGAATTTCTGAGGTTGCAGAGCAACCGTCCTTTTGAAACAATGCGGTCTCGAAAATAAATTTTCAGAGCCGCAGTGCTTCAAAAGCAAACGGTGGCGGGCTTTGTCCGCCGCCTGAAATTCTTAACTGCTCCCAAAAATTCCGCAAACATCTGTTTCCTCTAAATAGTAGGAAACGCAGTTTCCGCAAAAAATTTTGGGCGACTTTTTTAAAAGTCGCGATTGCGTAAAATTAAATCCGCCGTCGGCGTTCCGACCCTTTTTTAAAAAGTGGTAAAACTATTTTGCAGCTAATACCTTATTTGCCGCTTTTGCGAGGAGTTCGGCGGGGACGCAGAGCGAGATACGGATGCTGCGTCGGCCCTGTTCGCCGAAGATACCTCCGGGTACTACGAACACGTCGTATTTATCGAGCACCATGTCCGAGAAGTCGAAGCAGTCGCCTTTGTACGAGTCGGGAAGGTCGCCCCAGATGAAGAGGCCGGCCTGGTCCTTACGGTATTCGAGTCCCAGGGCATCCATCAAACGGAAGCCCTCTTTCTCGCGGCTGTAATATATTTCGTTGAGTTCGGCGAACCATTCGTGTCCCAGTTTGAGGGCTTCGGCGGCAGCGGCCTGGACGGGGAAGAACATACCCGAGTCCATGTTCGATTTGAAGCGGAGCACATCGGAGATCCAGTCTGCGCGGCCCACGAGCGAGCCGACGCGCCATCCGGCCATGCTGTGGCCTTTCGAGAGCGAGTTGAGTTCCATGGCGACATCCTTGGCCCCGGTAATCGACATGATGCTCAGGCGCATATCGTTGCGGATGAAGCTGTAGGGGTTGTCGTGCAGCAGCAGGATATTGTGCTTCGAGGCGAAAGCCACCAGTTTCTCGAACAGTTCGACGGTCGGGACGGTTCCGGTGGGCATGTTCGGGTAGTTGCAGATCATGATCTTCACCCGCGACAGGTCCATCTTCTCCATCTCCGTGAAATCGGGATAGTAGCCGTTCGCCTTCTTTAGCGCGTAGGGAACGGGTTCGGCACCGGCAAGCGTCACGGCGGCTTTGTAGGTCGGGTAACCCGGATCGGGGATCAGCGCCTGGTCGCCATCCTGCAGGAAGGTCATGCAGACATGGACGATACCTTCCTTCGAACCCAGCAGCGGAAGTATCTCGTTCTTCGGGTTGAGTTCCACGCCGTACCCTTTCTTGTACCACTCGGCATATGCGTTGCGCAGCAGGTCGGAACCGTGGTAAGGCTGGTAGCCGTGAGAATTGGGCTGCAGCGCCGCACGGTACAGGGCCTCGATGATCGGCGTGGGCGGGGGAAGGTCGGGGCTTCCGATACCCAGGGCGACGATATCGCGCCCGGCGGCTTTCAGTTCAGCGATCTCCTTGTTCTTCTGCGAGAAATAATACTCCTTGATCGTGTCCAACCTCCCGGCGCACGGGATCTCAACTTTTTTCATTTCAATCGGATTTAAGTGGTTTATAATATTAATCGGTATTCCTTTTTATATGTTACTTTGGCAAATCCCAAAGTAACCAAAAGATTGGCGGAACGCCGCCAGCGGTTTATTTTTATATCGTCAAGAAGTGAATCAATGTTTACGGGGATGGTTCGGCCATCGCCTGTTATTGAACTTTAGCGGGTTGCACGAAGTGCAACTTTTTCTTGATCAGAGTTTATCTTGAAAATTAATTTTCAGAGTAAACTCTGATCAAGAAAAGTGCACAGGCTCCGCCTGCCGCTAAATTTCAATAACAAATCATAATTCGCAAAAACATCTTTATCATCACAATAGTGAGATACGCAGTATCTCTGAAAATTTTTGGGCGACTTTTTTAAAAGTCGCAGTTGTGTAAAAACCAATCATTTAGTCAATCCATTGGGATAGACTCCGTAGACGTGCACTTCCTCGGTGTTGCGGATTAGGCGTTCGAGGTTCGAAGCATAGTCTTCGAGTCGTTCGAACTCCAGGTCGATATGGAACATATAGTGCCACGGTTCGCTGGGGATGGGGTACGACTGCAGTCGCGACATATTGACATTCTCGAGCACTTCGAGGGCACGGACGAGCGAGCCCTGTTTGTGGTCGGTCTTGAAGTAGAGCGACGCTTTGTTGGCTCTGGGGTCGATCAACAGGTCGTGCATTTTTATTATCATAAACCGCGTGTAGTTATTGCGGATGGTATTGATCTCGGGTACAAGCACGTCGAGTCCGTAGAGTTCGGCGGCGCGCTTGCTTGCGATGGCGGCCGTTGTGCGCAGGTTATTTTCGGCAATGTGCTTGGCGCTGATGGCGGTATCCTCGCTTTCGATCAGCTTCCATGGGTAGTTGTCGAGGAAGTTGTGGCACTGCTGGAGTGCCATGGGGTGCGACTCGACTTCGGTAATATCCTCGAGTTTTACGCCGGGCAGCACGAGCAGGTTCTGCATTATGTGGAGGTAGACCTCGCCCGCGACCTGTACGTTGGCGTCCTGCAGTATCCCGTAGTTGGCTATGATCGAACCTGCGATGGAATTCTCGACGGCCATGACGCCGTAGTTCACCGCGCCAGTTTTGACCTTCTGGGCCACTTCGCGGAAGGTCGCACACGGAACTATCTCGATATCGAGGCCGAAGTATTTTTCGGCGACTATCTGGTGGAAGCTGCCTTCGTAACCCTGTATTGCAACTTTCATTGCCCTTCTTTCATTTTTCATTCTTCTGTATTGCTTCACTTCATTACATTACGCTCGCAATGACGATCCTGCTAAATCGCCGCCGGCGTTCCGGCCAAAAAAAATCCCAACCTCATTACGCGGTCGGGACATCCTCTACTTTCAACTTTCGCTGGTTTACAGACAAAACACTTCCCGACCGCTCTGGCAGTACTTAAAATAATAGTCCATAAAAAACGGCGAACCGATCATTGTGTTTTGCTTTAACCCTGCAAATATATAACAAAAACGTTATACGTTGGTGCGGGTTTACGAAAATTTAACATCTTTATTTCAATTTGCCGGATTTGCCAGCCGAAATTTTGAGGATAACGTCATTGCGAAGGCTGAAAGCCTGAAGCAATCCAGCCCTTGCATCTCTCATCTCTGGATTGCTTCGTCGGTCTACGACCTCCTCGCAATGACGATGAGCTGATTTATCACTATTTTTATTATTTTTGGGATTCAAATAACGGAACTATTATGAAAACAGAATACATACCTTTCGTGGAAGAGCTTATCGCCCTGGCGATCCGCGAGGACATAGGCGACGGCGACCACACTTCGCTGGCGTCGATCCCGGCCGACGCGCGCGGGCGCATGAAACTACTGGTCAAGGAACGCGGGGTAATTGCGGGGGTCGAGGTGGCGGAGATGGTCTTCCGCAGGCTCGACCCGGATGTACGGCTCGAAATACTTATACAGGACGGAACGCCGGTCGAGGTGGGGGACATCGTTTTTTATGTCGAGGGCCGCACGCGGACCCTGCTGCAGTCCGAGCGCATCATCCTCAACATCATGCAGCGCATGACGGGCGTTGCGACCGAGACAGCCCGCTACGTACGGCTGGTCGAGGGGACCGGATGCCGCATCCTCGACACGCGCAAGACCACCCCGGGAAGCCGCGTGCTCGACAAAATGGCCGTAAAACTGGGCGGCGGCGAGAACCACCGCATGGGCCTTTTCGATATGATATTACTGAAAGACAACCACATAGATTTCGCCGGAGGAATAGTTCCGGCAATAGAGGGTGTCCGCCACTACCTCGCGGAAAAAGGGAAGGAGTTGCCGATCGAGTGCGAGGTGCGTTCGCTGGACGACATAGACCTCGTTTTCGAGGCGGGCGGCGTCGACCGTATCATGCTGGACAACTTCGACCTGGAGCAGACACGGCGCGCGGTGGCCAAGATCGACGGCCGGTGTGAGATAGAGTCCTCGGGCGGCATCCGCGACGGGAACCTGCGCGACTACGCCGACTGCGGCGTGGACTTCATCTCGGTCGGCGCGTTGACCCACCAGATAAAAAGTGTAGACCTAAGTTTAAAAGCAATATAAAACCAGACACAATCGTCAGATTGTGCAAATCCCCATTTAGCAAAAAGCGTTAAACGGAGGAGCAGGCTAAAATGGAAGTCGCCATGTGCGCAGCTCAAGGCGTACCATTTTAGACAAAACGAAGTAGCTTTTTGGTGCATGGGGTGGGTTTTTAACATAGTTTTCCTCCTCCTTGCGAGGCATAGTTTGCAAGCAACCTCTGCTCTCGCTTCGAGCGTCGGTTGCTACTTTTTGCCCATCAAAAAGTAGATATAATTAACCTATTAACCTTATGAAAAACCTCTTTGCAGCGTCATTTCTTATTTTCTGCTCCATCGCCGTCGTTTCGGCGCAGGACAATTTCTTTCCGGACGGTGAACACTTTTCGGCGATCCGGGGCGGGAAGATCGTAAAAATCGAATTTTTCGGCAATCAAGAGGTAGGAACGCTTTTCGACCTCGGCGCCAGGAAAGTACAATCGCACGTTCTCTCGCCCGACGGCACGAAGGCGCTGCTCGTTTCGAACCGCACACCCATCTACCGCCATTCGTTCACAGCCTCTTATTCGGTGGCCGATTTCGCAGCAGGCGATGTTAAGCCGGTCTCAGCCTCGGCGGAAAAGGGGATGCGCGACGCATCTTTTTCGCCCGACGGTAGCCGCGTGGCTTTCATCCGCGACAACAACCTGTTCGTCACTGAACCCGGCTCGGCGGCCGAAAAGCAGATAACCTTCGACGGTAAGCGCAACGAGATCATAAACGGCTTCGCCGACTGGGTCTACGAAGAGGAGTATGGATTCACTAAGGCTTACGATTTCTCGCCCGACGGCGGCGAGATAGCGTTCCTGCGTTTCGACGAGAGCCGCGTCCGCGAGTTCGCCATGATGCGCTACGACGAGAAGCTCTATCCCGAGCCCTACCTGTTCAAATACCCGAAGGCGGGCGAAGAAAATTCGATCGTAACGCTTCACGTCTACAATATCGCGTCGGGCGAGACCCGGAAGATAGATACCGGTTCCGAGACCGACCAGTATATCCCGCGCATCGGGTGGACCCCGTCGGGCGAGCTATTCTTCTACCGCGTCAACCGCCTGCAGAATCATTTCGAAGTTTTGTTGGCGGGCAAGGACGGCGGCGCGCGCGTTATCTACGACGAAACTTCCCCGCGCTATGTGGAGCGCCCGGACGAGACGACCATTACATTCCTTGCGGACGGAGACCGCTTCATAGCAAAGAACGAAACCCGCACCGGCTGGATGCACCTCTATCTTTACAGCATCAAAAAGGGTTTCCTCAACGCCATCACCTCAGGCGAATGGGAAGTTACGGAACTTCTGGGCGTAAGGGAGGGGAAAGACGTGTGGTATATGTCCACCGAAACCTCACCCCTGAACCGCGACCTATATTCGGTGGGTCTGAACGGCAAAGGCAAGACCATGCACTTCGGCGGCAACGGGACGACCTCAGTCACAGCCGCCCCGGGAATGGGCGCATGGGTGCAGATTTATTCAAATGCGGACGGCCGCGTCGAAAGGAGACGGGTCAAGAACATCGGCTCAAAACAGGCGGCCTCATCACTAGTGGTAGTGTCGGAAGGAGGCGACGTGAAAATGAAACCGGAGTTCTTCTCTTTTACACTCGCCGATGGGACACGTCTGGACGGCTATATGATACAGCCGGCGGGTTTCGATTCGTCGAAAAAGTATCCTGTATTCATGACCCAGTACAGTGGTCCCGGCTCACAAAGTGTAAAGAACTCTCCGATCGGAGATAAAGCGATATTCGAACCCCTTCTCGAAGCGGGATACATCGTGGTCTGCGTCGACGGGCGTGGAACGGGTTTCCGAGGCGAGGAGTTCAAGAAATGCACCTACGGCCAGCTCGGAAAATACGAAACCGAAGACCAGATATCCGCCGCGCGTCACCTGGGCGGCCTGCCTTATGTCGACGCCTCGCGCATAGGCATCTACGGCTGGAGCTACGGCGGCTTCATGGCGCTGAACTGCATACTGAAAGGGGCGGACGTCTTCAAGTTGGCAGTGGCCGTGGCTCCGGTCACTTCGTGGCGCTACTACGACTCTATCTACACCGAGATCTACAACGGCCTGCCGCAGGATAATCCGGGAGGTTACGACGACAATTCCCCCATCAATTTCGCTGAAAACCTGAAGGGGAAACTGCTTATGATGCACGGCTCGGGCGACGACAACGTCCACGTGCAGAACAGCTTCGAGATGGCGAAGGCGCTGGTGAAGGCCGGCAAGCAGTTCGACATGATGATCTATCCCGACGACAACCACTCGATGCGCCCCGGCGGTTCGCAAAACATCCGCCAAAAGATCGTCGATTATATCATCGAAAATCTTTAAGTACGTTACTCTGTCAAATCACAAAGTAACCAAAAGATTGCGGCAACGGCCGCGGCGGTGGCAACGGCCACAGCGGTTTATTTGATGCGATGTTTTTCCTCCTACTGGCGGGGCATAGCTTGCAAGCAATCTCTGCTCCCGCTGCGAGCGTCGGTTCCGCAAAAAGTTTTGGGCGACTTTTTTAAAAGTCGCGGTTCCCTCTGCTTTTTACCGTATCTTTGCGGCAGTAAAACAGGAAAATCATGAGTTTAGTCGCGATAGTAGGACGCCCCAATGTGGGTAAGAGTACATTGTTCAACCGCCTTGTAGGGCAGCGGCAGGCCATCGTCGATGCGACGGCCGGCACCACCCGCGACCGCCATTACGGCAAGACCGACTGGAACGGGCGCGAGTTCTCGGTGATCGACACCGGCGGCTACTCCGTGGGCAGCGACGACGTTTTCGAGGATGATATCCGCCGCCAGGTGATGCTGGCCATCGACGAAGCCGACGTGATTCTGTTCATGACGGAAGTCGGCACAGGCATCACTGATCTCGACCTGATGGTGGCCGGCGAGCTGCGCCGCGCGAAGAAAAAAGTGCTGCTTGTGGTCAACAAGGTCGACAACAACGAGCAGATGTACGCCACCCATGAGTTCTACTCGTTCGGTCTCGGCGATCCGTTCCCTGTCAGCTCGATGTCGGGAAGCGGCACGGGCGACCTGCTGGACGCGGTTCTGGCCGCGCTGCCCGAGGACGCCAAGGCTGAAGAGTTCGACGACCTGCCCCGCATAACCATCGTGGGACGCCCGAATGTGGGTAAATCTTCGCTGACGAACGCCCTTTTGGGCGAGGAGCGCAACATCGTCACCCCCGTCGCCGGCACCACGCGCGACTCGATCTACACGCGCTACAACAAGTACGGCATGGATTTCTACCTTGTCGACACGGCCGGGATGCGCAAGAAAGGCAAGACGATGGACGACCTGGAGTTCTATTCGGTGATGCGTTCGATCCGCTCGATCGAGAGTTCCGACGTCTGCATCCTGATGCTCGACGCACAGCAGGGGATCGAGTCGCAGGATATGAACATCTTCCGCCTCATCGAAAAGAACAAAAAAGGCGTTGTCATCGTGGTCAACAAGTGGGACCTTATCGAAAAGGAGACCAACACGATGAAGGAGTGGCGCGAATTCCTCGAAAAGAAGATCGCGCCCTACAGCGACGTGCCCATAATTTTCACATCGGTGATCAACAAGCAGCGCATCATGGAGGTGCTCGAGACGGCCATGCGCGTCTACGCCAACCGCGAACGCCGCATCCCCACCTCGCAGCTCAACGACTACATCCTGCCCATCATCGAGGATACTCCCCCGCCCTCGATCAAAGGAAAATATATCCGCATAAAGTACGCGACGCAACTCGCTTCACCGACGCCGACTTTCGCGTTCTTCGTCAACCTGCCGCAGTACATCCGCGAGCCCTACCGCCGTTTCCTCGAGAACAAACTGCGCTCCGAGTGGGATTTCAGCGGTGTGCCGCTCCAGATATTTTTCCGCCAAAAGTGAGAACGCTCACACTTGCTTTTTTTTGACACAAGCGTCAGCTTGTGCGTAAATCCCATTTAGCAAAAAGCGTTAAACGTAGGAGCAGGCTAAAACGGAAGTCACCATGTGCGCAGCTCAAGGTGTACCGTTTTAGACAAAACGAAGTAGCTTTTTGGTGCATGGGCCAGTTTTTGCTACTTTTTGCTGGCCAAAAAGTAGTTAAAGAAAAAATCCTTTACATATATTTGCGTAAACCCAACGGCTGCAATATGATCGGATCCATACTTCTTGTCATCTTCTTTTGTATTGCTCCGGCGGGAGTGCTATGGTTGTGCCGCAAATTCCCCGTACTGAACAAAATAGGCCCCGTGATGCTGCTTTATGCCGTGGGGGTCGCCGTCGGCAACCTGCCATGGCTGCCCGCGGGTACGAAACAGATACAGGAGCTGGTCACGACCGCCATGATACCGTTGGCCATTCCGATGCTGCTGTTCAACTGCTCGTTCAAAAAAGGGCAGACCCGCATTGTGGGGAAAGCGCTGCTTGGCGGGGCACTCGCGGTCGTGACGGCTGTCGTGCTCGGATTCCTGCTTTTCCGCAGCCACCTCGGGCCCGAAGCGGCCAAGATCGGGGGTATGGCGACGGCGGTCTACATCGGCGGCACGGTGAATCTGGCAGCAGTGCAGCAGATGGTTGGCGCGCAGGAGAGCACCTACATCATGATGAACACCTACGACCTGGTGGTCAGCGCGCTGTACATGGCGTTCCTGCTGAGCGTCGGCATCAGGATGTTCCGACGTTTCCTGCCGGTCGACAGGTCGAAGATATCGGAGCATGCCAAACAGGAATTGGCCGAAGAGGTTAAAAAAGCCGAAGCCGTCAACCCTTACGCCGGATTTTTCCGCCGCGAAAACCTGATGCAGCTCCTGAAAGCGGCCGGGCTGACTCTCGCGATAGTTGCTGTTTCAGGGGGCGTGGCGATGCTTCTCCCGAAAGACTATTTCATGCTGACGATGATCCTGCTGCTGACGACGCTGGGGATCGGCGCGTCGTTTCTCAAACCGGTCAAAAAGCTCGAAAAAAGCTACGATGCGGGCATGTACCTGATCTACGTTTTCAGCATCGCGGTGGCTTCGATGGCCGATTTCTCGCAGATGAACCTCTCGCAGGAGATCTACCTGGCCGGGTTCCTGCTCTTCGCGGTCTTCGTTTCACTGGTGCTACAGGCGCTTCTGGCGAGGGTGATGAAGGTCGACGCCGACTCGATGGTGGTGGCGTCGGTGGCGATGATAAACTCGGCTCCGTTCGTGCCGATGATGGCGGCGGCGATGGGCAACCGCGAAGCCCTGGTCACCGGTATAACCATCGGCCTGATCGGCTATGCGATAGGCAACTACCTGGGGGTGCTGTTGGCGCAGTTTCTGGCGTTTCTGTAATTTTGTATGGTTTTTGAGGATAAAGGGCCACGATCAACATACAAACGATATGAAAACATTTGTGAGCGACCTTTCCGGAAAACGTTTCCCGATAGAAGACCGTGTCGCGGGAGAAGCGATCAGGGCGTCGGTAATGGGGCTGATCAAACAGGATCATCCCTCTTTTGATACCACTAAATTCCTGTCTCTGCATGAACTGAACACATACAGGGGAAAATATATTACGGAGTACCTTCAGAAAGAGGTTGGAAGCCTGGGCGACCTCGACAGCAAAGTTCTGAAGGCCATTAAAACCCAGTCGACCATCAGCGGCAGGGCGGCTGCAAAAGCCAGAGAGAAAATTTCCACGGGAGAGATGGTTGCCGACAAGGTCGCCTCGTTCGGCGGCAGCTGGACCTTCATAATCATATTCGGCGGCATATTGGCCTTTTGGGTCGTGCTCAATGTAGTATGGCTGGGCGGCAAAGCGTTCGACCCCTACCCGTTCATCCTGATGAACCTCGTGCTGTCGTGCCTTGCTGCGATACAGGCCCCGATAATCATGATGAGCCAGAACCGCCAGTCCAAAAAGGACCGCAAACATGCCGAAACCGACTACATGGTGAACCTCAAATCCGAGATCGAGATCCGATCGCTGCACGAAAAACTGGACCACCTGATGCTGTACCAGCAGCAGGAGCTTATCGAGATCCAGAAAATACAGATCGAAATGCTGACCGATATCCAAAAAGAATTCACTAAATTCGACAAAAATAAAACCGAAAAATAGCTGACAGAATGAAAAGGTTGCTGCTGTTTATTCTTGCCGTCCTGTCTTTTACGGCTTACGCACAGGAGGGGGAAGATATTCCGCGCAAGGCCGACGCGGTAAAGACCGGATGGAATTTCGGCCCGCTGCCCGCCATAGGCTACAACTCCGATCTCGGATTCCAGCTCGGGGCGCTGTGCGATATTTTCTACTACGGCGACGGTTCGGTCTACCCCGGCTACCTGCACAAGTTCAACGTCGAGGCGTCCTACTACTTCAAGGGTTCGGGGGTGTTCCATTTCTTCTACGACTCGAAATACCTGATCCCGAAGGTGCGGCTGACGACGGCTGTGACCTACCTGCCAAACCCGATAATGAATTTCTACGGCTTCAATGGCGCGGCCTCGCCCTATTTTTCCGGGTACGACAAGCAGGACGGCGTCGCTTTCTACAGCATGAAGCGCAATTCTCTTCGCGTTCTGGCCGACTTCCAGGGTAACATCGCGGGACATTTGAACTGGGCGGCTGGGATGGCGTTCTGGTACTATAAGATCGGCGACGTATCGTTGAAAAAATACCGGGATAATGCCGGATTTTCGCTGTATAACCTCTACCGGCAATACGGGATCATCGGCGCGGACGAGGCCGCGGGCGGCTGCCACCTCGAACTGAAAGCAGGGCTCGTGTTCGACACGCGCGACCACGAGGCGGCTCCTTCGCGCGGCGTCTGGGCCGAGCTGATGGCCTACGGCTCGCCAGATATGTTCCAGCCCGAGGGGTTCAACTATATGAAAGTGGCGGCGCATTTCCGCCATTACGTGCCGGTGTGGGAAGACAGGATCGTGTTCGCCTACCATCTGGCTTACCAGGGGACGGTGGCCGGAAGCGTGCCTTTCTATATGCAGACCAACATCACGACGCCTTATCTGCGGCAGGTCAACTCGGAAGGGTTGGGCAGCATCAACACCCTGCGCGGGATGCTCTACAATCGCATCGTGGGTGACGGGGTGGCGTGGGGCAATGCCGAATTCAGGTTCCGCATAGTGCAGTTCCGGCTGATAAAACAGCAGTGGTACGTGGCTCTGAATCCATTTTTCGACGCGGGGATGGTGGTCCAACCTTACCGTCTCGACAGAATGAAAGCCGTGACGGACAATCCCGCAACTCCGGATATCGACGAGCGCGAATTGATCTACAGCAGCCTCGGCGAAAAACTGCATATGAGCGCGGGTCTGGGCCTGAAGCTGGTGATGAACCGCAATTTCATAGTCTCGGTCGAGTGGGGCAAGCCCTTCGACAGGCAGGACGGCAAAAGCGGCATGAACATCGGATTAAATTACATTTTCTAACTATTTTTACTATGCAAGAAATAAAAATCGGAAAAAAACAATTCATTCGGACAAAAGGGAAAAATGAATTTTGGTTACAGGATATAATATGCACTAATCCTGAAAAACTGGGTCTGGGAGATGATATCGAAGTAGTAAAGAGAGAAAAAAAACAGGCATCAGGCGGAAGATTGGATATCCTGCTCCGGGATTCCAAAAACAATACTCTTTACGAGGTCGAGGTTATGCTGGGAGAAACGGATCCCTCGCATATCATTCGCACAATCGAATATTGGGACATTGAAAGAAGAATATACCCGCAGAGACAGCATTTCGCAGTGTTGATTGCAGAATCTTTCAGCAGGAGATATTTCAATGTAATCCAGCTATTAAGCCAAACCATTCCAATCATTGCTATTCAGGCTGACCTGATAGAATTTGACAATGATATGGTGCTTAATTTTACAAAAATAATGGATATGTACATCCCCTTAGAAGAAGGAGAATCTGCTGAAACTAACGTCACGCAATGGGAGAAGAATGCGAACTGGGTTGTCGATGCTGTAAACGAATTTATTTCTATTCTTGCTGCAAAATATCCTGAAAGAACAATAACCCCGACATATACCCAGACTTACATCAGAGTTGCTATTGATAACCAACAGTATTTTTTCCACAAAAGAGTCAGCCCAAATGTATATATGGAAATTTATGCTAAAGACGAGGAGAAAAAGGTATTAATAGCAGATCTTTTATCTAAAAGTAAAGTAGATTATACTTTCAATAATTATCAGGCTTTTACTTTTACTACCACTAAAAAATTCATTCAGAACAATAAGAATCTTTTCTTAGAAATACATGAAATCAAAACAAGAGAATTAAATGACATAGAAGAGTAGATTAGCCTCATTCCCAATAGAAAACCCGGCCGCAGCCGGGTTTTTCTATAATGACAGTTTTGGGAGAGCGGTGATTATGCAACGCTGTCGATAAAAATTATGAGGGAGTTTACTGACGTAAATGACCGAATAATTTTCGAGACGAAGGAAGCAGAATCGCCGCTATCACTAAACTGTTGCCATATGCTGGATCAGTTCGACCACCTTATTCGAGTAACCCCATTCGTTGTCATACCACGAAACGAGCTTTACGAAGTTGCCGTTGAGCGAGATGCCTGCTTTTGCATCGAACACCGAAGTGCGTGCTTCGCCGATGAAGTCCGAAGAGACCACTTCGTCTTCGGTGTAGCCGAGGATGCCTTTCAGTTCGCCGTCGGCGGCAGCCTTGATGGCAGCGCAGATCTCGTCGTAGGTAGCGGCCTTTTCGAGGCGGCAGGTGAGGTCGACGACCGATACATCCAGCGTAGGAACGCGGAAAGCCATACCGGTCAGTTTGCCATTCAGGGCGGGGATAACTTTACCAACGGCTTTGGCGGCGCCGGTCGACGACGGGATGATGTTGCCGGCTGCTGCACGGCCTCCGCGCCAGTCTTTTGCAGAGGGACCGTCTACGGTTTTCTGAGTAGCGGTGGTGGCGTGAACGGTGGTCATAAGACCTTCCACGATGCCGAATTTATCGTTGATGACCTTTGCCAGTGGGGCGAGGCAGTTGGTGGTGCACGATGCGTTCGAAACGATGGTTTCTCCTTTGTACGCTTTGTTGTTGACGCCCATAACGAACATGGGTGTGTCGTCCTTCGAGGGAGCCGACAGAACGACGCGCTTCGCACCTGCCTTGATGTGGGCTTCGGCGGTTTCCTTCGAGAGGAACAGACCGGTCGATTCGACTACGTATTCAGCGCCTACAGCATCCCATTTCAGGTTTGCAGGATCTTTTTCAGCGGTTACGCGGATAGCTTTGCCGTTGACCACGAGGTTGCCGTCCTTAGCTTCGACGGTGCCTTTGAACTGGCCGTGTACGGTGTCGTACTTGAGCATGTAGACCATGTAGTCTACCGAGATAAGGTCGTTGATACCTACAACTTCAACAGCGGGATTGTTAGCCGCAGCGCGGAATACCAGACGGCCGATACGACCGAAACCGTTGATACCGATTTTGATTGTGCTCATAATTGTGATTTTTTTATTTTAAAATGATAATTCGATGTTTCTGCGCTACGGTGTGCCGCAAAAATTGTGCTTCGGCACCTGAGACGACAAAATTAAGCAAACCCCGCCGATTAAGCAAGAGTTTAATTAAAAAATTTTAAAAATTACTATCCGGGATTTGATACGCCCCTCTGACGCCTGTTCCAGCACCATTTATTTCTGAATTCAAAAGAAGACGGTTTACTTTTTTTCAGCGGGCTTCGGCGGCACGTTTGTTTCAAGGGCCGATTCCCTCAGTGTGATCTCCCGCATCTGCCTGGCCATCTCCGACGCAAAGACGAAATCGTTCAGTTCGGGATTGTCCGAATGCATGATGTCGTGTTTGCTGCCTTCCCACCACTTTTTGCCCTCGTGTATGAACACCACTTTGTCTCCGATCTGCAGCACCGAGTTCATATCGTGGGTGTTTATGATGGTGGTCATGTTGTACTCCTGCGTGATCTCGCTGATAAGGCGGTCGATAACCCCCGAAGTGATGGGGTCGAGCCCGGAGTTCGGCTCGTCGCAGAAGAGGTATTTCGGGTTCATCACGATTGCGCGGGCAATCGCGACGCGCTTTATCATCCCGCCGCTCAGTTCCGACGGATAAAGCCCGTTGACATCTTTGAGCGCCACCCGATCAAGGCAGAAGTTCACGCGGTCCAGCTTTTCGGCCTCGGTTTTGTCGGTAAAGAGGTCGAGCGGCAGCCGCACGTTCTCCTCGACGGTCGAAGAGTCGAGCAGGGCCCCCCCCTGGAAAATCATCCCCATTTCCTGGCGTATGGCCTTCACCTCGCGGAAACCGAGCCGCGAAAAGCAGGTCCTGCCGTACCATATCCCGCCGCTGTCTATGGGCAGCAGACCCACCAGGCACTTCATCAGCACGGTCTTTCCCGACCCGCTGCGCCCGATTATCAGATTCGTACAGCCCTGGTTGAACTCCACGGAGATATCGTCGATGACAGTCCTGCCCTCGAAACTTTTCGATATATGTTCACCCTTTATCATCTATATCAACAGCCACTGGGTGAGTATAAGGTTGAATATCAGTATGGTGATGCAGCTTACGACGACGGCCTGGGTGCTCGAACGGCCCACTTCGAGCGAGTTGCCCTTGGCGTAATAGCCGTAGAACGACGATATGGATGTGATGATGAACGCGAAAACGGCGATCTTGATCAGCGCGTAGGTTATCGACCATGGCTTGAAATCCATGTGTATCCCCTCTATAAAGTCTCCGGGCATCATGATACCGGTGAGTGCGGCTATCATGTAGCCGCCCGAGATGCCGATAAGAATGCTGAGGATACAGAGGAACGGGAAAAAGAGTACCGCCGCAATGATCTTGGGCAGGATCAGGTATCCGGCCGAATTTACGCCCATCAGTTCCAGCGCGTCGATCTGTTCCGTTATGCGCATGGTACCTATTTCCGAGGCGATGCTCGACCCTACCTTCCCAGCGAGGATCAGCGCCACCACCGTCGACGAGAACTCCAGTATCATCACTTCGCGCGTGGCGTAACCGATCAGGTACCGCGGGATGAAGGGCGATTCGAGGTTGATGGACATCTGCAGCGCCACCACCGCCCCCATGAAGATCGAGATTATCGCCGTGATTACGATGGAGTTGTAGCCTATGGACTCCATTTCGAAAATGGTCCGCTTGTAGTAGAGGCGTGCCTTTTCCGGACGGGAAAAAACCTTTCCCATCAGTATAAAGTACTTTCCTATTTCAGCTAAAAATCTGCGGATCATTGCGTTGTATTGTGTTTATCGCTTCCCGGCCGTCTCTTCCGTTTCGGTGATCTCCTCGAACTCGACGTAATCTCCTACATCGCGGCTGACCTTTTTTTCGACCGTGGTGCGTGTGCTTTCTATCACCACATCGCCTTCGCGTTTGCCCCGCGCCTGGCGTTGGGCTTCACGCTGAGCCTGTTTGGCAGCGCGGTTATATTCCTCGGTGCGCTTCCGCAGCCAGCGGTTTACCGACGCCCGCAGGATCAGCCCCACCAGCCAGAACGCTATGAGCGCGAAAAGCAGAAATCTCAGAAATCCCATTTAAGATCACAAATTATATCAGGGCTGCGCCCCGAATTGACAAAGATAACGCTTTTCCCGTTATAACGTCCTGACGGCAAAATTAGTGCCGGGCGCTGCCCCACGGAACTCACTTTATATCGCGGCAATTCTTTTTGTCGGTGATTATCCCCCCGTCGAGCACGACCATACCCGTTGTGGCGCGCAGCATTGTGATCATGGTGGTCGCGTCGACATTGTAGAGCGTCACTGGACCCGCCCCGCCGAAATCGGCCGTTTCTCCCGGAGAAATTGGCGACGCCGTAATCAGGACGACTTTCGCCCCCTCTGCGGCAGCCCTGTCGGCAATCTTTCCGAACCTTTCGGCGCATTTAGGCCGTATTTTGTCGAGCTTCACGGCACTCAGGATGTAGACCCGCCCCGGGTAACCAACGATCTCGCGCGTGGCATCGCCTTCCGAGTTGAACACCGCGAATTCGCGCAGCGCAACATCTCTGTTGAAACCTCCGTTCCCGGCCTGCTCGACGAACTCCCAGCGCGTCGCATCATACCACGTAGTGTCCGCAACCGCGAACTCATGCAGCGAACCGTCTGTGAGGTCGCGGTATACGAGCCTCGTCTCATCCTGCGCAGTATCGTCGTTGTAGATAGCCGCGTAGAGGTCGACGCCCTTCTTGTAGGGCAGAAAATCCATCAGCGGCAGGTGGTAGTAGCAGTGCGCGCCGAGTCCCCCCGCGATGCAGGCGAAAAGCACCGTGCAGACCCACTCCTTCACGCTTACCGGAAAGAAAGTCAGGGTTTTCCGCGCGTTCAGATAGACGATCACGGCCAGCGCCAGCAGCACCACATTCTTGGCGAACGACGCCCACGGCGGCATTTTCAGCGCATCGCCGAAACAGCCGCAATCCTCGACCGGCATCCAGGTCGCGGAAAAGAACGTGAGGATCGTGAAGAACGTCATGATCGCCACCGCAAATATCGATATGAGCCGCGTCTTGATCTTGAAGATCATCATCAGACCCATCATGAGCTCGGCCGCGCAGAACCAGATCGCAAACCCGAACCTGTAGTTATTCAGAGGCTCAAACCCGTAAGTATTGAGGTATTCCGTGATCTTGATCGCCGTCCCCCACGGGTCGACCGTCTTCACGAACCCCGAAAAAACGAACACCAAACCGAACACTATCCGGCATATGTCCGCAATCCTGTTTTTCGTTTTCCTGTCCATCGTCTTTTCTTTTTTGCAACCGCGACTTTTAAAAAAGTCGCCCAAAAATTTTTGCGGAAACTCTGTTTCCTACTATTTAGATGATAAGAATGTTTCTGCGAAAGGTGATTGGTTATTAAAATTATGCGGATTGCACGAAGTGCAATTTTTCTTGTACAGAATTTATCTTGAAAATTAATTTTCAGAGTAAATTCTGAGCAAGAAAATGCACAGGCTTCGCCTGCCGCATAATTTCAATAACAGGGACAACCTGAAGCATCCCCTTTGCATCAAAATAAACCGCTGCGGGCCGTGCCCGCAATCTTTTGGTTACTTTGGGATTTGCCAAAGTAACATATATAAAGGAATCCCGCTTATATTATATTTCCGATATTCGATAATATTTTTTGGAAAATTGCGTCTGGTGGAAGCATTTTGCCGTTGTTGTCGCCGCAGTCGATGATTCGGAGTGCGGGGTCGGTTTGTGCGGCGTCGAGGTAGACTTCTCGCACGCGGCGCTGGAGGTCGAGCGACGATTCGTGGATATCGCGTGCACCGTTGAGGTATTCGCGGTCTTTGCCTCGGCGCTGGGAAGTGAGCCTCTCTTCGGTGAAGCGGAACGGCACGTCGAGGAATAGCGAAACGTCGGGACGCGGTATCCCGTATATTTCGAATTCGAGTGACAGTATCCACTCTTTCAGCTCTTTGCGCTTTCCGGGATTCTCGATCTTGGCGCATTGGAACCCGATGTTGGAGTAGACGTAGCGGTCGAGGAAGACGAACCGCCCTTCATCGAGCCACTCTTCGAGCATCGATCCGGCATCGCCCCTGTCGCCCGCGAAGAGCAGAGCGACCATATAGGGGTCCACGCTGTCCGCTTCGCCGAAATCGCCGCGCAGGAAGCGCGCGATGAGTTCCCCGTAGACGGGCGTGTCGGTCCTCGGAAAATGCAGGAATTCCGTTTTGTGCCCCATTTCCGAGGCGAGGTTCCGCAGCAGGTTGAGCTGCGTCGATTTTCCGGCTCCGTCGAGCCCTTCGAGCACTATTAAAGGCATTCTTTATCTTCTTAACATTCCCACGGCTTTCCTCACCCCTTCGGCAAGGACCGCAGTCTCTTCAATTCTGTTATATACGGCGAACGATGCGCGGCACATACCGCTGAGGCCATAGTGAGCCATGAGCGGTTCGGCGCAGTGGGTCCCGGTGCGGACGGCGATCCCCTGTTTATCGAGGATCATCCCCAGGTCATACGGATGCACCCCTTCGACCGAGAACGAGACTATGGGCGCTTTGCCGGGCATGGTTCCGTAGACGCGCAGACCGTCGATTTCGAGCAGCCGGGCAGTCGCCGTATCGAGCAGCGCTCGTTCGTGACGCTCTATTTCGTGTCCGTCGAACTCACCTATATATCGTATGGCCTCGGCCATACCGACGGCACCTATGTAGTTGGCTGTTCCGGCTTCGAATTTGAGTGGCAGTTCGGCCCAGGTGGTTTCGGCGAAAGTGACCGTCGCGACCATGTCGCCCCCGCCCATGAACGGCGGCATGCGGTCGAGAAGTTCACGACGCCCGTACAGCACGCCTATTCCGGTGGGGCCGTAGAGTTTGTGTCCCGAAAAGGCGTAGAGGTCGCAGTCCATATCACGCACATCCACCCCGCCGTGGACAACCCCCTGGCAGCCGTCTACGACGACCATTACCCCGCGTTCGTGCGCTATTTGCGCGGCCCTTTTCACATCCGGACGCGAGCCGAGAACGTTGGAACACTGCGTTATGGCCAGCACCCGTGTACGTTCGTCTATAAATTCCGGCAGTTTTTCGATCTCCAGCAGCCCCTCGTCCGTGAAGGGCAGGACCCTCAGCTGCGCCCCTTTACGCTGACAAACCATCTGCCACGGGACGATATTAGAGTGGTGCTCCATCTCGCTCACCACGACATTGTCGCCCTCGCCCATCATGAGTTCGCCGAGGCTGTATGCGACAAGGTTGAGCGCGGCGGTCGCACCGGCCGTGAAGACGATCTCCTCGCGGCTTGCGGCTCCAATAAACTCCCGCACCGTCTCGCGCGCCGCCTCATACAGGGCGGTGCTCTCCTCCGACAGATAATGCACCCCCCGATGGATGTTGGCGTTCATTTCGCGGTACATCATTCCGACGGTTTCGAGCACGCGCAGGGGTTTTTGTGCCGTCGCCGCATTGTCCAGATAGACCAGCGGCCGCCCGTAGACCTTGCGCCCAAGGATCGGGAAATCCGCCCTTATATCGTTTATGTCGAACTGCCTCATATTCCGTAATATTTGGCGAGGTAATGATCCTCTTTTGCGCGCATCCGCGCCTGTTGTTTCGGGGTTTTGTCGCCGTATCCGCACAGGTGGAGCACCCCGTGTACAAGCACCCTGCGCATCTCGGCTTCGGGCGCGACACCCAGTCCTGCAGCATTGTCTGCGACTGTTTCCGGATCGATGAAGATATCGCCGCTGACAGTTCCTCGTCCCCCGAGGTCGCTGTAATCGAACGTTATGACGTCGGTCCGGTAATCATGTCCCAGAAACTGCCTGTTTATCTCCAGATGGCGTTCGGGCGAGCAGAAAATATAGTTCACCGGTCCCAGCCGGAACCCCTCGTTCTCCACGCACCTGCGTATCCACAGCGCCGTTCTCTCTTTCGCCGGCAGCCGGAAATCCGTCCCCTCATTATGGTACCTTATCGCCATTTATTATTGCTTAAAAATAAACCGCCGCGGTCGTTACCGCCTCAGCCACTGTTCCGGATCGACGGGGGTGGTCTCGCGCCATATCTGGAAGATCAGCATATGCTGGTCATCGTCGTCGGTGTCGAACAGCCGCCCGATCTCCTGGTTTATCGCCACCTTGTCGCCCATTTTGACGCTCGTGCGGGCGAGGTTTGCATACACGACTATATAGCTCCCCGACCGCACCATGACGCTGGTATTGAAGTGGTCGAGGTTGTAAACGCCGGTAACTTCGCCCTCGAACACGGCCCTGACCTGCGCACCGCGCGGAGCGGCTATGTTGATCCCCTTGAAGTCGTTGGTGATGCCGGGCTGGGACGACACCGCATGCCGCCCGAAATGGTCGAGCACCGACCCCGGACTGCCGGCAGGCCACGGGAGTTTTCCCTGATTCTCCTCGAATTTCCCGGAGAGAACGACATCGCGCTCGATCTGCGCCACCGTACGTCCTGTCTTACTGGCTTTCGCCTGTTCGGCGATTATCTGGTCGACTTTCTTCTGCGCGGCGGCTATTTTATTCTTCTGCGTTTTGGCCTGGGATTCCAGTTTCTTACGGTCGCTCTGCAGGTTGGCAAGCGCCGAAGTCTGCTGTTTTTCCTCCTTGCCGAGAGCGGTCAGTTCGTTGTTTTTCTGCTTCCTGGAGTTGTCCAGCTCTGTTTTGCGGACATTCAGTTTTTCTAGTTCGTAATGCAGGATATAGTTCAGCGAATCTATCTCGGCGCCTTTCGTTTCGCGCATCTGGTTGTAGCGCCTCATGTAGTTGATGCGGCGCGTGGCGTCGTTGAAGTCGCGCGAGGCGAAGAGAAACGCCACGGCGTTGTTCATCTTGTGGTTTTTCCAGGCCGAGTAGACGAATTCGCCGTACTCTTTTTGCAGGATTTCGAGCTGCCGGTCGAGCTCTCTCACCTGGCGGGTGTTGGTATTTATCTCGGAGCTGATGATGCCGGCTTCCTTATCGAGGTTGCGGATCAGGTTGCGGCGCGTTTCGATGTTATTCTTCAGCAGTTTGAGGTCGCGTTCCGACAGCCGGATATTGTCGCGGTTCTTCCCCAGCAGGGCGTTCGTGGCGTCGAGCTGTTTCTGGTCGCGGCGTATCTGTTCGCGCAGTTCCTCGATGGTGGTCTGCGCCGCCGCGCCTGTCCACGCCAGCATCAGTATCGCGATTATCGTCGTCCGAAGTGTTTTCATAACCCTATTTTATACGCGATAGCCTCTCTTCGATATCTGAAACCGGTTCGTAACCTGCGTCGCGGGCCCGTTTCCAGTAGACCGACGCCATGAAATTATCGCCCAGAGCATAGAGTATATCGCCGTAGTGTATGAGCAGTTCGGAACTGTTGTCGCGGTCGAGCGGCAGCGCCTGCTGCATGATTTTTTTAGCCTCGGTGTAATTGCCCAGTTTGTAGAGCACCCATGCATAAGTGTCGAGGTAGGTCGCGAAGTTCTCCTGCAGTTTCACAGCCCTCGACGCCATCCCGAGAGCGCGGTCCAGATCGCGGTCCTCTTCGGCCAGAAAATATGCGTAGTTATTGAGTACAAGCACGTTGTTTTTGTCGAACTTCAGCGCCTTTTCGTACTCCGAGAAGGTTTTTTTCATATTCCCTTCCTGATGCCACACGGTGCCGATCGAGCCGTAGATAACGCTTTTGAGGGAGTCGGTCCCGGCGACTTTGAGCGACTGTTCCAACACCTTGCGCGCCTCCTTGTAGCGTTTCATATATTGCAGCGCACCCGATTTCATCACATATATATCCAGTTCGTCCGGATAGCGGACAAGGGCGCGGTCGCTGTACATCGCGACCGAATCGGGACGCTGCAGGTAGGCTTCGATCTCGATCACCTGCAGGAACGAACTGAGCGGCGCGTCGGGCTTCGCGAGTTGCGTCTTGAGCATCACGAGGGCGCCTTCGATGTCTCCGCTGCGGATCATATGGTTGGAATATGCTTCGACGACCTGCGGATCGCCCGGATAGTGCGTCACGAGTATCAGCGCCAGGTCGCTTATCTCGAGGAAGTGCTGGCGGTAGAAGTTCGAGTTGCGCGTCAGCTTGTCGAAATAGTTCAGTTTGTCCTCGAGCGGCACCTCGTCCAGCAGGAAAAGCTGTTTCAGCGTGGCGAAGTAGAGCGACGCCTGTCCCTTTTCCAGATAATAGTCGCCGAGGTTGATCAGCGCGTTCACATTGTTGGGGTTGATGTCGAGCACCTCCTTGAGCATCACCACCTGCAGCGAATCGCGTCCCTGATAGGCGTAGAGGTCCGACAGCACCAGCCGGTTCTCCTCGTCGTAGGGGGTAGCCTTAATGTAATTTTCGGTCGCGGTGATCGCCTCGTCCACCCTTCCGGCATCGATCAGGATGCCGCGTTTCAGTTCGGCAATCTCGGCTGTGCGGCCCATGCGCATATCGGCCGAATCGAGTATGGCGACTGCATCGTCTATGCGTCCCTTCTGATGATACAGCAGCGCCAGGATGCGGAAGTTGTCGGGATCGAACATGCTCGAACCGTCCAGCATCGACTCGAAAAGCGGCAGGGCTTCGTCGAAACGCTCTAGGTATACCAACAGGCGCGCTTTCTGCCCCTTGTACCAGATGTTCGACGGGTCGAGCGCGGCCGCCCGCGAACTGTATTCCAACGCTTTGGGGAGGTCGCCCATCGTCATCAGCACATTGGCCGTTTCATAGAGCGACGGATCGTGGTCGGGTTCCAATTCCAGAGCCTTCACGAAACATTCCAGCGCTTCGGGAAGATCCTCTTCGGTAGCAAGCCTCACCCCCTCGGTGTAGTAGACCGCCGGCAGCATTTCGGCCGGATAAATTGCAGAGAGCGAGTCCGGCTGCTGCGCAGAGAGAGTGAAGAGTGAAGAGTGAAGAGTGAAGAATAATATCAATGAAAGATGAAAGATGAAAGGTGAAAGATTGCGGTGCGGACATCTGTCCGCATCTTTTTTATCTTTCCCAACACGAGCTGTGCTCGTGAACCTTCTTTCATTTTTCATTTTTCATCTTTCATTTTCAGAGCTCTGCTCTGAATTGGTGCAGGAACCGTACGTCGTTCTCGAAATAGAGGCGCAGGTCTCCCACGCCGTATTTGAGCATGGAGACGCGCTCGACACCCATGCCGAAAGCGAATCCGCTGTATTTTTTGCTATCTATACCACAGGCTTCCAACACGTTGGGATCGACCATCCCGCAGCCCATGATCTCGAGCCAGCCGGTGCCTTTACAGACCGGGCATCCCTTTCCGCCGCACAGGTTGCACGACACGTCCATCTCGGCCGACGGCTCGGTGAACGGGAAGTACGACGGGCGCAGGCGTATTTTCGAATCCTCGCCGAACATTTCGCGGGCGAAGTAAAGCAGCGACTGCTTGAGGTCTGCGAACGACACCCCTTCGTCGATATAGAGCCCCTCGACCTGGTGGAAAATGCAGTGTGCGCGGTATGAAATGGCTTCATTGCGGAAGACTCGTCCCGGGCATATCACCCTGATAGGCGGTTTCTGCGTCTGCATAACGCGCACCTGGATGGAACTTGTGTGTGTGCGCAGCAGCACGTCGGGATTCTTCTCGATGAAGAAAGTGTCCTGCATATCACGTGCCGGATGTTCTGGCGGGAAGTTGAGCGCTGTGAAAACATGCCAGTCGTCCTCGATCTCGGGACCGTCGGCCACCACGTATCCGAGGCGGTCGAAAATCGACACTATCTGATTGCGCACCAGCGATATGGGGTGGCGGCTGCCGATGGCTTCCGCGGTTCCGGGGCGGGTCATATCGTCGATGGCCGACGCTTTCTGCCCTGTCCCCTCGCCTGCACCGGCCTTCAGTTCGTTTATGCGGTCGAGTGCGCTGGTTTTAAGCTGATTGAGCTTCTGCCCCAGTTCGCGTTTCATTTCAGGCGCAACTGTTTTGAAATCTTCCATCAGGGCGGTTATCTCGCCCTTTTTGCCCAGCATCCGTATCCGGAAATCCTCTATTTCGCCCGCCGCTTTCGACGAAAACCCCTCCACGCGGGCTATCAGCTCGTTAATTTTGTCAATCATTTTCCTTTGGTCTTGAATATAATATTACCAATTTACAAAGATAGCGATTAGTTATGAGTTATGAGTTATGAGTCATGAGTTTTATTCGCCCCACAAAAAAAGAAAGAGGCGCGGATTTTTCCGCGCCTGCCTTCCCCACTTACAATTCTCAATCAATTAGTTTATTGTGAAGCAGTGTTTTACAATGTGAACTTCACCCCCGCGAAGTACATCCGCGGGAATGCCGGACCGTAAATATAGCCGGCGTCCTTGGTCTTGCCGTAATCCACGTCGGGCTGGAAACTGTCGAAAATATTCTTCACCCCGGCGTTCAACTCGAGGCCGATGGCCTGCGAAATGCGGAACGTGTAGGCCAGTTTCAGCCCCATATCGAAGAAGCTCTGAGTATTTTCATTGAGGTATAGTTCGCCGTCCGTGGCCGCGTCGTATTTGACGTGCTGCACCAGCATCGGCCCGGTATATGTGCCGAAAAGCGACCCGACAAAATTCTTCGCGATATTGACGTTGGCCGTGAAATAGCCGTAGGCATCCGGTGAGCGGAACATTTTGGTCTGCGGAGCGGATTCACCCTGCCCGGCGGCCCAGTCGAAAGGCTGTTTATAGCGGCTGCGCTGCCATGTGAATCCCGCCTGGAAATCGAACCTGCGGGGAATTCCCAGCATCAGTTCGAGGTTGAGCCCCGTGACCGTCGCCCCGGACGAGTTCCGCCTCTCCACGATGAAATTCCCGTCGTCGTCGCGGCCCGTATTAACGAGGTCGAATGCATCCCGCAAATCCGTATAAAACCCTTCTGCAAGCAGGTTCCCCTGCAGGCGGCCGAAATTGTGATAGAGGTCGACCGAGCCGCTGACGCTTTGCGAATATTCGGGTTTCAGGTCCGGGGCGTTGTGGATTATCGACACCGATTCCGAGACCGCCGCCACATGCAGGTCTTCGTCGTAGGTCTGTGGGGCGCGGTAGCCGCTGGAATACGAAACACGCAGGGTGACAGCATCGACCGGGGCCCAACGCACATTCGCGCGGGGGCTCAGCACCACATTGTCCATCATCGAGTGCTTGTCGAGGCGCGCGCCGATCAGGATACCCCACTGCTCGTTCTTCCATTCGTTCTGCAGATAGCCGCCGACGAGGTTTACTTTCTGCGACACATCCACTTCCCGGTGTACATAACTGTCTTTCAGATTATTGTACGTATATTCGACCCCCGCGGTCAGTTCCGACGGCATGAACAGCAGGCGGCGTATGGCGAGTGTGTACTGCGCTCCGGCATTGGCGACGATATCGCTTGTGCGCCCATATGCGTTTGGGTCGTGGTCGGCCCCGAAATAGCTCTTGCGGCGTATCCCCTGCGCCGCCGAATAGACGCCCAGGCGGTGTTTATGGCCGGCGGTCCAGAAGTCGTAGCGCAGTTCGCCGCCGTTGATGTTGTGTTCGAGCTGCTCGGTAATAAGCGTCTCGTGGGGCGGATTGTCCAACTGGTCGCCCCCGCGGCGGAATTCGTGGATGCGGTGGTATTCGTACGTCAGACGCGAACGGAGCGAAGTACGGTAAAAACCCCTCACCCCTATCGTCTCGGCTTTCAGCATCGGGACGTCCGAAAAACCGTCTCCGTTGCGGTCGTAGGCCTTGCGGTCGCGTATCTGGCCGAAGATATAGGCCCCGGCGACACGGTCGTCCGACACGAACGCACCGCCAAGCGACGTTCCGATATCAGTGCCCCCACCCTGATAGATGCTGGTGGTATTCGAGAGCGAAACGGTGTTGCGGAGCGGGTCCTTTGTGATGATGTTCACCACGCCCCCGATGGCATTCGCGCCGAACAGCGCCGATCCGCCCCCGCGGACGACCTCAACCCTTTCGACCATCCCCACGGGCAGTTGTTCGAGTCCGTAAACCCCCGCAAGCGCGCTGAACATTGGCTGTCCGTCGAGCAGGATCTGTGTGTATTGTCCCTCGAGTCCGTTTATGCGGAGCTGCGGAACGCCGCAGTTGCCGCAGGTCATCTCGACCCGCAGCCCGGGCTGGAAATTCATCGCGTCGGATACGGCGGCCGGCCCGACCGTATTGAAGAGCTTCGACGAGGCTACGTTCACGATCGACGACGACCCTTTTTTGCTTGTCTCGTTGCGCGACGCGGTAATCACCACCTGGTCGAGGCTTACGGCGGCTTCATCGAGCAGGAAGTTCACCTCGATGGTCTTTCCGCCCTCGAGCGTCACCGGGATCTCGCGGCTGACGTACCCGGGCGACGAGGCGGTGAGCACGAAATCTCCTGTCGGCAGGTTGTGTATGGCGTAATGCCCCGTGGCGTCAGTAGCGGTACCGACTGTCGTGCCTTTCATGGTTATGGCCACGAACGGGATATGCTCGAGCGTCGCGGAGTTCTGCACGTGCCCGACGACGTTGGCGTCGGTACGGGGCTTTTTCTGGGATTCTTCGATGCCGTCCGCATACAAGGGAGCTGCGAACAAAAGTGCAGAGTAAAAAATTGCTAAAAATAATGGTTTCATTTGGGTATGATACATTAATACACGGATCACGCTGTCCCCTTGTCTCAGGAGACATAGCAGATCGGACGCCGGCGTTCCGGCAAATAAAAAAGAGATTAGATTAAACGGAAGTCGCCGGGGCGGGAGGTCCGCGCAGGCAGTTATCGCGGCTTTCGGTATTCTGCAGAAATGGCTTGCGCAGTTCGGCGAAAATGTCCGTGCGGCAGAGCGCCTGCACAACCCCGACCGAAACGAGAGCCGCCGCAACTACCGTCACAGACATAAGCGCCAGAAGCGCATCCTGGGCATGGCACGGTTCGGGTTGCCCGCCCTCGTTCCCTTGCGTTACGGGCGCTATGAAGCGGCCGTTAAGGAAGTGGGTATGCGGGAAAAGCGATGCGTCGAACATCTGCCACAGCAGAAGCGCCAATAACAGGCTGCCGCATATTTTCGCTTTTAATTTCATTCCAGGTGCAAAGGTAGTGCATTCCCGGCAATGCGGAATACCCACATGTAGGTAAAATTAATTAACTTTGTTTTCTGATGGCTTCCGAAAAAGAGAAGGAATTGAGGGCCCAGGCGGCGCGGCTGCCGCTGATGCCGGGCATTTACCAGTTCGTCGATGCGAACGGGACGGTGCTCTACGTGGGTAAGGCCAAAAGCCTGCGCAGGCGTGTTGCGAACTATTTCGTGGAGTCGCGCCTGCCGTCGAAGATCCGCGTCATGGTGCGCCAGGCGGTCACGCTGCGGCATATCGTCACCGACACCGAGACCGACGCCCTGCTGCTCGAGAATTCGCTGATAAAGACCCTGCAGCCGCGCTACAACGCCATGCTCAAGGACGACAAGACCTATCCGTGGATCGTCGTCCGCAACGAACCTTTCCCGCGCATCCTTTCCACCCGGCAGATGGTGCGCGACGGCTCTTCGTATTTCGGCCCCTACGCCTCGATCAGCGTACAGAAAAACCTGTTGGAGATACTCCACGGCATATTCCAGTTCCGCACCTGCAGCCTGAATCTTGCGCAGGAAGAGATCGAAAAAGGGAAATACCGCCCCTGCCTCGAATACCACCTGGGCAACTGTAAAGCCCCGTGCGCCGGAATGCAAACGCCTGAAGATTACGACGAATCTGTGGAGATGGCGAAGGCGATGCTGCGCGGCGAACTCGCACCCATCCGTCGCGCCCTTACAAGTGCCATGAAAACCGCCGCCGCAGAGCTGCGCTTCGAGCATGCGGCTGTTTACAAGTTCCGTCTGGAACTGCTTGAGAATTATTCGAGCCGGTCGGTGATCGTCAGCAGCACCATCACCAACCTCGACGTTTTCTCGCTCGTCGTGGACGAGGACATTGCCTTCTGCAACTTCGTCCGCATTGCCCGCGGCAACGTCGTGAGTTCGTTCACCGTGCAGCTCAATCTGGGTGCCGAGGACGATCCCAAACAGATACTCACCACCGCCATCGCGCAGATCCGCGACCAGATCGCCGGAACGCTCACCCGCGAAGTGGTCGTGCCGTTCCTGCCCGAAACAGCCCTGTTCCCCGAGGTGAAATTCACCGTCCCGCAGCGCGGCGAAAAGATGAAACTGTTGGAGTTCGCCGAGAAGAACGCGCGCATGTACCGCGCCGAACAGCTCAAGAACCTCGAGATAAAAGACCCCGAGAAGGCCGTAAACCGCGTCATGGACGCAATGCAGCGCGAACTGCACCTCGAAAAACAGCCGCGCCATATAGAGTGTTTCGACAACTCGAACCTGCAGGGAACACACCCTGTGGCGTCGTGCGTGGTGTTCCGCGACGGCAAGCCCTCTCGCAAGGAGTACCGCCATTTCAACGTCAAGACCGTCGAGGGACCCGACGACTTCGCCTCGATGCGCGAGATCGTCCACCGCCGCTATTCGCGTATGCTGCGCGAGGGGACGGAACTCCCCGATCTGGTGGTGGTCGACGGCGGAAAGGTCCAGCTTAGCGCCGCATGGGGCATCTTCCAGGAGCTCGGCATCGCCGGCCGCGTACCCCTTGTGGGCCTCGCGAAACGCATCGAAGAGGTCTTTTTCCCCACCGACCCCATGCCCTATTACCTCAAACGCAACGGCGAACCTCTGAAAGTGATGATGCATATCCGCGACGAGGCACACCGGTTCGGCATCACCTTCCACCGCAACAAACGCTCGGCCGATTTCATACAGTCGGAACTCGAACACATCCCCGGCATCGGCCCCAAAACCATCGAACAGCTTCTCAAATCGTTCAAAACCGTCGCCGCCATCCGCTCCGCCGACACCGAAACCCTCTCCCGTACCGTCGGCAAATCCCGCGCCAACGCCATCCGTTCCTATTTCGACACCGAATAATTTGTCACAACCGCGACTTTTAAAAAAGTCGCCCAAAAATTTTTAACGGAAACTGCGTTTCCTACTATTTTGACTGTTGTGAGGTTTTAATATGCGGGTTGGTTATTCGGAAATTGCGGGTTGCACGGAGTGCAACATTATTTTGAAAAATCTGACTCTGGAAAATGCATTTTCGAGATCAGATTGTTTCAAAATAAGATGCCAGGCTTCGCCTGCCGCAAAAATCCGAATAACAGGCGATCAGCAAACCCTTATTGAAACGTAAAATCACTTCGGACATTACAGAATAAACCGCTGGCGGCGTTCCGCCAATCTTTTGGTTACTTTGGGATTTGCCAAAGTAACAATAAAGAAAAATAGGTAGTAATACTTAAAAGCGGCGCAAAAGTTGGTGTTATCGGGCGAATCCGTTAATTTTGTGGGGTGGGCGATAATGATAAGATAATCGGCGAACTTGCCGAGAGGGAGTACGAGTACGGTTTCGTGACGGATATTGACACGGAAACCATTCCGCGCGGGTTGGACGAGGATATCGTCCGGCTGATCTCGTCGAAGAAAGGCGAACCGGAGTGGATGCTCGAATACCGTCTGAAGGCCTATCGCCACTGGCTGGGGATGGAGATGCCGCGCTGGGCGCATCTCAACATCCCTGATATTGATTTTCAGGATATTATATACTACGCCGCGCCGCGCACGACCCCTAAGCACAAGGGTCTGGACGAGGTGGATCCGGAGTTGTTGGAGACTTTTAACAAACTGGGTATTCCCTTAGAGGAGCAGATGATGCTTGCGGGTGTTGCTGTGGACGCGGTGATGGACTCGGTGTCGGTCAAGACCACTTTCAAGGAGACTCTGGCTGAAAAGGGGATCGTTTTCTGTTCTATGAGCGAGGCTATCCGCGACTATCCGGAACTGATACGCAAGTACTTAGGCAGCGTCGTCCCATATACGGACAATTTTTACGCGGCTCTGAATGCGGCTGTCTTTTCCGACGGATCGTTCTGTTATATTCCGAAAGGGGTGCATTCGCCGATGGAGCTGAGTACCTATTTCCGCATCAACGCAGCGGGAACGGGGCAGTTCGAACGCACCCTGATAGTGGCCGAAGAGGGCAGTTATGTTAGCTACCTCGAGGGGTGCACGGCCCCGCAGCGCGATGAAAACCAGCTTCATGCGGCGGTAGTGGAAATAGTCGTGATGAAGGACGCGGAGGTTAAATACTCGACCGTTCAGAACTGGTATCCCGGAGACAAGAACGGCCGCGGCGGGGTCTACAATTTCGTGACCAAGCGCGGCATCTGCAAGGGCGACGGCGCGCGCCTTTCGTGGACCCAGGTCGAGACCGGCTCGGCCATAACGTGGAAATACCCCAGCTGCATCCTGGCGGGCGACAACAGCGTCGGCGAGTTTTACTCGGTGGCGATGACGAATAACTACCAGCAGGCCGACACGGGGACAAAAATGATCCATCTGGGCAAAAATACCCGTAGCCGCATCGTTTCCAAGGGGATTTCGGCCGGACGGAGCCAGAACACTTACCGCGGCCTGGTGCGCATCTCGAAAAAGGCCCAGGGAGCGCGAAACTATTCGCAGTGCGACTCGCTGCTGATAGGCGACCGCTGCGGCGCGCACACTTTTCCCTACGTCGAGACGCACAACCGCTCGGCGCAGGTCGAGCATGAAGCCACAACGTCCAAGATCAACGAGGATCAGCTATTTTACTGCAACCAGCGCGGCGTTTCGACCGAGGATGCCGTGGGGCTGATAGTCAACGGATACGCAAAGGAAGTGTTGAACAAACTGCCGATGGAGTTCGCCGTCGAAGCCCAAAAACTGCTCGCTATCTCCCTCGAAGGTTCTGTAGGATAAGCATACAACTGTTACTTTTGCAAATCCAAAAGTAACCAAAAGATTGGCGGAACGCCGCCAGCGGTTTATTTTGATACAAGGTTGAAGTGAATTAATGTTTTATGGGACTGGCTTGGCCATTGCCAGTTATTGGAATTTAGCGGCAGGCGAAGCCTGGCAATTTATTTTGAAAAAACTGATCCCGAAAATTAATTTTCGGAGTCAGATTTCCCAAAATAAAGTTGCACTTCGTGCAACCCGCTAAATTCCAATAACCAACCACGCTTATAAAAACATTATTGTCTCCTCAAACCTAAATAGTAGGAATCGCAGATTCCGTTAAAAATTTTTGGGCGACTTTTTTAAAAGTCGCGATTGCAACAAAAAAGTTATGGCTATAAATTACATGCTGACCGATAAGGACCAGCGGGAGAACAAGAACGAGGCGCAATTCGCGCAGGAAGTCGAGAAATACGAAGAGATACGGAAGATGAATATGCTGGACGTAAGGGATTTGCACGCGACTGTGGCGGGCCGCGAGGTGCTGAAAGGGATCAATTTTTCGGTGCGCGCGGGCGAAGTCCACGCCATAATGGGGCCTAACGGTTCGGGGAAAAGCACGTTCGCGTCGGTTCTGGCGGGGAATCCGCGCTTCGACGTGACCGGGGGCAGCGTGCTCTATCTGGGACGCGATCTGCTCGCGATGAGCATCGAGGAGAGGGCCCGCGAGGGCATTTTTCTGGGATTCCAGTATCCGGTCGAGATCCCCGGCGTGAGCATGGCCAACTTCATGAAGGCGGCCGTCAACGAAAAGCGTAAAGCGCTTGGTGAAGAGCCTCTTTCGGCGGGAGAGTTCCTGAAGATGATGCGCGAAAAAGCCGCGATCGTGGAGCTCGACCCGACTATGATAAGCCGCTCTGTGAACGAGGGATTTTCGGGGGGCGAGAAGAAAAAGAACGAGATTTTCCAGATGGCGATGCTCGAGCCGCGGCTTGCGGTGTTGGACGAGACCGACAGCGGACTCGACATTGATGCCCTGCGCATAGTGGGCGAGGGGGTATCGCGTCTGCGCCGTCCGGACAACGCCATTGTGCTTATAACGCACTACCAGAGGCTTTTGGACTACATCGTGCCCGATTTCGTGCATGTGCTCTACAAGGGGCGCATCATCCGTTCCGGCGACCGCGACCTGGCCCTGAAACTGGAAGCCGACGGCTACGACTGGCTGATAAACAAAGAATAAACCGTGAAAAAAAGTCCCGAGCAGATACTCTCCGGTATTTACACCGAAAACTTCGACATCATCGCCGAGGGCTTTTCCGCGCGCCTGAATGCCGGACGGGCGGGGCATATCGAGGATTTTATCCTGGCCGGATTGCCCGACTCGCACGACGAGCGTTTCCTGCAGAGTGACATGAAAATCCTGTTCGGGGCCGAGGAGCGCGAGGTTTATTTCACCCGCCCGCGCCTCAGCCGCACCTTCCCGGGCTTTCCCGGAATGGACGTCGTTGTTTTCGAGAACGGCTTCTTTGCAGGAGGTATGACCGAGGTCCAGGATGGGGTTCTTTGCGGTTCGCTGAAAGAGGTTCTGGCTGAATACGGCGACGATTTCATGGCGGTCTACAACTCGATTGCGGACAACAAGAACGACGCCCTGACAGCCCTGAACAGTGCATTTATGCAGGACGGGGCGGTCGTTTGGATACCCGCCGGCGTGAAACTGAAGCAACCCCTTTTGATAGACAACCGCTTCCTGTCGGATGAGGATGCGCAGATGTGTTTCGGACGCACCCTGATAGTTCTGGGCGAGGGTGCCGGGGCCGATATTTCGGTGCTTTACCGCAGCGCAGGGGAGACCCGTTTCCTGGTCGACCACGTGCGCGAGGTCATCGTCGGGAAGGGCGCCTGTCTGCGTCTTTCCGAGGCCAATATAATGGGCGGAGGCAGTTCATTGCTGCTCAACAGCTATATGAAACAGGAGGCGCAAAGCCGTTCGGAGAGCGTTTTCGCCGAGATCGGGCAGGGTTTCGCGCGACTGGCGTTGCGCACCGACCTTGCGGGGCCGCACGCCGAAGCAGACCTATGGGGCCTTTACCTCGCTTCGGGCACTCAGCACAGCGATATTGAGCTGAGGATTAACCACTTGACCCCGGACTGCCGCAGCCGCCAACTTGTCAAAGGCATCGCAGCCGACGAGGCTACGGGGGTCTTCACGGGCATGGTTTACGTTGCGCCTGACGCCCAGCGGACCGATGCCAGCCAGCAGAACCGCAACCTTCAGTTAGACGACACGGCGCACGTTTTCACCCGCCCGCAGTTGGAGATCTACGCCGACGACGTGAAATGCGGCCACGGGGCGACCGTCGGCCAGTTGGACGAGGATGCCGTATATTATATGCGCCAGCGCGGGGTAGGCGAACGCGAGGCCCGTCGGATGCAGATGCAGGGTTTCGTGCGCGACATAACAGACCGCTGTCCGTCGGAAACGTTCTGCGAATTCATCTCCGCGGAGGCCGGTTCGCAAATCGAACAGTTCTAATTATCAATGATTTAAAACTCAAATATTCATGAATCATGAATCATGATTCATGATTAAAAAAGATATGCGGCTTGAATACGATATAATAGTGGTTGGCGGTGGGCACGCCGGATGCGAGGCGGCCGCGGCTGCGGCGCGCCTCGGATCGCGCACCCTGCTCGTCACGATGGACATGTCGAAATTCGCCTCGATGTCGTGTAATCCGGCTGTCGGCGGAGTTGCCAAAGGCCAGATCGTCAGGGAAATAGATGCGATTGGCGGACAGATGGGCATCATCACCGACCGCAGCACCATCCAGTTCCGCATGCTCAACCGGTCGAAAGGTGCGGCGATGTGGAGTCCGCGTGCGCAGTGCGACAAGGCGCGGTTTTCCGACCTCTGGCGGCGGACGCTCGAAAACACATGGAAACTCTACCTGTGGCAGGACAGCGTCGTCGACATAACCACGGAAGGGGAAGGTGAAAACCGCCGCGTAACCGGCGTCAGAACGGCCTTAGGGGTCGAATTCAAGGCACGCGCAGTGGTGCTTACCTCCGGCACGTTCCTCAACGGACTGATCCACGTGGGCCGCAACCAAATGGAGGGGGGACGCATGGGCGACTCCGCGTCTAAGGGTCTCACCGAAAGGCTTGTCGAACTCGGTTTCGACGCCGGACGGATGAAGACCGGAACCCCGGCGAGGCTCGACGCCCGCACCATAGATTTCGAACGCCTGACAGTTCAGGATGGCGACGAAAACCCTTCTAAATTTTCGTTTTCATCTGAAACAGAGCCTGTTAAAAAACAGATGCCGTGCTTTATAGTCAACACTTCGCAAGAGGTTCACGACATGCTGCGGACCGGCTTCGCCGACTCGCCGCTCTTCAACGGCACCATAAAAGGGGTAGGGCCGCGCTACTGCCCCAGCATCGAGGACAAACTCCGCACCTTCGCCGACAAGGACTCGCATCAGTTATTTCTTGAGCCAGAGGGAGTTGGCACTAACGAATATTACCTTAACGGCTTCTCGTCGTCGCTCCCGTGGCAGGTCCAGATATCGGCCCTGCAAAAGATCGAAGGGTTAGAGGATGTACACCTCTTCCGCCCCGGATACGCCATCGAATACGATTACTTTCCGCCGACACAACTGCTTCATACCCTGCAGACTAAGCTCATTCCGAACCTTTATTTCGCCGGGCAGATCAATGGTACGACAGGGTATGAAGAGGCGGGGGCGCAGGGACTCATGGCGGGTATCAACGCCCACCTCTCGCTCAACGGACGCGAGCCTTTCGTGCTGCGCCGCGACGAGGCCTATATCGGAGTGCTGATCGACGACCTGGTGACCAAGGGGGTCGACGAACCTTACCGCATGTTCACCAGCCGGGCCGAGTACCGGATCCTTCTCCGGCAGGACAACGCCGACCTGCGGCTCACTCCGAAAGGACGAGAGATCGGACTTGTCGACGACAAAAGATGGCGGATTTTCGAACAAAAAAAATCGAACGTAGAATCGCTTAAAAATTTCGTCAACGGACTGAGTGTGTCGCCGGACGATCTGCGCGATTATTTAAATTCGGTCGATTCCGCACAATTAACGCAGGGTCGCAAGCTCAGTTTCATACTTTCCCGTAACGAAATTCTCCTGAAAGAGGTAATTCAGGCTCTGCCGGTCTTGAAGGAATTTGTCGAAACGAACGGGATCACCGAAGAAGAGATCGAAGAGGTCGAGATAGAAATCAAATACAAAGGCTACGTCGAACGCGAAAAACACATCGCAAAAAAGCTGCGCCGCCTCGAAGACATAGTCATTCCTGAGAATTTCGACTTCGCCTCTCTGGCATCCCTCACGATGGAAGCCCGCCAGAAGCTCACGCGCATCCGCCCGGCAACGATAGGGCAGGCCTCGCGCATCCCCGGAGTTTCCCCCGCCGACATCAACGTCCTGCTCGTATATTTCGGGCGATAACCCCAAATTGTTCCACGTGGAACCAAGCAGCACATACTGCGGCTAAATCCAAATCACGCGGCAATAAATAAGAATAAGTATTTAAAGCTCAAAAACAAAGCTGTTGTTCCACGTGGAACAACAGCTTTGTTTTTGGACCTAAAAGGAATTTATTTTTGCATTTTCGCCCAGGAATCTTTCAAAGTAACGGTGCGATTAAAAACAGGTTTGCCGGGCAGTGAATCTTTGTCCTTGCAGAAATATCCGATCCTCTCGAACTGAAACTTTTCGCCGACTGCAGCGTCCGCAAGGGCCGGCTCCATATAAACAGTCTGCACAACCAGCGATTCCGGATTCAGATAATCCAGAAAAGTTTTGCCTTCTTCGACGTCATCCGGATTTTCCCGGTCGAATAGGGTAGAGTAGAGGCGCGCTTCGGCTTCGACGGCTGTCGGAACCGAAACCCAATGGATAACGCCTTTTACCTTGCGTCCGTCGGAAGAGCCGCCGCCTGAAGATTCGGGATCATACGTGCAGTGCAGTTCGACGATCTCGCCGGAAGCGTTTTTGATAACTTCGCCGCATTTCACCAGGTATGCGTAGCGCAGGCGCACTTCGCCGCCCGGAGAAAGGCGGTAATATTTCTTGGGAGGATCTTCCATGAAATCATCGCGCTCGATGTAGATTTCGCGCGTCAGCGGCACCTCGCGCATCCCGGCACCCTCATCCTCGGGATTATTGACACACTTAATCATCTCGGTCCGCCCTTCCTCGAAGTTGGTGATGACGACTTTGATGGGATTCGTCACGACCATCCGCCGCTGTGCTGTCTTATTCAGGTCTTCACGAACAGAAAACTCCAGAAGCCCGAGGTCTATCACATTATCGCGCTTGGCCACCCCTACGCGCTCAGCAAAAGCGCGCAACGACGCCGGAGTATAACCCCTGCGCCTCAAGGCGGTAATAGTCGGCATACGGGGATCATCCCATCCGGCAACCACTTTCTGCTGAACCAGTTGGAGCAGTTTGCGCTTGCTCATCATAGTGTATGTGAGGTTCAGGCGCGCGAACTCATACTGATGGCTCGGGAAAATATCCAACTCCCCGATGAACCAGTCATAAAGCGGACGGTGAACGTCGAATTCGAGCGTACAGAACGAATGAGTTATGCGTTCGATCGAGTCGCTCTGTCCGTGCGCGTAGTCATACATCGGATAGATGCACCAGGCGTCGCCCGTGCGGTGATGATGCGCATGGATTATGCGGTACATAATCGGGTCGCGGAAGAACATGTTCGAGTGCGCCATATCGATCTTCGCCCTCAGCACCCTGGCTCCGTCGGGAAATTCGCCGGCTCTCATCCTTGCGAAGAGGTCAAGGTTCTCTTCGACGCTGCGACCGCGCCACGGACTGTCGGTCCCGGGCTGGGTCACCGTCCCGCGGGTCGCGCGGATCTCTTCCTGCGTCTGGTCGTCCACATAAGCCTTCCCTTTCTTTATCAGTTCGACGGCCCATTCGTAAAGCTGCTCGAAATAGTCCGACGCATAACGCTCCAGCGCCCAGTCGAAACCCAGCCACTTGATATCCTCCTTGATCGAGTCGACATACTCCACATCCTCCTTCACGGGATTCGTGTCGTCGAAACGCAGGTTGCACTTCCCGCCGTACTTCGCCGCCAGACCGAAATTCAGGCAAATGCTCTTGGCATGCCCGATGTGCAGATAGCCGTTCGGCTCCGGCGGAAAACGGGTCTGAATATCCTTCCCGCCCTTCGCTATGTAATCCTCGATTATCTCCTCCATGAAGTTGAGCGAACGCTCCGCACCCTCAACAATTTTCAAATTTTCTTCCATTTTTCTTTTTACACGTTACTTTTGCAAATCCAAAAGTAACCAAAAGATTGCCGGAACGCCGGCGGCGGTTTATTTTGATATCGTTCAGAAGTGAATCAATGTTTACGAAGATAGTTCGGCCATCCTTGTTACTAAAATTATGCGGGTTGCACGAAGTGCAACTTTATTTAGAAGAATCTGACTCTGAAAATTTATTTTCGAGATCAGATTCTTCAAAATAAGATGCCAGGCTTTGCCTGCCGCATAATTTCAATAACCAACCACGTTCGCAAAAACATTTTTATCACCACAACCCTAAATTGTAGGAAACGGAGTTTCCGCAAAAAGTTTTGGGCGACTTTTTTAAAAGTCGCGATTGAGAAAAAACAAATATATAAGGAATTCCTATTTAACTATTGTCATTTCGCCCAGCAGGTATCCGGCTCCGGCGAATTTATCGATGGTCCACAGCACATAGCGGATATCGACGTTGATGCATCGCTGGAGTTCGGGTTCGAAGACGACGTCGCCGCTCATGGCTTCCCAGTTCCCGTCGAAGGCGAGACCGATGAGTTCGCCGCGTCCGTTCAGGACGGGGCTGCCCGAATTACCGCCTGTTATATCATTGTTCGTCAGGAAGTTGAGCCTCAACTGTCCATTCTGCCCATACTGTCCGTAATCCGACGTTTCATATGCGGTTTTAAGTTCCTGGGGAACAGTGAATTCCAGTGGATTCGACGGGTCTTCCTTCTCCATGACGCCTTTCAGTGTCGTATAGTACTTATAGACCACGCCGTCCCGGGGCTCGTAAGGAAGCACCTGTCCGTATGTAAGGCGGATAGTAAAGTTGGCGTCGGGATAATACTTACCTGCCGGATCCATCTCTGTAAGGCCTTTGACGTAGATTCCGCGCCAATCGTTCAGTTGTTTCTGAAAAGGTGCGACCTGCTGTGCCAGCCCGAGCATCGATCCCATCAGCACCGAATTATATGCTTCGAGAGCCGGGTCGGCCTCGAGTACCTCTTTATCATAATTATCGAGCATGCTCATCAGCTTTTCCTGCGACGAGAAATTGGTGTTGTCATACAGCCAGTCGACATAGGCGTCTATATTGCCGCCGAAAAGTGAGTCGATCTTTGCATAAACCGACGGCAAATCTCCCGGAACGATGTTTTCGCGGACAATTGTAAACATTCTTTTTGCCACGCGGCGGTCGGTAGGCTCGTTAAAATCCTTGTAGAACTCGGCGGCCGTATTTTCCAGTTCCTCTTTGTTGACGACCTCGCCGTTCTCGCCGATCTTTATGAAGCGTTCCACAAAGGCCGGCATCGACAGTATCTCGATACCGCGAAAGAACGCTTCCGCATAATACTGGTAGAGGCTTGCGGCAGCGGCTTTTCCCTCGACGGCCGCCTTAATGTTGGGCAGGGCGTCCGCATAGCGATAAGGCGTATCGGTTCCGACCGCCCAGGCGGCAAAACGTTTCTCGAGAGCGGCTTTTCTTTCGGGTATATTATTGTCTGCCAGCGCCTTATTCATCCCGATAGAGTTCTTCCAGTAGTTGGATGACGAGGCGTATTTAGCCGAATACTGCAGCCTCACCGCATCGTCGGCCAGCATGTCCTCCATGATGATCTTCTGCCGCTCGCCGCGGATAAAGATGCGGTTGGCATTGTCCGTATCGATCAGGTACTGCATCTCGTAGGTGGTCATGTAACGCTGGGTGCTTCCGGGGAAACCCATGATCATCGCGAAATCGTTTTCCTTGTACCCTTTCAGGGAAATTTTCAGGTGCACAGGAGCCTGATAGGGCCTGTTTTCGGGCGAATATTCAGCCGGACGGTTGTCGGGTCCGGCATAGATGCGAAACATCGAGAAATCGTCCGTATGGCGCGGCCACATCCAGTTGTCGGTGTCTCCTCCGAACTTGCCCATCGAGTTGGGGGGCGTCCCGACCAGGCGCACGTCCGTATAGACCTCGGCCATGACGGCGAAATACTGGTTGCCGCCCATGAACGAACGCACCGCAACCTCATAACCGGGATATGCCTCTTTATATTCTGCCGTAACAACCTTCAGATTCGCACCCACTATCGAGTCGCGCGCCGGACCGACTCCAAGACTCTCCGCAGCACCCAGAACCCGTCCCGTCACATCTTCCAGACGGCGGATAAACTGCACTTTCAACCCCGGAGCAGGGATCTCCTCCCCGCGGTTCATCGCCCAGAAACCGTTCTTCAGAAAATCGCTCCCGATGCTGCTCAACTGCTGGATCGCGCCGTAGCCGCAGTGATGATTCGTCAGCAGCAGCCCTTCGGGAGAAACCACTTCGCCCGTACATCCGCCGCCGAAGATCACAATAGCGTCCTTCAGCGAATTGCCGTTCACATTGTAGATATCCTGCGCCGACAACTTCAACCCCTTGGCCTTCATGTCCTTGATGTTCAGCTTGTCCAGATACGGCAGCAGCCACATCCCCTCGTCGGCCCGCGCCGGCATCACAAACAACGCCAGCGCCCAAATAATAAGTAATTTCTTCATAAATAGGTATTTAATTTTTTTTCTTCATACGTTACTTTGCCAAATTGCAAAGTAACCAAAAAATTGCCGGAACGCCGGCGGCGGTTTATTTCGAGGCAATATTCCGTGTTTGAGAAGTATTGCCTTCCATTGTTAAGAATTTCTGAGGTTGCTTTGCAACCGTCCTTTTGAAGCACTGCGGCTCTGAAAATGTATTTTCGAGACCGCATTGTTTCAAAAGTTCACGGTGGCGGGCCTTGCCCGCCGCCTGAAATTCTTAACTACTCCCAAAACTCCGTAAACATCTGTTTCCTCTAAATAGTAGGAAACGAAGTTTCCGCAAAAATTTTTGGTGCTACCTTTTTTAAAAGGTAGCGATAAAACTATTGAGGTACAAATGTATAAAAATATTCAACATTTGATGTCGAGCATGGCACGGATGCTTTTTTCGGCACGGATGCGCACATCTTCCGGCACCACAACTTCGGGTTGTTCGGTTTCGAGGCAGCGGAGTATTTTCTCGGGGGTTACGAGTTTCATATATGCACAGTCGTTGCATCCGCATGTTGAATCGACTGGGGGGGCGGGGATGAATGTTCGGTCGGGATATCGTTTGCGCATCTCGTAGAGGATTCCGGGTTCGGTGACGACGATATATTCCCGGGCGTCGTCTTTCGCACAAAAATTGAGAATAGCAGAGGTGCTTCCGACCATATCTGCGACGGAGAGGATATGCTGTTTACACTCGGGATGTGCCAGGATCTTTGCGCCGGGGTGCTGTTTTTTGAGGGAGAGGATGCCTTCGAGCGAGAACTCTTCGTGTACGTGGCATGCACCGTCCCACAGGATCATATTTTGGCGGCCGGTCCGGGCCTGCAGATATGCGCCCAGGTTCCGGTCGGGCGCGAATATGATCCGCCGCTCCTGCGGAATGGATTTTATCACATCGAGGGCATTGGTCGAAGTGCAGCAGATGTCGGTCAGGGCCTTGATATCGGCCGTTGTATTGACATAGGAGACCACCATCGCGTCGGGATACTGCTCGCGGAACGCCTGGAACCTGTCGGCGGGGCACGATGCGGCAAGAGAACACCCTGCTTCGGGATCGGGTATCAGGACTTTCTTCTGAGGCGAAAGTATCTTGGCTGTTTCGGCCATGAAATAGACGCCGGCAAAGACGATAATATCCGCATCGGTATTGGCGGCCTCGACCGACAGCGCAAGCGAGTCGCCGACGAAATCGGCCACATCCTGCACCTCGCCCAATGTGTAGTAGTGCGCGAGGATTACCGCATTCTTTTTCTTTTTGAGTTCCCTGATTTTTTCGGCCGTCGCCGTCCTGTCATCCATTATCGTAGGCTGTTGTTCAGAATGCAAAAATAGTAATAAAAACAAAAAAGGAAGCCTAAAAGAACAGCTTCCTTTTACAAGACGGACAACCCGTTAATACATCTCCACAGGCCCTTCCAACCCCATGGGGCGGAAAACCCGCCTGTGCTTCGAACGCTGCGCCGGAATATTGTCCGTCAGCGACAGGGTGTAGTTGTTGAGCAGGGTGGTCACTTTAACGGTTATTTCATTGCTTCCGGAATGCAACCTGCCAGAAATATCGAACATGCGCTCTCCATACCACTTCACGCCTGCTGATTCGCCGTTCACCAGCAGTTCTGTAACTCCGTACCGGGTATGCCCGATGTCAAGAACCGTATAGGCCGCCGGATTGTCGACCTCTATCTTTTGCGTATACTCTATCGTTCCCGCAAAATTGCGGAACCACGGCAAAGGCATCGAATTGAAATCCTCGAGGGATTCCATATCCAGCTCCTGCACACTGCCGTCCACATGCACAGCCTTCACTTTCCACGTGCCGGCGACGGGTGTCGTTCCGGCCGGACGCTCTTTCATGGGACGGTACATTTCCCCCTCTTTATCCGTGTCGAAAACTATCATTTTGGATTCGACCGGCGCGAAATGCAGGTCCATTGCATTATCTTCGCACGTAAGCATCCACCGTTCGCCCGTCTCGGGATCCCACAGCCACGCCTGTTTCCCCTTCACAGACGCCGGGAATTCGACTTTCACATCATGGTTTTCGGTCAAGTTGTGGTGTACGAAGAAGAAAATATCGCGGTCGCCCGATTTATAGTAATTCTGGCTCAGCCATTTGGTCGGTTTGTCTATCTTAACATAAGGCGTGAGGCCCAGTTCGCGCTGCACCCCTGTGTACCATTCCGTCATGGGCGGAACCGGACTCGCGATACGAATAAAACGTTCCGGATATCTCTTTGCAAGCCTGTCCATGACAGACTTCACACTTGCATCGCGCGCCACGGCGTCATGCAGTCCGAAACTTTTATACGCCACTTGACCGATGCAGACCACTTTTCCGCCTGTTTCGACGAATTTCTTAACGATCCGGGCGGCGGCAGGCGAAAGGCTCTCCACTTCCATAAGCATCAGTGTTTTATATGAACGCGGCCCGAAAGTAAGCACACCTTTTTTAACGGATGCCTGCGCGATCACGTTGTCGCTTATATAATCGCATCCATTGCCGTTCTGGTGCAGGTTTTCCCACAGGTCGTGTGCATAGAAAGGATATGTTTCCTCGGGGAACGGATCGCGCATCTGTCCCTGCACCGACCACATATCCTCGAGCGGGGGAAGGATGGCTATGTCGGCCTGCGGGACGCTGTTCTGCAGCACAGCCGAAATGCGCGCCTTGTAGTCGAGCCAGTAATGCAGGTAAGGCCACCATGTATTCTGTGCGCTGAAATATGTCCCGTACCGTACCCAACCCGGAAATCCCGCTTCCGGCGGGCTGTAATTGAATCCGTGCAGGATGGAGTGATTCACCCCGGAAAGATTACTCAGATCGCCGGCGATCTTTATCTCCTCTAGCGTTGTGCGGAAAATATAATCCACGTTAGTTATCTCCTCGCAGCTCACCCTTCCGTTGCCCGAAAGCAGCGAACCCGACGAAACGAACTTGTTTACCATCGAATAGGCGCGCCCCGAGAACCAGTTGTTATCGTCCATCACCTCTCCCAGGCGGTCCCAGAGCCAGGTTTCACACTCGGGAATATCTATATACATCGCCGATTCCAGAGGATGGAGCTGGCGGCCGTAAGCCTGTATGCGCGATTTAAGTCCGTTGCGGTGGCACCAGTTGTTGAAAGTCTGTATGAAATTCTCGTTGAAAAGCTCGATCTGCACACGTTCGAAATCGTTGCGAACCCGCTCCACTACCTCTTTGGTCACTTCCGGTGAAATCTCGCTGCCGTATTTCTCTTTTACAGGGGTCCCCATATGCCCCACCTTGCGGATTACATAAGGAAGATATGGGATGATGGAATATCCGGCCCTCTTTTCGAATTCCGCGGGAAAACCGGAACTCCAGTTGGCTCCTTCCAATTCGAAACTATCCACAAAGACCGCGCGTATCTTACCTTTCATTTCCGGGGATGTGAACTGCAGTTTGTCAGAGAGAGGTTTCAGGTAAGCATTTACCGCCGTGCTGTCGAGATGGTTCAGAACCGGCCCTTTCGCCCCCGCCGCGCCCAGGATCACCCCCATATAGCCGGTATGCTTTATAAAGCAGTAAAGCACATGATCGCCGCCCGGAACATCAAACGAGATGACATCGTTCCCGGCAAGGCCGTCGAGATACTCCCCATCCGTAAATGAATCCACTTTTGCGGGCATCAGACGCAGGGAGACCAGCTCTTTTTCCGGATCGGACGTGGACGACATGATGGGAGGAGAACTCTTCCTCAGTATCTCGGCGCGTTCCATCGAAAACTTTTCTCCTCCTTTAAGGTCTATCGTCTCGACAGTGAGCATCTGCAGCTGCTGTCCGCGCGGAATGAACTCCCCGCCGAAAGGCCATCCCGATCCTCCTATAATATCACACCACATCCCCCTTTCGCGGCATCCGTCGGCGGCGGTGCGTATCATCCGCACCCAATCGTCCGACAGGTAGGGCATCTCCCTGTAACCCACGGGATCGGCATCCCCGGGAAACGCGATGGAATTTATCTCAACTCCGCCTATCCCGGCCGCCTTCATCAGGTCCAGCTCGCGCAGGATCTCCTTTTCATCCACCCTCAGTCCGTTCCACCACCACCGTACGAATGGCCTGTGCTGCGGCTGCGGGGTTTTGAACACTCCGTAAAGATCTTTTTCGGGTTCAGGAAAATTCTGCCGCGTCGGAAGTTGCTGCGGTGAGGGCGAAGTACACCCGGAAAAACAAAGAGCCGCCAAAAGCCCGGCAATCGAAATTCTGAACCCTTTCATGATTTTTTATTTTTATTACTTATTAAATAAATATATATCAATAATAACAATAATGGCTGTTGAAACTGTCAATAACCACCTCTCTCCCACCAGTAAATTTAGTTATAAAAATTTTACCACACCGTTTTGTTTTTTCCTTTTTACGCCCTGGTCCCCGATCGGTATTGTTTTGGCGCGTTCCCGAACATTTGTCAACAATGTTTGTTATTGTTGTTGACATATAAACATCAGATCATGCTTCAACAAATTTTTGTTTTTGTTGTTAGGTTATATTTGAAAAATATTAATAAAAACCGCCCCGTGCCCATCTGTTAAAAGTTGCCGACAGTTATTCCGGTCCCTTTCAACATCACTTTCCCAGTTTATCAACAATCCTTCGGGCGATGTCAACATAGTACGGCCGGACTTCCGCACGGATTCCCTGCGCCGGCAGTCCCCTCTCTCCGCTCTCCGCAACCGACTGCACAATAGGGATATCCCCGAGGAATTCAATGTTTTCAGCATCCGCAAAACGCCTCGCCCCCCCCTCGCCGAAGATATAATAGCGGTTGTCCGGCAGTTCGGCCGGGGTGAACCACGCCATGTTCTCGACGATGCCCAGCACCGCCACTCCGATACCTTCGGCGCGGAACATCTCCACTCCGCGCCGCACGTCCGCCACGGCCAGCTGCTGGGGGGTGCTGACGATGACCGCGCCGTCCAGTTCCAGGTCGTGGACCATGGTCAGATGCACGTCGCCGGTTCCGGGGGGCAGGTCCACGAGCAGGTAGTCCAAATCGCCCCATTTTGTCTGATGGATGAGTTGGCGCAGGGCGTTCGTGGCCATAGGTCCGCGCCACACGAGAGCGTCGCTGGGGTCGATGAAAAACCCGATCGACATTATTTTGACCCCCATGCTTTCGGCCGGAACGATCAGGTCTGCGCCGCCTTCCTGTTCGGCTGGCGGGAGATAGTCCGTGATCCCGAAAAGCTGCGGCTGCGAAGGGCCGTAGATATCGGCGTCGAGGATCCCGACGCGAAAACCTTCCGATGCGAGGGTTGCGGCGAGGTATGCCGCTACGGTGCTTTTACCCACGCCGCCTTTGCCGCTGGCTATGGCCACCACCTTGCCCACCCCCGGCAGGCGCCGCGAAGGCTCTGGCTTCGGGGCAGGTTCTTCGACCGAGACGGAGATTTCCATCCCCGGGAACGCCGCCGAGAGGGCCGCTTCCGCCTGGCGCCTGAGCGAAGCTGCGAACGGATCTTTCGGGCGCCGGAATTTCAATGCCACGGCGATCCTGCCCTCTTCCACAGCCGCTCCCGACACGAATCCCGCTTCCGCGAGGCTTTGTTTGGCTTCCGGGTGCACCACCCCTTCCAAGGCCTTCAAAACATCTTCCTTGTTTATCATTTTATTGTTTTTATTTTATATTTACCTACTGATTAAATAATAAAAACATCTGTCATCCCGAGTGAGCCGAAACCGTATCGGGTCGGTCGGGTTGTTTATTTACTTTCGACGACGAGGGATCTACCATATAATCCGACGCGCTTCGAAATGATATATCTCAAAAAACAAAAATACTAATAATAAGGCACGTCCTTTGCGCGCAGTATTAAAATTTTGTAAAAGTTATCAAAACGGGTAGTTGAAAACGCTGGATCGTCCGAAAAAAAGAATACCTTTGTTTGTCAGATGTTTAGAAAACAGAAGAATTAATCAAAAAACGTCAAGCATATGAATTTTTTTAAGAATTTTCTGGCCAGTCTTCTGGCCGTCATTGTGGCCTTCGGGCTGATGATAATGATCTGGTCGATGATCATTGCCGGCATAATCGCTTCGTTCGGCAGTGCGGTCCCCTCTGTTCCCGCCAATTCGGTCCTGCGGCTTAACCTCGGAGCAATTACCGACGCTCCGGCAAGCTCGATTTATGACGAGTTCGACTTCATGTCGATGACCCCGAAGACACGCACGACCCAGTTGTCGGCCGTTACAGCCATACAGGCCGCCGCCGCCGACAACCGTATAAAGGGCATCTACATCAATTTCGACGAGCACACCAACGTGTCGCTGTCCAACCTCGAGGAGATCCGCGCCGAGCTGGTCAAATTCAAGGAGAGCGGCAAGTTCATCCTCGCCTACAATGAGAATTACAGCCATGCCGGCTATTATCTTTCGTCGGTGGCCGACAAGGTCTACATCAATCCCGAGGGGAGCATGCAGTGGTACGGCCTCTCCTTGCAGACCATGTTCTTTAAAGGCCTTCTCGACAAGCTCGACATCGTTCCCGAAGTCATCCGCCACGGGTCGTTCAAGTCGGCCGTCGAACCGTTTATTCTGGATAAGATGAGCCCCGAGAACAAGCTCCAGTACCAGACCATGGCCAACTCGATATGGAATATGATTGTCGGAGCCGTCTCCGAAGCTAGGATGATCTCCGCCGACAACCTTAACGGATGGGCCAACACGCTCGCCATAGATTCTCCGACGACGGCCCTCGAAAAGGGCCTTGTGGACGGTCTGCGCTACGAAGACGAGGTGATGGCCGAGTTGAGCCGGATGATCAATATCTGGCCGGTTGATAAAATTGTGGACGAAGAGGCCGCTTTAGCGTCTGCCGACGATGGTGAGGCATTGGAGGGCGGCGAAGAAGCGGTTGAGGAAGAGACCGCTGCAGCCGGGGAACAGGTAGAGGCTAAAAAATCGAAACGTACCGCCGTGAGTGATCCCAACATCGTTTCGTTCGGCAACTATGCGTCCCAGGTCGCTACAACCGCGAAACACATCTCCCGCAACAAGATCGCCGTCATTTATGCCGAAGGCGACATCGTTTCGGGCGACGGCTCGACGGGCCAGGTGGGCAGCGCGGCGATACTCAAGAAACTTTCGAAAGTGCGCAAGGATCCCAATGTCAAGGCGGTCGTTTTCCGTGTCAATTCACCCGGCGGCAGCGCCCTTGCCTCGGAAGTGATGTGGCGCGAACTGCAACTCCTCAAGGAAGAGGTTCCCGTGATCGTTTCGATGGGCAGCTACGCCGCATCGGGGGGCTACTACATATCGTGCCCGGCCGACGTGATATATGCCAGCAAAAGCACCCTGACCGGTTCTATCGGCGTTTTCGGGCTGCATGCCAATATCGGCAAGTCGCTTAAGAAGAATCTCGGTATCACGGTGGACGGCGTGACCACCAACACATATTCCGACATCGGGACGCTTTACCGCGAGATTTTGCCCGCCGAAAAAGCCTACATCCAGAAATCGGTCGAGGATGTCTACACCACGTTCGTGGGCCATGTCTCCCAGGGCCGCAACATGTCCTTCGAGGCCGTCGACAACATCGGGCAGGGCCGCGTCTGGACTGGCGCCGATGCTGTAGGCATCGGCCTCGTGGACGGTATCGGCGGCATCGCCGACGCCATTGCGATCGCGGCCGACCGTGCAGGCGTCGCCGAAGATTTCCGCATCTGGGAGGTCGGCGACGACTATTCGAGCATCGCGGCACTCCTCAGCGGATTCTCGGCATCGGTGCGCAAGTCGGTTATGATCGACGAACTGGGCGGGGCTTTCGAACAGTACAACGCCCTTAAGAGCATGCTCGAAGAGACTGGCGTCCAAGCCCGCATGCCCTACGTCATCGACATCCGGTAGTCCCGCACTGCCGCCAAATTGTGAAGAGCGCTCCATTTTCAGAGCGCTCTTTTCTCTTTCTTATGTTACTTTGGCAAATCCCAAAGTAACATAAGGATTGCGCGAACGCGCGCACCGATTTATTTTGGTGGCCACGGCCACGGCGGTTTATTTTGATGCAAAGGGGATGTTTCGTCAACGCTGTTATTGAAATTATGCAGGTTGCACGTAGTGCAACATTATATTGAAAGGATCCGATCTCGAAAATTTATTTTCAGAGTCAGATCCTTTCAATATAAGTTGTCAGGCTTCGCCTGCCGCGCAATTTCAATAACCAGCCAAAATCCGCAAAACATCCCTACCATCAAAATAGTAGGAATCGCAGATTCCGTTAAAAATTGTTGGGCGACTTTTTTAAAAGTCGTGATTCTGTGGGGAAGTCGCAGTTGCGTGACAGAGGTCAATCTCTACGGATGATCCTTGCTCCGATTGCGTTGAGGCGTCCGTCGATATTCTGGTAGCCGCGGTCGATCTGCTCGATGTTCTGGATTATGCTGGTGCCGCCGGCCGACATCGCGGCGATCAGAAGCGCAACCCCGGCGCGGATATCCGGAGATGTCATTTGAGTGGGTTTCAATCGGAAATTGTGGTCGTGGCCTATGACGGTGGCGCGGTGGGGGTCGCACAGGATGATCTGCGCTCCCATATCGATCAGTTTGTCGACAAAGAAGAGGCGGCTCTCGAACATCTTCTGGTGGATCAGCACCGCTCCCTTCGCCTGCGTCGCGACGACAAGGAAGACCGACAGCAGGTCGGGCGTCAGGCCCGGCCACGGTGCGTCGGCGATGGTCATTATCGAGCCGTCGATAAAGGTGTCGATGCAGTAGTGGTCCTGCTGCGGGACGTGGATATCGTCGCCCCGCTGCTCGAAAACGATACCCATCCTGGCGAACTGCTGCGGGATGATGCCCAGGTTCTCATACGAAACGTTTTTTATGGTGATCTCACTCTGCGTCATCGCCGCCATGCCGATGAAACTGCCCACCTCGATCATGTCTGGGAGCAGTGCGTGGTCCGTTCCGTGCAGCTCTTCCACCCCTTCGATGGTCAGCAGGTTCGAAGCGATGCCCGAGATCTTCGCGCCCATGCGGTTGAGCATCTTGCACAGTTGCTGCAGATAAGGCTCGCAGGCGGCGTTGTAGATCGTGGTGAAGCCTTTGGCCATTACGGCGGCCATGACGATGTTGGCCGTTCCGGTCACAGAAGCCTCGTCCAGCAGCATGTAGCATCCGCGCAGGTTGCGCCCTTCGACCGTGAAGAAGTTGCCGCCGGTGTCGAAATCGAACGTTGCGCCGAGTTTCTGGAAACCGATGAAGTGGGTGTCCAGACGCCGGCGTCCTATCTTGTCGCCGCCGGGTTTAGGCATATGTCCGATCCCGAAACGGGCCAGCAGGGGGCCGATTATCATCACCGACCCGCGCAGGCGTGTTGCCCGTTCGCGGAAATCGTTGGATTTCATGTAGTCGAGATCGATATCTGCGGCGCGGAACGAGTAAGTTCCCTCGTCGGGATGTTCGATCTCAACACCGAGTTTTGCGAGCAGTTCGATTAGCTGTATGACGTCGACTATCTGCGGGATATTGCGGATTGTCACTTTTTCGGCGGTCAACAGTGTTGCGCAGATCACTTGTAATGCTTCGTTCTTTGCGCCTTGGGCGGTGATTTCGCCTTTGAGGGGACGTCCCCCGGTAACTTCGAATATTGCCATGCGTATGGATTTTATGCAATCCGAAAGTAGTGAAATTTTTGCGAATAATAAAAATTTAGCTACATTTGCACGCTCATCCACAGAAAATGTGTTTGGCAGATGGCGGGTTAGCTCAGCTGGTTAGAGCGCATGATTCATAATCATGAGGTCCCGAGTTCAAGTCTCGGACCCGCTACCACAGAAAATCAAGAGGTTACAGCAACAGTTGTAACCTCTTGTTTTTTGCCGGGGCACACGATTTACACACAACTCCGGCGATTCTCTGTTATTTCTGGATATTTAAAACAACTCCGGGTATTTATGTTGTTTCAGGAGCTTTTCAATCCTGCTAAACATTACGGGTGCCCGTCGCTCTCCGCGTCCGAAAGCGTGGTGCGTTTTTTCTCGAGCGAATTCCATGCATAGATGATGTAAGCCAGCACGAACGGGATTATCAGCGACACTATCGACATCACCTTCAGGGTGAAGAAACTCGACGAGGCGCCCGATATCGTCAGCGAGCTCTGCAGGTCGGCCGTCGACGGGTAGAACGCGGTGTTATTGTATCCCGCCGCCAGCAGCAGGCAGCATACCGTCGCCACTGTTCCCACGCCCGAGAACCATATCCCACGGCGCGACGATTTACAGAACAGGGTGATGATAATGCCGTAGAGCACCGCCAGCACGCCCAGCACAAAGAACACTCCCACTACGGGCATCTCAATGAAATTGATAAAATACTTGTACGGCTGCATATACACTTCGCCCGTGTCGGGGAAAACGGCAAAACCTGCGGACAGGAATGTCCACACGACAAATACTAGAAAGAAAATCACGAACGGAAGCGCGTTGTACCACATGGCTTTCCGGCTGCGGGCTTCCGTTTCGGGGTCGTCGACGCGGTTGACGAAGAGCTGCAGGGCGAGCGTGCGGGCAAGGAACAGCACCGCAAGACCAAGTGCGGCATTGCGCGGATCGGCGATGGCTTCCAGGCCGTGCCATCCGTTGCCCCATCGGCTTATCACCGGCGAGGCGGCGTTGGTGATATTTCCCATATTGACCGTGAAGTCGGAGCCGGTGAAGAACGTTCCGACAACGATCCCTATCAGGAACGTACCCAGAAGTCCGTTCAGCATCAGGAACCCGTCGTAGATCTTCCGTCCGAAGATATTCCCGGGCCGCGACCGGCACTCGTAAGAGACGGCCTGCAGCACGAACGAGAAGAGGATGACCATCCACAGCCAGTATGCGCCGCCGAAACTGGTCGAGTAGAAGAGCGGGAACGAGGCGAACAGCGCGCCCCCGAACGTTACGAGCGTGGTGAACGTATATTCCCATTTACGCCCCAGGATGCTTATCATTATCTTGCGCTGGCCGTCGTTTCGCGGCAGCGAAAAAAGCATGGACTGGCCCCCCTGCACAAAGAGCAGGAAAGCGAGCAGGCCCCCGAGCAGCGAGATCAGAAACCACCAGTAATGCTGAAGTAAATCGTATGTGATCATAGCTCTCTGTTTTTAATAGTTATCATTGCCGGGGATCTCCTTTGCCGCTTCGTCGAACGGTTCGGGCCCTTTCTTTATCTGTTTGAGCATGATCCTCACCTCGGCCAGCAGCAGGACGGTGAACAGCACGGCGAAGATCCAGAAGGTGGTCTTCACATCGCCGACCGAGATACCCGAGATGGCGGCCTGGACAGGCAGGATATCCTGTATGGCCCACGGCTGGCGTCCCACCTCGGCGACCACCCAGCCGAACTGTCCGGCCAGATACCCGAGCGGTATGGTTATGATGCCAAGCCACAGCAGCCAGCGGTGTTTCGAAATATCGCGTTTTTTGCTCCACGCGAAGAATCCGGCCACAAGGAAGAGCGCTATGAACCACAGCCCCAGCAGCACCATTATATGGAACGAATAGAATGTCAGACCCACAGGCGGGATCAGATCCTCGGGCTTGTCGAGATACCCGTAGCCGAACCAGGCGTAGTTCTCTTTCAGTTCCTCCCGATATACCGGTATCATCTCCCCGTCCTCGTCAGCGATAGCGCCGCGGTAATTCTCGAGCGCATCATGGGCAAGTTTCCCGCGCCGCTGCATCTCCGTGAACGACAGCGCTATGGTCCCGTCGGGTTTCACATAGCCCCCCTCGATGATGTCATGGATGCCAGGCACATATGCGTTGAAATCCGAAAATGCGAGGAATGACAGGGTTTTTGGCAGCGCTATCTTCGCCACGACCGGCTTCACGCCGTCGTCATATGATTTCTTTTCGGGATTAAGCACACCCACCGCGACGAGTTCCACGCCGTTGTAGCCGTCGTAGTGCCCCTCCATGGCGGCAAGTTTCATGGGCTGATGATCCGCTACGTTGCCGGCCGAAGTGTGCCCGGTGACCAGTATCAGTATCGACGAGATAAGCCCGAACAGCGTTCCGGCCTTCATGCTCTTCATCGCGAAACCGGTGTGCCGCCTGCGCAGCAGGAACCATCCGCTGACCCCGATGACGAATATTCCGCCCAGGACCCAGCCCGACAGCACCGTGTGTATGAATTTATTGATCGCTACGGGCGAGCCGAGGATGGCCCAGAAGTCGATCATCTCGTTGCGGCCGACGTCGGGATTGAACTCCATCCCCACCGGGTACTGCATCCATGCGTTGGCCACGAGTATCCACAGCGCCGAGATAGTCGCGCCGAAGATGGTGAGCCAGGTCGATGCGAGGTGCATCTTTTTACCGAGCTTGTTCCACCCGAAGAACATCAGCGAGATGAAGGTGGCTTCGAGGAAGAATGCGAGCGTGGCTTCGATGGCGAGCGGCGCGCCGAAGATATCGCCCACGAACCAGCTGTAGTTGGACCAGTTGGTGCCGAACTGGAATTCGAGGATGAGTCCGGTGGCGACGCCGAAAGCGAAGTTGATGCCGAAAAGGCGCATCCAGAACTTGGCGGCGTTCTTCCACTCCTCCTTTCCGGTGCGCACATACATGGTCTCCATCACCGCCATGACAATGCCCAGCCCGAGCGTCAGCGGAACGAAGATCCAATGGTAACAGGCCGTCAGGGCGAACTGCGCCCTCGACCAGTCGACTAATGAAGCGGTCAGTAGTTCCATTAAGGTTTCGATATTTTAAGTTAAAGTTGGTCTTACGGGTCTATACACTATTAATATGGTCAGCTATGTCATCCCGAGCGAGAGTCGAGGGATCTGATTGCGAAAGGCCTTGCCCGATCAGATATCTCGGCTTCACTTCGTTGCGCTCGATATGACATTTTGCGAAATTCATTTCCCGCGCATGATCAGTTCGTTTATCACATGGTCGGCTTTTTCCTGCTCGGTATCGAAGTTTTTGTTGAGGTAGTTTGGGAAGAAGAAGAGTTTCAGGATGCCGAACATGATGAAAAGCTTAATTAGCGCGACCGCCCAGAGCGAACGCCCTACGGTCATATTGCGGAACCCGTCGCGAAAAAAGTCGTAAACGTTCCTGCAGACGGCGGCTAATCCGGCCATAGCGGTAAATGTTTAATTGGACTTCCGGAAGAAGAGTCGTTATATCAGTTTTTAAAATTAATACAAATTCCTGAAAGTACATGCGGTTTTGATGGAAAATTATCAGAGGCTCTTAAGCGGGGGAGATTTTTGTCGATTAGTTCAACCGATTAAAGTGTTTGACCGGGTTCGGGTCCCGGCCCGCTGCCGCAAAACGTCAAGAGGTTACGGCGGCAACCGTAACCTCTTGCTTGCCCGGGCATTTGTCAGTTCAAAGGAATAAACAAAAGGGGCTTAAGATCTTCACAATTCGTGTTAATATTTGTTTTTGGATTTTTGCCCGATCTCCTTGGTCGATTTCAGAGGGACGAGTGTAAAAGCCCATTGGTATTCCTGGTCGGAGTAGATCGTTGCGTAGGGCTGCGGGCGGTCTCCCCAGCTGTTGTAGCCGGCCACACCCTGGTGGCAGCCGTCGAGGCACACTTCGACGAAATCGCGCGGGGCGATGTCGGCCGCGTGGGTCTGTTTACGAAGGCGGTTGGCGGCTCGTTCGTAGTTGCGGCCCGCGATCTCGGCCTTCGAGAAGTTGTTCCACTGGTATGGTTTGTCCGACTCCTGGCAGTCGAAATCCTCGACCGTGTTGCGCAGGGCGTTGAACTCCATCACTCCGTCGGCGACGACCAGAAGGCCCGTCCCGCGGTCATTTGTTGCGGCCATCCATCGTGTCTGGGTGTGGTGTCCGTTCTCCTGCGGGCGCACGTAGGGATGGTAGAGGTCCCAGGCCTTGGCCGAGTAAAGCCCGACAGTCGTGCCGCGGTAGCGGTCGGCGTAGTTCTCTTCCGGGCCGCGGCCGAAGTACGAGATATTGTCGAATGCCGCCGGGGTGCGGAAACGGACCCCGATGCGCGGTATCTCGAGCACTTTCTGCATGGCTTCGAGCTCCTCTTTGGTCTTGGGCGTGAATGTGGCTACCTCGCCGTCATGCGTCTTCGCGTTCAGTTTTTCGAGGTCGTAGGCATCGGTCATCGGCACCGGGACGTAGCGCAGCACGGCATTGAGCTCGCCGGTCGGATAAACGGTGTAGTCTACGTTATAGGCGACCGTTCCCACACCCTCTTCGATGAGGTCCCACGAGTATTTCACCGACAGCCGCACATTATCGCCGACGCGCTCTGCCGATGCATTTATGACTTGCGGGTCGTTCGAGATGGTTTTCCAGACCTGAAGCCGGAGAGGTGCTCCGTTTCCGTAGTCGTTATCCGTCGGTCCGCGCCAGAAGTTTGGACGTATGCCGAACTCCTTATCGAAATACTCCATGCCGTTGACCTTATAGGATGTGGCAACCCCTTTCGCACTGTCGAACATGAAGCTGACCGCGGGGGATTTTATGATTATCACGCCGCCGTTGTCTGCAACTTCCAGAGCGGGACCCTTGGCGGGTTTGAACGCCTGTTTTTCACCTTTCAGCGGAAGTTCGAACTGATCGTATGCCGCGACGTGTCCGGCCGGGACCAGTGGCGCGGCTTTCAGAGTCGTTACTTCGAAATTGAGAAAAAACTCGTCGCCCGGAGCGGCTTTCAGCTTGTCGACGGGAATGGTCACAACCTGTGACTCCTGCGGCTCGAGGTTGAGGTTCAGAATGCCCGTCCGCACCGCCTTTTCGTTGCGGCGCACCTGCCAATTGATTTTATAGTCCGAAAGGTCGGTGAAGTAGAATCGGTTGGTGATGCGCACCTCGCCTTTTGCAAGGTCGACCGCCTCGAAACCGATCTCCTGGTGGGTGTATTTCACCTCGCTCATTCCGGGATGGGGCATCTGGTCGGGTCCGACTATACCGTCGGCCACGAAATTGCCGTCCGAAGGTGTGAACTCATCCCCGAAGTCGCCGCCGTAGCTCCAGAACGGACGTCCCTCCTTGTCATAAGCCAGTGTCGAGTGGTCGATCCACTCCCAGATATATCCGCCCTGCAGGTGCGGATGTTCGTAGATCGCCTGCCACTGGCTCCACAGGTCGCCGCTGGAGTTGCCCATGGCGTGGGAATATTCCGACGGAATGACGGGCCTGTCCGCACCTTTTTCGCCGATACTGCGCAGCCACGCCGCCGAGGGGTACTGCGGAACGTACATATCGCTGTTCCACTCCCAGCCCGCGCGTTCGTAGCACACCGGGCGATCCATCAGTCCCAGGTCGAGATTCTTCAGTTCGACGTAGGCGTTGTAGAAGTTGAACCCGTTGCCCGCCTCGTTGCCCAGCGACCAGATCGTCACCGAGGGGAAGTTCTTGTTGCGTTCGAACATGTTGGCAATGCGTTCCATATGGTGCGGCAGCCAGTCGGGATTGTGACCCAGGGTACCTTTTTTGCGGCCGTCGATGTGGCCGACGCTGCCCTTTCGCATATCGTCGGGCCAGATGGTGTAGTACATGCCGTGGGACTCGATGTTGGCCTCATCGTATACGTACAGCCCGTACTCGTCGCACATCTCGTAAAAATGGCGGTCTTGCGGATAGTGGCTCAGGCGTACCGAATTGATGTTGTTGAGTTTCATCAGCTCGAAGTTGCGGCGCATCTGTTCGGGCGTCACGTAGTGGCCGTTAAGACCGGTCTCGTGTATGTTGGTGCCTTTCAGTTTGATGGGCTGGCCGTTGACGTACAGCAGGCGCAGCCGTTTGCCGTCGCGCTCGTATTCGCTCTCCTTGATCTCGATGCGGCGGAAACCGACGTTGAAAGGAATGTATTCGGCCGTCTGTCTGGCCACAGAGACCGTCATCACCAGTTTATAAAGGTTGGGCGTTTCGGCCGTCCATTTCAGAACGGAAGGGATCTCTCCCTCGAACACAGCCTTACCCGTGCCGCCTGCAGGGACCATATCGGTCGCGGTGCCGCTGAGCACCTTGCGTCCCGCAGCGTCAAGAAGTTCATAGGCTGCGGTGACCGCACCCGACCGGGGCGCATTGTTGTGCAGATCCATCTCGAGGCGGAACACTCCGTCGGTGTACTCATCGTCGAGGTTCGAGCGCACCCGGAAATCGGAGAGCGCCACCGGAGCCTGCGCCCACAGGAAGACGTCGCGTTCGATGCCGCTCACACGCCAGAAGTCCTGGCATTCGAGGTACGAACCGGTACTCCACCGCGATATCTTCAGCGTGAGGGTGTTTTTCCCTGGGGCCAGGTAAGGGTTAAGCAGAAACTCGGCCGGGTCTTTCGACTCCTCGCTGTAACCGACTTCCTGCCCATTGACATATACATACACGCCCGATTTGGCTCCGGCAAGATGCAGATAAACGTCGCGTCCGTCCCAACCGGCGGGGATCGTGAAATCGCGCCTGTAAACTCCGCCCGGAATAACTTCGGGCAGGGTGGGCGGCAGCGGGTCCGTGGTCTTGAACTCATAAGGATGGTTCACATAAATGGCCGTCCCGTGCCCCTGGAACTCCCAGTTGCCGGGAACCTTTATGTCGTTCCAGCCTGCCGCATCTGCCGCGGCGATATCACCGGGAATATCCCGGAAATCGTCGAAATAGAGGAACTTCCAGGTACCGTTCAGAAGAGTGTAGAACTCACTCCGGGAATAGTCGCCGGTCATTGCCGCTTCGCGGCTGCCATAGGTCATGAAAGAGCTGTGGGGCGCCATCTTATTCACCGAAATAACTTTCTGATCGAGATGGTAGGGTAATGCGCCCTGTCCCGCGGCTTGGAATGGGATCAGGAAAGAGCATGCAACAGCAGCGTAATACACCGCATGAATAGGTTTCATCACGTTCATAATAAGGTTTACGGTTACAGGGGGAGCGTACAAGTTAGTCATTATTTCGCAGAGTGTCCCTATGTGTATGTGATTTTTCCGGTCGGGAATGATATTTAGACAGACTCTGACTGCCTGCACATTTCCCTGAATCCGTCATACGGCTCTTTTTCTTTTTGTGGAATTGGACTAACTTTACGGCCGGAGACCAACGAATTTAACCGTAAAAACAGATTTATTATGCGGACAGGCCGGCCATGTGCATGGAACACGGATTCACCTCTCAGGTATCTCATATACCTTGTGCTGCTGATCCCCGTATTTATATTCAGGGACTACACCCCCTCCAACGAACTGAAATACATCAGTATAGTGGAAGAGGCCCTGCGCAGCGGCACGTGGTTCACGTTCCATAACCACGGCGACATCTACGCCGACAAGCCGCCGCTTTTCTTCTGGCTCATCATGCTCTCGAAGCTGCTGACCGGCGGCTACCATATGTGGATCATAGGGCTTTTCTCGCTGCTGCCAGCGGTGGGCATACTGTGGATCATGGACAAGTGGCTGCGCAGCGCGGGCATCGCCCACAACCCGGTCGTCTCCAACCTGCTGCTGCTCACGACGGTAATGTACATCGGCTCGGCGATGGTGGTGAGGATGGATATGCTGATGGTCTTTTTTATCGTGCTGTCGCTCTATGCCTTCTTCCGCGTCTATGATGGAACAGGGAGTCGTGCACAGAAGTGGCTGGCGCCCGTCTGGATATTCATGGCGATCTTCTCGAAGGGGCCGATGGGATTCCTCATCCCGATACTTTCAATATATGCATTCCTGGCGGTCGAACGGAAACTGCGCTATGCGGGCCGTTATTTCGGCTGGCGGCAATGGCTGGTGCTTGTGGGGTTGTGCGGGGCGTGGTTCCTGTGCGTCTGGCTCGAGGGCGGCAGCGAATACCTGGACAACATACTTTTCAAACAGACGGTCGGGCGCGGCGTCAATTCGTTCCACCACAAGGAGCCGGTGTGGTTCTATTTCCCGCGCATGCTGTGGTCTTTCGCGCCGTGGATCGTACTTTATATAGTGCTGCTTTGGCAGGGTATCCGCCGGAAAATGTTCACTTTGTCCGTGCAGAGGTTCTTTGCAGTCACCGCCGCCGCGAACCTCATACTGCTGTCGCTCGTCAGTTCCAAGATAGACATTTACCTTCTGCCGATATATCCTTTTGTAGTTTACCTGTGCGCTTCGGTGCTCCAGGACAACCGCAATGCCCTGGGCGTGAAGATCGGGGTGGGGGTCGGCGCGCTGTTTTTCGCCGCGCTGCTTCCGGCCTGGTTTTTTGTTCGGGATCAGATACCGTTCGATATTACTGGAGCGCTTCCCTGGATCGGAGCCGGCATTCTGACTGCCGGGGGAGTGGCGGGCCTGGTGATGATATTCCGTAAGAAGGCTCCCGAAGCGGTCATTCCGGCCGCAGGCGGTTTGTTGGTTTTTATGGCCGTCTGTTCGTTCGTGATCCCTCAGGTCAACCGCGAGATCGGTTTCCGCGAGATGGGCGAAGCCGCAAAAGCCGTGCAGATCGACCGGTACGCCTATTACAAATACCCCACTTTCCGCGACATCGACGTTTTCCTCGACGACCGGCAGCCGGAACAGATCGAAACCACGGCGCAGTTGGATTCGCTCGACGCCCTGCCCGTTAAGACGATACTGTTCGTCCGCACCAAGGACATCCGCCGCAACGAAGACCTTAAAGAATGGACCTCCACCCGCCGTCCCGCCTGGTCGGCAAACGATTACGGTTGGTATATAATAGGTGAAAAGGGCGATTAAACCCCGTCGAAGTCCTGATCTCGGCGGGATTCTTTATACCCTATCATCAGGTTGCGCAGGTAGACCACGAAACCCGCGCCCTGCCCTAGCAGCAGCGGCCAGTCGTGCCGGATCACGGCGTATGCGATTATCATGGCCGAGCCGGTCAGGCTGATTATCCAGAAAACAGGCGGCAGGGCCGACTCGCCCGCCCGGCGCGAATACCACCATTGATAGATGAACCGCAGCGTGAAGGTGAACTGCCCTGTCACACCGAAGACGATGAGCCACAGCGGAATATCCTCATGCCGAAAAAGGCGTTCGATCGTGTCGTGCCAATCGCTGAGGAACCAGGCGACCGCCGCCAGCGGCAGCGCGAAACAGAATACGCGGACGGCTGCAGGCAGTTTACCCCACGACCCTTTGATGCTCAGGTTCCAGATGTAAATATAGTAGGTGACCAGCTGTCCCAGTATGATGGCGAAGTCATTGCGCAGCCAGCCGTAGATGCACATGATGAACGACGCGGCCATGCTCAGTTGCCAGAAGAGCGTCGGTGAAAGCACCTTTTTGGTTTTCTCCGATGCAACCCATTGTACGAGCGTGCGGGCTGAGAAAAGGAGTTGCGCGAATAACCCGACTACCGAGATCAGGTGCGGATTCATAGGTTCGTGTCGTCCACGTTATAGTTGATGTACCGTTTTTTCATCCACCGGTAGGCGAAACAATCCTTGAACGGCCCCACGAGGCGGTTCCACAGGTGGTATTTCGACTCTCCGGCGGTGCGCGGGAAGTGGCGCACCGGGATCTGCTTCACCGTTCCGCCATCCTGGAGCATCACCAGTGCAGGCATGAATCGGTGCATCCCGGTAAAGAAAGGTATTCGTTTGGCATATTCGGTTTTCAGCACTTTCAGCGGACATCCGGTATCCTCGATGCCGTCCTTTGTCATAGCGCGCCGGAAACCGTTTGCGATCTTCGACGAGAGGCGCTTTCCGAGGCTGTCCTTACGCCCGGTGCGGATTCCCATCACCATTGCGAAATCTGCCGCATCGGCCAGCAGGATGTTGAAATCCTCCGGCGCGGTCTGCAGGTCGGCGTCGATGTATCCGACGTACGGCGACTCCGTATGGTCTATCCCGGCTTTTATGGCAGCGCTGAGGCCCCTGTTCTGCGCGAACGAGATGTAGAACATATCCTTGTTGTGTGCGCACACATCGCGTAAAAGTTCGCCGCTGCGGTCGCGCGAGCCGTCGTTCACAAAGAGCACGCAGCTTTTCACGGCGGCGGTTTTCAGGAAACCGGCCAGTTCGGCTTCGAGCCTGGGCATATTGTCCTCTTCGTCGTAGACGGGGACTATCACGGTGAAATCGTATTCTGCGGTGCGGTTCATGTTCGTTCGACTATTTAAAACGCTGGGACAAAGATAAGAAAACCTTGATATTCCGCGCTTGGCTACCGCGCCTCTTTTATCGAAAGTCCGATGCGTGTGCGCACACGGTCGATCTCCATCACCCTGACCTGCACTTTCTGATGCAGTTTCACAACGTCGTTCGGGTTGGCGACGTATTTGTCTGCCAACTGCGAAATGTGCACCAGTCCGTCCTGCTTGACGCCGATGTCGACGAACGCACCGAAATTGGTGATGTTCGTAACTATGCCCGGCAGTACCATTCCAACACGCAGATCGTCGACCGAATGCACCCCGTCGGCAAACGAGAAAGCCTCGATCTGTCCGCGCGGGTCGCGCCCCGGCTTATCTAACTCCTGCATTATGTCCGTCAGAGTCGGGAGGCCCGTCTTTTCGGTCACGTATCTTTTGATGTCGACGCCGCCTCGCAGATCCTTGTTTTTGAGCAGTTCGGCCACCGAAACGCCCGAGTCTTTCGCCATAGCCTCGACCACCGGATAGGATTCGGGATGGACGGCGCTGTTGTCCAAGGGGTTTTTGGCGTCGGGAATGCGCAGGAATCCGGCGCACTGCTCGAAAGCCTTGGGGCCCAGGCGCGGAACCTTGTTTATCTGCGCCCGCGACGGGAACGGTCCGTTCGCCGTGCGGTATTCGACTATGTTCTTCGCGAGCGAGTCGCCCAGCCCCGAAACATACGACAGGAGCTGCTGCGACGCGGTATTTATATTCACCCCGACGCGGTTCACACAACTTTCCACCACCGTGTCGAGCGATTTTTTGAGTTTCGTCTGGTCGACGTCGTGCTGGTACTGCCCCACCCCGATCGCCTTAGGGTCGATCTTCACAAGTTCTGCCAGCGGGTCGATCAGCCGGCGGCCGATCGAGATGGCGCCGCGCACCGTGACGTCATAGTCCGGGAACTCCTGCCGCGCGACCGGCGAAGCAGAATAGACGCTCGCGCCGTCTTCGCTCACCATGAAAACCTGCACCGTGTCGGGCAGGTCCAGTGAACGCACCAGCGCTTCGGTCTCGCGCCCGGCGGTTCCGTCGCCGATGGCAACGGCTTCTATGTCGTATTTCGCAATCAGCGCACTCAGGCGTTCACGCGCCTTTGCGGTTTCGCCCTGCGGCGGATGCGGATATATATTCTCGTTGTGGAGCAGAGTTCCCTGTTCGTCGAGGCAGACCACCTTGCAGCCGCTGCGGAAACCGGGGTCGATGGCGAGCGTCCGTTTCTGGCCGAGCGGCGCGGCCAGCAGAAGTTGTCGCAGGTTGGCCGCGAAGACGTTTATAGCCTCGCCGTCGGCCTTTTCGCGTGCCGCGCCCAGCGTTTCTGTCTCCATCGATGGCTTCAGCAGGCGCTTGTAGCCATCCTTCACGGCATCCTCGATGTAATCCGCCGAGGGCGAATTGCCGCGTATGAAAATGCGGTCCAGCTGTTCGAGCGCCTTATCCTCGTCCGGCGCGACGCCGATCCGAAGAATTTCTTCCCGTTCGCCACGCAGCTGTGCCATCAGCCTGTGCGACGGTGTGCGCGCCAACACCTCGCTGCTGTCGAAATAGTCCGAGAATTTCGCCCCGTCCGCTTCCTTGCCTTTTACCACTTTCGATGAGATCACGGCTTCGCGTGCGAAAAGGCGCCGCATAGCACTGCGGCTGCGTTCGCCCTCGCTGACCCATTCTGCGATGATGTCGCACGCCCCAGCCAGAGCCATCTCTTCGTTCTCCACTTCGCCTTTGACGAACCGCGTCGCGAGCCTCATCGGGTCCGCGCCGTCCTGGCGCATCAGCATGGCCGCCAGAGGCTCCAACCCGCGTTCCCGCGCGACGGTGGCCTTGGTGCGGCGCTTTGGTTTATAAGGAAGATAAATATCTTCGAGCAGTGTCGGGTCATAGCACGCCTCGATCTTTTCGCGCAGTTCGGGAGTCAGTTTTCCCTGCTCCTCGATGGTCGAAAGGATGGTCTCGCGGCGTTTCACGAGTTCAGTCAGCTTTTCGTACTGCTGTTTAATGAGTCCGATCTGCTCTTCGTCCAATCCGCCGGTCGCCTCTTTGCGGTAGCGGCTGATGAAGGGCACGGTCGCGCCGTCGTCGAGCAGGGCCACAACGCCCCGCACGCCCCGAATGGGAATGTTGTTCTGAGTAGATATAAGTCCTGTAATGGTATTTTTCGGGTCCTGGCTCATTGTTTCAGTTGTTGATATGGAGATGCAAAATTAACCTAAAAAACCCGGTTTTTTAGTAAATATGTCTGCAAAAATGTCCCGCAGTTCCGATTCCGCGTCCTGCGGCATACTATTCCGGGAAGCGCCCCGTTAAATCAGCAGAAACAACACCAACCAGAGTATTGACCATTTAAAAAGAGACGGCTATGAAGGCAAGACGAGTGAGAAAGAGATCCGGCCGGTTCTCTCCGCAGGACCTCCTGTAACCCCCGGCGCGGCGGACCTTATGTGAAAAGGCCGACCGCGCCGGGGTCTTTGTGGCAACGGCCACAGCAGACTTGATGATGAAGGTGGTTGCAAACCTTAATCTCCCGGCACAGCGCAACCGTCATTGTAAACCAGCGAAGCAATCCAGTCGGAACGCCGACAGCGGACTTGATGATAAAGGTTACTGATGGTCTGAAACTTCCGGCACAGCGCCCTCGTCATTGTCGACCATTTTCTTATGGGAGCACCGGCAGGCATAACTTTTGCTCCTTTTCCGGAGACAAAATAGAGAGAGATGAGACAGATAAAGACAAATGCCAAAAAGAGCAATGCCGTCCGCAGCATCAAGGTGGACACCCAGGTCAAACCTGACAGCATAGGCCGCATCAAGGCCACCGGAGATAAGCAGCCCGCGACACTGAAAGAGGTTGAGGAAGATACTATACTCATTAATCCGGATGCGGAGAGCATGGAAAGCAGAGGGTGAGGCCGCGCGAAAGGCTGCGCAACGGCCCGCTAAAATAAAAAACTCCGGAACCTGCACGTTTCCGGAGTTTTGTTTTTCAGAAAATTCAGCCTGTTAATAAAGCGGTTTTTTCGGATTGGTCAGACGGCGTCCTATGAATGTTCCTTTCGGGCCGTCCGACACATAGGGGGTCGAACGGACATGGTCGGGCACCACACGCCCCGTGTTGGTCGTGTAGCCTTTGACGAATACCTTTTTCTTGCCTTCTTTTGTAGTGTTTGCCATGCCTCAAAATTTTATGTTGTTCTTAATACGTTCTCTTTCGCCGCTGTCCGCGCAGGCATACTTCTTCCCCGGCCCGAAACAGTTCGTGTTTCGGGATTTTCGGTAAATCCGAAAATCTTCGGGGTGTTGTAGTATTGGCGGAAACGCCGGCGTTTACACTAAGCTGTGGTGATCACCTGCTTCGTGAGGGTATAAAAACAAATTGCGTGCAAAATTTAGCTGGGATGCGAAAATTTGTCCGAAAATGTTATTTTTCGATCCGATAACGGTATAAAAGCCAGTTAAATAAGCGACAACCAAAAAAGTGGGATACGGAGCGGCATTTAGCCGCGACAGGGCCCTCCCATATTCAGGGGAGGGCGGTGGGTGGGGTGATAACACAGCAGGGGGCTTAGCCCTTTTTTTTACGGAAGTTACTTCCGTAAAAAAAAGGGCAGCAGTTTGACCTGCTGCCCGCCGACACAAAACAATCAGACCCGGCCCGCCTGAACGGGCAGGCCTGAATTACAAAGATACAAATTAATTTATAAAATCTGTATCGGCAGGAAGACGGGTCTATACGGCCTCCGCCTTTGGAAAATGTATAAAAAAATTTACCTTTGTCGCCTATTTTTCTGGATAGAATTAAACCACGATCATATGAATATTACAACCGAAGAGAGGCCGGGCGGGACTATGGTCCTGAGGGCCGCGGTATCGGAAGCCGATTACGGCCCCGAAGTCGACAAAAGCCTGCGCGAATACCGCCGCAAGGCCAATATCCCGGGCTTCCGTCCCGGAATGGTGCCCATGGGCATCATCAACAAGATGTACCGCAAGGGCGCGATAGCCGAACAGGCCTACCGCAAAGCCAGCGAAGCAACGTTCAACTACCTGGAAGAGAATAAGATCGACTTCATGGGCGATATGCTCCCGGCCGACGACCAGGGCGACATGGACTTCGAGAACAACACCGAACACGAATTCGTTTTCGAGATAGGCGTCGCGCCGAAAGTAGACATCAAACTGGGTGATTCCGACAAGGTGGCTTATTATAAAATAAAGGTAGCCAAGGATATGCGCGACAGCTACCGCTCGAACTTCGTGCGCCGTTTCGGCCGTCTCGAAGATGTCGAAAAGGTCACGGGCGACGAAGCTCTCGAAGTTTCGCTCGACAACGGCGAGATCCATGCCGACGACGCTTACATCGGGCTGGTGTCGATGAGTGAAGAGGAACGCAAGCAGTTCAAGGGCAAAAAGGTGGGCGACTCTATGATCGTCAATGTGAAAGAGATCTACAAAAATCCCTCGCAGTTGGCCTCGACTCTCGGTGTGAAGGCCGAAGAGTTGGACGCGATCAATCCCGAATTCACCGCAACTGTAACCAAGATACGCAGGTTCGTAGAACCGGCCATGGATGCGGAGTTCTTCCAGGCGGCTTTCCCCGCAGGCGACATTGCCGACGAAGCCGCGTTCAATAAATTCATAGACGCGCAGATCGAAGCCGACCTCGGCCGCGAGAGCGACTACCTCTTCTCGATCCAGTTGAAGGACTACCTGCTCGGCAAGGCGGCGTTGCAGCTGCCCGAAGAGTTCCTCAAAAAGTGGCTTTACGCCGTCAACGAGGGCAAGTTCACAATGGACGAGATCGAAAAGGATTTCCCGGCGTTCCTGCGTATGATGGCGTGGAACCTTGTGCAGAAGCATTTCACAGAGGCCCTTGAACTTTCAGTCACCCAGGAGGATATGCTTGCCGAAGCCAAGACGATCGCCCAGATGCAGTTCGCGCAGTACGGCATGAGCCAGGTGCCCGACGACACCCTGACGGGTTACGCCAAAAGCATCCTCGGGAACAAGGAGGAGGCGCAGAGGATCTACGACCGTATCCGCGAGAACAAGGTGATCGAAGCCGTGAAGCCGTTGGTGAAAGTCACCGAAAAGAGTGTTTCGGTCGAAGAATTTCAGAAACTGGCTGCCGAAGCGTAGGTAGGCGCAAAATATTGTGGGACGGGACGGTTTTCGCCGCCCCGTTTCCTTTTTTATGCTAAATCTGATTATCTTTGTAAGTTACCACGCATGTGGCAATAAACTTGCTGGTTTTATTGTTTGTATATAACTGAAAAACAATAAAAACAAAGAAAGGGAATCCTATGAAAAAGACTGAATTTGAAAAATACGCGACCGGACACCTGGGCATCAGCAGCCTCAAACTCCATGACTTCCGCTCGCAGATGGAGGGCTACGTTTCGCCCACAATCATCGAGGAGCGCCAGATGAACGTGGCCGCGATGGACGTATTTTCGCGACTGATGATGGACCGCATCATCTTCCTGGGCGCACCCATCTACGATGACGTCGCCAACATCATCCAGGCGCAGCTGCTCTTCCTCGAATCGGCCGACGCCGACAAGGATATACAGATATATATCAACTCGCCGGGCGGATCGGTCTCGGCCGGACTCGGCATCTACGACACCATGCAGTTGGTGGCCCCCGACGTCGCGACGATCTGCACGGGACTCGCCGCAAGCATGGGCGCGATCCTGCTGACCGCCGGCGAAAAAGGCAAACGCTCGGCACTCCCGCACTCCCGCATCATGATCCACCAGCCCCTCGGCGGCGCCCAGGGACAGGCTTCCGACATCGAGATCACGGCACGCGAGATCCTGCGCACACGCAAGGAACTCTACGAAATACTGGCCCTGCACTCCGGACAGAAGGTCTCGAAGATCGAAAAAGATTCCGACCGCGACTACTGGATGAGCTCCGCCGAAGCAAAAGCCTACGGCCTTATCGACGAAGTGCTCGCCAAACGTAAATAAAAAACAGAGTTATGAGTCATGAGTTATGAGTCATGAGTCGAAGGTGCGGCTCCGCCGCGATTTATATAAAATGTGCGCAGCACACCTTCATTCGTAATTCGTAATTCGTAATTCGTAATTTATCACTCAAAAGATGGCAAAGAAACCAGGTAGAAATGAAGGTTCGGGCGAAGTTTGTTCGTTCTGCGGATCGCCGAGGGAAGAGGTCGACATGCTCTTTTCGGGGAGCGGCAACGCCCACATCTGCAACCAGTGCATAGAGTACGGCTACGGGATCCTCAACGAGGAAGCGGCCGCGCAGAAGAAATACAAGGCCGCCGATTTCACGCCGCTGTCGGAGCTTCCGAAGCCTGCGCAGATCAAGGCGATGCTCGATGAGTACGTCATCGGGCAGGATGAGGCCAAGCGCTATATCTCCGTGGCGGTCTACAACCACTACAAGCGCCTGCACCACAAGGCCGATGCCGACCAGGTCGAGATCGATAAGTCGAATATCGTGATGGTTGGTCCGACCGGCACGGGCAAGACTTTGTTGGCCAGGACTATCGCGCGTCTGCTGAAAGTGCCTTTTTCGATAGTCGACGCGACGGTGCTGACCGAGGCCGGATACGTTGGCGAGGATGTCGAGAGCATCCTGTCGCGCCTGCTGCAGGCCGCAGATTACGATATCGAGGCGGCGCAAAGGGGCATCGTTTTCATCGACGAGATCGACAAGATAGCACGTAAGAGCGACAACCCGTCGATCACGCGCGACGTTTCGGGCGAGGGGGTGCAGCAGGCCCTGCTGAAGATACTCGAGGGGACGGTCGTGAACGTTCCACCGCAGGGTGGCCGCAAGCATCCCGACCAGAAGTTCACGCAGGTCGACACGACGAATATCCTGTTCATCTGCGGCGGCGCGTTCGACGGCATCGAGAAGGTGATAGCACGCCGCCTGAACACCCGCGCCATAGGCTACGGCAAGGGCAACGGCGGCAGGATCGACAAGGACAACCTGCTGCAGTACGTGATGCCGCAGGATATCAAGAGCTTCGGTCTGATACCGGAACTCGTCGGGCGCCTGCCGGTGCTTACGTATATGCGTCCGCTGGACAAGGCGGCGCTCCGCTCGATACTCACCGAGCCAAAGAACGCCATCGTGAAGCAGTACGAAAGCCTCTTTTCGATGGACGGCGTGAAGCTGTCGTTCGACGACGACGTGCTGGACTACATCGTCGAAAAGGCGGTGGAGTACAAGCTCGGTGCACGCGGACTGCGTTCGATTTGCGAGACCATCATGATGGAGGCGATGTTCGAACTGCCGGGCGACACGACGCGCAAAAAGTTCCGCGTGACGCTGCCTTTCGCACAGAAACAGCTCGAGAACAGCGACTTCGCGCTTATCCGCAACGCTCTGAAAGCCAGTTGATAGTGACTCGCATGGATGTGAATAAGAATAAAAAACTCAGCCTGAAAGAAACTGATATAAAGGAATTGGTTTCCAATTTGGGTTATTGTATGGCGACAGATAAAATCACTGTTGAAGGCTTAGACATCGGATATATGTACAAAGAGGCGCCGGAAGATGTGAATGACAGCGGATGGCGTTTTTTTTCAGGTATAGAAACACAGGAATATATTGATAATCCTGACAATATAGGAATTTACGATGTAAACACGATTGCTAATTATGATTGTGCTATTATCCCATATTTGAACAAACAAACAGGTGCGGAATTAAATAGAATAGAAGGCACTGATGATTTTGAATAATATGCCCGTTTGCAATGACGTTTGCGTTATTCTTCTTCGTAATTTTTAATTTGTAATTATTCATATTAACCAGCATCCCCGCTTTAAGTCTATTATGGAAAACAAAACTTTGAAAGCCGCAGACAACATCCGCATCCTGGCGCTCTCGATGGTCGAAAAGGCCAAATCGGGACACCCCGGAGGCGCGATGGGCGGAGCCGATTTCATCAACGTCCTCTACACCGGGTTCCTGCGCTACAATCCCGACGACACGGCGTGGCCGTTCCGCGACCGTTTCTTCCTCGATCCCGGACACATGTCACCGATGCTCTACGCGACGTTGGCGCTGGCCGGGTATTATTCGATGGAGGACCTCGCGGATTTCCGCCAGTGGGGCAGCCATACCCCCGGACACCCGGAACGCGACCCGGTGCACATGGTCGAGAACACTTCCGGACCGCTCGGACAGGGTCACGCGATGGCTTTGGGTGCGGCTATGGCCGAACGCTTTATGGCCGCCCGATTCGGCGAATGGATGGCGCACAAGACCTATGCCTACATCTCGGACGGAGGTATCCAGGAGGAGGTTTCTCAGGGGGTGGGCCGTATCGCGGGACATCTGGGCCTTTCGAATTTCATAATGTACTACGATGCCAACAACGTCCAGCTCTCGACGACGGTCGATTTCGTCGACACCGAGGACGTGGCGATGAAATACCGCGCATGGAACTGGAACGTCCTGACGGTCGACGGATGCGATGCCGCACAGATCCGCGGGGCGCTCGCGAAAGCCAATGCCGAAACCGAAAAACCAACCCTCATCATCGGCAAGACCGTTATGGGCAAGGGCGCCGTCGGCAAGGAGGGCGAAAGTTTCGAACATAAGGTTTCGACACACGGCCAGCCTCTTTCGGCCGCCGGAGCAAGTGTCGAAGGCACGATAAAGAATCTCGGCGGCGATCCGGCGAAACCGTTCACGGTGTTCCCGGAAGCTAAAGAGCTATACGATGCGCGCCGCGAGGAGTTGCGCAGACAATACGCGGAACGGAAAGCCGCCGAAGACCTATGGCGTCTGGCGAACCCCGCGCTTTCGGCCAAGCTCGACATGTTCCTCTCGGGCGCACTTCCCGAAATAGATTATGACGCGATCGATCCGGGTGCCAATTCGGCCACGCGCAACGCCTCGGCGACCGTGCTGGGCGTCTTCGGCGACAAGATCGAAAATATGATAGTGGCCTCGGCCGACCTGTCGAACAGCGACAAGACCGACGGCTTCCTCAAGAAAACCAAAGCGTTCACCAAGGGCGATTTCAACGGAAAATTTTTCCAGGCGGGTGTGAGCGAATTCACCATGGCCTGCGTGATGAACGGCATGGCGCTGCACGGCGGGGTAATCCCGGTGTGCGGAACATTCTTCGTCTTTTCCGATTATATGAAGCCTGCCGTGCGCATAGCAGCCCTGCAGCGTCTGCACGTGGTGTATGTCTGGACGCATGACTCGTTCCGAGTGGGCGAGGATGGACCCACCCACCAGCCCATCGAACAGGAGGCTCAGATACGCCTGATGGAGCAGCTGCGCAATCACAGCGGCGAACGCTCGGCGGTTGTGCTGCGTCCGGCCGACGGAGCGGAGACCGTCGAGGCATGGAAATACGCTGTCGAGGCCAGCCGTCCCGTTGCTCTGATACTTTCGCGCCAGAATATCAAGGACCTTCCGTCGGATGGATCGCGCCGCGAGGATGCGAAAAAACTTGGCAGAGGCGCTTATATTGTCGCTGATTGCCAGGGCACTCCCGACGTCGTGATGATCGCCAACGGCTCGGAGGTCGCCACTTTGGTCGAAGGCGCTGAAAAACTGCGTAACGACGGTGTGAAACTGCGCATAGTTTCGGCTCCGTCCGAAGGATTGTTCCTCGACCAGACCGAAGAGTACCGCAAAAGCGTCATCCCGTGCGGCGTTCCCCGTTACGGCATGACCTCGGGCCTGCCCGTGACTCTCCGCGGACTTGTGGGCGACGGGTTCATCCACGGACTCGACCATTTCGGCTATTCGGCCCCTTACACCGTGCTGGACGAAAAATTCGGCTTCTCGGGCGACAATGTCTGCAAACAGGTAAAGGATCTGTTGAAAAAATAGATTTTCATAAGCACGCGCAAAAACTCCCGCCCGAAAGCGGGAGTTTTTTTATTGCTGTAACAAAAAATCATTATCTTTGGCAACCTTCCCTGAGAAACTAATTCGAACAACTTTATGGAACAACAATCCAAACGTGTACTTTCGCTGGACGTTTTCCGCGGTATGACCGTGGCGTTCATGATAACCGTCAACAACCAGTGGGGCACGGCTTTCGCACCGCTGAGGCACGCCGCGTGGGACGGGTGTACCCCCACCGATCTGGTTTTTCCCTTCTTTCTTTTCATCGTCGGGGTCTCGATGTGGTTCTCCTACCGCAAGCAGAACCACGAACTGAATAAGGCCACAGTATGGAGGCTTTTCAAACGCGGGGCGCTGATCTTCCTGGTCGGCTTTCTGCTGCATTGGTTCCCATTTTGGGATTTCGGCGCGGAGACGTGGAAAAACCCGGCTAACCTTCGCATCATGGGAGTCCTGCAGCGTATCGGCGTCGCATTCTTCATCGGAGGGGTGCTTGCCCTGTGGCTGAAGACCTACAAAAAGATATTCATCGCCTCGGCCGTGATCCTCGTGGGTTACTGGCTGCTGGTGAACCTGCTCGGCGACGCCACGCGGGAAGGTTTCATAGGTAATAAGGTCGATGCGTTCCTGCTCGGCGTCAAACATCTCCACAATCCCGGCGCATCGTTCGATCCGGAAGGGATTTTCAGCACGATTCCCGCGCTTGCGACCGTCCTATTGGGATACGCGACGGGAAAATTCGTCGGGGAGAACCGCGCCGACAAGTGGAAAACACTGGGCGGACTCGGCGCCGCGGGTGGTCTGTTGATAATCATTGCGCTGATGTTCAATAAGGTGTGCCCCATCAATAAACCGATATGGTCGAGCACTTATGTACTTTACACCGCCGGGCTCGCGATGCAGGTGTGGATGCTGCTCCTGTGGTTCTATGACTACAAAGGTAAGACTGCCGGAAAGACGCTCTGGTCTACCTTCGGCACCAACGCCCTGTTCGCCTATGTGCTGGCGTGGGTGTTCGCCCGGATCACTGCAATGCCTTTTATGCTGCTCACGTGGGATGGCGACAAGATCAACGTCATGAGATGGATGGCGCGCTGGTTCGGAAGCTGGACAACCCCCGAGATCGGCACTCTGCTGGCTTCGCTGGTGCTGGTCGGATTCGTCTTCGCCGTCGTCTACCCGCTATACAGGAAGAAAATATTTATCAGGCTTTGACCGGGGGGCGAAAGGCCGCCCGTATATACGAAAAAACTCCCGCCTTGCAGAGGCGGGAGTTTTCATTTTAAAATGCGCGAGGGAGTTATTTCTGTTCTATGACCGAGCCTCCGGATGCATTCGCATTTTTCTCTTTCGGATCGCCTTTGTAGTAGAACCTGCTGCCTCCCGAAGCGTTCACGTCGAAGGATGTGCCGACCGTCATTTTTGCGTTGGAGCCGCCCGAAAGATCGGCTTCGACGTCATCGGCCGAGAATCCGTAGTCGCCTCCCCAGTTGAATTCGCTTCCGCCCGAGCAGTCCAGATCGAACCCGGCTGCGCTTCCGGATGTCCTCATACCGGATCCTCCCGAAAGCACCGCTTCGAGGTTTCCGGCCGTTATGTCGCCTTTCCATTGCGATCCGCCCGAGAGCACGATCTTCAGGTCATCGCGGTCGATGCCTTCGGGAAATGTGAGCGAAGAGCCGCCCGAGCCCGAAACACCGGTCAGGGTGACAGCCCGTACCTCTGCTTTCAGGGTGGCGTTCCCCTTGATGGATGTGTTCCTACGGACTTTGACGATCAGCGTTTCGCCGCTCGTGTACGTTTCGATGTAGGGGATGATATTGTCGTCCGCGGTTATCGTAAGACCCGGCTCGTCCGCCATTGTCACAGTGGCTTTTATGCCGCTGTGTATTTCCAAAGCCGAGAATTCGCCCGTCGGGCGATCCATGGAGATGACATTGCCGCTGGGCTTGATGCGGTCGTTGCACGAAGCGAACGCGGCAACCGAACAAAACAGGATCAGGATCTTTTTCATAAGATTAATTGTCAGACGATATTGGATTTGGCGCAAATATATATCCTAAAAACAGGATTTATTACAGATTGCTGAAAATATTTGTAAAGTAGGCGATCATGCGGGCGTAATTCTCCAATGAAATATGCTCGTTCGCATTGTGGATCGTCCCCTGTTCCGCCTGTGTCAGCAGGGCCGGCATCAGGCGGTAGATATTGTCGCTCAGCGCCTGGTATTTATAGGCATCGGTCCCGACCACGGCGAGATATCCCGCCGGAACGGCCTCGGGACACACTTCTGCCAAAGATTTGCACATCAGGTCGAAATACGCGGTATCTTCGGGCGAAACCGCCGACGGCTCGCGGGCAGAGACGATCTCTATATCCGTATCGTAGCCCTTGCAGAGATTTTCGACGTGCTTCACCACATCGCCCACCGTGTCGCCCGGCAGGATGCGGAAATTGACCGTTATCTGAGCGGTCGAAGCCAGGACGTTCTCTGCGTCGCTCCCACGCGCCATCGTTACGGCCGTCGTGGTGCGAACGAGCGCGTTCGTGGCCGGATTCTTCGACATGGTCTTCAGCAGCACGCCCTCAAGCAGCCACCGGTTCGCGATGGCCATGCGCGAGGTGTAGTTCATGGTTCCGCCAACACGGTCGAGGAACGATGCCACGGGCGGCGTCATCCGTGCAGGCATCTGACGGGAGTTGAGGCGTTCTATTATTCCGGCCGCCTGCACCAGAGCCCCTTTCGCCGGGGGCATCGAGGCGTGGCCCCCCTCACCGCGGACCGTTATGCGCAGCGTCAGATACCCTTTCTCGGCCGTCCCGATTAGCGCCACCGTCGCATCGATGCCGCCCAGACCCGGGGCCGCGATAATACCGCCCTCGTCGTAGACCGCGTCGAAACGCAAACCCTGCTGCGCGAAATATTCCGCGATGCGCGCCGCGCCGTTCATTCCGCTGATCTCTTCGTCGAAACCGAAAGCGAACCAGATATCGCGCTGCGGCCGGAAACCGTCGCCGATCAGGTCGTCGGCCGCTTCCAGAAGAGAACAGAGCGATCCCTTGTCGTCGAGCGTGCCACGCCCATAGATATTGCCATCCAAAATCTCGCCCGCAAAAGGCGGACGGTTCCATCCGGCCACCGGGGCCGCCGTATTCCCGTCATACCCCGCAACGGGAACGACGTCGTAGTGGGCGAGAAAAAGCACAGGGGCAAGCTGCGGATCGCTTCCCGGCCAGCGGAAAACCAGCCCGTAACTGTTCACGGTCACGGTATCCATCGCTGCATAGACAGCCGGATAAACCTGCGGCAGGTATGCTTTGAAACGGTCGAACGGGTTGTTTGCGGCCATAGCGATATTCTCGCTTACCGTCGGGATACGCAGAGCACCGGCAAGCCTGGTGACCGATTCCTGCGAGAGTTCGCCGGCGAATTTTGCGATTTCGTCTGCAGGGGCGGATATATCACCGAACGGGTATACGGCGGTGCGCACGACAACCGCGGCCGCCAGAGATAAGATCGCCCCACCGGCCACCCACAACGTTATTTTAAAGGCCTTTTTCATTTCCGATGGATTTCTTAAAGGAGTGATTCCCTCTCCTCTCTGACGTATGACTTCAGGTGTTTTCTCAATAGAAAGAACCTGTAGAATCCCAGGCCGAGAATTACGCCGGTGAAAGAAAGGCAGAGCCATCCCAGCCACCTTAGGTGCCACACGCTCTCTATCTCAAGAAGGCTGATGCCGCCGGTGAGCAGGAACAGCGAGGTGCGGATATAGGAAAAAAGCGTGCGCTCGTTCGCAAGTTTGGTCCTCTCGATGGAGAGGTGATCCGTCAGCTGGATCTCTTTAACGTAGTCGAATTTATCTACCAGTCCCATTTGGTTAAATTATTTATTTCTGTATTCAATCTCAAATCGCATGCTAAAGTAATAAAGGTGCGGGACTTGTCCTAATTTTCATGCGTCTGTGTGTTGCGTGGGCGGTGGACTGCAAAAGAAAAGGGTCGCCATAAAATGACAACCCATTGATCTTCAGAGCCGCAACCCAGACTTGAACTGGGGACCTGTTCATTACGAGTGAAAATTATACCAACAGGACTGTTGTTGTGTGGTGCTTATTGCCAGTTAGTTAGCATTGTGAATGAACGGAATTCCAAGTGTAATGCGCAACATACTGCGCAACAATCGCCAAGCATAACCGCTTGTAGATTAAATATTAAATTATTGATTATTAAAAATTTATACGGGCATTTGTGAACGTGAAAAATGTTGCGCATAGCCTATCTGTAAAAAACGGCTGATTGTCTTAGGAAAATCGCGCTTAAAAAAAGAAACCCCAACCTGTCGTGAAACAAGCTGGGGCAATTTGGGTAGTAGTTGTTATCTAAACCTATTATACTATTTTTTGCTTTTTACGACGAATACGGAGTATGCTAAACCATCCTCTCCTGGCAAAACAGTTTGAGTGCCATTCTTCCATAATACAGCACTTTCGTTGTTTATACCCCATCCTGCAATATAAACATCGCTCCCAGAAACGTATCCACCAAAGGCCATCACATTGGAAATAGATGTGGGCGTGCCGTTTTTCCACAAAACAGCCTTTTCTGACTCGTCATTTCCTATAACGTAAACATCGTTACCTGAAACGCAGACAGTCTGAGCATCCCCTTTGAAAAGGGTGGTGGGATTTTCATTTTTCCATAAAATAACAACACGCTCCCAGTTTTCATCATACCCATTTCCTGCCACATAAACATCCGTCCCAGAAACAAATACTGAAGATGCTGAACCAGATTCTGCCAAAATAGTTCTGACGTTGTTCTTCCACATAGTAGCTCTGTCGCCGTCAACCCCTGCTACATAAACGTTACTTTCCGACACAAAGACGGAATTTGCATTACCGCTACCTGCAAGGACTGTTTTAGCACCATTTTTCCACAAAACTCCATTGTCGCCATCATATCCTACAACGTAAACATCATTATCCGAAACATATACATCGTTTGCTCCACCTGCAGTTGACAAAACGGTTTTAACTCCATTTTTCAATAAGACTGCTTCTTTTTTATCGGTAGTTCCTGCTACATAGACATCATTGTCAGAAACGAATACTGAATATGCCTCTCCGCTAAAAAGAGTTGTTGCAACTCCGTTTTTCCACAATACGGCCTGTTCCCCATCTTCCTCAGTCCAAGTAGAACCTGCCACATAGACATCAATGGTTTCATTCTTTGGGTCGTTGTCGTTACCATTGTTTTTGTCGCACGACACAAACATTGCTGCTCCGAGAGCAACGCATAGAAATACTTTTTTCATTGTTTTGATTTTGGTTGTTCCCGTCAAGTCCCGAAACGAGATTATACCTAAAAAAGAAAGTGAGGACTATTAACTCATCTTAAGGGAACAGGTCTTAGGATACCTTTTGACAATAAAACAAGCAACAGCCCCCACATAATGATATGTGCGAGAAGTACGCCTATTCTCTTGTCAGGTAGAAGTTCCTAAGTTCGTTCCCTGAGAATCAGCTAAACACTTCCGTGTTTGTATGTACCTGCAAAGATATGCAAATAATCAAACAAAGGCTGTTGCAGATTATAAATTGAATGTCTTAGATGTATGACGCAATTCGGGTAATATTCATTTTATATACCCCCTCACAAATTATGTCATACCCAATTTACGCGAATGATTCTACAATATCAGTCATAACGGCATCCATGTAGATAGCCTGACCACAGCATCTACGTCCCCACCAGAAACATCCGCAATCTTCAATGATTACCTCGTTCTGTTCTTTGAGTTGGTCGGCAAGCCAGCGTGTTACGAGCCACCATTCCATAACCTCATACCATTCCCCATAAAGTGCATCTTCTGGAATTGCACCAGATTTTATTAATTCTTCGACAACCGTACTCTGGCCATACAGCACGTGGTTGTTTACCAGTTCTTTTTCCGTAATCATAGCAGTTCGTTTATCTTATTCAGTAAATCGTTCGTGATGTCTGTGTGGTCTGCCTGTATTTTGGCGTTCCACACGTTTATCTGGCCGTTATATAGGGTTGCAGAATTTGATGCTATATGGGCGAAATCGTTGCAGATATTCGACGGCACGTATTCTTTGCTGAACGTATCATGCAAGAGTGTAATTTCAGGTTCTCGCATACTCGTATCATCTTCTGTGCGGTATAATGTCAGGTTGATAACCCTGTACCGCCCTAAATCCTGTACAACCTGGACGTGGAGTTCTTTGTCTTTGTCGATAGTCAGTTTGCCTTTTTCAATCAAGGCTGTTAGGATTCTGACCGCATTTTCATTGAGTGTTTTCATGTTGATTGGACTTTTTAAGATTAAAATGAAAGCCACTCCAGAATGTGAAGTGGCTCTCGGATTCAGATGCAGGCAATGTGTTTTACCGCTGCGTAGCTTTTTATCGTCTTAGTCCGCGCATATAATTGAAAAAAGAAAGCCAACACCTGTTTTCAGGCATTGGCTTGGATTTCGTTGCGAACTTATCTTGGAATAACCTCGTAGAATGGCTTTCTTGGTCTTAACTCCTTATTTATTATTCATCGACATTTATTAGTAAGAGAGTTCTGTTAATATTTCGACTTTCCAGATGCATGAGTGGGCGGGGGTAAAATACGATGTGTTAGCCCGTGTATACAAAATACTAAATTATTGACCGAGTAATAATTCTTTAAGGTATTTATCTCTAGCAAGTCTCTCTTTTTTATTATTTACTCCTTCCTTGGCAGACATTTTATACTCTTCGGGTAGTTGATCTTCTGCCCCTTCAAGTTTGTCTCTAATTATTTTTTCATCTAATTCAGAAATCACATTCCAATTTTTAGCAAAGAGTATAAATAAAGAAAATGAATTCGCTTTATTTAGCCAATATGACTTCTTTTTTAATTTCAATTTAATGAATTTGTTTGCAGCATTTTCCATAGTGTAAAAAACCTCCTCTTTTTGAGGGAAACCATCTGCATATTGCTCCAGGTTTTTGTTGATAAAATCATTTCTATTGTAGAAATCATCAATATATGTTGATATTAAATTAAGGGTAAAGTTTAAGTGTACCTGTCTAGTTAGTTCATAAGGAGAAAAAATTCCATATTCAAGGATGAACTTATTGAAATATTTTACCTTATATCCTTTAGTCCATTCTATAAATGTGTCGGGAATATTAGGATCTAATTGTAAAGGATATTCCTCTTCTTCTTCAAATCTAACTTCATCTATAAGATATTTTGCAAAAAGCATAAATTCGGACGAGGCATATTCTGTCGACAATTTTTCTATGCTCGACAGAGCATAAAAGGTTCTATTTAATCTTTTGAAGATTTCTATTATTTCAGGATCCTCATTATCCAAATCTAAATCAATTATCGGTACTTGATATTTTAAGAAATTTTCTTTTTGATATGGCTCTAGGTCTGAAAATAATTTATTATCCACTTTGAATTCATCCTTTATATATTCCATAATAGAGTTCATTCGTTGTTGGCCATCAACTATACAAGAAGTATTTGTCATAGTATCTAAATCTATGCTACCTCTTGCAATAAATATTTGAGGGAATGGATAACCAAGCAATATTGTCTTGATAAAATCAACCTTATGAACCAATCTCCAAACCAAATTTCTTTGAAAATACGGAGACATTATCAATCTCTTGTTTCTTATCTCATTTACGATGTCTATCAATTCTCTTGATCTAACTTGATATTTAGTCATATTGCCTCTACATTAAGCGTTCATATAATCCTGGATTCATTTTGTATCGTTCAATACATTCTATTTGCTTACATTCAAAAAAATATTCAGATGCATAGACTCCTCCATTTATGTTTTTGAATAAACCGATATAATTATTAGACAGTTTGTTAAAAAAGGCAAGCCACCTGTTTCTGAATTCGCATTTGGGCATATAGTAGGGATTAATGAATCCCATACTCATTCCTTGTATGAATTGCCTATCTGTTCGATTCCCTTTAAAAAATATAAATTTTGAGAGATCAGAGTAACCTTTCGTTTCTTTATGTGCGATCTCATTAAATTTGATGAACAGAGGCAAACTAATGATTGCGATATCTAAATCAGATTCTCCAGGAACAAATTTTTTATCTTTTATAAAAGACAAACCCGTTTTACTTGAACCGACTATCTCAATAGATGCAAAAGGGATATCGAATTCTTTGCTTATTTCATTTTTGATATAAAATTCATCTTCCTGGTTGTCTTTAAATATCTCCGTGTTATAGGATAGATAAATTTTCCTGGCAATTTCTAGAGGCTTATCCTTTCGTTCTAAGCTTTTTTTAATACCTATAATGCAATTCATTACTCGTGTAATCTTTTAGATTATTGCTCATGTTCCATAATTATATCAATAGCAGTATCTACAATTTGAGCTGCAAGGGTTATGTCAATTTCTTTATGGGCTAGAACAGCAGGTATTACATTCTGATTTATATGTGCAGATGTCATAGGAGTAGTACAACCTTTATTATATTCGTCAAAAAAATAGACGAGAGCCTGATGTATTTCCTTATCAGATAGGTCGAAAGCATTTTTAAGAAAGAATGCAACAGAATTTAGCCCACCAAATAAGGAATTTTGTGAATTGAGCATTCCATTCGTCATCATTACTCTAAAACAATAATGTATTAGCAGTTTTAAATCAGGCACTCCCATAATTATATATTTAGAGGTAAGAATTATTTATATTTTACGAAGATAATAATTTTCATAATATAAATACTTTTGGCTTACATAATTGGCAAACATATTTAATTTATTATTTTTAGGGAAAATAACATGCAAATGGCAGAAATGGAACAAGGATACTATTTAGCTTATATTGACCTGAATTATCCCATTGTCGGCAAGCCTGAATACGTAAGCGATTTTAGGTTTTATTCAATTATACGGATTAATAATGAATCTGTATTTAAAGTGTCTATTGTTGACGAGGAATATTTATTGGGAAGTAAATACTCCATATTTAGTAGTTGGAAAAATTTTGCGAAGATTCAAGGATATTCCATTGATAAGGTTGTTGGGGGTCTTAAGGAAATAGATGAAAAAACTCTTAAGGACATTCCTTTAGAGAGTTTTAAATTAGTTAAGCCTGCTTTGGGTGCAGGACATAAATATAATAGTGTATATCGTCCTGTAATCACGAAACGAGTTTATAATTTTTTAGGGGTAGAAGCTCCTGATATATTTTTTGATTATATCTTATATGCTGATGATGAGATTGCAAATGAGAAGGATTATTTTGATCGCATAAACCATTTAGAGATACTGATTGCCGAATTAAAAAACATTTTCAAGACAGTATATGCCGACTCAAATAATCTCAACACGTTTGGGCATAACATCAGAAATTTAATCATTCTCGCCGCTACTGAAGTCGATGATATGATGAAAAACATACTGTCTAATAACGGTATAAAAAAGAAGATATATAAAACGAATGACTATTACCCCCTCTTATATGCTTTGAAATTGAATAAGTATAAAGTAAAGTTTAGTAGATATTTTATTGATGAATCGTTTTCTCCTTTTTCTGGTTGGGCAAAAGAAGAACCTACTAAAAGTTTAGAATGGTATGATGCATATAATAAGATTAAACACGACCGAACAAATTCATTTCCTCTTGCCTCAATAAAAAATGCTATTTTCTCTATATGTGCAGTTGCTATTTTAATCGCTGCTCAATATGGTTATAGAAATGACATCTGGAAAGAAAGCATATCGACTTTCTTATCTTTTGCGGATGAGCCAGAGTGGGCGATAGAAGATTTTTATATCCCTTTAGGAGGCCGTCAGAAAGATACATTGATTAATTATCCTTTCGTTAAATAACTATAACTATGTGATATGCCAACAAAAATTGCATGGCATATGAAATCTAGTTCCCAGTTGGTATTCCAAGATATAGTCATTCTGTTTGGCTTAGACACATCGGTTCGCAGTAATCCTTATTTACAACTATATCTCGCATTAAAGCCATATCTGTGAAGTTACGATAGATATTTTGGACGATCTCAATATAATTGTCTGTTCCGTCCTCTTTTTTATGGTAATATGGTTTAACGGACACGCAATTTTTGTGTTCAAACAGAGTATTAAGCAGGGTACGGTCGGAGTTCCCGCATGAATGTCCCATAATATATATTTGATAATGATCTGTACTGATGAAGTCTAATAATTTGTGATAATTATAAGTTTGGAGGTAGTTGATTGATTTTATGTTTTCCAAGCAGTCGTTATCATTAAGATTTATAATGGTTTTATAGTCGCTATCCAACTCGTCCCCATAACCAAAAACAATAGGATTTTTCTTACTATTTAGTTCTCCGTGAATGTTTATAATAGTGTCCTGAGATTGTGCGTATAATTTTTCAACCGTATTGGTATAATTAAAGTTCAAAAATAGAGTTCTCTGAGGCTTTACATTGTTTAGGTATGTCGCACTCTCTTTAACCATTTTCTTCACCTCTAATTCAGGGAAATTCGCCCTTAAAAGCATAGGTGCATTTATTTCTCTGATTAGAGTTTCTTTCTTAGAGTTCCCTATCTCATTATTTCTGATTGGTTGAGTAAGGGCATTCTTAATGGATTCATGCAATTCAACATCTTCTTTGCAAACCTCAGTTAAGTATTTTTCAAGTAATTCTTTTAGTTGGCTAAATTCGCTGTTTAATTTTTTGACCGATTCGTTTCTGTTGTCGGTATTTATGTGGCTTTTGAGTAGGCGATAATATTCATTTTCAATATCCACCCAATTAGCGAGATATGCATTATTGACCTCTTTAAATAAAGGGCTTATGGCTTGATGATATATTTTATATGGATAATCTTCCATTTTTTGATACTCATTGAGGAGATCACATAATTCGGCCAAATCTTCAAATGAGTTGATTTCAATATGTTCATCAGATATTATCTGTTCCCACGTCCGAGTCGACATAATGTGCATAATGAGTCGATAAAACAACTCTCCTATTTCCATGTTAGCTAATTTATCTCCACGTTTTATTTCAAAATGGTATAAATCATCCGATAGTTGGCAATCTTTACAATCACAAAGTCGTTTATACCATTTTTGCCAATAATCATCGAGAAAATCTTGGTAACTCGTTTTCAGGCCGTGAGCCAAATCAAAACCATTTCCGATCAATATAATTCTATTCATATGCCCTTAATTCAATGTACAATCCCAAATTTAGATAATTTTCCTTAATTTTTGGAATTACATAATTTTCAATGAGGTATGAATAGGATTGATATTTCATAAAATCGTGTCATAGACAAAATAAGGGACATCAATCTGTAAAAGGGTCTGTTTATAGTCCCCTCGTCGATCAATGTCCCTTTTTATGTTTTGGGAATTACGGCTTAAAATCGCTTTTTTAGGAATTCTACCTTACGTGCCTTGTTGCTTTTATATGTCCTGACCTCGAAAAATAGCTTTATCAGCGTTATATCCACCTCTTTTTTATACGGGATGCCATTCTTGGTTGCCAGTTTCTTCATAAAAGCGTTTACCGACCTTACGGGCGCAGTATCTCCGACTTTATATTTCGCATAGACTCCCTGCTGCATGGCTTCGCTGACAAGCAATCTGTTGTTCTCCACATATTCGAGAGCGATCCGTATTCTCTTGTGGTCGTATTTTAGTTCTTCCATCTTGTTCTTTCCGAGAATATAGAACGCTTCAACGGCGAGGTCGGTCTGCTCGCTCAACTCCTCGATGAGATAGGTGTACTCGTGTGTGCCCGAAATTTTGCTCAGTAGTTCGAGTTGTCGGACGATTTCTTTCAGGAACTCCTTTGTATCGACTTTGTGTTTTACTCGCTTCAGCCTGTCCTCGTCGGTTATAGGGCATTTAATATCGTGGTGGTCGATATTGAAGATACTCCCATTATATGCGGAAATCAGCGCATCTGCATCTTGGTAGTAGCTTTTTATCTGCTCCTCGAAATAGGAGTTGTCCCACATGAAATAGTTTCGTGTGCCGTCGGCGTTCATAAACCGTTTGTAGTCCGTACCATCTATGGCTTGTTGGCGTGTAGCTGTTCCACCATTGCCTTTCGGTTTTATGGCGTGTATTTGCAGGAACGCATCCTCGCATTCTTCGAGATACTGTTGCTGTTCCTCCCGTGTACGGTACTCGATCTCGGAATTTAGGTTGGTTATGTGGATTATGTCTTTTACCCCGTTTCGGAATCTGCCGACTATCTGCACGGCCTCCGTCTGAGGGTCTATGACGGTTTGCGTGGAGCTGGTTACATTCGTAAACAGGATTACGTTCGGCTTCACATTGAGTTCAATGTCGAGTGCGGAATAAAACCTGCTCGTGAAGAAATTTATCTCGGCGAGTTCTTCCAGGTATTCGTAGGCGTTCGAGAAATCCAGTCCTTTGAGTTTTCGGACGGCTTTTTCACTGCAGAATACTTTGCTGCGGTCGACTATCTTCAGCGTACACATCAGATTATAGATAAGGTCTATCGAGTTTACGAATATGCATATGGGGGTTATTCGGGTGTCCGTTTCCTCGATTTTCTTCCGAAGTTGGGCGACAGTGTTGTTCGTGGTAATCAATTCCAACTGCTTACAGTATGTGTCTTTCGGCTCGAATTTAACAAGTTCGAATCCCTCGAATCTGGGGTCGGACGGAATGATAGGGGTTGCCGACACCATCGCTTTGTTGCGGAACTTAAAAAAGTCATCGAACGGCAGGCATATATCTCCCCTGTAGCCGACATCCTGCACTGCCTTGTCGCATTCGTCGAACAGCATGGCGTAGTTGCTATACATATCGTTATGCGTGGCCTGCATCGCCCGTTTTACCTTTTGGAAGCCTTCGGGAGTGGTTACTATCTTTCGGTAGCCGTCCTCTGGCTGTGTCAGGTAGGCTTCAATGTCGGCCTGAGATACCCCCTCGTACACGGCGAATATAAACGGGTGCTTCTTCATCTTGCCGATAATGACAGGTACGTTTGGCTCTATGATGACCGAATGCCTGCAAGCATGGATTTCGGTGTAGGTCGCACCCAGACCTGTAATGGTCTTGTCGAGGATCGTATTGCTCGGTATGCCGTTCCACCCCTTTGTTTCTTCTTGCAGGGAGAGGTACACGTAACTGAACACCTTTATGATGGTCTTTTTTATCATCTTCTGTTGAGTTGTTAATGAGGGGCGAGCCGTAACCCGCCCCCGATTAATAATTAGTTGTTCAGCAGGCTCATCGCGTTGTCGATGATTAAGCTGGGGTAGATGACCTTACCTCTGGGGAACACAAGCTTCTCAGTAAAGTACGCCCTGCCGTCGCTCAGGTTGAGTTCTTCAACCCTGCTGTCAGCCAGCGTTGCATACTCGGTCTTGTGCGCTTTCAGCCACTCGGTTTGGTCGAGAACCTCGCCGTCTGGTTCGAAATTCGTAATCTGGGGCTGTTCTTCTGTTCCAGTCAGGAATGCCTTGACATAGGCTTCTATCTGACTGTTGAGCAGGAGTTTGAAATCAAACTCGGTGTTGCCCTTGCGAACCCCGATCCAATAGTACGGGTGGTTACCCACATCAACGCGAGGTGTTACGAGGTTGAGTTCCGCACCGTTCCCGATGCAGTCGGTCAGCAGTTGAACTGCCTGCTGATTGTTGCCTACCTTTACCGTTATCTGGCGAAGGGTGGTGTTCTCGCTGATTTGGTCAGCGTTCATTACGGTTGCTTCGTTCGAAGCGTTGGGAAAAATTCTGTTTTCCATATTCTATTATTTTTATGCAAGTCCTTCAGTGTCCTTGCACAGATAATACGCCCCATATCCACGTTTCGACCACAGAAAATGGGGACTTTCTTAAGCCCCCATTTCCTACGTGTTTAATTGGCAACCCCAAAACACCTTTATATTTTGAAACCGAATTTCCGTCGTTTTTCGTTTTTGCTTTCTCGAATGCTTTCCACCTGCAACAATATATGCTGTGCAGTCCTCTTGCCTGCCTCCAATCTCAACCCGACAAAATCGAGGTAGCGCACGATGAAATCCGACAGGTCATTAGGCATCTTCGGTTTTATTTTCAGTTCCTTTCTGAACATCATGTAGATACCGTATATAATCACATCCTTGCGATAATCTTTGGGGTTACGGCCTTTGTGAACAGGCTGTTGCGATGTTTCGCGTGTCTCTTTAATCTTCTCTAAATCAACGGTTGCCAAAAATCCTTCAATGACTTTCCAAAACCAGTTATTGTAATTCTTAAGATTGATCGTACCCGTTGAGTGCTTTATCGCGATGACATGGGCGCCTCCTTTTGACAAATCATTATTATTCACATAATTAAAAAGTTGCATAATATCATTGCTTGTTTCGTCATTCTCGCGCTGATCTTTATAAGGGGACTCTTTTGAAAAACTGTAATTACCCGCACTTTCGTAAAGTCGTCGCCGTCGCACAACGATGGTTAAAAACCACAATACATTGAAAATCACTTCGTGTCCTTTCATATCAATGTCGGTTTCTGTGGATTTTCTCTTGCTCTGGAATAGCTTAAAGAAATCATTGTCTTCAAAATCACGATGTAAGATGATTTCCACCCCTTGCTCCACGAAATAACTCATTGTAATATTTCCAAGAAGTGGCTGACAACTCGACTTCCATTCAGGCACCGATAAGTTAATGGCATCCAGTTCTCTTTTTGCCTGACCGATCTCGGAATTAAGTATGGCTACTTTTCGACTATTGAACGCTTTTTCGGTATTGTCGATGTTACCATCCTTATTCTTCTCTTGTAATTTGGATTTTTCCTCCTGCTTCGTTTCGATCTGTTGTTGTAACTTTCTTATTTTGAGTTGGAAATCCCGTATTGTTGCTATGGCATCAGACACCTCCACAGAGAAGTGGGTGTAGCTTATCCCGAAATATTCATTTAGATATGGCTCAACCTCCCGTATTGTGTGCAGAGAATAGAATTCCTCATATAGCTTCTTTTCCATAATCATTTGCCTTTTATGTGGTTATGACAAATATAATCAAGATAAAAGACCGCCCAATTCAATGAACGGTCTTTTTATCAACAATTTACAATAGGTTCTGCATCGCCTCGTCGATTTGTGAGTTCTCGAAGCTGTCAAGGTAAATCTGTGTTGTGGCGAGGTCTGAATGACCTAATGCCTCACTTATCAGAGCCACGTTTACACCTGATCGTTTCAAAACGGTGGCGAATGTGTGTCTGGCTACATATGTGGTCAGTGGAAACGGCAATCCGATTTCCTCGCCAATTTCCTTTAAGCAAGCGTTCACTTTGCGTAGCGTTTTCACAAGCCTGTTGAACTTCTGCTGTTCGGTAATGTGAACGCTCCTGTCGAATATCGGGAAAATGTAATCCTCTGGACTGGCATCGGGATTAATGTACCGTTCAACAATCTTCTGTGCCTGTGGCGTCAATCGGCAGGAGAGGAGTTTCTGCGTTTTATGGCGCGAATAATACAGCCTGTCCTTTATCATATCCTTGTACCGCAACCGCACGATGTCGTTGAAATTCATACCTGCTGTGAAATAGCTGAACAGGAACACGTCCTTTGCCAACTGTTTATACTCCGTCCGATAATTATATGGGATTTCAAGGGCGATGATTTTCTGTATATCGTCCTTGTCGATAGCACGTTTGCGGGTTTTCGTCCAGAGGCTTCCGACCTGAAATTGAATGAACGGATTTTGCTTCGGAACGATTACGCCCTCTTTTATCGCCCTGTTGTATATGGCCTTAAATACGGCGAACCTTGTGGCGATGCTGTTGTCCTTATTCCCTCGTTTTCTAAGGGATACCTCGAAGCCTTTAAGATAGTCCATGTCGACCGCCTCTAACGCCATTTTGGTAGGCCTGTAAAGACTTAAAGAGGACAATACAGACTTGTGCTTATGTGCTGAATTGTACTTGCCAAGAGCCTCTAAACGCTCTATTTCCTGTTGGAAACTGTCCTCTATCGAAATAGCAACCCCGCGTCCGTTAATCTCTAACAGGGTGTCGAAATTGACCTCAATCTCCAACGCTTCCAGACGCCTGATTTTCTTGTTGTAGTCCTCAATGGTAGTGTCGATTTTGCTTTGGAGTGTGCGCCTGTCAGGACAATCGTAGGTCAGCATTTGTGCATCAAAATCCCAATAGCAAGCCTCTATCGAGAGTTCCAAAGAAACGTGTTTGCTGATGCGTTGGTGGGTAAACCTGAGAGATAACGGCGACTTGCCGTTTTTGTAGACGATGTTCTTACGGCATTCGACTTTGATTTTCATACGTTTGCGTGTTGCACAAACTGTATGCACTGGCGATTTTAATGCGCAACATTATGCGCAACATTCCACCTCTGAGCCCCGTTCCAGAGGCATAAACCCCAAATAAAAGAGGCTTACCATATTCGGTAAGCCTCTGATCTTCAGAGCCGCAACCCAGACTTGAACTGGGGACCTGTTCATTACGAGTGAACCGCTCTGCCAACTGAGCTATTGCGGCGTTTCGGCCTGCAAATATAAAAATAATCTTTAAAATTCAGCCAAATCTTACTGCATTTATATAATATAGGATGCGCCTCGGCAAATTTCGTGAACTTGCCCACGAAATTACTCTCGGCTTTCACTATATTTGAATAATACAGGATGCGTCTCGGCAGAGCACCGGGAAAATTTCATTTACCCTTTGCTCTGCGCTCGACTTTCACTATATTTGCAAAATTTCAGGCATTGACGCATTTAATCAATTCAAGGAAAAGCGATGTCGCAGGCACAGCTTAAACCCACCGCAGACCAGACTTTCAAGATAGTCACTGCTGACGATCCGCAGGGACTTTACAATTTTGCCGCCATCATCGCCGAGTCGCGGCGTATGGAGAGCGAAAATAATGTCGAAGGGGCCTGCAACCTGCGCTACCAGGCGTTTCAGCGCATCTACGACCTGCTGCCCGAAGGCGAGGAGACCGTTCTCGACTGGCACGACGAGAATACCCGGGCCGCCGTCATGCTCATCAGCTATTCCGCCATCGACCACTTCCTGATCGGCGACTGGGAGATGAGCGCCGGGATGCACGAACTGATCCTCGAGATCGACCCTGAAGACCACCTCGAAGCCACCACGCGCCTGGCATACACCTATATAGCCCTCGGCGAGTTCGATTCGCTCGATGAGATAATCAACGACGTCAGCGACAAATACGCCGACAAACAGGTGCTGCTGCTGTGGAGCGAACAGCGCAGTTCCGGCCGCTTCCTCGAAGGCAACCTCCGCCGCTTCAAAACCCACTTCGCACCGTACTACCGCGAATTCACCGCCGACCAGCACCCCGTCACGCCCGAATACCTCGCCGATATCGACAGCGAACGGCCATCCCCCGAAGCCCTCGCACGCGAACTATGGCTCCAGACCGAACACCTCTGGATGCTATTTCCAGACTTTATAGCGGAACTTCGTAAGACAATATAATATGTTACTTTGGCAAATCCCAAAGTAACCAAAGGATTGGCGGAACGCCGCCAGCGGTTTATTTTTATGTCGCTTTGACGTGAATTAATGTTTGCGAGGATGCTTCGGCCGTCGGCGATTATTGAAATTATGCGGCAGGCGAAGCCTGGGCACTTTCTTGACCAGAATTTATCTTGAAAATTAATTTTCAGAGTAAATTCTGTACAAGAAAAGTTGCACTTCGTGCAACCCGCATAATTTTAATAACCAACCAAGGCACGCAAAAACATCCTTATCATCAAAATAGTAGGAAACGTAGTTTCCGTCGAAAATTTTTGGCTCAACCTTTTTTAAAAGGTTGAAAAGAAAAGATCAATATATGTACGATTGGGGAGACGACAGAAGGTTCAACAGTTATGCGCGTTATTTCCGGGAGCTGTTCGGGGAGAGGGTGCAGAAGGTTGCGATAAATGCGGGATTCACCTGTCCGAACAGGGACGGCACGGCGGGTTCCGGGGGGTGTACTTTCTGTAACAACGAGGCTTTTACGCCGTCGTACTGCCAGCCTTCGAAGAGCGTTGCGCAGCAGATCGGCGAGGGGGTTGAGTTTCACGTGAACCGCTACCGCAAGGCCGGACGTTATCTCGCTTATTTTCAATCTTTTTCGAATACATATGCGCCTTTGGACGACCTTCGGCTGATTTACGATGAGGCTCTGTCGCATCCCTTGGTGGATGGGATAATCGTGGGGACGCGGCCCGACTGCGTCGACGAGGCGAAGCTGGATTATTTTGCGGAACTCGCACAACACAAGTACGTTGCACTGGAGTACGGCATCGAGTCGACTTACGACGAGACCCTGCGGGCGATAAACCGCGGACACGATTTTGCCTGCGCGAAAAAGGCAGTCGAGATGACGGCCGAACGGGGTATTCACACGGGCGCGCACTTCATTTTGGGTTTTCCGGGCGAGACCGAAGAGATGCTTCTGGCCCAGACTACGGCGATAAACGCGCTGCCGCTGACGACGGTGAAGTTCCACCAGCTGCAGATATTCAAGGGGACGCCGATGGCCGAGGATTACGTGCGTAATCCCGGGCGTTATCCGTTCTGGGAGATGGCGGAGTACATTGATTTTTTCATCGAGATACTGCGCCGGTTGAGGCCGTCGCTGGTGGTCGAAAGGTTCGCCAGCGAAGCTCCGCCGCGTTACCATCTGGGCCGTAACTGGGGCCTTGTGCGTAACGAACAGCTGCTGGCGATGTTCGAAAAACGCCTCGCCGAACTCGATGCTTACCAAGGGCAACTTTATAAATAACGTCATTGCGACCGCGAGTTTACGAAGCGGGAAGCAATCCAGCGTGCGTTCTGGATTGCTTCGTCACAGTTGTTCCTCGCAATGACGGGCGGATGCACGGTAAGACGAAAAAATTATATCTTTGCACATTGATTCGTAATTTTTAATTCGTAATTCGTAATTTCAAAACAATGGAACTGAAAGAGATATTGGCCGTGTCGGGATATCCCGGGCTTTATAAATACCTGGCGCAGAGCACGCGCGGCGTGATCGTCGAATCGCTGGCCGACGGCAAGCGCATGAACGTGCCGACCAATGCGCGCGTTAGTTCGATGACCGACATTTCGGTCTTTACCGCGAGCGAGGACCGTCCGCTGGCCGCTGTTTTCACGGCTTTTTATGAAAAGACGGGCGGCAAACAGACCGTCAGCCACAAAGAGGACGCGCGGAAGATCGAGGCGGCGTTCGCGGAGGTCGTTCCCGACTACGATCCCGACAAGGTTCACTTTTCGGATATGAAAAAGATCGTGCAGTGGTACAACGTGCTTGTTGCGGCCGGAATGACCGAATTTAAACTTCCAGAGGAAGAACCGGTTGAAGGCGTCGAGGCTCCCGAACAGAAATAATCCCGATCATTATGGTAAAAGGTTTTTTGAGAGGAGCTGCGGGCTCCTTTCTGTTTTTAGTTTTGGCGGCCGCGGCATCCTGCGTTTCGCGCGGAGATACCTCTTCGCAGCCGCTGGTGTTGTCTAACCTCGAAATGACGGCCCGCGTTACGGGTGCGCCCCTGCCCGGAGAGGATTTTCCGGCGCCCAACGACACGCGGCGATACGACGTCTGGGCCACCGACCTCGGCGTGATGTGGCACATGGAGGGCGACAGGGTGGGTATTTTCTTCGGCGACACCGACGGTAGTGGTTTTACCCCGCAACCTCAAGGAGGCGGTAACGGCACCAACCGGCGCTCAAACACTCTGGCCTTTTCCGAAGATACCGACCTCAGCGACGGCCTTTCGATCAGCGGATGGGCACTTGACGGCGAGGGCAAGGCCCGCGAAATATGTGCGGGAGCGAAGACGGGCAACATCGAGGGTTTCAACACTTCGATTCCCACGGGAGCCGTCCGCGCGGCGGGGGTCGATTACATCCACTACATGAATATTTACAAATGGGATATGCCCGACGGACGCTGGCTAACCCATTTTTCGTCGCTTTATTCGTCGCGCGACGGAGGGGAGAACTGGCAGCGCGAAGAGAGCGTCGTGTTCGATCCAGACAGCCATTTCTCGCAGATCGCCTATGCTAAACGCGACGGCTGGGTCTACATGCTCGGTACGCAGTCGGGCCGCCATGACGACGCCCGCCTTGCGCGTTTCCGCGAGAAGGATATCCTCGATAAGGACAACTATTGCTATTGGAACGGCAGCGAATGGGTCGAAAAAGATGAAAATGCGGCGGTCCCGGTGTTCGGGAAGCCCGTGGGGGAGACTTCGCTCATGTACCTCGAAAAACAGCGGCGTTGGATCGTCACCTACCTGCTCGACCATAATTTCGATCCTGCGGAGAGGTACAACGGCCACTCGCTGGTCTACCGCGAATCCCCCGATCTCGTGAACTGGTCGAAACCGCGCGTCATCACCGACAACAGGGAGTATCCCGGCCTCTACTGCGCATATATGCATCCACTGAAGAACGACGGCGACAAACTGTGGTTCCTGATGTCGCTGTGGCAGCCCTATAACGTGTTCCTGATGTCAGCCGATATCTCCCTGGGGGAATGACCGGAAACAAAGATCCCGCTTTAAAGGCGGGATATTTTGTCATCACATATGATTTGATTCGTAATTCGTAATTTTTAATTCGTAATTGATTTATAGTTCTTTCAGGCGGGCGGCGGGGGTGACGGCAAGGTCCGAGAAACGCCCTTCAAAGTATTCGTAGCGGCCTGTTATAGCTATCATCGCGGCGTTGTCGGTGGTGAACTTCAGCTCGGGCAGGAACACCCGCCAGCCGCGTTTACGCCCCTCGGCCTCGATGGCACCGCGCAGTCCCGAATTGGCAGAAACCCCTCCGGCAGCCGCTATGTCTTTGATTTTGTATTCTTTGGCCGCCTTCACCAGCTTGTACATCAGCGTATCGATGATCGTTTTCTGGAGCGAGGCGCACAGGTCTGCCTTGTTTTTTTCAATGAAATCGGGGTCGCGTGCAACCTCGTCGCGCAGGAAGTAAAGGAACGACGTCTTCAGTCCGCTGAAACTATAGTCTAGCCCTCCTACGCGCGGTTTTGCGAACTCGAAACGATGCGGATCGCCCTCTTTCGCCAGCCGGTCGATCACCGGGCCGCCCGGATAGGGCAGCCCCATCACCTTGGCGCACTTGTCGAAAGCCTCCCCGGCCGCGTCGTCGATAGTCGAACCCACTATCTCCATCTCGAGCGGCGCGCGGACCACGACAAGTTGCGTATGTCCCCCGGAAACAAGCAGACAGAGGAACGGGAACGCCGGATGCGGGACCTCGCGGTCGGGCAGGTCGATGAAATGCGACAGGATGTGCCCCTGCAGGTGGTTGACCTCGACGAGCGGTATGTCGTGCGCCAGCGCCAGTCCCTTTGCGAACGAAACCCCCACCAGGAGCGAACCGAGCAGGCCCGGGCCGCGCGTGAAGGCTATGGCATCGAGATCCTCGGGCGCCACCCCGGCATCTTTCAGCGCCGCGTCGACCACCGGAACGATGTTCTGCTGATGGGCGCGGGATGCCAGTTCGGGGATCACGCCGCCGTAGCGGATATGGACGTTCTGGCTGGCGATGACGTTCGACAGCAGCACGCTGCCGCGCATCACGGCCGCCGACGTATCGTCGCAGGACGATTCTATCCCTAAAATTACCGGTTCAGCGTTCATTGAGAGGCATTTTTGTCCGAAAAAGATTACTTTTGTAGATTGCAAGTAGTCTGCGGATGCGCAAAGTTATAAAAAATGTCATAAAAACAACGGTGGGGGTGATTTCCACCCTGCTCGTGCTGCTCATAACGCTGCCTCTGCTCGCGTCGCTGCTCATCAATCTGCCCGGCATCCAGAACGCCGTCGTGCGCCGCGTGATGTCGTCGCTTTCCGAAAGCCTCGGAACCACCGTTTCCATCGACCGCATACACATAAAGCTCGTCAACCGCGTCGTCGTCGACGGTTTTTACGTCGAGGATTTTCAGGGCGACACCTTGCTCTACGTTCCTAAGCTGACCGCGCCGATCGTCGAACTCGGGCTGGTGGGCGAGCCGCTCACTTTCGGCAGGGTGAAACTCGAAAAAGCCGAGCTGTGGCTCCGGCGCGACTCCACCGACACCATCAACATTAAGCGCATTGTCAATAAGATGCGCGGCGAAGATTACCAGAAGAATCCCGATGCCAATTTCCGGCTCAAGGTCATGGGGATCGAGGCCGACAGCCTCACTTTCGGACTGCTGCGTTACGACAAGCCGTTCCGTGACGAAGGGGTCGATTTCAGCCGCTTCGTCATCCGCAACACCAAAATAGACATAGACAATTTTTCCATCGTTAAGGATACTATACGCATAGGGATCCGCTCGCTGTCGTTCGACGAGCGGAGCGGCTTTCATGTCAACGAAATGTCAGCCCGGGATCTGGTGGTGGCGGGCGGCCATGTGAGCCTCGACAACGCCCGTATACGCTCGACCGGCGCCGACCTGGATATGCCATCCATACGCATCTGGGGCACCGACTGGTCGGCGTTCAGCAGCTTTGTCGACAGTGTGGCGGTGGATGTGGCGGTGCGGCGGTCGCATCTTTCGACGGATTTTCTCGGCTGGTTCGTTCCGGCGGTCGCGAAATGGGGCGTGACTCTCGACAATATATCGCTGCAAACCAAAGGTCCTGTGGCGGGCATGGGCGGAAGCATCACCGAGGCGCAGACGCTGAACACCTCTTTCGCGCTGGATTTCACGAGCCGCGGGATGCCCGATTTCAAAAATATGCGCCTCGAAGCCGATATCCGCAGCATTGCAACCAACGGCGGCGATATCGACAGCCTGATGCGCAGCGTCACCGGGAAAGCCCTTCCGGAATCTGCCGCAGGGCCTGTGAGAAGGCTCGGTGAGTGCGGTTTTTCGGGGCGGTTCAGCGGCGGATTCAGCGATTTCACAGCTGCCGGCACCCTCGTTTCAGAAGCGGGCGAGGTATGGGCGGCAGCCTCGGTAATCATGCAGGGCGGCGGTTCGGCGGTCGACGGACTGGTTTCCGTTCCGCATCTCGACCTGGGGCGGGTGTTGGCCGTCAAAGACCTTGGCGAGCTGGCAGGCAACTTTTCGCTGAACGGGAAGTTCGGAAAAGGCGGCCATGTCGAAGGAGAAATAGAGGGGGGCGTCGGCACACTCGGTTTCCGCCAATATGCTTATGAAGGTATCGTTTTCGACGGACGGCTCAACGGCCGGATGTTCGACGGCACGGTCAGGGCGCACGACCCGTCGCTCGATTTCGACTTCGCGGGGATGTTCGATTTCAACGACTCCATCCCGCGCTATAACTTCGACCTCGACCTGCACCGCTTCGACCTCGCGGCGACGGGGATCGACAGGACCGATTCCGTCTCGCTGCTCTCCGGAAGGCTGACTGCCTCGGGCAGCGGCAACGGGTTCGATAACCTGAACGGTATCATCGAGGTCCGCGATCCGGAATACGTATCATCGGCCGAAACGGTGCGCACCGACCTCGTGAAAATAACCGGACGCAACAGCGCCGCAAGCAAATATATGAGCCTCTCTTCGGAGTTCGCCGACGCCGAGTTCCGAAGCCGCATCTCCTACCGCGACATGTTCGCCTACCTGGGCGATTTCCTGCAGGAATACCTTCCGGTGTTCTATGGCGACGGCTCCGAAAAGCCGCTGCCCGTCCATGAACGCACCATCGCCGCCGCGGCCAACTACTCCGTGCTCGACCTTCACGTGAAGAGCACCGACAGGCTGCTGGCCGCCCTGATGCCGGGGACGCATGTCGCCGAGGATACCCGGGTTTCGTTCATGTTCAACCCGTTCGTCCGCAATTTCTCGCTCTCGGCGAAATCCGAGTTCATTGAGTATAAAAATATGCTCGCCACAAACGTCGAGATCAACTCCGACAACAAGACCGATTCGCTGACTCTCCACCTCACAAGCGAGGATTTCTATGCGGGTTCGCTGCACATACCGGGCCTCACGGTGCACGGGGGGTCGAAAGGACGGCGGGCGACGCTCTCGACACGTCTGGCCGATGCCGGTGGGAATTTCTCGGCGATGCTGGGGCTGCGCATCGACACGGAACAGACTGGCGGAAACCGCAGCCTGCGTTTCCGCACCACGCCGTCGTATATCACGCTCGACGAAAAGACCTGGATCGTTTCGGCCGGCTCGGTCGTGTACGATACCGTCAGGGTCACGGTCGACAACCTGCGCATATTCTCCGAAGGGCGCAACTACGACGAACTGACCGTGAACGGTGTCATTTCGCGCAGTCCGTCCGACACGCTGCATGTGAAACTGAACGACTTCGACCTCTCGCCGCTGGGGCAGTTCGTCGAGGGACGCGGATACCATATGGCCGGCCGGGCCGACGGATACGTCGATTTCATGTCGCTCCGGCGGCGGCCCAGGATGAACGCCGGCATCGATTTCCGCCGGCTGTCGCTCAACGGGGCCGAGGCCGCACCGCTGCGCTTCACCAGCTTCTGGGACAGGACCGGCGAGCGCGTGCGGTTCCAGATGCTCAACCAACGCAATAACGCCAATGTACTGAGCGGCTCTTTCTCCCCGTCGAAAGGCACTGTCGACGCGATAGCGCGGATAGATTCGCTCGACGTGGGACTGCTGGACCCGATCCTGAACGGCATCCTTGTGGACACGAAAGGGAAGGCGAACTTCTATGTGGAATTGGGCGGCACATTCAAACAACTGCGCATGGACGGCCGGGTGGATATCCCCCGTTTCGAGACCACCGTAGCCTACACACAGGCGGCGTATATCCTCGAGGACGGAGTGATAACAGTCGACAACTCCCGCCTGAAGCTTCCTTTGACACAGGTACGCGACCGCTTCGGCAACAAGGGCGATTTCAGTATGACGGTCGACATGTCGAATCTGAAGAACATCGGGGTCGATATCACCGCCGCCGTCCACAACCTGCTGGCGTTCGATACGGGGCCCGATAACAACGAGGCTTTTTACGGGCAGTTGTTCGCCACCGGCTCGCTGGGTATAAAATCCGGCAAGATGGGTACGAAAATGGGGATCTCGGCATCCACAGGGCGCGGGACCAAATTCCACCTGCCACTGAACGCCAAATCCAACATATCCTGGGCCGATTTCGTGGTGCTGGCCGACCCCAACCGGATCGACGTCGACACTACCAATGTGCTGGCCCGCAAGAAACTGATCTACGAAAGGCGCCTGCAGCAGGGGCAGTCGCGGAGTGCGCGCCGCAAGCCGCTCGATATGGACATCACGGTCGACCTTACGCCCGACGCCGAGTTCAACCTGCTGATCGACCCCAACCTGGGGAACGGCATCAGGGCGCACGGGCGCGGCGTGATAAATATGCGCATGAATCCCGCCACGGGCCTCTTCTCGATGGTGGGCGACTGCTCGATAACCGACGGCCGATTCGATTTCTCGATGATGGACGTCTTCAATAAGGAGTTCACCATCACGCCCGGGAGCACCCTCGTCTGGACGGGCGAACCCGACGACGCGCTGCTCAACATAGAAGCCTCGTACCGCATCCGCACCTCGCTTTCGCCGCTTATAGGAGACAACAGCGCCTATATATCGGGCGGTTCGAGCGTTCCGGTGGAGTGCATAATCCGCCTCACGGAGCGCCTTTCACAGCCCGAGATCACTTTCGACGTGCGCCTGCCCTCGGCCGATGCCGACGCCCAGCTCATCGTCGCCAACGCCATGAACACCCAGGAGCTGAAAAGTACCCAGGTGCTGTCGCTGCTGATGACCGGGAATTTCGCGTCGAACAATTCGCTCGCGGCGCAGACCGCCAACTCGGGAGCGCTGGCCACGGGAGCCGTCGGCTTCGACATCCTGACCAGCCAACTGAGCAATTTCCTATCGAGCGAGGACTACAACATATATTTCAAGTACCGTCCGCAGAGCGACTACATCGGCAACCAGTTCGACGTCGGTTTCTCTACGGCTTTCATCGACAACCGCCTGCTGCTCGAGATCGAGGGCAATTATGTGGACGACCGAGCGGCCACAAGCGTCGGTACGAACGTCAGCAACCTTGCCGGCGACGTCTCGCTGACGTGGGTGATAGACAAGGCCGGCAACTACCGTCTGAAGGTTTTTTCGCAGACTATCGACCGTCTCAATGAGACTCAGGGACTTCAAGAAAGCGGGTTGGGCATATATTATAAAAAAGATTTTGACTCGTTCCGCGATGTTTGGCGAAAAAATAAAGATTCTTTTGTTAATTTTGGCAGCGATAGTGTAACCACCAAGAAAACCAAGAAGAAGACAAACAATAATAAATAAAACCGAAATCTTATGAATATGTTTATGCAGGCCGTCGAAGGTGCGGCTCAGATTGCCGAAGGAATGGAAGTGCCGGCAGCCAAAACGATGACTTTCTGGGAGTTGTTCAATTCAGGGGGGTGGCTCATGTGGGTCCTGCTCGCATTGGGCGGACTCGCCGTTTTCCTCTTCGTGGAGCGTTTCATCGCCATCCGCAGGGCATCGAAAATGGACATGAACTTCATGAACCGCATCCGCGACAAAATTTCAGAAGGCAAGATACAGTCGGCCGTCGAGTCGTGCAGGCGCACCAACACCCCCATCGCACGGATGGTTGAAAAGGGCATCGAACGCATCGGACGCCCCATGCCCGAGATCCAGAACGCCATCGAAAACCAGGCTAACCTCGAAGTGTCGAAACTCAGCGCGGGACTTCCCTACCTGGCGATGATCTCCGGCGGCGCCCCGATGATCGGTTTCCTCGGCACCGTGATCGGCCTCGTGCAGGCGTTCATGGCGATGGAAGGTCTGGGCGGCACGGTCGACATCAGCGTCCTGGCTGGCGGGATGTACGTCGCGATGCTCACCACCGTGGGCGGTCTCATGGTCGGTATCCCCTCTTACTTCGGATACAACTATCTCGTCGCGCGCATCGACAGGCTCATCTTCCAGATGGAGGCCAACTCGATCGCATTCATGGACATACTCAACCAACCAGTAGAAAAAAAATAATTACGAATTAAAAATTACGAATTACGGGTGCAGCCCGCACGGTGATTCGTAATTCGTAATTCGTAATTCGTAATTCGTAATTGAACGATTATGGCAATCAAAAGAATGTCGAAAGTGGACAGCGGTTTCAGCGCCGCATCGATGACGGACATGGTGTTCCTTCTGCTGATGTTCGTGCTGATGGCGCTGACCCTGGTGAATCCCAACGCCCTGAGGCTGGTGCTCCCCAAAAGCACCAACCACATCAAGGAAAAACCCTACACCACCGTCTCGATAACGCCCGACTTTAAGTATTATGTCGAGACGCAGGAGGTGCCGTTCAACCAGCTCGAATCGACCCTGCGCGCTAAACTCGAAGGCAAGGAAAACCCCATGGTGTCGCTCCATTCCGACGAGAACGTGCCCCTGAAATACACCGTGGCGGTGATGAACATCGCCAAGAACAACAAGTACACGCTGGTTTTAGCGACCAGCCCCGAGTAGAGTTACGAATTTATAATTACGAACGCAACTCGCACTGTGATTCGTAATTCGTAATTCGTAATTCGTAATTGTATTCAGTATGAATTACTACGAACAGGACGATAGGGAGGGCCGCAAGTGGGGCATCATAGGTTTGGTGCTTTACTGCGCCTTGTGCGTGGGACTGATGTTCGTGACCTACCGCGTCTTACTTCCACAGCCGTCGCTCGGGATTCTCGTCGATTTCGGAACGACGGATACAGGCTCCGGCGACACCGACCTTGCCAACAGCCAGGTCGACGCGCGGCCCGTCAGTCCGCAGCGGCAGAGCCGTCCCGAAGTGCCCGTCATGACCACTGACGACCCCACCGCTCCGGCGGTCGTGGCCGAACAGCGTCCGCAGACCCAGCCTGCCCGACAGGTCGAGGAGAGCGTTCCGCAGCGCGAGGTCAACCAGCGCGCCCTTTTCCCCGGACGTACCGAAGGCAGTACCGCCACTTCGCAGGGCACGGCCGGAGGCGTCGGGAACCAGGGTTCGGAAGAGGGCGGTCCAAACGGAAGCGACAGTGCCGGTGGTTCAGGTTCGTCCGGGATCAGCGATGTCCCGGGACGCTATGTTATAGGTAATTTACCCACTCCATTATATAACAGCGAAGAGCAAGGCAGAGTGATAATAGAAATTGTTGTCGACCGTGATGGGAAGGTGACCAGCGCAATTTTTAAGGAGGTGGGCTCGACTACTAATGATGGACGATTGGTAAAAGCCGCTACTGATGCTGCCAGAAAAGCGCGCTTTACTGTCAAAGAAGACCAGGAAATACAGAAAGGAACAATAACATACATATTCAAACAGAATTAAGTATGAGAAAATTGTTTTTATTGACGATATCCCTGTTCGTTGTTTGTGGTGTATGGGCGCAGGATGCCGATTCGGTTAAGGTTGTGAAATACGACGGTCCGCATTTCAAGTTTGTGCAGACTGAGCATGATTTCGGCGAGATACCGCACAAGTCGAAGAAGGTGGAGTGCCGTTTCGAGTTCACCAACGACGGCACTGCCCCGCTGGTCATCACCAAGACGCTCACCTCGTGTACCTGCGTCAAGGTCGAGTACGATAAAAAACCTGTAGCGCCGGGCGGGAAGGGCGTGATTGTTGTATCCTACGAGGTCAATAAGAAGGAGTCGGGGGTGTTCTACAAGGTGATAGAGGTCTACTCCAACTCGGTCGACAAACGCAACAACCTTGTAATAAAGGGGAACGCGATAGAGGAGAAATAACGAGCGGCAACGTGATGTCTGTGTAATTATTCAGCAATGAAAACACTTATTACAGGCTGCCTGATCCTGCCGATGACGGAGGAGGGCGGGGAGAGATATTTTACAGGTTCGGTTGCCACGGAAGGCAACCGAATTGTTCTGGTGACGTCCGATAACGCCCGTGTCGCGGAGTTCCGTGCGGCTAATCCCGGTGTGCGCGAGGTGGACGGACGCGGCAAACTGCTTATGCCCGGTCTTATTAATACCCACACCCACGTCGCGATGACGCTGATGCGCAGTTTCGCCGACGATATACCGCTGATGGCGTGGCTCAATGACCATATCTGGCCTTTCGAGGCGCAGATCGGTGCGGAGGAGATAGCCGTCGGGGCGCGTCTTGGCATGGCCGAGATGCTGCTGGGCGGCACCACGACGCTGGTCGATATGTACTGGCACGAAAGCGCCATCGGGCACGTTGCGCAGGATATGGGTATCCGAGCCGTGCTGTGCCCGAGTTTCGTCGATGGCCGGCGGATGGAGGAGTTCGAACGCGACCTGCCAGCCACGCTGAAAGTTGCCGAAGGGAGCGACCGGTTGAGCGTCCGCATAGCCCCGCACTCGGCATACAGCTGTTCGACCGAAAACCTGCGTCGTGCAATGACGCTCGCGCGTGAGTACGGCATAGGTCTACACACCCATGTTTCGGAGACGCTCGACGAGCAGCGTATGATCCGCGAACGGTACGGCCGTACGCCGTCGGAATACCTGCGCGACATAGGATTCTTCGAGATACCGACTATGGCGGCGCACTGCGTCCACGTTTCTGAGGGCGACATCGAGATACTGAGCGAGTACGGCGTGACGGCGATGCATAATCCGCAGAGTAACATGAAGCTGTCGAGCGGGATAGCTCCAGTTCCGCGTATGATCGCGAAAGGGGTCAATGTGTCGATAGGCACCGACGGAAGCAGTTCGAACAACGACCTTGATATGTGGGAAGAACTGCGCACGGCGTCATTCCTGCAAAAGGTTGCGGACGGCGACCCTTCGACGATGCCTGCTTACGAGATACTGAAAATGGCGACGGTCAACGGTGCCAAAGCGATCGGGATGGAGGGCCGCCTGGGGCGGATCGCCGAGGGCTACACGGCCGATATGGTGATGCTGGACATCGAAAAACCGCACTTCTATCCGCGCAACGACATGGTAGCAAACGTGGTTTACTGCGCCAAGGCGGGAGATGTCGACACGGTTTTCGTCGACGGCCGCATGGTCGTTTCCGGCGGCGTGATCACAGGTCTGAACATGGGCGGACTGTTCCGGGAAGTCGAAAGCACGGTCGCGAAAGTGAAGTCGAAGCTATGAAGATCCTGCGCATAACTCCGTCGTACGTGCTGCGCGAACTGCAGCTGGACGACGCTCCGGCCATATTCCGGGCGCTCGACAGTCAGAGGGAGCATTTCGGCCGCTGGCTGCCGTTCGTGGCGAAGACCCGCACGGTCGAGGATTCGCGCGCTTTCGTGCAGGAGGCGGTCGAGGGGCCGGAACTGATCTTCTCGCTCCGGGTGGACGACGTTTTCATCGGTATCGCCGGCTTCAAGGAAACGGCCCTCGACGACAGCCGCACCGAGATAGGCTACTGGATGCGCGAAGATTATCAGGGACGCGGGCTGATGACCGCTGCGGTGGGGGAACTCGTCCGTTTCGCGATTGAAGAGCAAGGCATCGGCGAGGTCATAATCAAGTGCGCTGTGGGCAACGAAAAAAGCCGCAACATTCCGCTGCGGCTTGGTTTTACGTTCCGCGAGATACTGCCGCAGGACGAATACGTGGCCGACGGCCTCTTCCGCGACGTCGAGGTCTACTCCATCCGAAGAGGCTAATCTATCAGCATCACTATCGAGCCGCCGGCTATCAGGCAGCCACCGAGGATGGTTTTCCAGCTTACAGGCTCGCCAAGTATCACGAACGCCAGAAAGATGGTAAAAACGACGCTCAATTTATCTATGGGCGCCACTTTCGATGCGTCTCCCAATTGCAGCGCCTTGAAATAGAACAACCAGGAAAGGCCCGTGGCAACCCCCGACAGGATCAGAAAGGTCCAGTGGGTCCGGGTCAGTTCCTTTATCCCGCTCGCCGCCCCGCTCGCAAAGACGATTCCCCACGTGATGAAGAGTATAACCACGGTCCGGATGGCGGTGGCCAGGTTCGAATCCATGTCTTTGATGCCGATCTTTGCGAAGATCGCCGTCAGCGCCGCGAAAACCGCGGACAGGATAGCATATAATTTCCACATAGGGCGTATTCTTTAAGGAGCCGGGACGACGAGCGTCCGCACGGCCCATCGGTCATACTCTGCAACCATTTTTCCGATTGTTTCGGGATTTTCGGCCGCCGCATCGTGCATTTCGGTGCGGTCGGAGTTAAGGTTATAAAGCTCCCATTCGCTGCCGGGGGCGTTCGAATGGACCAGCTTCCAGCCGTCGGCCGAGATCAGCGCCCGTTCGCCGAAATGCTCGAATCCTATGTACTCATGCCCTTCGCGTGTACCTTTTTTCAATATCGGAACGAGGCTTTTCCCCTCCATCGGGATGATCGCGTGTCCGTTGTATTCCGACGGATATTCGGCTCCCGCGAGGTCGATGCAGGTCGCCATGATATCCATCACGTGTCCGCGCTCCGAGGTCATGCCGCCGCGGTTTTGTTTCAGTCCGGCGGGCCAGTGGGCGATCATGGGTGTACAAATGCCGCCTTCGTGGGCCTTTGCCTTCCACAGGCGGAACGGCGTGTTCAGCACGTTGGCCCACTTTGCGCCCAGTCCGGCATAGGTTGTCTCGGGACCGGGCAGTACCTCTTTGTCGCGGGGATATATGATTGGCCGTCCGTCGCGCGTCATATCGGGGCGGTCGTTCTCGCCCGGCTCATACCATTCGCAGCTTTCGTTGCTGCATCCGTTGTCAGACATGAACAGAATGAGCGTGTTTTCGAGTTGTCCGTTGGCTTCGAGCGCGGCAAGCAGGCGGCCTATGCCCTGATCCATGCGGTCGACCATGGCGGCGTGTACGGCCATCGCGCGGGCGTCCCACTCCTGCGTCGGATTCTCTTCCCACGGGTCGCTGAACCGGCGCGGGGTAAGGAAACCGTCCCTGTTGCCGAATACGCCAAGATTTTTCATACGTTCGTAGCGGGCCTCGCGGGTCGCATCCCAGCCGGCTTTATAGGTATCTTCGTATTTGGCGATGTCTTCCGGCAGGGCGTGCAGCGGCCAGTGCGGGGCGGTGTACGACAGATAGAGCATGAAAGGCTTATCGTCGGCTGCATATTTATTGACGTACTGCACCGCACGGTCCGAAAAATCGTCCGTTATGTAGTACCCCGGCGGAACTTCGCGCACCGGCTCCTCTCCATCCACGAGGCTGAACGGGTCGAAGTAGTCGACCACGCCGTAGATAACTCCGTAGTAATCCTGAAAACCGCGGCGGGTCGGGTAGTTTGCCTTGTCGGCGAACTCGGGATAGAAGACCTGGTGGTTGAGCCAGTCGCGCTGGTCAGGCCGCAGATGGGTCTCGGCCACGTGCCATTTGCCAACCATCCCGGTATTGTAGCCCGCACCGCCAAGCACCTCGGCTATGGTCACAGCGTCGTGCGAAAGTGTCCCGCGGTAGCCCGGTTCATGATCGTCGAAGGTCATGCGGCCGATGCCCGCCTGATGTTGGTAAAGTCCCGTGAGCAGCGACGCCCGAGTGGGACAGCTGCGGCCGGTGTTGTAAAAACTGTTGAAGCGCAGCCCGTTGGCGGCCAGACGGTCGAGATTGGGGGTGTGGATCTCGCCGCCATAGCACCCCAGGTCGCTGTACCCCAGGTCGTCGGCAAGTATCACGATGATGTTCGGCCGCGCATCCTTCTGCGCGCATCCGGCGAGTCCCAGCACAGCCAAAGCGGCCGCCCCCGAAAGGTGGATATTCTTCATTATGTTATTTATTCAAAGAAAATTTCACGGTTGTTTCGGCCTGCAGGAATTTTTCGTCGGATGTCTCGCACGAAAATGTGACGGTGTAATCCCCCTCTTCAAAAGATGCGTTTTGCGAAAATGTGTCGCTGAATTCGATTCTAATATCTCCGCCGGTGCAAAGGGCATATCCTATATAATCTTCGATTATTTGTATTTGGTCTTCAAATTCAGGGATATCCATAAGATTTGTGCCGGCATTATAAATTTGTCCGCTATATTCGAATGGCTTGTCGAATATAATCGAGAAAGTATCCTTTAACAGCGAATTATCGTAGGCTGTACCCAAGCTTGTGGCATAACATTCGAAGCCTATCCCGTTACGGATATTCCCGGCCGTATATTGAAATTCCCGCTCATAAGATACGGCAAACATTATATGGTCCGTGAATTCTGTGATACATTTATAACGCGTACGATTGCCGTCTTTATAGGACTCGATACCTGAAAATTTAATCCCCGTTATTAAAAAATGCTGAACCCGGCAACCTGTGATATTGACAAACAGGAAAAGTATTAAAAAGCAAAAGAATTTTTTCATAAGGCTGAAAATTTTAGGGGTTTGTCTCGTAAAAATAATGAATCCCTATGAAAAAACAAAGGCATCCTTGAGGGGATGCCTTCTTAGTTAGTTTTTGAACGTCAGTCCGTTCGCCCCGGCGCTCACTTCGACCGGTTTTTCGCGGTCGACGGTGCCGGCGAGGATCTCCTTCGAAAGCTCGTTGACGAGGTTCTGCTGGATGGCCCTCTTCACCGGACGCGCTCCGTAAACCGGATCGTAACCCTCGCTGGCAAGCCATTCGCGCGCTTTCTTGTCTACTTTCAGCGTGATTCCATTGTGGTGCAGCATCCGTTCTATGACGCCGATCTGTATGTCGACGATCTCGAGCGTGTCCTTCCGGGTCAGCGGTGTGAACATCACTATCTCGTCGATGCGGTTCAGGAACTCGGGTTTCAGCACCTGCTTCATCAGGTCGACAACCTCGTCTTTGGTCTTTTCGACCACTTCGGCCGGGACCTCTCCTTTCGCATCGGCAGCGCCTTCAAAGTTTTCCCGAATAACTTGCGAGCCCATGTTCGAGGTCATTATGATTATGGTGTTGCGGAAATCCACCGTGCGGCCCTTGTTGTCCGTTAGGCGGCCGTCGTCCAGCACCTGCAGCAGGATGTTGAATACGTCCGGATGGGCCTTTTCGATCTCGTCGAGCAGTACCACCGAGTAGGGTTTGCGGCGCACTGCCTCGGTCAGCTGGCCCCCTTCGTCGTAACCAACATATCCCGGAGGCGCCCCGATGAGGCGCGACACCGAGTGGCGTTCCTGATACTCGCTCATGTCGATACGGGTCATCATATTGTCGTCATTGAAAAGGAACTCGGCCAGCGCCTTCGCAAGTTCGGTCTTGCCGACGCCGGTAGTGCCGAGGAACAGGAACGAGCCGATCGGCTTGCGGGGGTCGTTGAGGCCCGCGCGGCTGCGGCGCACAGCGTCGGATATGGCGCGTATGGCGTCGTCCTGACCCACCACGCGGCGGTGGAGTTCGTCCTCCATATGGAGCAGTTTTTCACGCTCGCTCGCAAGCATTTTGCTGACCGGAATACCGGTCCAGCGCGAAACCACCTCGGCTATGTCCTGTGCGTCGACCTCTTCCTTTATCATCGAGCCGCTCGCGTTGGCCAGTTCCAGTTCCTTCTGCAGGTTGGCTATCTCGGCCTCTTTTTCGCGTATTTTGCCGTATCGTATCTCGGCCACCAGACCGTAGTCGCCGCTGCGTTCTGCCTCGGCGGCCTCGACCTTGAAACGCTCGATCTCCTCTTTGCCGCGCTGTATTTTTTCGAGCATCCCGCGCTCGTTCTCCCACTTGGCGCGAAGGGCGCTGCGCTGAGCATTGATCTCGTCGATGTCGCGCGTAAGTTCTTCAAGACGGCGTTTGTCGTTCTCGCGGCGGATGGCCTCACGCTCTATTTCCAACTGGCGCACACGGCGGTCGAGTGTATCGATCTCCTCGGGCACGGAGTTCATCTCGAGGCGCAGGCGCGACGCGGCTTCGTCGACAAGGTCTATGGCCTTGTCGGGCAGGAAACGCGACGTAATGTAGCGGTGCGACAGCTCCACGGCGGCGATTATGGCCTCGTCTTTTATCTGCACCTTGTGGTGGTTTTCGTAGCGCTCCTTCAGCCCGCGAAGGATCGAAATACTGTCCTCAGTCGAGGGTTCGTCGACCATCACCATCTGGAAACGGCGTTCGAGGGCCTTGTCCTTTTCGAAATATTTCTGGTATTCGTCGAGCGTGGTCGCGCCTATCGTGCGCAATTCGCCCCGCGCGAGGGCCGGTTTCAGGATGTTCGCGGCATCCATCGCCCCCTCGCCCTTTCCGGCGCCGACAAGCGTATGTATCTCGTCGATGAAAAGCAGTATCTCGCCCTCGGCCGTGATGACCTCCTTGACAACCGATTTCAGACGCTCCTCGAATTCGCCTTTGTACTTCGCGCCCGCCACCAGCGAACCCATATCGAGCGAAAAGACCTGCTTGCTGCGCAGGTTGTCGGGCACGTCGCCGTCCACGATGCGGTGGGCTATCCCCTCGGCGATAGCCGTCTTTCCCACGCCAGCCTCACCGACCAGGATAGGATTGTTCTTGGTGCGGCGCGAAAGTATCTGCAGCACGCGGCGGATCTCCTCGTCGCGTCCGATGACCGGGTCGAGCTTGCCAGCACGCGCCATCTCGTTGAGGTTTATTGCGTATTTACCCAGCGCGTCGAAGGTCTGGTCCGATGTCTGCGAATCTATCGAAGCCCCCTTGCGGAACTCCTTGATTGCCGCGATCAGCTCTTTTTCGTTGGCCCCGGCCTGTTTCAGTATGCGCGCCGCCTCTCCGCCGTCGCGCAGGACGCCCAGCAGCAGGTGTTCGACCGAGGCGTAACGGTCGTTGAATTCTTTCGTGTAGTCGGTCGCGCGCTGGATCACTTTCGACGAATCCTGCGCGAAATATTGCTCGCCGCTGCCGCCCGAAACCTTAGGCAGGACATTCACGGCGCGGTCGGCCTCGTCGCGGACGTTTTTCGCGTTGACACCCACGCGCGACAGCAGGAATGCCGCCAGCGAATCTTCTTCGGCGACGAGCGCCGCCAATATATGGAGCGGTTCGACCGCCTGGTTCTCTTTCGACTGCGCCAGCGCCAGCGCTGCCTGGAGCGCTTCCTGTGCTTTGATGGTCAGTGTATTGATGTTCATAATGCTTAAATTTTTCAATTGAAACATTAAACCGCAAAACTCTTGCCAGGCCGGAACGCCGGCGGCGATTTGAGGATAAATGCGGCTAATGTCCCGGATCTATCGGCACAGCGCCACCCTCACCAGTGACATCCCTGACAATTTAACCGCATCTATTGACAATGTGTCGCAATAGCGTCATCCCGAGCGAGTGCGATCCCATAACATACAGCGGACTGTGAGGATCTATCGCACGACGAGGGAACTACAATATAATTTGTATGATTCAAGCGGTATATTATTAGGTAGTTCCCTCGTCGGCAGATAGTAGCTTTAATTCTTTGTATCCTCATCTGATCTGCCTCGCTAGGGATGACATTAAAAGACCGCCTCCTTCACAGGGGGCGGTCCTTCGCACAAAATATTATAAATAAAAAGAGTTACTCCAATTCAATCACAGGGCTGTTCGCCGCGACGATGTCGCCTTCGTGAACGAGGATGCGCTTGATAATACCCTCGGTTTCGGCCGCGATGCTGTTCTCCATCTTCATCGCCTCGAGCACGAACACGTCGGTCTTCGAATTGACCTTGTCGCCCGGCTTGACAAGGAACGTCAGCACCTTGCCCGGCATGGGGGAGTCGATCGTGTGGCCGCTGATCGGGATTATCTCGACCTTAGGCTCGTCGGCCTTGAGCGCGGCTTTCTCCGCAGCCAGTTTCTCGACCTCCGAGGCGTGGCGCTCGCATTTGGTCTTGGTCAGGAACTCCTTGGCGACCATCGGGAAAAGCTCGAGCAGCAGCACTTCTTTCTCGTTCTCAGCCAGCAGTATGCCTCCGCACTGTTCCAGCGCCGGATTTGGCTGCATCTGATGCTTGCTCGTATCGTAGTTGGTTTCGACGGGGCTGCCCGTGATCTTTTCGCGGAAAGCCGGATCGACCGGAACCGGGGTCTTGCCGTATTCGCCCTTCACCAGGTTGACGAACTGCACGCTCTTGGTGGTGTAGTGCGGTTTGCCGTTCTTTTCGTCCATCGCGCAGTTGACGGCCTGCACACCCACGATCTGGCTGGTCGGCGTCACGAGCGGCGGAAGTCCGGCGTCCAGACGCACGGGAGGTATGAGTTCCATCGCGCGCTGAAGGATATCCTCGTTCTTGAGCTGTTTGAGCTGCGCCACCATGTTGGTGTACATGCCGCCCGGGATCTCGGCGTTCTTCACCAGTTCGTTGGGCGGCGGGAAATTGAAATAGTTCTCGATCTTGTGGCAGGCGTCGACCAGCGTATCTTCGTCGACGTCGTAGGCGGCCCTCACGGCGCGGTCGAATTCTGCGTCGATCTCGGCCGGTATATCCTCTTTCAGCGGGTCGAAAGCCTTCGCGACGAGTTTGACGGCATCGAAATCGGCCAGCTCGGCACGGATCGCAAGCAGTTCCCTGTTGATCTTTGCGACCGCTTCCATATTCACATCCAGACCCACGCCCATCTTCTTGCAGAAGATGTAGATAAGCTCGATGGCGGGCGCTGCGGGGCCTCCGGCGAAGTTCCAGATGTTGGTGTCGACGATGTCGACTCCGGCGGCGATGGCCGAAACCACCGACGCGAGGCCGAAGCCCGGAGTGCAGTGGGTGTGGAAATCGACGGGAATGGATATATGTTTTTTGAAAAGCGTAACCAGGTCGTAGGTACGTTTGGGCGGGATCAGGCCGCTCATGTCCTTGATAGTGATCATGTCGGCGCCCAGTGCGGCCATCTGCTGCACTTTGTCGAGGAAATAGTGGTCGGTGAATACCGGAGCCGGATTTTTCTTCCCCTTCAGTTTGTCGAAGAACGACAGTTCGGGATACTTCGGGTCGATGGTGTAGCACACGGCGCAGTCGGCTATCCCGCCGTACTGCTTCACGTATTTGATAGTGGCTTTGACGTTGTCCACGTCGTTCAGCGCGTCGAAGATACGCATGATGCCGAGTCCCGATTCGATGGAGTTGCGGCAGAAACCCTCGATTATATTATCCGGATAGGGTTGGTAGCCGAACAGGTTGCGTCCGCGCGACAGGGCCGTAAGAAGCGAGGCGTCGCCCACGGCGGCCTTGATCTTTTCGAGCCTGTCCCAGGGGTTTTCACCCAGGTAGCGCATTACGGAGTCGGGCACGGCGCCGCCCCACACCTCCATGGCGTAGAAGTTGGCGTCTTTGTAGAAAGACAGAACACGGTCGATCTGGGCCTGGTTCATCCGCGTTGCAAACGATGACTGCTGACCGTCGCGAAGCGTCAAGTCGCGGATCTTGAGAGTTTTCATGTTAGAGGCTGGGTAAAGGAATATGAACTTACATTATTTGTTTTTCAAAGGACTTGAAATTACAATTACAAATGTAAGACCTTTTTTATAATAACAAACCTTTTGTGTGAAAAAAATAACAAAAAAATGAAATCCGCCCCAACCGGTGCTGTGGGGCGGTGCATGTTTCTTTGGTTGTTATGGGAGAGTGGTAAAGAACACATGGTTGCGGGTGTCGTCATTGCGGGCGCAGAGAAGTAATCTGCGTTTTTCATCAGATTGCCGCGTCGCGGTTACACCGCTCCTCGCAATGACAATGGCCGTTGCCGTCTACTCGTTATAACCGAAACGGCGGAGTTGCGATTCGCTGTCGCGCCAGTCGTCGGCGACCTTCACGAAAAGCTCGAGGAAAACTTTCTTTCCAAGAAACTCTTCGAGGTCTTTTCGCGCCTGGGTCCCCACTTTTTTGAGCTTTTCGCCCTTGTGGCCTATTATTATGCCCTTCTGCGACTGTCGCGAGACGTAAATCACCGCGCGGATATGGTCTATCCCGGGACTTTCCTTATATTCCTCGATCGCAACTTCGACGCTGTAAGGCACCTCTTTGCTGTAGTTCAGCAATATCTTTTCGCGGATTATCTCGGTAGCGAAGAACCTCAGGCTGCGGTCGGTCAGCGCGTCGCGCTCGAAGAAAGGCTCGCCATCGGGCAGAAGCTCCAGCACGCGCCCCAGCAGACCCTCCGTATTGAATCCGAGCAGCGCCGAGGCCGTCACGACCTGCGCCTCCGGGAGCCACCGTTGCCAGTTTTCGACCATCGCCCCGACGGCTTCGGGCGTCGACAGGTCTATCTTATTGATGATGACGATTGTCGGAATGCCGCTCTGCCTGATGTTTTCGACTATTCCGGCGTTGCGTTCCGGCAGCGCGCCGCCCGTCTGCGCCCCCTCGACCGTGTCGGTCACGTAAAGTATCACGTCGGCGTCCTGCACCGCCCCCTGCACGAACTTCATCATCGACTCCTGAAGTTTGTAACCCGGCTTCAGAATGCCCGGCGTGTCGGAGTAGACGATCTGGAAATCGTCGCCGTTCACGATCCCCATTATCCGGTGGCGCGTCGTCTGCGCCTTCGACGTGATTATCGAAATGCGCTCCCCGACCAAACGGTTCATCAGCGTCGACTTACCCACATTCGGATTCCCTATGATATTTACAAATCCCGATTTCATACCGCAAATTTAATCAATAAATAATGGTATCTTTGTTTATTGTTACTTTTGCAAATCCAAAAGTAACCAAAAGATTGCGGCTGCGAGCCGCGGCGTTGAGATACTTCGTATCTCTTTATTTTGAATGGTTTTGAAGTGAATCGACGTTTACGAGGATGGCTCGGCTATCACGGTTATTAAAATTTTGCGGGTTGCACGAAGTGCAACATTATTTTGAAGAACCCTGCTCTCGAAAATTAATTTTCAGAGACAGGTTGCTTCAAAATAAATAGCCAGGCTTCGCCTGCCGCAAATTTAATAACCGGCAAAATACCAAGACGTACTTATCACCACCATAGTAGGAAACGTAGTTTCCGTTAAAAATTTTTGGGCGACTTTTTTAAAAGTCGCGGTTGAAACAAAGAAAAGCATAAATATATGGAAGATCATAAGTTAACGGTAGCGTTGATATACGATTTCGACGGGACGCTGTCGCCGGGGAATATGCAGGAGTACGATTTTATTCCGGCGGTGGGCAGCAGTAATGTCGAGTTCTGGAGTGCGAGCAGCCAGTTGGCGCGCGACCAGGACGCCGATCCGATCCTGACGTATATGGCTAAGATGATCCAGGAGGCGCGCAGCCGCGGGGTCTCGCTGAAGCGGGAGTCGTTCCAGGAGTCGGGCCGCAAGATCGAACTTTTCCCCGGAGTGAGGGAGTGGTTCGGGCGGATAAACAGCTACGGCGAAGAGCGGGGGATCAAGGTGGTGCATTACATAAACTCGTCGGGCATCAAGGAGATGATCGAGGGGACGCCCATAGCCGGTGAGTTCAGGAAGATCTACGCCTGTTCGTTCCTGTACGACGTCGACGGGGTGGCCTACTGGCCCGCCGTGGCGGTGAATTACACCAACAAGACGCAGTTTATTTTCAAGATAAACAAGGGGGTGGAGCCGGTGTGGGACGCCAAGGCGGTGAACCAGTATATCGACGAGAGCAAGCGCCCGGTGCCGTTCAAGCACATGATCTATTTCGGCGACGGTACGACAGACATCCCCTGCATGCGGCTTGTGAAGTCGTCGGGCGGGTATTCCATTGCGGTTTACGACCCGGCTTCGGACAGCGGGCGGGAGGAGCCGTTGCGCCTGATCCGCGAGAACCGCGTAAATTTCGTTTCGCCGGCCGATTACAGCGAGGGGCGCGAACTCGACCGCATCGTGAAGACGATCATCGACAAGATCGACGCCGACTACGAACTTTCAACATTGGAACATAAGTTATGAGGCTCGTTTTCGCAACCAACAACAAGCATAAGATAGAGGAAGTTTCGGCCATCCTGGGGCCGGATTTCGAACTGAAGACCCCGGCCGACTGCGGCATCACCGAAGATATTCCAGAAACGCAGCCCACTCTCGAGGGCAACGCCCTGCAAAAGGCGCGCTATATCCACGAACGGACGGGCCTGGATTGTTTTGCCGACGACACGGGCCTGGAAGTGGCGGCCCTCGGCGGCGATCCCGGGGTACGTTCGGCGCGGTATGCGGGCGACCAGCATGATTTCGACGAGAACACGGCGCTGCTTCTGAAAAATCTTGAAAACGAGGCCGACCGCTCGGCCCGTTTCCGCACGGTCATCGCACTGATCCTCGGCGGACGAGAATACCTCTTCGACGGCGTTGTGAACGGGCGCATAATTGACGAATATCGCGGAACAGGCGGTTTCGGCTACGATCCGGTATTCATCCCCGACGGTTACACAGAAACTTTTGCCGAGATGAGCGCGGCGCAGAAAAACGCCATAAGCCACCGCGCCCGAGCTGTCGAAAAATTAAATTCGTTTTTAAAAGAGTATCGCGACTTTTAAAAAAGTCGCCCAAAAATTTTCAGAGATACTGCGTATCTCACTATTTTGATGATAACGATGTTTTTGCGAATGCGGTTGGTTATTGAAATTTCGCGGCAGGCGAAGCCTGTGCACTTTCTTGGCCAGAGTTTATCTTGAAAATTTATTTTCAGAGTAAACTCTGGCCAAGAAATGTTGCACTTCGTGCAACCCGCGAAATTTTAATAACAGGATAGTCGAAACATCCCCGTAAACATTGATTTGCTTCAACACAATATCAAATAAATCCGCAGGCGGCGTTCCGCCAATTTTTTGGTTACTTTGCAATTCGGCAAAGTAACAGTTGTAATATAATGAACTAAATTTGCAGGCGATATGAAAAAAATGTTATTGTTTGCGGCGGTTACGCTGATGGTGTGCGCATCGTGCGGAGGGGGTCGGAAAGCTAAGCCTGCGGGCGGAACTGCGGATGCGTCGGATGGGGCGAAGGCAAAAAAAACTTACGTGCTGCCCAAGATCCCGGGAATGATCTCGGATCCTATGGAGCAGGCGCAGTACATGGCGCAGCATTTTTGGGACAGTTTCGATTTTGCCGACACCACAAATATCAGCAACGCGGAATATACCGAGCAGGCGTTCACGAACTTCGTGCAGATACTTTTGAACAGTCCGCACGAGATCGGCGACGCATCCATCCGCACCATGTTCGGCAAGGCTTCCGTGGATAAGGCGATGTTCCAGCACTTTTTGGAACTTTCCGAAAAATACCTTTATGATCCCAATTCTCCCTTCCGCGACGACGAATACTATATCGCGGTGCTGGAGACGGTGCTGGCCAGTCCTGTGCCCGACCAGTGGGAAAAGATACGCCCGCAGGAGCAGCTGCGCATGGCGCTCAAGAATCGTGTCGGCACCCGGGCGGCCGATTTTCGCTATACACTCGAATCGGGTGCAACGGGTACGCTGTATGGTCTTATGAAGGCGCCGTACACGCTCATTTTCATAAATAATCCGGGCTGTTCGGCCTGCAAGGAGACGATGCAGCAGATACTGGACTCGCAGTTGCTCACGCAGTTGGTGGTTGAAGGGATGCTCACGGTCCTTGCCATTTATCCCGACGAGGATCTTGAGGAGTGGCACAAGTTCGCCCCGCATATGCCGCAGGGGTGGATAAATTCCTACGACAAGGAACTGAAAATTAAGAAAGAGGAACTTTACGACCTGAAGGCCATACCTACGCTTTATCTTCTCGACAATGATAAAACGGTGATGCTCAAGGACGTGATGTCCATTCCATTAATAGAAGAGATCATATATCAAGATTTACAACAATAAACAATCATGAATAGCGGATCATGAATTCTCAACTATGAATTCGTAATTCGTAATTCGTAATTCGTAATTGAAATGACAATAATAGACGGAAAAGAGGTGGCGGCCGCGCTGCGAAAGGAAATAGCGGCGGAAGTTGAAACGATGGTGAAGGCCGGAAAGCGTCCGCCGCACCTTGTGGCGATCCTGGTTGGCGACGACGGTGCGTCGCAGACCTACGTGGGGCACAAGGAGAAGTGCTGCGGCGAAGTCGGGTTCCGCTCGACCGTGCTGCGCCTGCCCGAAGAGACCACCGAACGGCAGCTTCTGGACGAGATCGCACGTCTGAACTCGGACCCCGGGGTGGACGGCTTCATAGTCCAACTTCCGCTTCCGAAACACATCTCCGAACAGAAAGTGATCGAGGCTATCGACTACCGCAAGGATGTCGACGGTTTCCATCCGATAAACGTGGGGCGCATGACCATGGGGCTTCCGGCGTTCGTCTCGGCGACCCCCGACGGCATTCTCGCCCTGCTGAAATACTACAAGATCGAGACCGCCGGAAAGCACTGCGTCGTGATAGGCCGCAGCAACATAGTTGGCCGTCCGATCGCCAACCTGCTGTCACAGAAGGGGTGGGACTGCACCGTGACCATGTGCCACAGCCGCACGGCGAATCTCAAAGAAGTGGTCGCATCGGGCGACATAGTGATCGCCGCGCTGGGCAAGGCCGAATTCGTTACGGCCGATATGGTTAAGGAGGGCGCTGTGGTGATAGACGTGGGCATCACACGCATTCCGAGCGACAAGACAAAGAGCGGCTGGAAGCTGGTTGGTGACGTGAAATACGACGAAGTGGCCCCGAAATGCTCTTACATAACCCCGGTTCCGGGCGGGGTCGGTCCCATGACCATCATCTCGCTGATGCAGAACACTCTGAAAGCCGGGCGCAAAGAGATTTACGGCTGATAATATCTTACGTCTAAATAACCGGCCAGTTTTTCATACGCCGGATTGCCGGACATTTCTTCAAGGATCGCTCCCGGGTCGACAATGACATACCTGGACTGGTCCCGAAGCATATTACGCCAACTCATCTCCATGCCAAGACCTGTGCAAGGGTATTTCTTATCCAGAAGATCCCTGTTAGCAGATGGGATAATGTGTATATGCAGGAAATCATCGGCGCTCAATGATTCCGAATCACGATATCTTACCATTTGCTCGGCCCATAAGGTCTGCCGCATAAGCTGGTAAAACGGTTCGTAATAATATGCCGGAATATTGTCCTGTTTAAGCTGTCCGGAAACTTTGATAAGGCTGTTGTATCTGCTCTGCCGTACAGTGCCTTTGTTTCCTGCGGCTTTGTTGTCGTTATTATAATGTTCGGTATATTTCCACTCTATAGGGATTAGCCAGTTACGGCCAGATATGTGCCTGGCATACACCAGGGCATCTATGGATGTGCATTGGGTGCCCCTTGTCGAATTACCCTCGTTCAGGTGGTCGGAATCGCTTACCGCCTCGAACTGGATATATGAAGGGGACTTATCCGTTGTAACAGGCATTATGTCCGTAAACTCATTCCTGATGCTATTTAGGAATCGCAGGATAAAGGCCTTGTCGTTCCGCAGCATGAACAGATGATTCAGGCAGGCTGTCTGGGATGACAGAATATGCCCTGTGGGTCCGGCTCCACCCCACCAGGAAATCCGATTATCACGAAAATATTTTATTACTTCGTCGCGGATCGGGGAGAAAATATTCTTTACTCCTTCCGTGATAACGAAGTCCCTCTTTTGGCCCAGGAACGTGCATCCTCCTTTCGCCCCGTCGAACACCTGGTCATTGTTTCGTAACAGTTCGGTTTGCCTGTTCCGCTGGGACTCCTGGAATTTTGAAGCCATTACTTGGGATTTTATTTAGTCGTCGGGCAGCGACTTGACGAACTCGATGGCGTATGCGGGCAGCGGATCGACGCGGTCGCCCCACATGCGGTTCTCGATAAGGTATTCGCGCCGGCGGTTGATACGTGCCGCGATGGGGAACTTCGGAGTCTCGAGCGACTCGTGGAATTCACGTTCTGCCGGACGTATGGTGCGGTCGAAAACGTCGGCCAGCGTCGGCTGAAGGTCTTCGTGCCATTTGAAACCCTTCATCTCGATCGGCTGGGTGGGTGGTATCTGGTCTATCGGGTAGACGGGCCAGACGGGATTTTCGCGCGCGATAATATAGTCAACGAACTGGTCCTTCATAAAGAAACTCATATTGGCCGAGGTCGCAACGATGAAAGCCACGGGCGTCGGATCGTCGTCTTCCTGTATATAGTAGAACGCCTCGGCATTGCCGATCACGTCGTGGCGGTAGACCTCGTTGTCGCGGAACCACGACTTCATGCTCTTCCCGGTCACCTGGTTGAACTGTTTGGCGCCCAGCTTCGAACCCATTATCGGATTGCCGTAGAATTCGGCGTAGTCGATGTTCTCGCCTTCGGTGAAGAGCGTCAGCGAATCGGCCGTGATCTGGCTTTCACCGTGCCACAGTATGGGATCGATGTACATGCGGATGGTGGAGTCGCGCGAAAAACCGACTATCGAGTCGCACACGGCCTGCATATCCTTGCGCCAGATTTTTACATCATACCAGCCGCGCCAGATGCGTTCGGTGGTGTCCGGTTCGCTTGCGGTCTCCTCGACCGGCGGAAGCATTTCGAGAGAATCCAACTGCGCCGTCATCAGAGAATCGAGCATTCGCAGCGAGTCCGCACGCGCCACCGAATCTGACCAGGCCGTTTCCGTCGCCCAGCCTATCCGGTCTTTTATCCTCTGGCGGCGTTCCGCCTCTTTCTGCGCTTGGCGGGCGGCTTTAAAAGCGCGTTTCTCCTCTTTCAGACGCTTTTTCTCAGCCTTTTTAGCGGCCTTAGCTTCGGCTTTCAGACGCTTTTTCTCGGCTTTTTCTAGTTTTTTCAGCGCTTTCGGGTCGTGGCCGGCCAGACTGTCTGCATGCGCGAGACTGTCCGCGCGGGCAAGGCTGTCGGCCGCGAACACCGCGAGAGAATCCGGCATGAAGCCGTCTCCCGTCAAATCAGCCTTAGGTTTCGGGCGGATGTATGTTTCGGCCGTCTGCAGGCTGTCGGCCTTGGCGGTCAGTTTTTCTATCCTATCTCGCATGGCCTGTACATGGGGCGGAACCGGTTTTTCCGGCTCTTTGACCGGCTCGGGTTCGAGTTCAGGCACCGTTGCGGCGGCCTCACGGATCACATTGCGCAGTGCGTCGGCGTCGATGCTGTCGGCAACAAGGTGCGACATCCCCTCGGGAACCCCTTTGTCGAGCATCTCGAGCAGCGACGACGCTTCCTCTCCGCTCAGCTCGGGCGGCAGCAGTTCTCTCACCTTGTCGATCTGAGATAGCGAATCGGTGGCCATTTCGGTAGGCGGCAGCGGAGCAACCGCGAGTGAATCGGGAGCCTGGGCTGCATGCAGGCCGTAGGGTATATAGCCGGGAGTGTAATAATAGCTGAAATCGGGGTTCGGACCGCGGTTCCGGTCGCGCCGACGCCGCGAACTCTCATCCGGAGCTGATTCCACGGGCGTTTCTTCCACTATTCCCTCTTCATCGACAGACTCGTCCGGAACGGGTCCGGGCGGCATCAGTGAATCGTATGCGGCGTCGGTCGTATCCTTCTCAGGACCGGCGTCCAAGGGTGGCAGGACCGGCGCGGGCGGCGGATAAAGGGCGTTCATTATCGAGTCGGCCGTGCGGCGCAGGCCGTCGATCTCGCGGCGCAGATGCGATATGACCGGACGCAGGCTGTCGGCCATCGCAAGACGTACCGAATCGGGCAGCGAATCGACCCATTTCAGGTGCGCATACGGATCGGCTTCCTTCCCGATCCTGGCTCTCGGCCTGTCGGAAGGGTAGATCACGAACATAAAGATCGTGTCGGCGCGCATGTACAGGGTGTCGCTGTTGTTGCGCTCCTCGTCGAAATTGAACAGCGACGGGCGTTTCGTCAGCATCGTTTCGCCTCGTGCCCCCCAGTACTGCCCGTAGTCGCCGAATGCCGAACTGGCGTTCTCGTTGTCGTCGATCTGGACGTTGCCGTAGAGTATGGCGTCGTTGCGCTTGGCGTTGAAGTCGATGGTGTCGGCCCACGTCTCGCGGAAATCGGTCAGCACATAGGCGTTGCCCCAGAAAAAATAGGTGCTGTCGGCGGTGTTGTATCGTCCGCGGTCTGCCGTGATGATCTCGCCCTCGTTGGTCCAGATGTATGTTTTGGTGTAGAATGTGGCCAGCTTGGTCTGGGTGTTGTAGCGCACCGAGTCCGACATGACCGTGTAGTCGTCGTTCTTCATCTCGACCTTGCGCACCGCAACAAGTTCGTGCAGGTCGGAGTAGTAGTAACCCTTTTCCGACTCCATCACGTTGTCTTTCTGGTACATGACGCCGCCGCCGTACCAGATGCCGATGTTGTCGAGCGTGTTGAACGTGAAGTTGTAGGTGTAGAGCGTGGCGTCGCCGTCGATCACCTTGACGATGGGCGAGTAGACCCTCGCCAGATTGATGTCGCCGTTGTACTCGGCCCGGTCGCCGTAGACGTAGGTCGAGTCCTTGTTGATTATGACGTTCTTGAAACAGTCGATCCGTTTGTTGGAGTAGTGTATCGCGCTGTCGCACGAGATCACCGCCCCGTTGTGGTGGAATATCACCTGGCCGACCAGAATTTTTGCTTTTTCGTCGATGCCGAGCGACAGGTTGAGGTTCTTGTCGAAGTATGACTTGTCGGCGTTGATGTCGACCGGTTTCTTCTGTTCGCGGTCCTTCTGCGCCTGCGAGAAGATAGCCCCGCTGAAAACGAGGCCCACCAATAGCAGCATATATCCTCTCAACCTCATAAATCATGAGGTTGAGAAATGAAGAATGAGAAATGAAAAATGAAAGAAGGAACACAGCTGTCAGCCGTGCATAAAACTGCGGAACCTGTTCCGCACATTAATCTTTCATCTCTCATCTTTCATCTTTCATTCCTGGTTTAAGTAAATCGATTCGATTTACTTAAACCAGCGCTGGTTCTCGAAATCCTCTTTTTTGAACATCGGGTCGATGCGCACGTACATTTCGTCGATCTTTGTGTTGAGCCACTTCTGGAAATGCAACTGCTGTTTGCGCTGGAGCGCCATCTGCTCCACGTCCAGGTAGTCCTGTGCGAGGTCGGCCTTGTGCGAAGGGACGATCTCGACCAGTTTGAGCATCTTGCCCATCTGGTTGCCCATGATGTCGTTGCCTACGAACGGGGCCGATATTTCGCCGACCTTGAGCCTGCTGAGCCTGCGGTAGTCGTCCGGGTCGAGGTTATCCTTTATGAAACGGGTGCGGGTCTGGCTCGGATCCGAACTGCCGGTGTAGCGGAACAGCAGCTGCTGGTTCGACACCACGCCGCCGTTCATGCGCGAATCTTCGTCGTCGGAGTTGGTAAGCGCCGCCTTCTCGAACGTGATGTCGCCGTTGCGGATCACGCCTGCGAGGCTGTCGAGTACGGTGAGCGTCTCGGACAACTCTTCGTTGGTATAGGTCGGCTTTATCAGAATATGGCGCAGATGATACAGGTCTTCCGAAGGTTTGTCGATCAGTTGGATAATATGGAAGCCGTATGATGTTTCCACAACGCCCGAAACCTGTCCGGGTTTAAGTTTGGCCAATGCGTTGGCAAACTGTTCCTCGAACTGTTCTTTTGGAGAGGGATCGTATTCGCCGCCCCTCATGGCCGAGCCCGGGTCGACCGAATACATCACGGCCAGGCGGTCGAACCTCTCGCCGTTTATGATCCTCTGCCGCATCTCAAGAAGGCGTTCGCGCGCCCTCTGCTTGGCCAGTTCCGTCGATTTGGGCAGTTTTGTTATCTGCGCGTAGACGTATTGTTCGGGGATTATAGGCAGACTGTCCTTGTCTATTTTGCGGTAGAAACGGTCGACCTCGCCCGGAGTGACCTTCACCTGCTGCTCGATGGTGCTGCGCATCTCGACCGCATAGTAATATTCCTCGACTTCCTTTTTCATATCCTCCTTTATCGTGTAAAGGGGCTTGCGTTTCTGCTCTTCGAGCGCCTTCATGGAACCGGCCTGCTCGATCATCTGCTCGACGTTGCGGTTGACCATGTCGGCTATACCGCCCATGTACCTCGTAATCTCGACCGAGTCGATCTGCGCCTGATTGAACAGCAGTTTCTGTTCGAGCAGCACTTCCAGCGCCTCGGTCATCGGGTCGCGCGGCGAGGTGTAGTTTTGGCTGCGGTTTTCGGCGGTGATGTGTTCGGCCTGCTTCACCACGTCGGAGTAGAGTATTGGCGAATTGCCCACTACGGCCACCACCTTGTCGGCTACGAATTTCTGCTGCCCGTAGGCTGTTGCTGCGACCACGACCGCCGCCGTGGCAAGTGTTATAAGGATCTTCCTCATCGTATCGAATTATCTGTTACTTTCTTAAAAGCCTACAAAAGTAGTTATTTTAATCATGAATCATGAATCATGAGTCATGAATTACGGCGTGCTCCGCACGTTTTATATCTATTTTGATATATTATGAGTGATTGATGCTGTCGATCATTCAATGATTTATAATTCATGATTCATGATTTTATCAATCTATAAAACACAGTTTTATAGATTGATAACCGCTTTTTTCTCGCGCAGGGCTGTGTTGTAGATACTGTCCTCGCGCGCCTTCACCACCTCGGCCTTGCGGCGCGTCGAGACCGCCCAGCGGACCATTCCGCTTACCATTTCGTAAGGGGTGGTCATTCCCGGCGTACGCGCCTCGCCGATGACGAAATAATATGTCGTCCCACCGTCGACCATCTCCTGCACCCCCTCTTTACGCAGCAGGTCGTCGTAGCTTTCGTTGCGCCTCGTAGGGAGAAGCATCAGGAACTGGGGGTATTCGGTCCATTCGCCTACCTCGCGCAGCACGAAGCCGTTCTTGTCGGCCAAAGCCTGCAGGTCGCTGCGGTTTTCGGCGGAGTAATCCCTGAAAAGGTCGCGGACGCGGTTTTTCTGGCGAAAAGAGGTCGGAAACGCGATCACGCGCCCCTTGACTATGGCGCGGTCGAGCACGAATTCGCTCTTGTGCTGGTTGTAATAGTCGTGCAGGTCCTTCGAGGTGAATAGCGAATCGCCCGCCGTGGAATTTATGTAGAATTGTTCGAGCCGCCGCGTGAGCAGGCTGTTGCGGTAGTTCTGCACGAGTTCCTCGTCGCCGGCATCGTCGCCGAAAAGCCTCTGCGCCTCCTGCAGCTTAAGCTGGTCGCGCACCCAACGGTCGACGTAGTTTTCGAGCCACAGTACGCTGTCCGCACCCGCGATCCCCACAGGGAAAACCCTCTCGACGTCCATCTGGCGCAGGGTGGCTTTGCCGGCCCGGGCAAGCACCTTGTCCCCCTCGAATGGATTGGGGAACTCGCGGCATCCCGCCAGTAAAAGCAGGACGGCGAATACGATTATGCGGCCGGTTTTGGGTATCATCTGCGCGTGCGAACGGTTATGGGATATTCGGAACAACGATATTTTACTCCTTATTATTGTTTTCTTCGCCCTCCGGGAGCAAAGTTTCTTCTTCGACGGGCGCACTGTTGAAAACGGCGGCTATCCCGGCGCGCTTGCGTCTCCTTTCAGTGGCTACGACAGCCATAGTCACAAGCGCCGCAACAAATATCGCGAGACTGGCGGCGTAGACGATCCAGTAGACCGTGTCGTTGCCTATCATTGCGCGCACGTCGGTGGTCTGGTCGCCGGTGATTTCGAGCAGCATGTAGGCCATGCCGTTGTTGACGGCGTGGATGATGATCACCGAGAGCAGCGAATCGGTCAGCACGTAAATATATCCCAGCATTATGCCCATGATGAAAGCGTTGACCACCTGGGGCCATATCGGGGCGTGGACCAGTCCGAACAGCACCGCCGAGATCAGTATGGCCGCCGAAGCGCCCCATCTCTGCCTTGCCGATTCGAGTATCAGCCCCCTGAAAAGCATCTCCTCGAAGACAGGAGCCAGCAGTACGGTCATCAGGATGGCCCACCCGCCCCGGCCGATGGCATCGTTGAGACGTTCGAACCAGTGTTCGGGGAAGAGGTTGATCAGCGGCTCCGTCACGATGCTCGCGGCGGCTATCAAAACGATGCCAAGCAGCACCAGCGACGAGTTGTACCATTTGAAAGCGAAACGGAAAGGGCTTCCCTGGCCTCCCATCAGGCGGCGGTAGAGGTAAATCCCCCCGATCGCAAGCACGAACTGCACGCTGTAAGAGATGACGCTGACCAGTTCGCGCTCCATCCCGGGCGCGGTACGCTTCAGGACGGTCATGCACAAGGCGCCGGCGAGCGTGGCCGCGAAAAATATCACGAGCATGGCGATAATGTCGGACCATGTCGGAAATCTTTTGGCCAGCGGATGCTCCACCGCCGTTCCGTTTCCTGTATTTTCCGTTTTATCTTCTTTTGCAGCCATGTATCAATAGATTCCCACAAATGTAAGTAAAATCCGTGATACGGATGGTGTAAATCGGATAAAATGGCTATTTTTGTGGGTTGTTTCGTATTATAGGAAATCTGTCCGTATGGGTAAAATAGTCGCTCTGGCGAATCAAAAAGGGGGGGTCGGCAAGACTACCACCGCAATAAACCTGGCCGCGTGCTGCGCCATTCTCGGTAAAAAAGTGCTGCTGGTCGATGCCGACCCGCAGGCCAACGCCACTTCGGGACTCGGCTTCGACATCCATGGGCCGAACCTCTATGACTGCATCGCCGGGCGCAAAACCGCCGCCGAAGTGATACTCAAAAGCCCCGACGTGAAAAACCTGTGGCTGCTCCCCTCGAGCATCGACCTGGTCGCCGCCGATACCGAACTTCCAGTAATGGAAGAGGGGCATTTCGTCATCAAAAAGATACTCGAAACCGTCAGGGACGGATATGACTATATTTTCGTCGACTGTTCCCCCTCACTCGGCTTCACTACCGTCAACGTGCTCGTGGCCGCTGACAGCGTCATGATCCCGGTGCAGTGCGAGTATTTCGCCCTCGAGGGGCTCAGCAAACTGCTGGCGACCATCAAGAAAACGCGCGAGAGGCTCAATCCGGCGCTGCAGATCGAGGGGTTCGTGCTGACCATGTACGGACGCAACCGCCTGTCGAACCAGGTCGTCCACGAAGTGCGCAAACACTTCGAAGGATTGGTTTTCGACACAATAGTTACGCGCAACATCCGTTTGAGTGAAGCACCCGGATACGGAAAACCCGTCGTCCTGTACGACGCCTCCGCCAGCGGCAGCGTCAATTACCTCAACCTCGCAAAAGAGTTTATTAAAAGGAACCGGAAAAAATAAATATGAGTTATGAGTTGTGAGTCATGAGTCATGAGTCGAGGGTGCGGCTCCGCCGCGATTTAATAATAGATTATGCGCAGCATACCTTCATTCGTAATTCGTAATTCGTAATTCGTAATTCATAACTTGTAAAAGTTATGAAGCAAAAAGGATTGGGGCGTGGATTGGACGCCATTTTCGACAGGGAGGAGCTTGCGGCGCCGAAAGCGGCGAGGCCGATGGGTTCCATAGAGGAGATCGAAGTGGCGCGCATTGCGCCGAACCCGAAGCAGCCGCGTTCGTATTTCGACGAGGCGGCGTTGGAGGAGTTGGCGGACTCGATCCGCGTTCTGGGCGTGATACAGCCGGTGACGGTGCGTCCCGAGAGCGACGGCACCTACATCATAATCAGCGGTGAAAGGCGCTGGCGGGCGGCACAGCTGGCTGGTCTGGCGGCTGTTCCGGTCTATGTACGCGAGGCCGACGACCAGAACCTGCACGAGATGGCGCTCGTCGAGAATATCCAGCGTCAGGACCTCAACGCGATGGAAGTTGCCTTCAGTCTGAACCGGCTGATGGAGGAGTGCGGGCTGACGCAGGACGGGCTTTCGGAGAGGGTGGGCAAGAAGCGTTCGACGATCGCCAATTACCTGCGCCTGCTGAAGCTTCCTGATGAGGTGCAGCTGGCCGTGAAAGAGGGTTTTATCTCGATGGGCCATGCCAAGGCCATAGCCTCGGCGCCGGAATCCGCGCAGATTTCGCTGTTGAAGAAGACCGTCAAGAAAGGCCTTTCGGTGCGGCAGGTCGAGGAGCTTGCTGCCGCGATGGCGAATCCGAAAGCGAAGCAGAACGAAGAGGCGGCGGAGTATCCGGAATCGTATTCGAGGCTGGTGGAACTGCTCGAAAAATTCTTCTCGGAGAACATCAGTATCAAGAGTTCGCCCAAGGGTAAAAACAAGATAATCATCGAGTTCAACGGTGAACAGGATATCGAACGCTTCATAAGACGTTTCGAAAAAGCAGATTAGTCCGACGTGAATATCCGCGCGAAGATACTATGCCTCGTTTTCCTGCTTTCGGCGGGAGGTGTTTCGGCCCAGACGGTGCGGCCGGGCACGGGCGAACGCATCTTTGTGCGCGGCGGGGTGGCCGACGTGTCGGTAGAGAACAAGGGTAACGTCCGCCTGGGGCAGATGACTCCCGACTCGCTCTATAAATTCATGTCCGCTATCGACTCGCTCAGGGCCGACGGGATCAGGTTCGACCGCGCGCAGACCGACTCGATCGTGACGGCGATGATCGACCGCACCTCACCCACGGGCGACACGCTGTCGGCCGAGGATACCGCCGAACTGGTCGCCGAGCGGAAGCTGCGGACGTTGAATCCCGCCACGGTGCGCTACTTTATGGACGACCAGGCGTTCCTGCACCGCTACATAGGGGGCGGCGTCGACACACTGCTGCCCAAACTGGCCCGGCTCGATACGATGGGCCTTACCAAACGTCAGAAAAGGCAGCTGATGCGGCAGGACACCACGGTTTACCGCTACAACAATATATTCCGCGACTCGATAAAACTTTCGCCGATGGTGGCGATCTCGATCCCGGTACCCGGTTTTTCGCAGTTCTACAACGAACAGTACTGGAAGATCCCCATACTGTACGGCACTGTCGGTGCGGGGATCGGTATGTGGGCGTGGCAGACGAAAAAATTCAAGCCTTACCGCGATCTGTACGATTATTATGTCGCCCGGCCTGTGGATAGCGGCGCTCCCGGGTACGAGGAGTATAAGGCCACCATGACCGAGCTGCAGGGCAACATGATAAAATACAATACCAACCGGCAGCTGGCGTTTGGTTTTGCGGCGGCTTCGTACATATATTTTCTTATAGACGGTACGCTCAACTACAAGGGGCACGTGGGGCATGTCAAAAAAGCCACTACGCTGGCTACGGTCTGTCCGGGCGCGGGCCAGGTGTACAACAAAACCTACTGGAAAGTGCCCATTGTGATCGGCGGCGGAGCCGCCCTCATCTATTGCATCGACTTTAATAACCGCGGCTACCAGAGGTTCCTGAGGGCTTATAACGCGGTCACTGACGACGACGAAAACACGATAGACGAATTCAGGGGGGCATACAGCGCCGATTACCTCAAAAACGTCAAGAACAGCTACCGCCGTAACCGCGACCTGTGTATAATCATGACGGGGCTGTTCTACATCATCCAGATCATCGACGCCCACGCCACGGCGCATATGAAAACTTATGACATAAGCGACGACCTGACGAAACTCAGGCTTGAACCGTATATCGGGAATTTCTACTCCCACAGGCTGGGCGGCAGCGCAAATACTTTCGGATTCTCACTGAACTTAACTTTTTGATATGCCAAAAAATTTCATATCATTTATCCTGGTAATAGCGGTCATATTCGTCTGCGCCCCCGCTGCCGCACACCATTCACGGCCTGTTCCCGAAGATACTCAGGAAGTCGTGAAAGAGAAAAAGAGAGAAAGCGGATTCAGGCTCTTTAAAAAACGCGCCGAGGCTCAGGAAGCCGTCATCGAGGAGGCCGAAGAAGCCGTTCCCGTTGTGGTAGAGATGGAAGAACCGGCCGAAAAGTCGGCTCTGTTCGCCGCATGGGAAGAGTGCGAATGGAGCTATTCGCCCGAGACGCTCGACTCGCTGCTTACATCCATGCACAGCTACAACACCGTTGCGGCTTTCGAGGAGTTCTTCAACGATTTCATCCAGCTCGACACGACGGAGATCCTTACGAGCAGTATTCCCGATACGGTCTACCAGGCGCGCCTGAAAGCCATTCTTTCGCCCATCGGATTGCCATGGAACGACGTTGTGAAACAATTTGTCATATCCTACACGACCAACCGCCGCACCACGATGGCCAACGTGTTGTCGCGTTCGCAGTACTATTTTCCCATCATCGAACAGGAGTTGATGAACGCCGGACTGCCGCTCGAACTGCGCATGCTGCCGGTTGTGGAGTCGGCCCTTTCTCCCTCTGCGCGTTCGCGGGCGGGGGCTATGGGACTGTGGCAGTTCATGTACGCTACGGGTAAGATCTACGGGCTGGAGATAACCACTTTCGTCGATATGCGCTGCGACCCGGTCTCCTCGACAAAGGCCGCCTGCCGCTACCTGCGCGACCTGTATAAAATGTACGGAGACTGGACCCTCGCACTGGCGGCCTACAACTGCGGTCCGGGCAACGTCAACAAGGCGTTCAAGCGCGCCGGCGACCAGGCCAAAAACTATTGGGACATCTATCCCTACCTGCCGACCGAGACGCGCAACTACGTTCCGTCGTTCATCGCCGCCACGTATGCCTACAACTACCACAAACAGCACGACATACCGATCCGCGAGTGCCATCTGCCGCTCGCCGCCGACACAGTTACCGTCAGGCGCCTGCTGCACCTCAGCCAGGTGGCCACGACGCTCGATATTCCCCTCGAAACGCTCGAGATGCTCAACCCGCAATATATCAAGGATATAGTCCCGGCGCTCGATAAGGCGTATCCGCTTGTGCTGCCGCAGAACGATATGACGCGCTTCATCGCGTGCGAGGAGGAGATATACGGGAAGGAACAGCAGTATCTGGCCGAATACCTCAATCCGGCCAATATGGACGCCACGAAGGCCATCCTTGTCGCCACCGCCACCACGCACAAGGTCAAAAGCGGCGAGAACCTCGGCTCCATCGCCCGCAAGTATGGCGTGACGGTCAACCAGATCGTCAAGTGGAACAACCTCAAGAGTCCTAATTCGCTCAAGATAGGGCAGAAGCTCGAGATACATAAATAATTTGGAGATGTGAAAATTTGGAGATGTGAAGATTGAATAACGATTCATTATCTGAATTATCAAATTATCAAATTATCAAATTGGAAAATCCGGATACCATAGCCGCCCTTGCGACGGGGCAGGGAGGAGCCATCGCCGTCATACGTGTCAGCGGCCCGGATGCCGTTGCCGTGGCCGGATGCATCTTCACGGCCCGCAGCGGTAAACCACTTTCCGAAGCCGCCGGATACACGGTCCATTACGGCGATATCCGCGATGCCGACGGTGCGGCTGTCGACGAAGTCCTCGTCACAGTCTTCCGTGCTCCAAATTCATATACCGGCGAAGACTCCGTCGAAATATCCTGCCACGCATCGCCATACATCGAAAACCGAGTGATGCAACTGCTGCTTGCCGCAGGAGCGCGAGCCGCCGGGCCCGGCGAATTTACCGTCAGGGCGTTCCTCGCAGGCAAGATGGACCTTGCACAGGCCGAAGCCGTCGCCGATCTCATCGCTTCGTCCGACCGCGCACAGCATTCGCTCGCCCTCGGACATATGAGGGGCGGATACTCCTCGGAACTGGCCGCACTGCGCGGCGAACTGCTTTCGCTGGCGTCGCTGCTCGAACTCGAACTCGATTTCTCGGAAGAGGACGTTGAATTCGCCGACCGCGCGCAGCTTTCGACCCTTGCCGCACGGATCACGTCCGAAATCGACAGGCTCGCGGGGTCGTTCGCGCTCGGCAACGTCATAAAAGAAGGCGTTCCGGTGGCGATAGTAGGGAAACCCAACGCAGGCAAATCCACATTGCTGAACGCCCTCGTGAAGGAGGACCGCGCGATGGTGTCGGAGATCGCCGGAACGACGCGCGACCGCATCGAAGAGAGGGTGAATATCGGCGGGGTGACCTTCCGTTTCATAGATACGGCCGGACTCCGCGCCACGGACGATGAACTGGAGCGTATGGGGATCGACCGGACGCTCGATGCCGTGTCGAAAGCCCACGTCGTGCTGCTCGTTACGGATGCCGCGGCGGCTTCGGTCGAAGATATTCGGGAGCAGGCAGGCGCACTCGGACTGCGCGCCGACCAGCGTCTTTGCGTGGTACTCAATAAGATAGATAAACGGCAGGGCTGTGGTGCCTCGATCCTTCGCGGCGGCATAGGTGAATTTTTTACCTGTGTCGGACTTTCGGCAAAGACGGGAGAGAATCTCGATTCGCTGACTGATTGGCTGTGCTCGGCGGTCGACACCAGCGCTTTGTACGCCGGATCAGCTGTGGTTTCGAACGCACGTCATTACGAGGCTCTGGGTCGTGCGGGCGAGGCGTTGGGCCGTGTTTCCGAGGGCATAGTCCGCGGCTTATCTTCCGATCTTTTGGCCGAGGATATCCGCGATGTTCTGCATTACTTAGGCACCATCACCGGTGAAATAACAACCGACGAAATCCTCGGCACGATCTTCTCGAAATTCTGCATCGGCAAATAGCCGCTGCTGAACAACCATTTACATTCATTAACAACGATTGGTTAGGCGCTCATTTTGAGCGCCTTTCGTCGTTTGTACATTCTGCTTGTTGCTCGCCCCGGATTGATCTTGCGAGCAATTTTCGCCCTTATTTCTCCCCCGAAAATTTTTTCGGACACTACTCTTATACGGCGAGTGGAGTCGTGAGACGCTATGAGACGTGGAGGGACGCGACGGGACGGTTTGAGGCACTTTCCGGCAACATCCGCCAAACCCTCCACTGCTTTGGAGAAATAACCGGTGAAATCACTACTGACGTTGTAAAGCCATGAGTAGCAACATCGAAGTGCAGCGCATCTGCCAATTTTGCAGCAATGCGTTCGTGGCGAAAACGACAGTGACGAAGTTCTGCTCTCATCGATGTTCGTCGCTCGCCTATAAGCAAAAGGTCCGGGAAAGAAAGATCGAGGCTTCAAATAATGAGGCTTTGGCACAACTCGATTCTACGCCCGGCCCCAACTTAAAGGGGCGTGAGTTTTTGACACCCCGAACCGCCGCCTTGCTACTCGGTGTCGGCCGTGCGACGATGTATCGCTATTTGGCTGACAACATCATCAAATGTGTGCGGATCGGCGGAAAGACTTTCATTCGGCGACAGGACATCGAAGCGTTGTTCGAGGCTGCCGGTCCGTATGAACCGAAAGAGCAGGAAGGACGCGAGCCAATTACCGAGTTCTACTCGCTCAAAGAGATTACGGATAAATTTCAATGCGGCGAGTCGTGGGCATACCGGATTATCAAAGAGAAGAATATTCCGCGAACATCTCACTTGGGTCGGACGCTATATAGTAAGGCTCATATTGACCGGTCATTTAAGAAGAAGTCCGAACCGGTCGCATTCGAATACTACACAACGGAAGAGGCAATGGCAAAATATGATTTGACGCGCGACGCGCTCTACCATATTGTCAAAAGGCATAACGTCCCGAAAATTCAAGAGGGGCGTTACGTCAAACTATCCAAACCTGAACTCGACAAAATCTTTGAAAAACCAATAATACCGTAAAACTATGGCAACAAAAGTAACCCTCCGGCGAAAGCCGATTACCCAGCAACGCGAATCCTTGTACCTTGACTTCTACCCCGGCATCCGCAACCCGGACACGATGAAGATGGTCTACAAGGAATATCTGGGTATCTACATCGTAAGCGTTCGGTAAAGTGCGTATTGTTAGGTGATTGAAAAGGATTTAGCTTTGCGGGGATAATCGGTTATATTGTTGTTTTACATAAATTGAATGACCGTTTAGTAACCGTAAAGTCTTAAAATATGGGGAGAAAATTT
>JAVBRO010000026.1:0-52999 GCA_031547885.1 Rikenellaceae bacterium
GCAACCATAACGGCCTGTCGAAAGAACGACGAAAGAAATTTATAGATGAATATTTCAGAGCGTCATTTGACCTCACGAGGCGGGGTTAACCCCGCCTCGTGAGGTCAAATGACCATCCCGTTTTCGTATTACTCGAAAATACCCCGCTTTTCACCATCCCTTTTGCGTATTAAGCCGAAAACGCCACGAATTTCGTGGCGTTTTTTCTTGCATCCCGCTTCAACCGTTCAATTATACGGTAGTTTCCTCGTCGTGTGATATACCCTTCTTTTCCCGCGGTATGTTTACCAGTCACACTCACTCGGAATGACATTTAACAGCCATCGGTATTGACAATTGCCGCACATCGTTTCGGCTACTCTTGGGAGATTTCGCGCCTGTTTAAAATGGCGTGCGAAATGGTCAATTCGTCGGCGTACTCGATCTCGTCGCCGAAACCTATCCCGCGCGCGATGCTCGTGACTTTCAGATCAGGGAAACAGCGCAGGCGGTTCAGGATGTAGAAAAGCGTCGTTTCGCCCTCGACCGTGGTGCTGATCGCAAGGATTATCTCTTTGACGCCGCCAGCCGCGATGTTCTCCAGCAGAAGGTCGATCTTAAGGTCCGACGGGGCTATGCCCGACATCGGCGAGATCACCCCGCCCAGAACGTGGTAGAGGCCGCGGAACTGCCCGGTATTCTCGATCGACATCACGTCGCCCACCTGCTCCACAACGCAGATGGTCGCGGCATCGCGGCTCCGGTCATTGCATATTTCACAGAATTCATTGTCCGACAGATTGTTGCAGCGGGCGCAGTAGCGTATTCCCGTACGGAAATCGGCGATCGAACGCACCAACTGGGCGACGTCGTCCTCACGCGAACGCAGGATATACATGGCCAGCCTCAGGGCCGTCCTTTTGCCGATCCCCGGCAGTTTGGAAAGCTCCCTTACTACGTCGTCCAGTAATCTTGACATATTGAAACGGCTAATCGATCATCTCGATGGCGGTGGTCTTTATCCAGCCCTGGTTGCCGTCGGCGAGGACGATCTCGCTCCAGCCGTTCAGCGCGTCGCGAACCTCGACTTTGGCCCCTTCGTAAAGCAGGAACAGGTCTTTGCCGGCATTGTCGGGCGAACTTTTTACAGAGGCCGAGGCGCTCGTCACTACCGCCTGCGTGCTTTCGACGCCTTCCCGGTAGTCTCGGGATCCGAATCCGAACGAGAACAGGAACAGAACCAGAGCGGCTACCCCGCCCCAGAATCCGGCCTTGCGCACCCCGCGCCGCAGCGGCAGCAGGTACAAAAGCGCTCCGCCGAGGGTCAGCGCGAAAAACACCACAGAAAGCGCCGCCCATGCATTGCCGCCCATTATCGACGACAGCGAACCCATCCACCGTTTCACGAAAAATTCGGGGATCGGTTCTATGCGGTTGCGGGTGTATGTGTTGGCGATCTCGAGATTGTGTTCGATATCATTGTCGCCCGGCGCGAGCCTTCGGGCCTTGTTGTAGTAGAGTATGGATTTACCGATGCGGCCCGCCTTGAACCAGGCGTTGCCCATGTTGTAGTAGAGCTTCGCGCTCACCATTCCGCTCTGTTCGATGGAGTCGTAAAGGGCAATGGCTCCCGAGAAATCGTTGTTGTAGTATGCCGTATTGGCCTTGTCCCACAGGGTGTTGCGGTCGGCGGGCCGGGCGGCTCCGGCGACCTCGACACTGTCGGCAGACTCCGCGCCCCATGCGGTCCCCGCGGCTCCGGCGGCGAAAATCGTGAATAAAGTTATGAGCAGACGTTTCATGGCCCTTATCTTTTTATTGCGGATTCGAGCTCCGACACAAGGTTGACGCCCTCTTTGTACAGTTCGTTCATCTGGGCCGACGAGGTGGGCGAATACTGCGCCTCCTCGCAGTCCGAAATGATCCTTATATATTCGCCCGCCTGCACCTCGGGGATGCTCCGCTCGAACAGCTCTTCGCGGATGCGGTCCTTGGTGAGTTTGGCCATCGGGATATCCAGTTTGTCGCTCATGTATCCCCAAAGCGCCTTGAGCATCTCGTCGTAGAAACCGGGTTTGTCGCCCTGCTTCATGGAGACTTCCGCTGCGCGGAAGCGCCTGAGTGCGACCTTGTTGGCGCGTTTGCCCCTCACGAAGCGGTCGTTCTGCATGTTCTTCACATACCGGCGCAGCAGCACCAGTCCGGCAAAGAACAGCGCGACCGTGAGGCCCATCAGCGAAAGGTACAGCGGGCTCCACATGAACAGTTTGCCCTTGGGCTGCAGGTTCGGCGATTTGATATTGATGAAGCGGATGTCGCGGCCGAGTATCTTCAGGTCCTCACGCGAGAAACCGCTCACGATACCCCCGCCGGACGATACCGCCGTAGTATCGGCGGCCACTTCGATCGGCGCCTGGCGCGATGAAAGCGTCACGTAGCGCACCTGCCGCGGATCGAAGTACGAAAAACGGAATTCGGGGATGGTGTAGCTGCCCTCCATGCGCGGAATGAACGGGTATTCGAACTGGCGGTATCCGGCCGTTCCCGAGCGGCTGTGCTTGTAGCTTTCCGACGATTTTACGTTATATTCTTCGAACGAGGTCGGCAATTCGATCTGCGGTGCACGTATCAGGGGGAAATTGCCTGTGCCCGAGAGTTTCATCATGTATGTGCCTGACGTGTTCGCGTTCATCCTGGACTGCGGCGGCGCGGCATCGAGGCTGAACTGACCCACGGCTCCATTGAAACTGTCCGGTGCGCCTGCAGGCCACTCCTTAACATCGACCTTAACGGACGGCGAAGCGATCTTCTTGCGTATGTCCTGGAAATTCGACGCGCCGCCGCCCATCAACTCGTCGAAGATGTTGCGCGGCGATGAGTTCTTCACCTGGAGCCTCACCACGACGTCCATATTGAACGGGTCGATGGTCAATGTTCCGGACTGCTGCGGATAAAGCAGGTACTCCTTGATGGTCCATGTATCGTAGACACGGTTGTTGTAGGTCTCGCGCTGCTGGAAGGCTTCCTGAGAGATATCCTGCTGCCAGAATCCGTTGAACGAAGGGAATTTAACATCGTCCAGCATGAACGGGACGCGCGTGTAGAGTTTGACCGTCACCACCACCGGTTCGCCCTTGTAGACCTCGCTGCGGCTGACCGTGACCCTCGCGAAAATATCGTCTGCACCGATCTGCGCGGCATTCCCCTGCTGGATCTGCTGTTGTCCCTGTCCCTGTCCCTGTCCCTGTCCCTGTGCATCTGCCGTTGCGGCGGGTTGCTGGGCGGCGTTATTCTGCTGCGCCGCGCCGCCGGAAACCACCTCTATCGAGATAGACTTGCTCGAATAGGTCTTGCCCTTGACCACGACCTGTGCTGCGGGAATCGTAAAAACTCCGGCGTTAAGCCCCTGAAGAACATATGTATAAGTCATCGACTCCTCTTTTGTGAAAGAGCCGTTTATCAGGTTCATACTGGTATTTCGGGCGCTGGACGGGCCTGCAAGGACCTCGAAACCCTCTATCGCCGGGGGAATGAACTCCGACGGAATGGCGTTGACTACGAATTCTATCCTGAACAGATCTCCCGCATTGACCGCCCTCGGGGCTGCCGCCTCGAAATTGACATCCCCGTCGGCAAAGGCCGCATAGGCCCCTGCAAAGAGGGTTATTATGCTCAGTATCAGTTTTTTCATGGATATGCTCATCCGGTTTCGGGCACGTTTACATTCTGTAAACGTAATACACTGAATTTTAGTGTTTGAATGCTTCGAAAAAGTCGTTCCCCTTGTCATCCACGATGATGAACGCCGGGAAATCCTCGACGTAGATCCTGCGCACGGCCTCCATGCCGAGTTCGGGAAAATCCACCACCTCGACCTTCTTTATGCTGTCCTTGGCAAGGATAGCCGCCGGGCCGCCGATCGAGCCGAGGTAGAAGCCGCCGTACTTTTTGCAGGCGTCGGTCACCTGCTGCGTGCGGTTGCCCTTGGCCACCATCACCAGCGAACCGCCCATGCTCTGGAAGAGGTCGACGTAGGGGTCCATGCGTCCAGCCGTGGTCGGGCCGAAACTGCCCGAGGCCATTCCGGCCGGGGTTTTCGCCGGGCCTGCGTAGTAGACGGGGTGCTTTTTGAAATATTCGGGCATAGGTTTGCCTTCGTCGATCATCTTTTTGATCTGGGCGTGGGCGATGTCGCGCGCCACGATCATGTGTCCGCGCAGGTTCAGGCGCGTTTTGATCGGATATTTCGACAGCGTTTCACGCACCTTGTCCATCCCCTCGTCGAGGTCGATATCGACCGCCGGAGCGAGGTACGGAGCCTGTTTCGGAAGAAAACGCGACGGATTTTTCTCAAGCGCTTCGAGCCATATGCCATTTTCGTCGATCTTCGCCTTGATGTTGCGGTCGGCGCTGCAGCTTACGCCCATCCCGACGGGGCACGAAGCCGCATGGCGGGGAAGGCGTATCACCCGCACGTCGTGGACGAGGTATTTGCCGCCGAACTGCGCCCCGATGCCGCTTTCACGGCAGATTTTCAGGATGCGCTGCTCCCATTCCAGATCGCGGAAAGCGCGGCCGCCCTCATTGCCCGAGGTGGGCAGGTTGTCGTAATATTTCGCCGAGGCCTTCTTCACCGCCGCCAGGTTGGCTTCGGCCGAAGTGCCGCCGATGACTATCGCAAGGTGGTACGGGGGGCAGGCCGAAGTGCCCAGGTCCTTGATCTTTTCGCGGAAGAACGCTTCCAGCGAGTCATCGTTCAACAGCGCTTTGGTCTGCTGGTAGAGGAACGTCTTATTGGCCGACCCGCCGCCCTTGGTGATGAACAGGAAGCTGTATTTCCGGCCCGGCGTCGAGTAGATGTCTATCTGAGCGGGCAGGTTGGTGCCGCTGTTCTTCTCTTCGGTCATGGTGAACGGGACCACCTGGGAATAACGCAGGTTGCGCTCGGCAAAGGTTTCGAAAACGCCTTTCGAGATATATTCGGCATCGTCCACGCCCGTGTAGACATCTTCGCCTTTTTTGCAGGATGCAATGGCCGTTCCGGTATCCTGGCACGTGGGAAGTTCTCCCTCGGCCGCCACGACCTGGTTCAGCAGCATCGTGTAGGCCACGAATTTGTCATTGTCCGTCGCCTCGGGATCATCCAGAATATCGCGCAGTTGCTGCAGGTGAGAGGCGCGCAGGTAGAACGAGACGTCGTTGAAAGCCTCGCGCGAAAGCAGTTCGAGCGCTTCGGGTTCGACGCGCAGGATGGCGCGGTCACCGCATTTCTCGATTTTCACGTGCTGGTCCGTCAGCAGACGGTATTCTGTCGTGTCCTCCCCCATCGGGAACGGCTCCTGGTACTTGAATTCGGCCATGTCGTTATCTTTTTGTGTTGTTTGTCATAAAGCAATTGCAAAGATAGGTATTTCCATTTTGGATTGGAATAGCGGGTGCGCAAAAAATAACAGATTTTTCAAGCTGTGGCTGAGGAATGTTTCCGAAAAATAATTATATTTGTAAAAATTTTTAAAAACAGCGATTTTTCATTAAAAAACCAATAATACTTCATTATCATGATCTCTTACAAGGAATTAGGCCTGGTCAACACCCGCGAAGTGTTCCGCAAGGCTTTCGAAGGCAAGTACGCCATTCCGGCGTTCAACTTCAACAATATGGAGCAGATGCAGGCCATCGTTCAGGCTTGCGTCGAAACCTCTTCGCCCGTGATCCTGCAGGTCTCGAGCGGCGCGCGCAAGTATGCCAACCAGACCCTGCTGCGCTACATGGCACAGGGCGCGGTCGAATATGCAAAGGAACTCGGCAAGAATATCCCCATCACGCTCCACCTCGACCACGGCGATTCGTTCGAACTTTGCAAGAGCTGTATCGATATGGGCTTCTCGTCGGTGATGATCGACGGTTCGCACCTCTCGTATGAAGAGAACGTGGCCCTCACCAAGAAGGTCGTAGAGTATGCCCATCAGTACGACGTCACCGTCGAAGGCGAACTGGGCGTTCTGGCAGGCGTGGAGGACGAGGTTTCGGCCGAACACCACACCTACACCGAACCCGACCAGGTGATCGATTTCGTCACCCGCACGGGCGTCGATTCGCTTGCCATCTCGATCGGCACATCGCACGGCGCCAACAAGTTCAAACCCGAACAGTGCACCCGCAACGCCGAAGGCATACTGGTTCCGCCGCCGCTCCGCTTCGACATCCTCGAAGAGATCGAAAAGCGCATCCCCGGATTCCCCATCGTCCTGCACGGCGCAAGCTCGGTTCCGCAGGAGTATGTTCAGGAGATCAACAAGTACGGCGGCGCGCTGAAAGACGCCATCGGCATTCCCGAGGAACAGCTTCGCAGGGCCGCCAAATCGGCTGTCTGCAAGATCAACATCGACTCCGACGGACGTCTGGCCATGACCGCGTCGATCCGCAAGACCTTCCACGACAAACCGGCCGAATTCGACCCGCGCAAATACCTCGGCCCGGCACGCGACGAACTCAAGAAACTCTATATGCACAAGGTCCAGAACGTTCTCGGTTCGGAAAACAAAGCGTAGCCGCAACGGCGGCAGCGGGTGGCAACGGCCACGGCGGATTTGATGATAAAGGTGGTTGTAAGTCTCTAACTACTGGCACAGCTCCACCGTCAACAATATCTTATATGCAAAAACGCTCCCATGCGGGAGCGTTTTTTTATTGGGACTGCAGCACCAGTATCGTGTAGGAGTGCGGAGGAAAGGCGTGGACTGGCCTGCCGCCTTGATGGAGTCTCTCGACCGGAACCACATTTTTCGGTTGTTCGGGGGTGTTCACGGCTGACAGATCGGCGGCAAGGGTGATGCTTTTGACCAGTTCTGCTTTTGTTCCTGCAATCCTGACGTATGATTTTACATCCAGGTCACCCGTGTTGACCACGTGGATGACGATCTCGCGGCCGGTTTCATCGGTGGTCGCAGTTACGTCGAGCCTTTCGTCCGCAGTGCTCTGTATCCTTCGGGGTTTATGGTGCTGCGAAGCCATCTGCTGGGCGTAGTACGGCGGCATGCCCCACACCCGGTCGGGAGTGAAGAAGACCTGCCCCTGGTCCCAGCCGTTGTCGTTCTGTCCGTAGGGCTGGAGCGCGTTGGCGGCGCAGGTTGCCAGCAGGAAATCGCCGTGGCGGCGGGCGGCGTTCTGGATCGTGGCGTGCCCGAGCGCACGCTGCATGTTATGCGTGACACCATTCTCCTCAAAGAGGGCGCATCTCATCATAGTTTTCGGGTCCCATTTGCGGAACAGTTTTTTCATCTCCTGCAGCTCGCGATCCACGTTTTTGCCCGAGTCAAGGGCATCGGCCCATGGGTGATAGTCCCAGTAGGCGGCCTTGCCGTTCAGCGCGTCGAAAACCATCTTCATGTTCTCTTCCGACTTCGGGCGCCACCACGCGGCGTTTATAAAGACAACATTAGGGTCTTTCGCGCGGATAGCGCCGTAGATGCGGTTGAACTGTTCGATGTAGCGCTCATAGCCCGCACGGTCGTCGGAGTGGATCACCTCTTCGTTGCCGATCTGGATGTATTTCACGCCGTAGGGTTCGGGATGTCCCGCCTCGGCGCGTTTGCGCCCCTGCGGCGAGTCGGCGGGACCGTTCAGGTACTCGATCATGTCGGCCATATCCTCGGCGCTTTCCAGCACGTTCACTGCGAACGACGGCACGAAACCGGCCGCTTCGCAGAACATCAGGAACTCCTCGATGCCGAATCCGTTGGTCGAGTAAGTGTACCAGTTCCCTTTATATATAGGCCGTTTGGCGCGGTCGCCCGTCATGTTCTTCCATTTGTAGTCGGGGACGTTGACCATCGAGCCGCCGTAGCGCAGGAACGTAAGTCCCTGATCGACCATCGCCTGCCCGATGTCGGCGCGGAACGGAAGTCCGCGGAACTGGTCCTCGCCTGTGCTCATCAGCGTCACCTGGTCTATACAGACTATTCCGGGCGTGTCGATGTAGATCGCGAACCGCGCTTTTGGGTCTGTGGTGTCTGAAGTGAGTTCGAACGTATATTTTTCCCAATCTCCTTCTGCTTTTATTTCGTACACGGCATACTGCTTCGTCCCGTCGGCACTCTCGAGGGCAGCTTTAATATTTTCCCCAAAGTCGACAGACTCTTCTATCTTCGAACCTACCACAGGTCCGTCGGCCCATCTGAAGTCCGGCGGTGGCGGCAGGAACCGTTGGATGTACACCGATCCGGCAAAGCGCTGGCCCTCGCGTACGGCTATCCCCCACCGGTTGAGACCCATATTGGCGACCCCTACCCGCCCTTCACCGCCTTCCATTATGAAGTTCTGTGAATGGCGGCTGTTATATGAGTTCCTGCTGAAGTGTTTGAAATCAGCCACGGCGCTGCCGGTGACTATCGCGTCCCACATGCCGCTGACCTGCGGTCCCGGAACGGCTTCGAAAGGTATTTCATGGCGCGCGACGTCGGTTTCCGTCGCGAAATTCCGGAAGCTCGAATCGGCGTTCCAGATGCGGATGGCGGCTTTCCCGGAGAGCAGCGGCGCTTCGGTGTCGTCGTAGTCGATGACCTTTTGCCCGTTCAGCGAGACTGTTATGCGCGAACCCTGCATTCCAACCGAGAGCCTGTTCCACGCCGAAGGGTCGACGTCCACGGGAGCTTCGGCAAGGAATTTCCAGTCCATGCGGTGGCGGCCCAGCGTCGCCTTTTTTCCGTCGGCGCTGACATTTATCTCGTAGCCGTTGAAGTAGTCGGCGCCGGTCCCGGGTTCGGTTACGCGCACCAGCACCCCCCCGTTCACTCCCGCGCCGTCGAAACGCATATCGACCCCGACCTCCCCGTCGGCTATCTCCAGGCCGTCGTAGACGAGCTTGGCACCCTGCGACGACGCGACGCTCAACACCCCCTTGTTGACCGACCAGAAGCCGTCGTAGCGCGAGAACCCGGCGATATCGGGACTTCCGGCCGGCTCCTCGAAACTCTCGCCGAAGATCCGCTGGTCGTACAGTCCGCCGTAGATCTCGTGGTTCACGTCCTCGATGCACGAGCCGTAAAGCCACGGCGTGATGGTGTTTTCGACCACGGACGGGTCTACATTTATCTTGGCGGGCGTCACGCAGGAAACTAAAAACAGGAAAGCCGCAACGGATGCGGAGAGTCTGGACATTTTCATGATCGTTAGTATTTAGGCGGTCAGTGTAAAGATAGTTTTTTTACCCGGATTTCCTGCGGTGCGATCCCGGCCTGGTCCGCAATCGGCATAATTATGTCCTGAAAAGGGACTCCACCGACGGGAAAAGCTTATATTTGCGCAATGATCTACACTGCCATAGCCGTACTGCTGAGGGTGTTCCTAAACCCGGTAGCCAATGTTTTCCAGAAACAACTGACCAACCGTGGGAACAACCCCGTGACGGTCAACTTCTCGACCTACCTGCTGCTCAGCATAGGGTGCGTAGTACCTGCATTGAGTGTCGATTGGGGGGCGATGCCTGCCGCGTTCTGGTGGAACTGTGCGCTGGTGGGTTTGTTCGGCGGTGTGGGAAATGCGTTCCTTGTAAAGGCGCTGCAGCAGGGCGAACTATCGGTTCTCGGTCCGATAAATTCGTACAAATCGGTCGTGGGTATGATCGTTGGGATAATCGTCCTGGGCGAGATTCCCAACCTCTACGGTCTGCTGGGCGTCGCGCTGATAATCGGCGGCAGCTATTTCGTACTGAACACCCCTGATGAACGCTTTTCGTGGCGGCTGTTTGGGCGCGCGGATATCCGCTGGCGTATATGTGCGATGGTTTTTACGGCGATCGAGGCGGTGTTTATAAAGAAAGTAATCCTGCTGTCGTCGGCATCCGTCGCGTTCATTATTTGGTGCTGGTTCGGGGCGCTGGCCTCGCTGGCGGTGCTGCTTATTTTCGCGTCGCCGCGGGAGCTTGTGCGGATAAAGCGCCGGGATATTCCGAATTTTCTCTATGTCGCGCTGTGTGTCGGCCTGACGCAGTACGCCACCAACTTCGTCTTCGACCGCATGGACGTAGGCTACGCTTTGGCGCTGTTCCAGCTCTCGACGATAGTGAGCGTCTTCCTGGGTTACAGGGTCTTCCGCGAACAGGGTATCCGCAATAAACTCATCGGTTCTGCCATTATGATAGCCGGTTCGGTGGTGATAATATTTCTAAATTGATTTAGTCCTCGCTATCCTCAAAGGCGTCGCGGCTTGAGGTGTAGGTGTCCCAGCGGTCGAGGACGCCGCGGAAATCGGCCGGCAGTTCGCTCTCGAAATAGATTTCTTTTCTCGTTTTCGGGTGGATGAACCCCAGCGAACGGGCGTGCAGGGCATGGCGCGGCATCAGGCGGAAGTTATTCTCGATGAACTGTTTGTACTTGCTGAAGGTGGTCCCTTTCAGGATTCGGTCGCCGCCATAGCGCTCGTCGTTGAACAACGGGTGGCTGATATGCTCCATGTGGACGCGGATCTGATGGGTACGGCCGGTCTCGAGGCGCAACTCCAGCAGGGTCACATAGCCGTAGCGTTTCAGGACTTTGTAATGTGTGACGGCATGCTTGCCCTCTTCGCCGTCGGGGAAAACGGCCATCTTCAGGCGGTCGTGGCGGCTGCGGCCTATATTGCCCGTGACAGTTCCCTCTTCGTCCGTGAAATTACCCCAAACGAGCGCAACGTAGCGCCGGGCGATGGTGTGATCGAAGAATTGTTTGGCGAGGCGTGCGTGCGACAGTTCGTTCTTGGCGATCACCAGCAGGCCCGACGTGTTCTTGTCGATGCGGTGGACGAGGCCCGCGCGCATATCGCCCTCCTGGAACAGCGGATAATCTTTCAGATGGTAGGTGAGCGCGTTGACCAGAGTGCCGCTGTAGTTGCCGTGCCCCGGATGGACCACCATCCCGGCTTCCTTGTTGACGATTATCAGGTCGTCGTCCTCGTAAATTATATTGAGCGGGATGTTCTCGGGAATGATCTCGACCTCGCGCCGCGGGTAAGGCATCACGATCTGGATGTGGTCGAGCGGCTTGACCTTGTAGCTAGATTTGGCAGGAGCGCCGTTTACAAGGATATTCCCGCTGTCCGCGGCGGCCTGGATGCGGCTGCGCGAGACGTTCTCCATGCGGTGCGTGAGGAACTTATCGATGCGCAGGAGCGACTGCCCGCGGTCGGCCGTCACGGCGAAATGCTCGTACATCTCGTCCTGCCCGCCTTCCTCGCCATCCAGCTCGGTATCTTCGTATTTTTCTTCGGCCATCGTTATTCTGTTTCTTCCGCTTCACGCTGCTGTATCAGTTTGCGGGCGTCGCGGTCGGCCGCGTTGCTGCCGTCGCTGGTCTTCTTTTCATCGAGCGTGAGCGTGATCGAGACCTTCTCGCCGAGCTGTGCGTAGCGCCCGAACGAAGGGCCCTGGCGGTAGACCTTCGCGTCCTTCTGGTTGACCAGGTTGATATCTTCGTCGAACGTGATCTTGCCGACGTTCAGCCCGCGTTCCCAGATGCGGCTTTTGGCCTCGCTCAGCGACAGCCCGATGAGCTTGGGGACTTCGACGGGTTTCGCGCCGTCGCCGCGTCCGACCACCAGGGTCAGCCCCGAGGCGATCTCCAACTGCATGTTGGAGTTGCGGCGGATGGTGTCGCGCCCGTGCATTTCGGCGAGGACGTTGTTGGTCGCGATGTTGTTCACGTATTTGAGTTCGGCGATCTCGAGGCCTGCCATTTCGATCATGTTCTTGGCCTGGCGCAGCGAATATCCCGTCACATAGGGCACCGGCACCATTTTCTGCGTGTGCGAAGTGATGGTCACGAAGATGCGGCGTCCGCTCTTCACCTCGGTTCCGGCGGCCGGAACCTGCTCTAGCACCACCCCGCCGTCATAGATAGGGGCGTAGATAGAGTCGATCACCTCGATGCGCAGCCTCTCTTTACGAGCCTGTTTTTCAACGGCTTCTATCTTCACGCCGACATAATCCGGCACCTCTTTGTACTTGTTGTGCCGCGTGAATACGTTGAGCAGCAGCGACGCAACGGTGGCGAGCACCACTATGGCGCAGACAGCCAGTATCAGGTTCCGCGCGATGACATTCTGCGATATTTTCTGGAAAAAACTCATATCATTCCCTGTTTACGTGATTGTAAAAAGTATCTCTCTCGACGGCCCGCAGTCCGGCTGCGGCAGCCATCCGTTCTATTTCAGCGACGGTGAGGCGCGGTTTTTCTTCTTCCGCCCCGGCCATCGAATATATCTTCGTCGTGTCGTCGATCGTGCCGTCGATGTCGTCGGCCCCGAATGCAAGCGCCATTTCAGCGACGCTCTTGCCGTACATCACCCAGTAGGCCTTGATGTGGGGGATGTTGTCGAGGAAAATGCGCGCCATCGCCAGCATCTTCATATCCTCGACGACGCTTACTTCTCCCCTCTCGCCCATCCGGTTGCCCCGGGAACGGTATTTCAGCGGGATGAAGGCGTTGAATCCGCCTGCGCCCGTGCGGCCCGCACTCTCATCCTGCAGCCTGCGCAGGCGGTCCATGTGGTCGATCCTCTGCGCGACGGTCTCCCCGTGGCCGTAAAGTATCGTTGCGTTGGTCGGGATGCCGAGCCCGTGCGCCGCGCGGTGAACCGCCAGCCACTCCTCGGCAGTGCCCTTTTCGGGGCATATCTTCGCCCTTAGTTCTGCGTCGAATATCTCGGCCCCACCACCGGGTATGGCCTGCATTCCGGCTTTTTTCAACTCTGCGAGACCTTCCTCTATCGTAAGTCCGGCTTTTTTTATCATATAGGCCAACTCGATGGCAGTGTAGGCTTTAACAGCCGCCTCGGGAAGTATCGCTTTAATGCGGCGGATCAGGTCGGTATAAAACCACAGGTCGTGTTCGGGATGCACGCCGCCCACGATATGGACTTCCGTAATCCCTTTCCCGGCGTACCTGCGGGCGATATCTTCCATCTCCTCGGTAGAGTAGTCCCACGCTTCGGGATCCCCTGCGCCGCGTCTGTACGAACAGAAACGGCAGTTGAAAACGCACACGTTGGTCGGCTCGATGTGAAAATTACGGTTGTAATATAGCGCGTCGCCGTTTATTTTGCGGCGTTTCCCGTCGGCAAGTTTCCCCAGCAGCCACAGTGGGGCCTGGTTCCACAACGCCGCTGCCTCGTCCGCGCTGATGCGGCCGCCCCCTTCGATCTTCCGGACTATCGCGTCGATCATCGTCTACCTGAAGTCGATAAGTTCGTAGCCCTGAAAACGCTCGGGATTGAACCAAAATTCCTTCTCGTCCAGCGTGATGCGCGGCGTGATCTTTATGATATCCACAACTGCGTCGGTGTTCAGGTTGTCGAGCCAGTAGACCAGCCTGATGGGCAGTCCGGTCGACGAACTGATAAAGGCGTTGAGCTTTTCGCCCTCTTTCGCAGCGGTTTGGCGCAGTTCCACCTCGTCGCAGTTGATACCGTTCACAAGCGCCTTGCCGATGTATTTATGAGTGAAAGTCCCGTCCAAAAAGTCGAAAAGCCGCGTCGGGTTGCCCAGGATAGTCCGGTCGTTGGGATCGACGGAATCCACAAGAACCTCTTCGTCGAGTAAACTCACTTCGTATTTTGTGCGGCCGTCGCAGTAGACTTCCACGTCGGGGGTTATGATGCGGTAACTCGCTCCGCTCACTTCGTAGGTGCCTTTCAGTGCCTTTCCGTCCACCGTCACCGAGAACTCCACGCGGTAAGTACCGAGTCCGGCCACTTTCGTCTGCAGGGCCTTGAGAATCTCGTCCGACCTGCCGTCGGCAAAAACGCTGACGGCCGCCAAAAGGGCCGCCAGGGCCATTATTGTCTTTTTCATAATATTCCTAAATCTTCGAAAATCCGGTCGAGGCTGCGCGGGTCCTGTATCAGTACTTCGCGCGGTTTGCTCCCTTCGGCGCGTCCCACGATCCCGGCCCTCTCCAACTGGTCCATAAGCCGCCCCGCGCGGTTGTAGCCTATGGCGAAATTGCGCTGGATGTTCGACGTCGAGCCCTGCTGGTTGTTCACAACGAAACGGGCCACCTCTTCGAACATCTTGTCCACATCGCCCATCTCGCCATTCGCCGGCTGGTCGCCCGAGTCGGGAACATAGTCCGGCAGAGCGTAGGCCGACGGGTAGCCGCGCTGTTTTTGTATGAAATTGGTCATCGACTCGATCTCGGGCGTGTCGATAAAGGCGCACTGCAGGCGCGTGATCTCGCCGTTGAGCGAAATGAGCATGTCGCCCTGCCCTATCAACTGGTTCGCGCCGGTCTGGTCGAGAATAGTGCGCGAGTCGACGATCGAGGTGACGCGGAAAGCGATTCGCGCCGGGAAGTTGGCCTTGATAAGCCCCGTAATGACCTTGACGTCGGGGCGCTGCGTTGCAATAATAAGGTGGATGCCAGTCGCGCGCGCCAGCTGCGCCAGCCGCGTTATGGGTTGCTCTACCTCTTTGCCGGCCGTCATTATCATATCGGCGAACTCGTCGATAACCACCACGATATAAGGCAGATACCTGTGCCCTTTGTTGGGGTTCAGGCGGCGGTTGACGAACTTTTCGTTGTACTCCGAAATTTTCTTCACCTCGGCCTTGCGCAGCAGTTCGTAGCGTGCCTCCATCTCGCCGCAGAGCGAATTGAGCGTGTAGACCACCTTCTGAGTATCGGTCAGGATGGCATCCTCTTCGCTCTCCATCTTGGCGAGGAAGTGCTTTTCGAGACGCGAGTAGAGCGACAGCTCCACCTTTTTCGGGTCGACCATCACGAACTTCACCTCGGCCGGATGCTTCTTGTAGAGCAACGACGAGATAATTACATTCAGACCCACGCTCTTTCCCTGCCCCGTCGCCCCCGCGATCAAAAGGTGGGGCATCTTGGCAAGGTCGACGAGGAAAGTCTCGTTCTGGATGGTCTTGCCAAGCACCAGCGGCAGTTCGGCCGTGCTGTCCTGGAACTTGATCGACTTGATGAGCGAGTACATCGAAACGATCTCGCGGTTCTTGTTCGGGACCTCGATGCCGATGGTCCCCTTGCCGGGCATAGGTGCGATAATGCGTATTCCCAATGCTTTGAGACTAAGGGCTATATCCTGTTCCAGCCCCTTGATCTTGGATATCTTGACGCCCGGCGCCGGAATGATCTCGTACAGCGTGACCGTCGGGCCGATGGTCGCCTTGATCTTACTGATCTCGATGCCGAAGTTGCGCAGGGTCTGGACTATCTGGTTGCTGTTGGCCTGGATCTCCTCGTCGGTCACCTCGACCTTGACGCCGTGGTTCATCAGGATGCTCTCGATCTCTGGCTTGCGGTACGACGAAAGGTCTTTGAGCGGGTCGTAGAGCTTGTTCTCGATATCATCCTCGTCAACCTCGCCTTCGCGTTTTTCGGAGAGCAGTATCTCCATATCTTCGCCGTCGGAAACCACTATCCCGCCCGTACCCAACATGTTGCCAGTCGGTTCGAGATCGACCACCTCGAAAATTCCGTCATTGCTTTTCGCAACGGCCGGACGAATAGGCCTTTCGGGTTCTTCGGGTTTCTCTATCTCTATTATGTGTTCCCCGCCGATCTCCCTCACCTCGAAAGGTGTGTTTTTCGGTGCTGCGGGTATCTTTTCCACGGGCGCATCCTCGAATTCGTCCTCCTCTTCGCCCTCTTCGTAATATTCGTCTTCCGGCTCCTCGAATTCTTCCATCTCTTCTTCCTCTTCATCATCGAGGGTCTCGCTGCCTGTTATGCTGGTGACCATTTCGCCCACCTTGACCCCGCCGTCTTTGATCGCCCGGCCCGTACGGTTGACGACCGAAATGGTCTTGCGGTTGATATATACGGCCAGCAGGATCCACGCGCACAGCAGCGCCAGTCCCGCGCCGATCAGTCCGATCACCTCCTTCAGCCACTTGGCCGCGAAAATACCCAGCGAACCGCCCGGGCCGGTCCCGAAAATGGCCCAATTCGTCCCGAAAACGAGTCCGAGAGTGAGCGAACCTAGGATCATCACGGCGAAAGTCAGGCGTACCGAGCGTTCGAGGAACGGGGGTTTGTAGCGCATCAGGCGCAGGCCGATGATGAAAAGCATTATCGGAATGGCGATACCGAATATGCCGAATCCCTGTCCGATCAGCAGGTCGCCGAAGCGCACCCCGAAGCTCCCCTTCTCGCCCGTCGGAACGGCATGGGCAGCCGAACCGAGGACTCCCTGGTCGGCGCTCCATGTGAAAAAATAGCTCGCGCACACGTATCCAACGTAAACCGAAAAGAAAAGCAGCATCAGCCCCACGACCCATTTCTGGTCGTCACTGATGTGAAACCGCCGCTTTTTAGCCTTTTTCGGTTTGGATTTTTTCTCTTTTGCCATAGCGCGAAGGTACGGATTATTTTATAAAAACGGCACTTTGGCGCTCTTGTCGACGAGGTGGTGCAGATAGTTTTCGTCGCCGAACGTAAGAAATCTATGCTCCGGTTCGTGCTCCGGTGATGCGTGCAGGTCCTTTTCGGTGAGAAGCTGGTCGACACGGCGCGCGATGGCCGCGGCGGAGTCAATGATCTGCACGTTCCGGCTGCCGATAACCCGCCTGATCGGTTCGATGAGGTAGGGATAGTGCGTACAGCCCAGCACGATCCGATCGGCCCCCGCTTCGATCATCGGTTCGACGGCGCGCCGGACGGTTTTCAGAGCCTCGGGAGTATCCTCTAGATCGTTCTCTACCAATTCCACAAAACCTTCGCCGACGGTCTCAATGATCCGCACTTTGTCGCGGTATTTCGCCGCAGTAGCCTTGTAGAGGCTGCCTTTGAACGCCGCTGCTGTCGCCAGAACGCCGATAACACCGCTTTGTGACGTCAGTGCGGCGGGTTTCACGGCCGGTTCCATCCCGATCATCGGGATGTCATATTTACTGCGCAAAAAGTCGATGGCGGCCCCGGTGGCGGCGTTGCACGCAACGACTATTATCTTGACCCTCTTACCGATAAGCAGGCTGACCGCCTCGTCGACAAAGCCGGTTATCTCCTCTTTCGGGCGTGGTCCGTAGGGCACGTTCTTCCCGTCGCCGAAATAAACGAGCGACTCGCCGGGCAGACGCCGCGCAAGTTCGGCGCGGACGGTCAACCCGCCCATCCCCGAATCGAAAACCCCTATCGGACTGTTGTTCACTTCAATTACGAATTACGAGTTTACGGGTAACGTCATTGCGAGGAACCGCAGGTGACGCGGCAATCCAGGAAAAAAAACTGGATTGCTTCAGGCAAAAGCCTTCGCAATGACGTTGTCGCTTAATTCTTCTTAACCATTTAGCTTTTTGTCTATCCAATTGCGGGCATTGATGAACGCCTCGATCCACGGCGTGATCTCGTCGCCTGTGCGCTCATCCGGGTAATATGCCCAGTTCCACGGCTTGAGGGCGCGTTCCAGGTGGGGCATCATCGCAAGGTGGCGTCCGTCGGCGCTGGCGATCCCGGCAGTGTTGAAATCGCTGCCGTTGGGATTCGCCGGATAGCCTTCGTGGCTGTATTTCAGCACGATATTGTAGTCCGACTCCTTTCCCGGCAGCGAGAATTTCCCTTCACCGTGGGCTATCCAGATGCCGAGTTTTGCGCCGGAAAGCGAGCCTAACATCACCGAGCCGTTCTGCTGAACGTCGACGCCCACGAATCCCGACTCGAATTTATGGCTGTCGGTGTGCAGCATGCACGGCATTTCGGCACGGCCCGAAGTGATGAGTCTCAGTTCGATCATAAGCTGGCAGCCGTTGCAGATGCCCACCGAAAGTGTGTCGGGGCGTGCGTAGAACCTATCCAAGGCCTGTTTCGCCTTTTCGTTGTAGAGGAACGCCCCTGCCCAGCCTTTCGCCGAACCGAGCACGTCGGAGTTGGAAAAACCGCCCACGAACGCGATCATGTTGACATCCTCGAGTGTTTCGCGGCCGCTCACCAGGTCGGTCATGTGCACATCCTTCACATCCATCCCGGCCAGGTGCATGATCCACGCAACTTCGCGGTCGCACTGGCATCCTTTTTCGCGGATGATGGCCGCGCGGATGCCGCTTTTGGCCTTGCGGTGCGGGTCGATGCCGAGGGTGGCGTATTTTCCGTCGAACGATGCCGGGAATTTATACTCCAGTTCCTGCGTCTTGTAGTTGGCGTAACGTTCTGCGGCTTTGGTCTTTCCGCTCTGTCGGCGGTCGAGCAGGTACGAAGTCTTATACCATTTGTCGCGCAGGTCGTCCTGCAGCAATTCGAACTCTACGCCAGCGCCTTTGACTGTGAAATTTCGGTTTAGATTGATGCGGCCAATCGCCTGTGCATCAATGCCTGTATTTTTTAATTCTGTCGCTATCGCTGCGCCGTTTTCGACCTGAAGGACGAGTGCGGGTTTCTCGCTGAACAGCAGCCTGACTAGGTCTTTTTCGGCGAAACCGTCGAGGTCGAGAGCGATGCCTGTACGGTTGTCGGCGAAGGTCATTTCAAGCAGGGCAGTGATAAGACCGCCCGCCGAAACGTCGTGCCCGGCCATCACCGTGCCGTCGGCGATGATTTTCTGAACCGCATCGAACGCCTTTGCGAAGTACGCCGCATCCTTCACTGTAGGGGTCTCGCAGCCCACTTTATCGACTATCTGCGCGAAGGAACTACCTCCGAGGGCGAACGCGCTGCGGCTCATATCGACGTAGACGATGTCGCTCTCCTTTTGGCGCATGGCGGCCTTCACGCTTTTTGAGACTTCTGAAACTTCTGCGGCAGAGGTGATTATCACCGTTCCAGGAGCATAGACAAGCTTCCCGTCGGGATATTTCTGCGTCATTGAGAGCGAATCCTTGCCTGTGGGGATGTTGATGCCAAGCGCGATAGCGAATTCGCTGGCGCCTTCGACGGCCTTGTAAAGCCTTGCATCCTCGCCCGCGTTTTTGCACGGCCACATCCAGTTGGCGCTCAGCGAAACGCCTTTAAGTCCGTGTGCCAGAGGCGCAAAGACGATATTGGTGAGCGACTCGGCGATCGCGAGGCGCGACCCTTCCGCCGGATCGATCATCGCCGCGACGGGAGCGTGCCCTATGGCGGTCGCGATGCCGCCTTTGCCCTGATAGTCAAGTGCTACCACGGCGCAGTCGTTCAGCGGAAGCTGCACCTGCCCGGCGCACTGCTGCATCGCAATGCGTCCCGTCACCGAGCGGTCGACCTTGTTGGTAAGCCAGTCCTTGCAGGCCACGGCTTCGATCTGCAGCGTCTGTTCGATGTATCGCACTATCTGTCCGGGATTGTAATCCACCGGTTTAAATAACTCTCTTAACGTTTTGTCGTTCAGGAGTGTACGCGGAGCCTTGCCGAACATGTACGCCAGCGGCCAGTCGATGGGGCGTTCGCCGGACTTGTTATTTACAAATGTGAACTGCATATCGCCGGTCGTCTCGCCTATAACGTACATCGGGGCGCGCTCGCGCTCGGAAATCTTCCGCAGATATTCAATGTATTTCTTATCTATAACCAGGCCCATGCGCTCCTGGGACTCGTTGCCGACGATCTCGCGTGCCGAAAGCGTCGGGTCGCCGACCGGAAGGTTCTCCATGTCGATGCGTCCGCCGGTGGCTTCCACAAGTTCGCTCAGACAGTTCAGGTGTCCGCCTGCGCCGTGGTCATGGATCGAGATTATGGGGTTGGCGTCGGCCTCGCTGACGGCACGGATCGCGTTGTAAACCCGCTTCTGCATCTCTGGGTTTGAGCGCTGTACTGCATTGAGTTCTATGTCGTTGGCGTACTCACCCGTAGCGACGCTCGATACGGCCCCGCCGCCCATTCCGATGCGGTAGTTGTCGCCTCCGAGCAGCACCACGGCGTCGCCTGCCGAGGGCTCGTCTTTGAGGCTGTCCTGCTTTTTGCCGTAGCCTACCCCGCCCGCCATCATTATTACCTTGTCGTAGCCGTAGGTCTTTCCGTTCTCGGCGTGCTCGAAAGTGAGCAGCGAACCGCAGATGAGCGGCTGGCCGAACTTGTTGCCGAAGTCGCTGGCGCCGTTCGAAGCCTTGATCAGGATATCTTCGGGGGTCTGGTAGAGCCACTTGCGCGGCGGGACGGCCTGTTCCCACTCACGGCCGCCGTCGAGGCGCGGATACGAGGTCATGTAAACCGCCGTTCCTGCGATCGGGAAAGCTCCCTTGCCGCCCGCTATGCGGTCGCGGATCTCGCCGCCTGTTCCGGTTGCCGCGCCGTTGAAGGGCTCGACCGTCGTGGGAAAGTTATGGGTTTCAGCTTTGATTGAGATAACGCTCTCAAAGTCCTTCGTCTCAAAGAAATCGGGTTTGTCGTGCGACGCCGGAGCGAACTGTTCGGCCACGGGGCCCTGCACGAAAGCGCAGTTGTCCTTATAGGCCGAAGTGACCAGATTCGGGTGCGTCTTGGTGGTCTTTTTGATCAGGCCGAAAAGTGTCTCCGGCATCGCGCGGCCGTCTATCACGAATTCGCCGTTGAAGATCTTGTGGCGGCAGTGCTCGGAATTGACCTGCGAAAATCCGAAAACCTCGCTGTCGGTGAGCGGACGGGCCATTTTGGCGCTCACCTCTTTCAGGTAGGCCGCCTCGTCGGCGCTCAGCGCAAGGCCTTCCTGCTTGTTATATGCATCGATATCTTCTATATATCGGATCGGGTCGGGCTGTTTGGTGATGGTGAAAACGCTCTGCCCTATCTCCCTGTAGCGGCGGTTGAGCATCGGGTCGAAAGAGGCATCCGGGCCGTCGGCAAAGAATTCCTCGATGCGTCTGATCCCGGATATACCCATGTTCTGGGTGATCTCGACCGCGTTCGTGCTCCATGGGGTTATCATTTCGCGGCGCGGGCCTATGAATTCCCCTTCGATGTTCTCGGCCGGGGTGTTTTCCCCATCCTTAATCGCCGTCGTCGTTACGACTGCAGCGCCGGAAAAGAGCCATTCCAGCCTTCCGATATCCGTTTTATTGAGTTCAGAAGCGGCATCCACCGCGTAGATTTTTTGCTTGTCGCCAAAAAGTAAAACCATTTCTATATATCTTCTTTTGAGTTAACGTTTCAAAGTCCCGACTTGTTGTAGCAGCAGTCCGACGATCCGTTCGTCGGCCGCGCCGTCGCAATCGAGCACAAATGTAGCCTTATTATAGTGTTTTTCGCGCTCGGGGAGCACATTGTTTATGTACGCCAGCAGCTCTTCATCATTCATCCCTTTGATCTTGGGGCGTTTATCGCGCCCTTTTTCGTCGATGCGCTGCACGATGCGTTCCGGCGGCATTTTCAGGTAGACGGTCACGCCGGCGGCATTCAGAGCCTCCATCGCCCCGCCGCGGCAGACGGCTCCCCCGCCCAGGGCCACAACGGTGTCGCGTTCAATGGCCGGGAGAGTATCCAGCACCTCCTTTTCAAGCGCGCGGAACCAATCCTCGCCTTTTGGCTCAAAAATTTCCGGGAGGGTCATTCCGGCGCGGCGTTCGATCTCGCGATCGGTGTCCAGGAAATCCCACTCGGCCTGTATCGCAAGGCGGCGTCCGAAACTGCTTTTGCCGCTGCCCATGAATCCGACGAGGAAAATTTTCATCACTTAAAACAGGTTAAGCTGTTCGGTGTGCGGGTTGCGCGTGTCGTCGACCTCCTCCGTGCGTTCGATCTCGATCTGGACCGGGCCTGCCGGGATGGGTGCGGATTCCTCTTCCTCCGGCTCCTGTCCAACCCCATCGTCTTCTTCCGGTTCCGGTTCGGGGGTCGGTTCGGGAGCAGGTTTCGGCGCGGTTTTTTTAGCCGCGGGAGCCTTCTTTACAGGCTTTTTCTCTACAGGTTCTTCGACGCCCGCCGGTTCTTCCTGCACAGGCTCTTCTTCGCCACCCGCAGAGTCGTTCCCAGTCTCCCCGTCTTCATCCCCGCCGTCTTCTTCGCTCCCGTCGTCATCCTCATCGATGTCAACGTCGTCGAAATCGTCACCGTCCGCTCCGGCTCCGCCGTAGTCGGGTTCGTCGTCATCGTCGTCGGGGCCGGGTTCAGGCTCGTCGGGCTCTTCCGGTTCGAGGAAGGCCAGAGCGCCCACATCCAGCGTCGTGATGCGTTTGCCCTTGGCGTTATGGCTCTTGATACCTATATATTCTTCGACGTTGACGAGGTCGGTCGGCCGTCCCGCGTTGTTCCCCTTGTAGGTCACCTCCAACTGAGGATGCACCGTGTCGGTGATCCCCACCAGGCGGCAGTCGGCGTCGAGGTAGGTCTGCGACTTGTCGCTCACGACGGCCGGGAAGCGCTTCACGTAGTAGTATTTCTGCCCCTCGTCGAAGTAGGTGACGCTGTAGACCTTGTCCGAATCGTATTTCTCGACGCGCACCGTGTCCTCGGGGAAGTGGTGCGTCAGTTCGTAGCCCGTGATGTAATACTGGTGCCGGCCGAAGACGACGATCTTGTCGTCGCCCATGAACTCGCCCAGCAGCACCCCGCGTCCGTCGGCGTTCAGGCGGCGGATATCCTCGTCGAACCAGATGTTCTGGCCGCCCAGCGTCGACGCCCCTTTCTCCTTGAGAACTATCTTGTGGATGCCGTAGCGCGAGAAGAGGTTGCCCTGGCTGCTGCGCCCCTTGATGGCAAGCTTCGAGAAATCGAGGTCGGTGATAACCTTTTTGAGCCTCGGTCTCGGCTTGAAGTATATTTTCAGCACCTCGGCCTCGCCGTTGGGGTTGACGCTCAGGTACAGCAGGTCGCTGCCTGGAGTGCCTTTCGTCAGGTCGTACTCCTTGTCGCGCGTGATCCCCTTGATGGCGCACCTCTTCATCATGATCTTGCCGTTCTTGCCGTCGCGGTAGAGCGCGTTGTAGATCGTGCGCTCGTCGTTGCGCTTGAACACACCTATATATAAGATGTTCTTGTGGAAATAGGACTTTTCGGCGACTTTCGTGATGGTGTAGCGGCCGTCCTTGCAGATGACGATCACGTCGTCGATATCCGAGCAGTCGCACACCAACTCCTCTTTCCTCATGCCGTTGCCGGTTCCGAAGAACCCCTCGGCACGGTCGACGTAGAGTTTCTCGTTGGCCACGGCGACTTTCGTCACCTCGATCGAGTCGAACGCGCGTATCTCGGTGCGGCGCTCGCGTCCCTTGCCGTATTTCTCCTTTATGCGTTTGTAATACGCAATGGTATAAGGCACGATATGCTCGATGTCGTGCTTCACCTGTTCCATCTCCTCCTCGACGGATTTGATGTGCTCGTCAGCCTTGGCGGTGTCGTAGCGCGAAATGCGGATGAAGCGCAGTTCCGTCAGCTTCACGACGTCGTCCTTGGTAACCTCGCGGCGCAGCAGCTTCTTGAAAGGCTCCAACCCCTCATCCACGGCCGAATAGGCCTCTTCGCGGGTTTTCGCACCCTCGATGCGCTGGTATATCTTGTTCTCGATGAATATCTTCTCCAGCGACGACATATGCCAGTCTTCGCTCAGTTCGTCGAGGCGGATGTGAAGTTCCTGATTCAGCAGGTCGCGCGTGCGGTCGGTGCTGCGGCGCAGTATTTCGGTGACGCCCAGGAAGTGCGGCTTCTCCTCCCAGATCACCGTGGAGTTGGGCGAGATCGAGACCTCGCAGTCGGTGAATGCGTAGAGTGCGTCGATGGTCTTGTCGCTCGATTCGTCGGCCGAGACATGGATGATTATCTCGACGTTGGCGGCAGTGTTGTCGTCCACCTTTTTGATCTTGATCTTGCCGCGGTCGTTGGCCTTGATGATCGACTCCTTGATCCCTTCGGTGGTGGTTCCGAAAGGTATTTCGGTGATGGCGAGGGTGCGTTTGTCGATCTTGCTGATCTTGGCGCGGGCCTTTACGACTCCGCCCCGCAGGCCGTTGTTGTAGCGGCTCACGTCGACCATGCCGCCTGTCGGGAAGTCGGGGTACAGCTCGAAATCTTCGCCTTTCAGGCAGGCTATCGAGGCGTCGATCAGCTCGTTGAAGTTGTGGGGAAGTATCTTCGATGCGAGACCGACCGCGATCCCTTCGACGCCCTGGGCCAGCAGCAGCGGGAATTTCACGGGAAGGGTTACCGGCTCGTTGTTGCGGCCGTCGTACGAGAGCATCCACTCGGTGGTCTTGGGGTTGAAAACCACGTCGAGGGCGAATTTCGACAGCCTCGCCTCTATATATCGCGCCGCCGCCGCCCCGTCGCCCGTCAGTATGTTGCCCCAGTTTCCCTGGCAGTCGATCAGCAGGTCTTTCTGCCCCAGCTGCACCAGCGCGTCGCCGATCGACGCGTCGCCGTGGGGGTGGAACTGCATCGTGTGGCCGATGACGTTGGCCACCTTGTTGTAGCGGCCGTCGTCGAGTCGCTTCATCGAGTGCAGGATGCGCCTCTGGACCGGTTTCAGTCCGTCCTCGACGTGCGGCACGGCGCGTTCCAGGATCACGTACGAGGCATAGTCGAGCCACCACTCGCGGTACATGCCCGTGAGTTTGTGGCGCCCCGACGGCTCGGTCCCGGTGATCTTATCGTATTTGCCCGAGCCTGCCCCGGCAACCTCTTTCTCTTCGTTATTTATCTCTTTGTCGCTCATGTCTTACAGTTGATCTTCCACGTAATCGGCTTCGATCCGCAGGTTGTCTATCACAAAATCCCGTCTCTCGGGAGTGTTTGCTCCCATGTAGAACGCCAGCATCTCGGGAATGGTGTCGTCGCGCGTAAGGCGCACTTTTTCGAGGCGCATATCCTCGCCGATGAACTCCGCGAACTCTTCGGCGGAAATTTCACCGAGACCTTTGAATCGGGTTATTTCGGCTGTCGTGCCCAGTTTTTTGATCGCTTTCTGGCGCTCTTCGTCGGTGTAGCAGTAGTGGGTCTCCTTCTTGTTGCGGACGCGGAAAAGCGGCGTCTGCAGCACGAAAAGGTGTCCCTGGCGTATCACTTCAGGGAAGAACTGCAGGAAGAACGTCATCATCAGAAGGCGTATGTGCATGCCGTCTACGTCGGCATCCGTGGCGATTATCACCTTGTTATAGCGCAGGTTATCTATGCTCTCTTCAATATTCAGCGCGGCCTGCAATAAGTTAAACTCCTCGTTCTCGTAGACCACTTTTTTGGTCAGCCCGTAGGTGTTGAGCGGCTTTCCGCGCAGCGAGAATACGGCCTGGGTCTTCACGTCGCGGCTCTTTGTGATCGAACCGCTCGCCGAGTTGCCCTCGGTGATGAAGATCATCGAATCCTCGGCCCGCTCGTTCTTGTCGTTGAAGTGTATCTTGCAGTCGCGCAGCTTGCGGTTGTTGAGGCTCACCTTCTTGGCCATTTCGCGCGCCTTCTTCTGCACGCCCGAGATCGCCTTGCGCTCCTTCTCGTTCTCGACTATCTTTTTGTTCAGGATATCGGCCGTCTGCGGATGCTTGTGCAGGTAGTTGTCGAGCTTTTCGCCCACGAAATCGAGGATGAACTGCCTCACCGTCGGGCCTTTCGGACCCATGTTCTTCGACCCCAGCTTGATCTTGGTCTGGCTCTCGAACTCGGGCTCCTCGACGCTGATGCTGACCGCCGCCACGATCGACGAACGGATGTCCTCCGGAGCATAGTCCTTGTGATAAAACTCCTTGATGGTCTTTGCGATGGCCTCGCGGAAAGCCGTCTGGTGAGTGCCCCCCTGCGAAGTGTACTGGCTGTTGACGAACGAAAAATAGCTTTCGCCGTAACCCGTGCCGTGGGTGATGACTATCTCGATGTCGTCGGCTTTCAGGTGGATGGGCTCGTAGAGCGGTTCCTCGCCCAGGTTCTCGTTCAGCAAGTCCAGCAGGCCGTTCTTCGACACGAAAGTCTGGTCGTCGTTAAGCTTTATCGCCAGGCCTGTGTTCAGGTAGGTGTAGTTACGAACGCGCTGCTCGACGTACTCCATGTTGTAGACGTACTCGCCGAATACCTCGGTGTCGACCACGTAGCTCGTGCAGGTGCCGTCCTTTTCGCCCACGCCGCTCTCCCACTTGTCGCTGATCTCGATGCCGCGCTCGAAAGTCACCGTGCGGGCCTCGCCGCCGCGGACGCTGCGGGCCGTGAAACTGCTCGACAGCATGTTCACCGCCTTGACCCCGACGCCGTTCAGACCGACCGTCTTTTTGAAGGCCTCGCTGCCGTACTTGCCGCTGGTGTTGATCTTCGACACCGCGTCCGAGAGGCTGTTGAGCGGAATGCCGCGCCCGTAGTCGCGCACCGTCACAACTTTTCCGCTGCTGATCGAAAGTTCTATCGTCTTGCCCGCCCCCATTATGAATTCGTCGACCGAGTTGTCCATCACCTCCTTGATGAGGGTGTAGATCCCGTCGTCGGGCTGGCTGCCGTCACCGAGTTTCCCTATCCACATACCCGGACGCAGGCGCATCTGCTCCCGCGTGCTGAGCGTCTTAATGTCACTCTCGGTGTATTTTACCTCTGCCATTGTAAGTTTTTGTTGCTTATTTCTTCGTGTTCTTCAATTCTTTCAACTCTTCGCGGATAGCCGTTTTGACGGCGACCATCCGGTCGTAGGTCTCTTCCATCACCTCTTTCGGGTGGCGGGCCGCAACCTCTTCGGCGCTCACGGGTTCCAGTACCTGCACGGTGAAAGTGTGACGCCACGGGATTTTGCCATGTTTGCCCACTACCTTGCTGCCGTCGAGCACTACCGGAAGTATCGGCACGCCCGCCTCTTTTGCCAGTGCGAAGGCCGTCGGCTTAAACCGCTGTATCTCCTCGGTTTTCGAGCGCGAACCCTCAGGGAATATCGAAACGCACACCTTGCGGTCGCGCAGCCACATCAGCCCGTCGTCCATGATCATCTTGATCGCCTTGCGCGGGTTTTCGGTGGGAATCAGTATGTCGCCGTGCAGCCACATGTACTGCCCGATGAAGGGCATCCATTTATTGGAACTTTTCGACACCCAGCGGAAATTGAGCGGCACCCAGTAGAGCATCGGGATGTCGACCATCGAGCGGTGGTTCAGCACGATCACGTAGACCTGCTTTTTGTCGACGTACTCCAGTCCCCGGACCCGCGTCTTCCAACACGGCGGAGTGCGGAAAAATAGCATCGAGATGCCCCGCGAGATCGCCTGCACCGCCCGCCTCTTGTTGTCGAACGGAACCGTGAACGGGAACACTATCACCGTGGCTATCAGGAATGTGGTCACCGCCACCAGAACGATGATGTAGTAGATTATATTAAACAAAAAAGTTCCCATACATATAAGTAAAAAATAGAGGCCCACAAATTTAGTCCTTTTTCCGCAACCGCACCAGACCACTAATATCAACTTATCAACAATTAATCAAATTTTTTGGCTATTTTTGTCCCCGCTAATTAAATTAAAAATCGACTTTATGGCAAAAGCATTTGTATTTCCCGGACAGGGAGCGCAGTATCCCGGAATGGGCAAGGACCTCTACGATTCGGTTCCCGCCGCCCGCGAAATGTTCGAAAAAGCAAACGATATACTCGGTTTCCGCATCACGGACATCATGTTCGGCGGGACCCCCGAAGAACTGAAACAGACGGCCGTGACGCAGCCCGCGGTGTTCCTCCACTCGGTGATACTCGCCAAATCGCTCGGCGCGGCTTTCAATCCCGATATGGTCGCCGGACACTCGCTGGGCGAATTCTCGGCTTTGGTGGCTGCCGGTGCGCTCGGCTTCGAGGACGGTCTGAGGCTGGTCTCGATCCGCGCGAATGCAATGCAGAAGGCGTGCGAGGCACAGCCTTCGACGATGGCCGCCGTGCTGGCGCTCGAGGATGAAAAGGTCGAAGCGATATGTAAAGATATTGACGGTGTGGTGGTCGCGGCAAACTACAACTGCCCCGGACAGCTTGTGATCTCTGGAACGGTCGAGGCTGTCGACGCCGCCTGCGAGGCGCTGAAAGCGGCAGGCGCCAAACGCGCCCTGAGGCTTCCGGTCGGAGGGGCCTTCCACTCGCCGCTTATGGAGCCTGCCCGCGTGGAATTGGCCGCGGGTATCGCCGCTGCTCCGTTCAAGGCTCCGGTCTGTCCGGTTTATCAGAACGTAGACGCGAAACCCTATACCGATCCTGACAAGATCCGCGAAAACCTGATCGCCCAGCTTACCTCTCCCGTGAGGTGGACGCAGGCGGTCCGGAATATGATCGCCGACGGCGCAAGCGAGTTCACGGAGCTCGGTCCGGGCAACGTTCTTGCAGGGCTTATCTCAAAGATAGACAATTCGGTGCAGGTGGAATCGAAACAAACGCTTTAGTTTAAGCAATACTTTAGTACAAAGCAGCCTTTTGGGGCTGCTTTTTTATTTCCATACGGCAGGTTGTGTGAAAAATAAATTAAAAATATTTAATAAGACCGATGTGTTTTGGAAATATTTTATTATCTTCGCATTCAATTTAATCGCTCATTACTTACGAAATGGTCTCACTGAAGGAATTTTTCAACAAGCACGAGGATGATATCCAGAAAGGCATCACCCATAAAAATAATCTTATAAAAAGGAATATCGTCGCTTATATGGCCGTTAACGGCCCTTCTACCCTTGCCGAACTGACGCAGAAGCTGCACATCAGCATACCCACCATGACCAAACTGGTCGGGGAACTGGTGGACGACAAGATCGTGACCGAGAACGGCAAGATCGAGACCACGGGTGGGCGCCGTCCGAATATCTACGGCCTGACCAGTTCGGCGATCTATTTCGCAGGCATCAACATCGGCCGGGACAACATCCAGTTCGTCATCACCGACATCCAGAACAATATAATTGTCAGCCGCGAAGAGACCGATTTCGAACTTCTCGACACCACCGCCTGCCTGAAGCGCATCTGCAGCAGCATCGAGAATTTCATCGCTACCTGCGGCGTCGACCGCAGCAAGATACTCGGAATGGGTGTTTGCATCGCCGGGCGCGTCAATCCGAACACCGGCCGCAGCTACAAATACTTCACTTCGAGCGAGCAGTCTCTTACCGAGATATTCGAAGATGTCACGCAGATACGTACCCTGCTCGAAAACGACACCCGTGCGCGTTGTTACGCCGAATACAACGCCGGAAGCCCGCAGGACGGCCGGAATATCCTCTACCTGCACCTCGGGCGCGGGGTGGCTATCGGCATCGTGATGGACGGCAAACTATTCTACGGCAAATCGGGTTTCGCGGGCGAGTTCGGCCATACGCCTTTCTTCGATAACGAAAAGATATGTTCGTGCGGCAAGAAAGGGTGCCTCGAGACAGAAATTTCGGGTATCGCTATTGAGGAGAAGATAGTCGACCTGCTCCGCAGGGGTACGAACACCATTCTGCGCGAAAAATACGAGCGCGGCGAAAATATCCATATCGACGACGTGATCGCCGCCGCCCGCAACGACGACAATCTTTCGATCGAGTTGATGGAAGAGGCGGGTGAAAAGGCCGGGAAGAGCATCGCGTTCCTTATCAATATATTCAATCCGGAAACGGTCATTATCGGGGGTAACCTTTCGCGCGCGGGCGACTACATCATGCTGCCGCTCAAAGCTTCCACGAACAAATATTCGCTCAACCTCGTCTATAAGGATACCAAATTCCGCCTTTCGCGCATGGGCCAGAATGCCGGTGCGCTCGGAGCCGCGATGCTCATACGCAACAAGATAATCGGTCTGGCGTGATCTCGCTGGCGGGAAATAGCGTGTGTTTGAGGGCGCTCGAGCCTGAGGACGTCGATATCCTGTACACTTGGGAGAACGATCCCCGCGTGTGGAGCGTCAGCGAAACGCTTGCGCCGTTCTCTCGTGAAACTCTTCGTGAATTTATTGAAAACCAACGCTATGACATCTACCGCACGCGGCAGATGCGGCTCATTATTTCCCGTGTCGACGACGGCAGGCCGGTTGGGATGATCGACCTTTTCGATTTCGACCCCGTGAACCTGAGGGCTGCGGTCGGCGTGGTTATCTGCGACGAGCGCGACCGGCGGAAAGGCTACGCTTCAGAGGCGCTCGATCTGCTGATCGATTACTCTTCGGAAATATTGAATCTGCATCAATTGTACTGCAGCGTGTATTCGGATAATATTTCCAGCTCGCAACTATTTATTGGCAAGGGATTTGTACAGGCCGGAATCAGACGGGATTGGTTGCGCTGCGATAATGGTTGGCGCGATGAAATTTTATTTCAAAAAATACTCTTTTAGGTACGATTTTTGTGCTATTTAGGCGCAAACCGAACCCATAATGAAAAGTTTTAAAGAATTTATCGCAGAAAATAAGCTGACACTGGTTGACTTTTATGCCAATTGGTGCGGACCCTGCAAGGTTATGCACCCCATCCTGGAAGATTTTAAGAAACAGGTGGGCGATGAAGTCAGGATACTGAAACTGGATATCGATTCGCCGGCGAACGCCGCTTTGGTGAGGGACTATCACATTTCATCGGTCCCGACGCTTATGTTTTTTCAAAAAGGAGAGAGTAAATGGCGCGGCAGCGGAGTGATATCCGCGCTGGAGCTGAAACAGATCTCCGACAAACTGTGATGAAGTCGTCTTAAAAGTCCAAATACTGCGTTACGCTCGCCGCTCAAATCCTCATTTACGACCAGTAAACTCCGGTTTTCGCGGCTTCGCAAGCCTTGTCTTTGAACTTTTGAGACAACTTCAATTAAAAATCCCCGCTCTCCGGCAGGGATTTTTTATTTATGACACGCCCGTATCCGTTTGGTTTCGGCTCGTCGGCATTACGATTTATATCCGCTGTTGTCTGCAGCAATAGCAGATGCAGTGATTTTATCGGCACCCGACGGGTCTACTCTTTACACCATCCTTCGAAGATGCTCTCGTCGTAATAGTTGCTTTCTTCGCGGCCGTGGAGCGGATGCCACACTTGCGCAAAAAACGGATTCCCGGCGGCGATGCGGTCGTAATCCCATGCGGGCGGCAGGCATTCGGGGCACCAGTGGCCGCCCTGCAGTATCAATGCAGGCGATGCCGCGAACCGGTGCCCGAACTGGCACTCCCACTCGAGCTTCCCGGCCATGTCGCCTTTCTTCATTTTTTCAGAAAGGCACTTTCCGCCCCTGAATTCGGCGGCCTGCTTTATGTCCTCGATATCCAGCTCCGACAGCGGTTTCGACTCGTCGTAACCGTGATCTATATGCACGGCTTCATCCGATGGCCGCGAAATGTCGAGCGCGTCCCAGCCGGGAATGTTTTCCCAATCCTCGAAAGTGCCGTAGAAAGAGGAAATACGTTCCGGATTGCGGGTTTTGATCCAGTCCTGCGTGCCGAGGCCTTTTTTGCAGGCCAGCGAGCGCATTGCCATTTTGACGGCAAAAGCCGGGGCGAGCTTCGCGAGGCGGAAGTATGAGGGCACGTTTTCGGCGAGGCGTTCGAAATATTTGTCGATGGGGACATTCTCACGGAAGTGCAGGTATTCTTCCAGCGCGTCGGAGTCGAGGTACCACTGACCGTGGAAGTTGCGCAGGACGAACCACTTGGGATCGTATATCTTTTCGGGGCACGGGCACGAGATCGCCTTCAATATGTACTTCATGAACTCGTAGTTGGTGATGCGGTACTCGGCGCCGCTGCCGATGTTGTAAAACCGGTTCCACAGTTCGACCGGGGCGTCATCTTCGCAGAGATTCGCCAGCAGCCGTCCGGAATCTTCGACTGTGGCCCACTCCAGAACGCCCCTCAGCGGGACATGGAACATGATGGGGTCGTAATTCTTCAGGATGCCCGGGTAGAGTATCCCCGACTGGCGCAGGCACACCCAGTTTTTGATACCCGATTCGACGAAAACCCGCTCGGCGATGGTCTTCGAGATGGCGTAATGGTCGTAGACGCTGATGCAGATGGGGTCTCCCGCGCGTCCCCAGTGGAGGGGCGGATTGCGGTCGCTGGTCTGCGCCACGGAGCCGATGTAAACGACCTTGATGTCGTCGGCATTCGGCTGGGACAGAACCGCTTTGGCGATGTTCTCGGCGGCAGCGACGTTCACCCGGCGCGTCGTCTTCGGGTAATAGTCGGCTTTCGGCGACACCATACCCCCGACGTGCAGAACGTAATCGGCTCCCTCTACCCCTCTCAGCACGTCGTCGTATTTGGCCAGGTCGCCCCAGACGATGCGCACGCCCTCTTCCTGTTCGTAGGGCGCCATCTTCTTGCGGTTGCTTTCACTGGGACGCACGAGCAGGGTGATGTTGAACCTGTCGCGCCGTTTCATCAACTCTTCGAGTCCGGCGGCGCCCATGATCCCGGTCGCTCCGGTCAGGAATATATTCTTTTTGCCTTCCATATGGTATTACATTATTATTTCATCGAGCAGAACTTGCTCTTTGATCGAGTCTATATATTTAAGTATCTGAGGGTTTGCAGTGGCGTGTGAAAGCAGAAGTCCCGCTGCGCGCAACAAAGCCGGATCTCCGCTCGCGGCCGCTTTTTCAGCACAGGCGATGGTCAGTTCTGCGGGGATGTTTTCGGGGCTTCCCCTTGCGGCCGAAAGGATCGCGGCGTACTGCTCTGTTACATTAGGTGATGAGCCGTAAAATTCGAGAATACTGTCGGTTATATCTGTTTTCGAAAGCAGGAAAGATGCGAGGTTTTCGGCAAGTTCGTTATTTTCTACACCGCTGAACCAAAACTTTAGCTCGTCAGTAGTAATTCGTTTGGGATCAGCAATTGTAACGGCGGCGAGCTTTAGTTCGCGTATGGGTTGCTGCCACAGATATTTTGCAAATTCATGATCGGGCGAGAACTCCTTCGAAGCGCTGCGGATCGTGTGCTGCGACACCCCATAGCTGCGGCCGTAATGCACTCCCCTACTCTCCATGTCAGCGACGACCGCACCGTTGGTCTCTCTGCGGAGACGCGCGAGCAGCCTTGCACTCAGCGATCTATGGTCCATCGGGTCAGTTTAAGGGACGATGTAAACGGTCTGGCCGAACTGGTAGACCGGAACGGTAATAGAGGCTATCTCTTTGTTGTTGAATACTATGCGGCAGGAAGCGTCATCGGCGATACAGTAGGCTGTTTTCGTCGGTTTAGGCGAAATGTTGAGCCCGTTGGTCGAAGCGGTGTTCAGCGCCTTGGTTTCTAGCACGACCGGTTCGCCGCTCAGATCGTCGGCGGAAAGAGGCCCGTCGATGCTCGAGAAGCGGCAGACGATATATGTCTGTTTGCCGGCCGCGGGCGTTACCTTATACTGTTTCACGACCGTCGTGTTGAACTGGCGGCCGAGGAATAGCGAAAGATACTCCTCTTCCTGTCTGTCCAGTTCGTCGAGAGCGCTCGCAAGTCCGGCGCCGAAGACGTTCTCGCCAGCTTCGGCCGTTATGAGTTCGTAGCGGCTTTTGCGGATCTTGAATATCTGGTCGGCCGCCAGGCGGGCGTTGTCTTCGAGGCTCGACTGGGCGTTCGAGGTCTTGTCGATCAGCAGTTTCGGGAATCCTTTTGCAGGGTTCATATGAGATGCAAGACCCGAATTGTCTTGTGCGGTAATTTGTTGTATGATGTTGTTATCAGATATTTTAGCCGACTTTATCTCATACAGCACTTTATCTGCGAGCGGAGCCGAAACGCCGAGATATTTCTGTGCATAGCGGGCGTACGGACCGGCGGTTATCTCCTGCCGTTCGACCGTGATATCTACATATAAATTGGTCTGAGGGCGTGAAACCTCTCCGTTTACGATGCCTACCGGGGCGATTCCCCCGCTCTGGGCGGCTGTGGCGGTGCTAATCACCACGGCGGCGCATATTAACACTATCTTTTTCATAATTCGGTTGTTTTAGTCTTGTAGTCTACAAACTTACGCTTTTCCTGCGAAATATTGCTCATTCGTCGGTGAATTTTCGCGTTACGCCGTAAGAAATAATGCAAACCGAGCGTAGAACCGAACTTGTTCGGGTTATGCCGAGGTGCGGCTTATTTTCTTTAAAAATAGAGATAGAAGTCGCGTGTGAGTGCGCGGTATTCATCTGAGAAGGTTCCCGGTCCGGCGTCCTCGATCACGAGCGACGAGATTTCTTGTTCGGCCGCCCGGCGCGAAAATTCAAGCAGCAGGCGTTTCAGACCGCTCTTCGGAGTCGACCATACTTCCGTCCTCCTGGAAACATGAAAACCGCTTCCGGTCGCTATTTCGATCATTTTTTCGCCCTCGGCGGCAGGCAGAACGAGTGAGAATATCCCGTCCGGTTTCAGTATTTTCGAGCAGGCGGCGATGAGGTCGCTGTGCGGCAGCGAGGCTGCATGGCGTGCCGAATTACGCGATGCTTCCGGTGAGAGCAACGAATCTATAAAGTAAGGGGGATTTGAAACGATGTTGTCGTAAGTTCCGGGAGTCACTGCGGCGGCGTATTCCTGGACTCTCTGCCGGTGCAGTTTTATCCTGCCGCCCCACCCGCTCGCATCGAAATTTTCCTGCGCTTTCAGGCAACTCGGCATGTCGGACTCAACTGCATCGATGGTTGAATTGGTGTTTTCTGTTCGCTGAGACAATATCAATGTTATCAAGCCTGTACCTGTGCCTATATCTAGTAATAGTTTATCTTCAGTACGAATGCGACACCATGCTCCGAGCAGGACTCCGTCGGTGCCGACCTTCATGGTGCATCCATCCTGTTCGACGGTAAAACGTTTGAATTGGAACCGGTTGCCGCCCATCATTTATTGTTTCAGATAATGGTAAAACCCCTGCATTTTAATGCAGCTGCTTTCGTTTCTATAAATTTCTGTTTTGTTGCATTTTGTCATCCCGAGCTTGCCGAGGGATCTGATTGCGCCGGTCTTTGCTCGGTCAGATTCCTCGTCGCCTGCGGCTTCCCTCGGAATGACACTGGCGAATGAAATTAGCCCAAAAACCTATGCACTTTTAGTGCATAGTGGTTTAGTCTTTGAATTCCCTTGCAATACCCGCACCAAAAAGTGCGTAATCGAATCTCACAGGATCGGCCGGATCGAACGAACGCAGGCTTGCGGTGATCTCTTCGACTGCTTTCCAATCGCTTTGGCGGCGCGTCAGGATGCCCAGCGAACGGGCGGTGTTGCCGCTGTGCACGTCGAGCGGAAGATAGAGGGCCGACATGGGGATCTTGTTCCACAGGCCGAAATCTACCCCGTTTATGTCGCGGCGGACCATCCAGCGCAGGAACATGTTCGTGCGCTTGCAGGCCGCTCCCTTATCTATCGACGAAAGATGCTTTTCGCATCGCAGGGCGTGGCAGGGCGTGAAAAATTCTGTGCGGAACTTCGAGATGGCTATGCGGATGTCGCCTGTGCGGGCATATTCGCCCTCGTAGAAAGCGCCCATGGTTCCGTATTTTTCGTAGAAATGGCGCAGAGAAAGTATGAACGAACGGAAGTCGCCGCCGTTGAAAGTACGGTGGACATAGGTAAGGACGCGGTCGAGGTCGGCGTCCGAGGCGTTCATTGCGAAGTCATACGGCGCACCGTCCATATATTCGATCATGCGGTTGGCGCTCTTCACGATCGCCTTGCGGTTGCCCCAGGCAATGGTCGCGGCCAGGAAACCGGCGATCTCGATATCTTCCTGCGTGTGGAAACGGTGCGGAACGGAGATCGGGTCGCCGGCGATGAAATCCGGCGTGTTGTATTTGTCGTGGAGCCTTTCCAGAAGCTCCCGTATGTTTTCATTTGGCATGGCCGTCAGATGATTACGCCGTCGGTCATAATGACTTTGCGGTCGGCCATCGCCGCCAGGCTTTCGTCGTGGGTGACGATGATGATGGTCTGGCCGAAAGCGTCGCGCAGCGAGATGAAAAGCCGGTGGATCTCGTCGCGGTTTTTCGAATCGAGGTTGCCCGAAGGCTCGTCGGCAAGTATCACGGCGGGCGAATTTATCAGTGCGCGGGCGATGGCCACCCGTTGCTGTTCGCCGCCCGAAAGCTCGGCCGGTTTATGGTTCCGCCTTTCGCGCAGGCCCATCATGTCGATCAGTTCCTCTGCCTTTTTCTCGACATCCCGACGGTCGCGGCCGCCGATATATCCGGGGATGCAGATGTTCTCGAACGCAGTGAACTCGGGCAGAAGGTGGTGAAACTGGAAAACGAAGCCGATGCGGCTGTTGCGGAAGGCCGACAAGTCGTTGTCGTTCAGCTTACTGACCTCGGTACCGTCGATCAGGACGCTGCCGCTGTCGGGGCGGCTCAGCGTGCCGATGATCTGCAACAGGGTGGTTTTTCCGGCGCCGCTGGGGCCGACTATCGAGACTATCTCCCCTTTTTTGACATTCAGCGAGATGCCTTTCAGCACCTTCAGGCTGCCGAAACTCTTTTGCAGGTTCTTTATGGCGATCATCCGTTGACGTTTTTGTAGTAGTTGAACAGTTTGATCACCTCGATCGCGGCATGGGTGTCGTGGACGCGCAGGATATTAGCCCCTCCGTGAAGACACGCCCAATGTAAAGCGGCGGTTCCGGTAAGAGCCTCTACTGGCGTAGTTTCCAATATGTTATATATCATTGATTTTCGCGAAATCCCTATCAACAGCGGCAACCCGAACTTGCGGAATTCATTCAGCCGGTGCAGCATGCGAAAGTTCTGGGGAGTGGTCTTTGCAAAGCCGAATCCCGGGTCGAGTATGATGTTATCAACCCCTTTCGAGCGCAAAATCTCGATCTTCGCTGCGAAAAAATCCTTGACCTCGTTCACCACGTCTTCGTATTCGGCCAGTTCCTGCATCGTTTTTGGGTTGCCTTTCGAATGTGTAAGCACGTAAGGCACTTTATACTTTGCGGCGACGTCGAAAATCTCGGGATCCTGGTCCCCGGCCGTTATATCATTGATGATACACGGGCCGTGCCTTTTTATCACCTTGGCGGCCACTTCCGAGCGGAACGTGTCGATCGAAACTATCATGCCCGGCGCATTTTCGCGCACGACTTCCACACCCAGCATAACACGATTGAGCTCTTCTTCGACCGGAACGTCCTCGGCTCCCGGGCGCGTCGAATATCCGCCCACATCGATCATCTTCGCGCCCCAGCTCGACGCTTCGGACACGCGGATCGATATCTCCTCGATGTGCATCGAGCGGCTGTTGACGAAAAACGAGTCCGGAGTGACGTTAACTATGGTCATTACCACCGGTTTCGCCAGATCGAGAGTCTGTTTCCCTACCTTCATTATCTTAGCTTTTTATCTATTTCATTCACTGCGGCCGCAAGTTCCGCGATGCTGCCGGCGTTGTGTATAACATAGTCGGCCCGGGCCTCGCGGGCGCTGTCGGTCAGTTGGTTGGCGATGCGGTCCATTACCGACTGGCGGCTCACCCCGTCGCGCGATGCCACCCTGGCGATGCGCACCTCTTCCGGCGCCGAAACCGTCACTACCTTCTCCACAAGCCTGTCAAAGCCGCTTTCGAACAGGATCGCGCTCTCCATTATGACGTAAGGAAAACAGGAATTGGACATGGCCCACGCATCGAAATCGAGCGCAACGGCGGGATGGACTATTCCGTTAAGCGAAGCGAGCAGCATCTTGTCGCCGAAAACCCTGGATGCGACGAACGCGCGGTCGATAACCCCGTCCCGATATGCCTGTGCCCCGAAAAGCGCGGTAATGGCCTGTTTAATGCCGCCGTCGCCGTTCATCAGCTCTTTGGCCCTGCCGTCGGAATCGTACACGGGAATACCCAGCGCGGCGAAAAGCGCGCAAACACGGCTTTTGCCGCTGCCTATCCCCCCTGTTACTCCGACTCTTGTCATTATTCCATTAATACGGGAGTTTCTTTTATTTCAGAATCTACTTCCTGCCGCAGTTTTTCACGCCTCTCCTTTCTTGTCTCCTTCTCCTCTTCAGGCTCGGGTATGAAGTCGGGGGCGTCGATTATCTGCGTCACTTTCAGGTCGCTGGCCTTGGCGTCTATGGCCCTTTGCAGCGATGCCGGAGTGATGGTCAGAGCGTCGGGATTATCCTTCGATTTGCGGACGGTGAGCTCGTCCATCTTGAGATTGATCTTACCTTTAAGCGAAAGTTTCTGGGCCATCAGGACAGAACCCCGGCCGTTTATGACCGCCGTTACCCTGTATTTCTGCCCGTCGATGCGGACGTTCAGCGGCATCTCGACGTCGTAGTATTCGTAACTCAACTTGGTCATGTACCACAGAAGGAACGACCCCAGCAGGATGATCAGGAACGCCGGCGAAAGAGCCTGCTGCACTATTCTCTTTATCCTCTCTCTGTTTATATTAAGCTTTTTCAGCACACTGTTCCTATTTTTTACAAATATAATGCAAGCCGAGCGCAATGCAAGTTTACTTGAAATTGCCGGGGCGCAGCTTATATTCTACAAAGATAATATTTAATAATAAAAGAGAGAGCGGCCGCCGCAGAATTGTCCGGCTAAAATTGTGCGGAGACAACGAAAGTTTTTAAATTTGCACCTTGACAAATGATAATACGATGAAGTTCAGAGTAGCAACGACAGACGACTGCGCCACTATCAACGGGATAGCTTCCCGCATCTGGGCGCCGACATATTCGCATCTTATGAGTTCCGAACAGCTTGATTATATGTTTGATATGATGTACGCTCTGGAAAACCTGCGCAAGGCCATGACCGACGGCGGACAGACTTTCCTGATATTTTCGGACGAGGGCGAAGATCTGGGCTACGTCTCCTACGAGACGCTCGAGAACCACGGCTATTATCTGCAGAAGATATACCTGCTGCCCGTGCGCCAGGGTAAAGGCAGCGGTCGGCGGATGCTCGAACTTTTTCTGGATCATCTTCGCGGGATCGACCCGCAGGCAGGGCGTCTGGGACTCAATGTGAACCGCGAGAACCGGAAAGCCATCGAATTTTACCAGCGTAACGGTTTCGAGATAGTCGGACGCCGAGACCACCCGATCGGCAACGGCTACTTCATGTACGACTACATTCTGGAACGTGATATATGATGCTGTGGGATGACATTCAATAAAAAAGGACGCAACTAATTGCGTCCTTTTAATTTTGACCAAAACGTTCAGATTATTCGGCCGGAGTTTCTTCCGTAGCCGGAGTTCCTTCCGCGGGAACGTTCTGATAGTCGATCTGGTTGGGCATCACTTCCCTGCCGCCGTTCTCCATTTCGTTCATGATGGCCTTTTCGACACCGGTGCGGCTGCGTGCGATGTTCTCCTTGGGTATGGTCATAGTGGCCACGAGGCTGAGGACAAGTATTGTGAGTGCGAGTCCCCATGTCGATTTTTCAAGGAAATCGGCAGTCTGCCTGACGCCCATCACCTGGTTCGAGGCGCCGAAGTTAGCGGCCATGCCGCCTTTGGGATTCTGCGACAGGACTGCCAGGATCAGCAGTATACTTGCGAAGAAAATCAGTACGATACAAGCTATATACATCTTTCGTGTTTATTTAATTATTTGTTGTTTTCCGTCTCTATCCGTGCGATTGCGTCCGCAAAATAAATACTTTTTTCCGGATTAAGCAAACTTAATTTGCGATATATTTCTATGGCTTCGGCCGCAAGGCTCTGTGAGCGATAGATTTCTGCCAGTTCTTCGGTCAGCAGTTCGCCGTCGGGATCGTCGAAAGTATCCACGGTAAGAGCCTCTTCCACATCCGGATTGCCGTCGGGAACTATGCGGTAGCCGCCGTGTTCTAGGAACTTACCGATGAGATCGTCCTCGGCGGAAGCCGCTTCCGGCATTGCTTCCGGTTCCGAGGAAGGTTCGGCAGCCACATATGCGCGCTTCTTTTCAGCGGGCGGTACCGTCGGCCAGAACATCGCAGGCAGCTCTAGGCCCGGATCGTCCTCTCCCGTCAGCAGGCTTTTGGCCCGCCGCGCAGTTGTGAACCACTCGTACTGCTCTGTGAGGCGCGCGAGTTCCAGACGGCCTGCAGAGGGAGTGTTTCCCGCGATATATTCGTTGAACGGCAGCATTACCAGTTGGCCGCGCAGGCGTTGAAGATATTGTCGACCAGCGTCGTGACGATCTCATCTATAAGTCCGCCTTCGATGTTCTGCAGCAGCAGGTCGGCATTGTAGTCGGCAAAGGCGCTGAACGACTTGTTGAAGCTGTTTTGAGGTTCGATGACACTGTTGAAACGTACCTGTACGGTTATCGTAAGGCGGTTCTGCAGCGCGTATTCGTCGGCGGAGACCGATGTCGGGGCGGTCATGTAGCCCGTGATCTCGCCTTCTAGGGCAAAGTCCCCCTCTTCCCCTACCTGCGTAAGTTTTGTCTGACGCAGGAATCGGTCCTTCAGCGCTTCCGTGAAGGTGTTGCTGAGCGTGGGCGCGACCATCGCTGCGTTGTTTGGGAAATACTGGACGCTGAACGTCTTTGCGGCGGCCGGGATGGATGCCTGGTTGAATTTGTAGCTTATGACGCATCCGTTCACCGCGGCGGCGATGCCGATGAACGCAAATACGATCGCTATTCTATTGAGTCTCTGGTGCATTGTCAGTAATTTTCTATTCCGAGTTCCTTTATCTTGCGGTAGAGCGTGCGCTCCGAGATGAAAAGCATTTTGGCGGCCTCTTTGCGTTTTCCGCCGGTTTTTTGCAGAGCTTTCAGGATGGCTTCGCGCGTGGCTTCGTCTTTAGTCATTTCAGGCTGCGGGCCTTCGTCGCCCACTTCCTCGCTCTCGACGAAAGCGTCGTAATGCGAAGTTGCGGCTTTCGACGGCAGCAGTCCGGCTATCTCGTGCTTCTCCTCAAAGTTTTCGCTCTTCGATTTCAGTTCGTTAAGCGTGCGCTTTATCTCGATCACGTCGCTGCGCATGTCGAAAAGTATTCGGTAGAGAATCTCGCGCTCGCCGCCGAACGAGGTTCCGCCGCCGAAACCGGCTGTTGGCGCTGGCGTATGTTCCGCGGGAAGGTATTTACGTAGTATCTGTTCGGTGATGGTGCGGGTCTCCTCGACCGCCGATATCTGTTCGGCCACGTTCTTCAACTGGCGTACATTTCCCGGCCAGGAGTACTCTTCCAGGGCCTTGCGCGCGCCTTCGTCGAGCGTGATTGCCGGCATGCGGTACTGGTTGGCTATGTCCGACGCGAACTTGCGGAAGAGCAGGTAGATATCCTCGCGGCGTTCGCGCAGCGGCGGAACGACGATGGGCACAGTGTTGAGACGGTAGTAGAGGTCCTCGCGGAAACGCCCGGCGGCGATGGTTTCAGGCAGGTTTTTGTTGGTGGCGGCCACCACCCTCACGTCGGTCTTCTGGGTTTTGGCCGACCCGACGCGCATGAATTCGCCCGTCTGTAACACCCGCAGCAGGCGCACCTGCGTCGAAAGCGGCAGTTCGGCCACTTCGTCGAGGAAGATAGTCCCGCCGTTGGCCTCTTCAAAATACCCTTTGCGCGCTTCGACGGCACCGGTGAAAGCGCCTTTCTCGTGCCCGAAAAGCTCCGAATCTATCGTGCCCTCGGGGATCGCGCCGCAGTTGACCGCTACGTATTTATTGTGTTTTCGGGGGCTGAAGGCGTGGATGACCTGCGGAAAAAACTCCTTGCCGGTGCCGCTCTCGCCCGCGGCCAGCACCGACAGGTCGGTGGGAGCCACGCGGAGCGCGACCTCGAGCGCCTGATTCATCTTTTCGCTCGTGCCTATGATCCCGAAACGTTGTTTTACAGATTGAATGTCCATTTTTATTTCTTCTGCAAATCAAAAGATTGATTTGGACTAAAGCCCCTGATAAATTAGAGGCGCTCCATCCGTTGGCTGAAGCCAACGGCAATGAAGAAGGACATTCTCCAAAATCATTGCCGTCTGCTTTAGCTGACGGATATAGAGTGAAACCAATTGCATGGTTTTAGCCCAATGTAATAAAAAATATTTTCAACTATTGATTCACATTATTTATTCAGGAACGGCATGTTGCCCGTCGAGAGGCCGAATATCATTACGAAAATGGCTATTACCGCCACGACGATCGCTACGATCAGCAGTGTGTCGGGTTTCGACTTCTTGCTTTTTCTGCGTGACGCCTGGGTTGGTCTCTGCGGTTCTCTGCGGGGTTCCGGCCTCTCGGGTCTTTCGGATACCCGCCTCGGCTCCGGTCTCTCGGAGATGCGGCCGGGTTCGGGCTCTGCCGGGACGCGCTGTTCCTGTCTCACAGTCTGTTTTTTGACCGGCTGCGGCGTTGACCGTGCAGCTGTTTCCTCTGCCGGTTTTGTCTCTACCGCAGGCTTTTCTTCCTTGAAAAGTTGTTCCTGCACGGGATTTTCCTTCACCTTCGACTGTTTCGCCTGCGGCGTGTAATCGAACTGGTAGAGTCCCTTGTCGTCGAGGAACATCGTCCCGAAACCGTCGACGGGCGCGCTGCCATTCTTTTCGATGTTGTTCTTCGTCTCGAAAATGAAGCGGTCTACGAGCGCCATGGCTTCGACTTCGCCGTAATTGCCGTAGTCTTCCACGAGTTCGCGCAGTTTGCCGTCGTCCTTGCGCAGCAGGTCGACGAAAATGACGTCGCCCGAATCCTTGCGCATAAAGGTCCCGAATCCCGGAACGGTGAGCTTTTTGTTGCCCGCCTCGATGTAGTCCCTGATGACTTTTCCTACCATGATCTGCTGGTTTACCAGTTTGATTTAGCGTGTAAAATTAACGATTATTCACAGATTTACATATACGTGAACTACTTTTTGGTGAAATTATTGTAATTGTCCGAAAGATTTACATACTTTGCGTCCTTAAATGAAAACAAATCCGGGTGAGCCACTTCGGAATGTTTTCTACAAACCAATCGAGTCGGATGTTTTATTATCTGGTAGACCGAAGTGAAAAACAAGTACATCGACCTTATCGAACAGACGTTCGAGTTTCCGCAGGATGAGTTCACTGTAGAGGATAACGAACTCAATTTCCACGATGTCCCGCTCATGGACATCATCAAACAGTACGGCACCCCGCTCAAGATCACCTATCTGCCCCGTATATCGCAGCAGATAAACAAGGCCAAGCGCCTGTTCAACGTGGCGATGGCGAAGGTCGATTACCGAGGGACGTACAACTACTCGTACTGCACCAAGAGTTCGCATTTTTCGTTTGTCCTGGAAGAGGCGCTGAAAAACGATATCCATCTGGAAACGTCGTCAGCCTACGATATCCACATCATCAACGCGCTCTATGAAGAGGGGCTGATCGAGAAGAATACCTATATCATATGCAACGGGTTCAAGCGTCCGCAGTACGTCGAGAACATCGCGATGCTTGTAAATTCGGGTTTCGAAAACACCGTCCCAATCATCGACAACAAGGAGGAACTGGAGCTGTTCGAAGGAGTTCTGGAGAAGAAATGCAAGATCGGCATCCGCATCGCGGCCGAGGAAGAACCCAAGTTCGACTTCTATACTTCGCGCCTCGGCATCCGCTACAACGAGATCATCGAGTACTACAAGCAGAAGATCAAACCGAACAAAAAATACGAGATGAAGATGCTCCACTTCTTCATCAACACCGGAATCAAGGACACGGCGTACTACTGGAACGAGTTGAACCGCTGCGTCAACCTCTACTGCGAACTGAAGAAGATCTGCCCCGAACTCGACTCGCTCAACATCGGCGGCGGCTTCCCGGTGAAGACCTCGCTCGGTTTCGAGTTCGACTATGAGTACATGGCCGAGGAGATCGTGGCGCAGATAAAGAACGTCTGCAACATGCACGGAATCGAAGAGCCTAATCTTTTTACAGAATTCGGTTCGTTCACGGTGGGCGAAAGCGGCGCGGTGCTCTACTCGATAGTCAACCAGAAGCAGCAGAACGACCGCGAGTTCTGGTACATGATCGACTCTTCGATCATCACGACCCTGCCCGACACCTGGGGCATCCACCAGCGCTACATCATGCTGGCGGTCAACAACTGGGACAAAGAATATCAGAGGGTTTTCCTGGGCGGCCTTACGTGCGACAGCGAGGATTATTACAGCGGCGAGGCGCACACCAACGCCATCTTCCTGCCGAAACTCACCGCGGGCGAACCTCAGTACATCGGGTTCTTCCACACGGGGGCGTATCAGGAGTCGCTGGGCGGTTTCGGCGGCATCCAGCACTGCCTTATCCCCGCACCCAAGCACATCATCATCGACCGCGACAAGGGCGACACGGAGTACTACACGCGCCTCTTCGCAAAGGAACAGAGCTACCGCTCGATGATGCGGATACTCGGGTATTAAGCCTGAGATGTAAATAACTCCCTTTTGGGGGTAGGAAAAGAGGGGATCATACGGTAGTTTTGTTTCGAGTAATACAACCTAAACAAAAACCATATGAGAAAAAGTGTACTGTTTTCAGTTGTCGCGGCTTGCGGAGTAATATTACTGGCCGGCTGTGCCAAAGACAAGGGCGGCAACGAACCTGCGCCTGTGAAAACCGTGGCGGTCGGGGCGCAAAACGGTGCGCTGACAGCCGGAACAGCCGGCACGGCGACATTCGCCGTCACGACAGCCAACATCCCCAACGGAAACTACACCGCCACCGTCGCGAATTTGCCGACAGGCGTATCCGTACAGGAGCAGGTAGCCGTGAATAACAACGCCGGAACGCTCACACTCGCCGCGAATACATCGACAACCGCCGGCGAAACCGCGGCATTGACCCTGACACTCGACGGTGCGACCTCCGCACCGTTCAAGGTAACCATAAACAGCGTAAAAGTTACCGCCATCGCGCTCAACCACGCCTCGGCGACGCTGGCGGCGGGTGCGACACTGCAACTGAGTATCGAAAGCATCGCGCCCGACAATGCGGCAGACCCGTCCGTCAAGTGGGACACCACTGACGCCGCCGTTGCAAGCGTGAACAACGCCGGTTTGGTGACGATTGCCGATTCAGCCGCCGACGGAGCCACGGCCGGCATTACCGCTACAGCCAACGACGGCAGTGAAACGACGACCGCCTGCGCAATCACTGTGGAATACGCACTCATCAACAGCATTTACTGGGCGAAACGAAACGTCGACGCAGTCGGAACTTTCGCCGCCACGCCGCAGGACGCCGGGATGTTTTACCAGTGGAATATAAAGACGGCATGGGCCGCGACCGGCGACGTGACGAACTGGAACACAAACGGCGCGAGCGAGTCGGAATGGGTCGCCGCGAACGATCCGTGCCCCGCGGGTTGGCGCGTACCGACTAAAACGGAACTCGACAAGCTGCTAGACGGCGGCAAAGTGACAAAAACACTCTCGGCCGACCCCGTGGGACGCACATTCGCCGGTAAAACCTCGGGCGACGGCTCGATCTTCCTACTAGCCGCAGGCAGCCGCTTCTACACCGACGGGAAACTCACCAATGCAGGCAGTGCCGGGAACTACTGGTCGTCGACGGAGAATAAGGGTACAACCGCGTGGTACCTTAACTGCTTCGGCATCCTCGTCGAATTGAGCGACTACTACCGCACGTTCGGCTTGCCGGTCCGCTGCGTGCGGCAGTAGGGCGGCGCTGTTCGGCAAGAGTTGTCGTTTATTCGTTATGAGTTGAATCGAGAGCCGCGGCTATTCGAATTGCTCCTGGTAGAGCGAGTAGTATTTTCCCTGGCGGGCGATGAGTTCGCGGTGGTTGCCGCGCTCGATGATGTGGCCGTTCTCGAGAACGAGGATCGTGTCGGCGTTCATCACGGTAGAGAGCCGGTGCGCTATGATAAGGCTCGTGCGTCCCTTCATGAGTTCGTCCAATCCTCTCTGTATCAGCATTTCGCTGCGGGTGTCGATGTTGCTGGTGGCTTCGTCGAGCAGCAGTATGGGCGGGTCGGCGACGGCGGCGCGTGCGATGTTCAGAAGTTGTCGCTGCCCCTGGCTCAGGTTGGCCCCGTCGTTCTCCAAAAGGGTGTCGTAACCGTGCGGCAGGCGCTTGATGAACGAATGCGCGGCGGTGAGGCGCGCCGCGGCTTCGACCTCTTCGTCGGTCGCGTCGAGGCGTCCGAAACGGATATTCTCGCGCACGGTGTCGGTGAAAAGGTGGGTGTCCTGAAGCACGATCGCCATCGAACGGCGCAGGCTCTGCCGCCGGATCTCCGTTATGGGGTATTTATCGATGGTGATCTCGCCGCTGTCGACGTCGTAGAAGCGCGGCAGCAGGTTCAGTATCGTGGTCTTTCCGGCCCCGGTGGCCCCCACGAGGGCTATCTTGCAGTCGGGAGCGGCCCGGAACGAGATGCCGTCGAGAATAGTGCGGCCCGGGTCATAGCCGAAACGGACGTCGTGCAGCACCACTTCTCCCTGCGCGCCGTTAAGGTCGACTGCGCCTGCGGTATCAGAGGGCTCGGGCTCCTCGTCGATCACCTCGAAGATGCGTTCGGCACCCGCGATAGCCGCCTGGATGCTGTTGTAGAGCGTCGCGAGTTCGTTGATGGGGCGTCCGAACTGGCGCGAATACTGCAAAAACGCTGCGAGACCGCCCACGTCGAAACCACGGAACACGGCCAGCAGACCGCCCACTATCGTCACGAAAACGTAGTTCAGCGTGTTGAGGTTCTGCATCACGGGCATCATCAGCCCCGAGTAGAACTGCGCCCGCTCGCTCTTGTCGTTCAGGTCGTCGTTCCTGCCGTCGAATTCCTTTTCCGCCTCTGCCTCATGGTTAAACACTTTTACGACCTTCTGGCCGCTTATTATCTCCTCGATGTAGCCGTTTATTCCTCCCAGTGACTCCTGCTGCGCCTTGAAGTATTTGCGGCTGCGGCGGACGATCCAGCGCGCCGAAAGCGTCATCACCGGCACCATCACGAGCGTTACGAGAGTTAGCAGCGGGCTGATATATAGCATCATCACGGTTATCCCGACGAGTGTCAGCACACCCGAAAGTATGTCGGCGAGGCTGTCGGTGAGGGCGTCGCTGATGCGGTCCATGTCGTTGGTGTAGCGGCTCATCAGGTCGCCGTGCTGGCGGGTGTCGAAGTAACGTACGGGAAGGGCCTCCATCCTGCGGAAGAGATCCTCGCGCAGCCTCGCGACCGTCTCCTGCCCGATGCGGTTGAGCATCCGGTATTCGATGAACGTGGCGGCGGCACCCGCGACGTATATCCCGCCGAGGATGGCCAGCATCTGGATCAGTCCGTACCAATCCTTCGGCATGATGTAGTCGTTGATAATGGGGCGGATCATGTACGACCCGACGACGCTCGAGGCGATGCTTACGACGATGAGCGCGCCGACGATGAAGAGCAGCTTGCGCTGGCGGCCCAGGTACGACAGCAGCCTGGCGAGGGTTTTTCGTCCCTGCTTCGGCTTGCCCTGCTGGCTGAGGTGTGTCGCGCGGTTGCCCATAGCGTTATTTGTTATTGTACCCCATTTCGCGAAACCTTGGGTTTCGCAAAGTCCCCCGGCGAGGGGGATTTAGGGGGTGGTGTCTAAAAGCACGGGTATCGCAGATGCCCGTAAACGTGGGTTCGATGGGTTTTAATCCCCTGTTGCATGCGATTTATTTATTCATAGCTTGACAATCCATCGAACTCACGTTTTGCGATTCGTATATCTCGCGGTAAACCTCCGAAGTGCGGAGCAGATCGGCCGGTTTCCCGAACCCGTCGATCTCTCCATCCTCCAGAACCAATACTTTATCTGCCGCCTGCATCGTATTGATCCTCTGTGTGATTATAAATATGGTTGTGTCTTTCATCAGCAGTTGCAGGTTGGCGCGTATCTTCAGTTCGGTGGTCGAATCCACCGCGCTGGTGCTGTCGTCGAGGATCAGTATCTTCGGTTTCCGCAACAACGCCCGCGCGATGCAGAGGCGCTGTTTCTGGCCGCCAGAGACGTTTACCCCGCCGCGCCCCAGCACCGTATCGTAACCCGCCGGGAACGACATAATGAAATCGTGAGCCTCGGCGGCCCGGGCAGCATCCTCGACCTGCTTTAAAGTGGCGTCAGGATCGCCCCAGCGCAGGTTTTCGATGATCGTGCCGCTGAAAAGCTCGTTCTTCTGAAGCACCATTCCGATACTCGCGCGCAGTTCGTCGAGGCGGTAGTCGCGCACGTCGCGGCCGTCGATCAGCACCTCGCCCTCGGTGGCGTCGTAAAGCCGCGGAATAAGCTGAACCATAGAGCTTTTGGCCGATCCTGTCGCGCCGACGACGGCGATCGTTTCGCCCTGCCCCGCCGTGAAAGTGATGTGGCACAGCACATTGTTCTCGCCGCCCGCGTAATGGAATCCCACGTCGCGGAACTCGACCTCTCCCCTCTCGACCTTGTAGTCGTGTTTCAAAGACTCGAAAGTGTTTGTCAACGAGGGTTCTGCGCGAAGTACTTCAAGTATTCGTTCAGACGACGCCGAGGCTCTGGCGAAGTTCATCACCACCATCGAGAACATCATCAGCGCCATCAATATCTGCATCAGGTAGTTGACGAACGAGATCAGCTCGCCCACTGTGAGGCTCCCCGCCATCACCTTGCCGCCGCCGAACCACAGCACCGCGATCACCGAAACGTTTAGTATGAGCTGCATCAGCGGAAAGACCGTCACGATGATGTTCGACGCGCGGATCGCCGTGTCCTGCAGCTCTTCGCTGCTGCGCCGGAACTTGTCGCTCTCGAAATCCTCGCGCACGAACGACTTCACCACACGGATATTTATCAGGTTCTCGCGCACCACCGCATTCAGGCGATCTATCCGGCGCTGGACTGTCAGGAAGAACGGGAACCCTTTCCTTAGTATCAGCCACACGCTCAGTACCATTACGGGAATGGCCGCTGCGAGTATCAGAGCCAGCTTCGCGTCGATGGTCAGCACGAAGAATAACGCCGCAAGAAAGAGCATCGGCGCCCGCAGCATGATACGCATCGACATGAAAACGATCTGCTGGATGCGTGTGACGTCGCCCGTTAGGCGCGTGATGAGCGACGCCGAACTGAATTTATCTATGTCGGGGAAGGCGAAACTCTGTATTTTTGTGAAAAGCGAATGGCGAAGTCCGGTGCCGAAACGCGTCGATGTGCGCGACGAAAGATAGGCGTTGACGACGCTCATTACGAGTCCCAGCAGCGAAATTCCAACCATCCATATCCCGGTGCCGTAGACCACCGAAAGGTCGCTTTTCATCACGCCGTCGTCCACTATGCGCGACATGTACATCGGCTGGAGGGTCTCGCAAAACACGGCACCCGCTACGAGGAGCGGGCTCAGGAGAAGGTTCCATTTGTATTTTTTGAGTATCTGCCAGTATTGCTTCATGCGGTGCGGCCGGTTGCAAATTATGCAAAGTTACAGCAAATTCCGCGCAAAAGTGACCGCGGGTGTGAAATAAAATCCGTAGATCAATCCCGGTCCTGAGTATCCCCGATATATTCCGTGAGAATATTAAGATTGTGGCGGTTCCACCCGAATGCTGTGATGCTGTGATAACGATAATGCTTCAGATCCCCTATGCTGTTCAGTAGAATCCTGCCGCTGTCGAAAACAATTGTTACCGTCTCACCCATTGGGTTTCCTGCGGATTCCGGGGTCCTGGCAATGATCAGATATTCATTTATCTCGGTGATTTCCCATTTGAGTTTTTCTTCAATCACCCACCGGAGATAAGAACATTGCTGATCGGGAGTCATATTTGTTTCGATGCTCCTGAATTTGAGCATGCGTTCCTTTATAAGTTTCTTTATGACGAACACAACAACAGCTATCAGGAAAAGCGATGCCGAGAATATGACATCTATGCCATCGGACATATCTGAGAATATCATAAAAGCCAGGAAACCCAAAGCGGACAGAAGGAATATGATGGAAAAACCATAATAATGCCATAGTTCCCTGGAACTTAATTGCAGTTTGTTTTCATGGATGGCACGCCTCGATATATCACGGGGATCTTGCATGGGAGATATTATTAGGGGTTAGTATCACCGCAAGATATGTATTCCAACGGACAGAAAAAAACCTATTTCCGGAAGGCGAACCAGACGGCGAGGATCAGGCAGATGAACGAAATGAAGTGGTTCATGCGGAAACTCTCGGTGCGGAATACCAGCAGCGCGAATACCGTGAAGACGCCCAGCGAGATGACTTCCTGTATGATCTTGAGCTGGATCAGCGAGAAAGGGCCGCCGTTGCCCGCAAAACCGATGCGGTTGGCCGGTATCTGGAAGCAGTATTCGAAGAAGGCGATCCCCCAGCTGACGAGTATCACCAGTATGAGCGGAAGCGTGCTGCCGCTTTTCTCCGTCCCGAATTTAAGGTGGCCGTACCATGCGACGGTCATGAAGATGTTGGACATCAGGAGCATCCCGACGGTATAGAGTGCTTTCATGCGTTCTTGCGGATTTAAACCGCGCAAAGGTAAAACTAAAGACGATAAATTGTTCCGCCGGGGCTAAAGATTTTTAGATCAGGCGGGCGGACGCTTTCTGCGCAGGTTTTCTCTCAAAAACATGGTGTGAAAATTTGGAGGAAAGAAAATTTGATTTACCTTTGCAACGCGAAAACGCAAAAGGGAGTTTAGCTCAGCTGGTTCAGAGCATCTGCCTTACAAGCAGAGGGTCGGCGGTTCGAATCCGTCAACTCCCACAAAACGAAATAAACTTAAAGTCGCTTGTCAGAGTGACTTTTTCTTTTTCAGATATGCTCCAGAACTTGTTCTGACGAGCATATCTGGGAAAGAAAAGTTAATCGTTAGATTTTAAGTTTATGAAGTTTTGCAAAACTGACAGGAGATAGTACGGAAAAACGAGCATCGCGAGTTAATCCGTCAACTCCCACAAAGCAGGAAGCTGCAAAATTTGAAACCACTCGGAAGAGTGGTTTTTCTTTTTCCGGTAGGCCCGTGAATTTATTCGCAAGGGGTTGTCCGTCAGCTGAAGCGGACGGCAATGATCGATACAACAAAATAATTCAAACTCTCGGAGAGTGTTTGGGAATAATCCAGCGGCCCCTGTTCTTTTTACGCATAATATACCCCGGAACTATTTGATTCCAGATAATTAGCTGTATATTTGATCGTTTGACAGTTATTATATACCTTAAACATTATATCATGAACTTTGACCCGAATTTAATTATCGCGACATTGCTGTCGTGCATTGCAACCTTTATTGTCGGTGCTGTTTTCGGGTCGGTTAACAAGAGGGTGATTCGCCTGGTCAAAATCGCAAGGGAGAAAATATACCGCCGCCGCCTTTTGAACTATAATATTATGGCGGACGATCTGGTCGAACTCCTGTCGTGGTCGTATAAGCGCAGATTGGACGGTAGCAAAATGAGGATCGTGTTCAGTAAGGCCAGGAACCGTCAGGATCTCATTCCGGAATCCGAGATCAAAAGATACCAAAAGAAATACCAGGAGAAAAATTACACGGGCAAGGTCTGCTATTTAACCCATTACGCTCCGGATTCGCAGGATCATGATGCTGACAGTCAATATATATTCAAAATAAAAGTAGCTCCCTCGGACTATACGGAGCATCTCGCCGTTATGGACTACCTTGCCGGCCATCCCGATAAAAATGAAAAGATAAGGGAAATGTTGTTGACAAATCCCGATGCGTATTTTGCCAACGCCCTGCCCTCTTCGATGAGTGTAAATGTCGTGGTGGTAAGTGAAATGGACAGAATCCTGGCATTGAGGCGCAGCAATGCGGTGGCATACGGTAAAAATGAATGGACGATAGGGATTTTCGAGACTCTTCTGCATGATAAGATGGAAGCCGGCAGGGATGCGACGCTGTATGACCTGGTAAAAAAAGGACTGTCGGAAGAGATAGGGCTGACTTCGGAAAATTACCATAAAGACATATGCATATCATGGATGGGGGTCAATATGAAGAATATGGGAGTGTTCTTTATCGCGGTCGTGAAATTGAAAAATATTACAGAGGCCGCCGTTGAGCAGGAAATGGCGAAATGCCATTCGCATCATGAACACACCGCAAAGGTTTGGCTCCCGCTGAAAAGACGGATGATAAAAAGATTTCTTGCTGACAAAAGGAAGCGGAATAAATACCTGAAGCTCATAGCTGCAGCCAACGGAACGAAAAAACGGGATGTAATTATCTCATCCCTTGCCAGGAATACGTTGATCGAAACATTCAGAGTTAATTATTTCATTGATCAGGATTCATAATGTTCGTTTATGACAATATGCCGGTGTGACGAACTTTTCCATGCAGTTTACGCGTTTCATATATAAATATTTGTGGAAATGAGGAAATTTGTAATTATATTTGCGCTGACAATCATATCGGTAGCTCTGTTTGCGCAAAATCGGGAAACACTCATGAAAAAAGAACTCACTCCGCTCGAAAAACATGTCATTATAGACAAGGGCACGGAGATGCCTTTCACGGGGGAATATACCGATTTCACAGGCCGCGGCACCTACCACTGCAGGCAGTGCGGCGCTCCGCTCTACCGTTCCGACAGCAAATTCCATTCGGGCTGCGGCTGGCCCAGTTTCGACGACGAGATTGCCGGAGCCGTCACAAGGACTACGGATGCCGATGGAAGGCGCACCGAAATAACCTGTGCGGCCTGCGGCGGACATCTGGGGCATGTCTTCGAAGGGGAAGGTTTTACCGATAAGAACACGCGCCACTGCGTCAATTCGGTCTCATTGCAATTCATACCTGAAAACAATAAAAAAATGGAGAACACGGGGAAAACTGAAACCGCCATATTTGCCGGCGGTTGTTTCTGGGGCATCGAGCACCTTATGCAGCAGGCGGATGGCGTTATCGACGCCGAATCCGGTTATATCGGCGGCGATGTTCCGAATCCGACCTATGAGCAGGTAGGGACGGGCAAAACAGGACATGCGGAGGCCGTGAAAGTTATTTACGATCCGGCGGCGGTCTCATATGAGGAACTCGCCAAACGTTTCTTCGAGATGCATGACCCCACGCAGGTAAACCGCCAGGGAGTCGACGTCGGGACGCAGTACCGCACGGAGATATTCTATCTCTCGCCCGAACAGAAGGAGACTGCCGGAAAGTTGATCGACATACTTGCCAAAAGGGGTTACAGGGTTGCCACGAAGCTTACTCCGGCCACGGAATTCTATCCTGCCGAGGAGTACCATCAGAATTATATCGAAAAGACCGGCAGGGAGTCCTGCGGAACTTACAGTAAACGGTTTTAAAACAGCAGCGGCCTGCATATGCAGGCCGCTGCTGTTTTAAAACCGTTTACTGTAAGTTCCGCAGGACTCCCTGCCGGTCTTTTCGATAT
>JAVBRO010000032.1:0-29809 GCA_031547885.1 Rikenellaceae bacterium
ACTGCTGGATTGAAGCCTTTTAAATACAGTGTTTTATACTTTCGTTTTTGTAATTTTGTGATGTCGATCGTTGTCAAATGGAGTCGCTCTCCGGGTTGAAAACATTAAAAAACGACATTACATGTACAAACACATCACCAATGACACACCGATAGCTATGCTGTCGGCCGGTCAATTAAAAGAAGTGCTGGGAACAGCGGAGGTGCATCCCCGGCCGATTCCGGTTAAAGAGGTAAAGAAATACGTCTACGGCATCAGGGGCATCGCCGGGCTGTTCAATTGCTCGATGCCCACGGCCAACCGTATCAAGGCTTCCGGCAGGATCGACGGGGCTATCACCCAGATAGGACGAAAGATCATTATTGATGCAGACCGGGCACTCGAGCTGGCCGGCCGCAAAACCGGAGGGCGAAGGTGATGAAAGACCCCAGTCCGCCCATATTCTCGACCTCGTCCGGCGATCCGTATACGGCGATAGTTCCCGTCCGTCCTGACTATTTCCTGATATGGGATACGGATGATACCGATGCCCAGAGTGTCGCCGGTTCGTTCCGCGATCAATATCCTTACTATTTCATGCAGGACGGCTCCATTCCCGATGGATTCATGACGCAGGACAACATGATTTATTACATCCCGCAGGAATGCACCGATCTGGTGGAGCATTTCCAGGATAATTATTACATATCCATAGGACTATGCGACAACCCGGACGCTTATGCCGATTTTGTCAAAAGGGAGATCGTTATTTCCAACCCCTCGTATGTCCCGGCCGAATATTCGCCCGAGGATGAATATGTGGACATTGCGGTATTCGCCGACTGCTTCCTGTATCTTTGGTTCGGCGCCATTTCGTCAAGCTGTCCGCTTCTTACGGAAGAGGGCGGCGCGATCGATCCGGGCGCTTTCCCCTTGTTCGCCGACGCTAACGGAACCGTCAGGGAAGAATTGATGTTCACGGCCATGAACTCGTCCGGCGACAGCGAGTATACTTTGTATTACATCCCCAAGGCTTACCCCGAGCTGCGCAGCAGCGTCCAGGCATGGGAGATAACAAGTCCGTGGCCGATGTTCCAAACGGCAGGCATGTATGCGGTCGACCTGGCTTCCGGCATAACCCCGCCTTCGACCGTCACCATAGCAAATCCGTATTATGAGTCGGATGATCCTGATCCCGACCCTGATCCTGATCCCGATCCGGAGCCTTGCGGATGCGGAGAGGAGTGTGACTGCGCCGACGACTGCCCCTGCCGGACCGGCGGAGAGTGCACATGCGGTTGCGGTGAACCGGACCCCGAGGACCCCGAGGACCCCGAAGACCCGGAAGAACCCGAAGCTCCGCTGTCATATGTTTACAACCTGGCTTATGTGCCGCCTTACTTGTCTTTTGAGTCCGACGGCGTTGTGATCCGCGGCTCGGCTTTGGACGAGAGGGTTAAAGGGCTGAAGGTTTACGAACGGGTGGCCGTGATCGATGGCGGCGATCCCGTCTCGGACTATGTGGAACGCGCCTTCTACTACGATTACCGGGGCCGCGTGATCCAGACCGTCGAACGCAACCACATGGGCGGCATCAGCCGATACAGCACAAAGTATGATTTTGTGGGGAATGTCCTGGCCTCGGTGGAGTCGCACCAGTTGGACGCCATGTCGGACCACGACGTCAAGATCACACGGTTCGTTTACGACCACCGGGGGCGGTTGTTGAGCGAGACCACGACGCTGAATGACGGTGAACCGGCTGTTGTGAGTTACGGTTATGATGAACTTGGCAAACTTGTGAGCAAAACCTACGGTGATAGCGAGGATCCGAATGCCATCACCGAAACCTACGACTACAACATCCAGGGCTGGCAGACGGAGAAGTCGAGTCCCTATTTCGACATGGCGCTCCATTACTACGATCCGACTAAAGGCACCGATCCCAGCTACACGGGTAACATCACCGAGTGGGAATGGACGCATAAAGACCCGTCTGCACCCGGCTCCGACACGGCAAACACCTACGCCTTCACATACGACAATCTCAGCCGTCTGGTCGACACAAAACGCTACGAAGGCTCTTCGACCACGCCGGTCAATTCGTTCACCGAACGCAACCTCTCCTACGACCGGAACGGCAATATCTTAACCTTACAGCGTTACGGTGCGACCGCCGGGGTAGTCGACGATCAATTCGACTATGATTACGTCGGTAATCAGCTTGTAACCCTCTCCGACGCCGATGCCGACTATTCATATTATTACGACGCCAACGAAAACTGCACTACAGACGGACTGAACTCTTTGAATTTAGAATATAATTCCTTAAATTTGGTGAGTCGTGTCGAGAGTTCCGCCGACAACAGCGCCGTTGCTACGTATAAGTGGCTGGCGGACGGCACAAAGGCCGGGGTGAAGGGCTACGATAACGGCACTCTGAGCAGCGGATTCGAGTATTTAGGTTCTTTGGTATACACCCGCAATGCAAACGACGAACTGTCGCTGGAGAGCGCATCGTTCGGGGGCGGTAGGTTCAAAGTATCTGAAACCGGCAGCGGCCACAGCTATGTTCCCAACTACTTTCTGAGCGACCATCTGGGAAGTACCCGTGCCGTAATATCAAATGCAGGGACTGTTCTCGACCGCAGCGATTACCATCCCTACGGCCTGAAATGGGAGTATCCCGCGGCGCAGGCTTCGGACAACCGCTGGCTGTACAACGGCAAGGAGCTCCAGACCGCAGGTCTGCCCGCCGCCGCCAAATATCTGGACTACGGCGCCAGGATGTACATGCCCCGGATCGTCCGTTGGGGAAACATGGACAAGTTGTCGGAAAAGTATTTGCCGATAAGCCCGTTTATTTACTGTGTAAATAACCCGGTAAATGCGTTTGATCCCGATGGCGAGAAAGTGATATTTGTTAATGGCTTTTTAATGTGGGGAAGGTTAACACCAGGTGAACCATATTGGAACTATCGGTTTAAATCGGGAGCTAAAAGCTATTTCAATGACAACGAATCTCATTTTGTTGAACACGAACCTAAGGCAACGTCTTCAGCGACTCAAAGGTTTAACGAAGGATATAGTTATGCTCAGGAAAATTATTTTGATCTGACAAGAGGAATGAAAAAAGGCAAAGACACCTTTAAATTTGTTTCACATAGCATGGGTGGTGCTTTTGCGGCCGGAATGAGAGATTATTTACTTTACAAAGGATGGGATGTGGAGGAAGAGGTATTTATAAATACATTCCAGTCAAATGACATACCAACACACTATACCACATTGGTTGTTGATTATCAAATCTTAGATGATCCTATTCTGAATTCCTTTGGCATGGAAAATCAACACATAGATGCGTATAGGAGAATAGGAGTAAGAGAATTCTCGAAGAGTTTGATATACGGCCACATTGCTCCTTTCTCTAATCCTGATTCTTTCTGGAATACTTTAAGAGAAAGAAGACGGCAGTATTTGGAAGATGAAAAAGAAAAAGGGGACGCATGGGAGGTTATAAGACGAAAATATTTTGAATGGGTTAATTATTTAGAATCTAAAAAATAATTATAAGCAATATTTATATGAAAAATATCCCTGTCAGAATTTTATTGGCTTTAATAACCCTCTACATTGCTACATTTAAATTATATGATAGTATATTGATCATTACCCAAGATCTTGATGTTGAGAGTTTCTTTTTTGCAGTTCTGGTTTACTTAATAATTTTTGGGGCCTGTGTTCTTTTTCTATTGATATTATTCAATTTAATAGATATAAAGAAAATTAAATGCCAATGGGGTTTGATAATATTATTTGTATATGCATTAGTGTTACAAACAGTATTTGGATTATTAGACCTTTTTCTGCGAGGCCTTACGGATATAAGTTTGGGAGAAGGATTAGTAACAATAGATATACCCAATGTTTTGTCATTAGTCCTTTTAATCTGGCTTATATATAAATTACTAATACCAAAAATTAACTTTAACGATTGATTAAAATAACACGAAAGTAAAACTTTGGCTTGAGTAATGTATCAGATTAGGGCATAAGAAAAATCGACTCTTATAAAGGCCGACAGGGATGGACTTTATGAGTTCGTCCCTGTTGCTTTTTATGTTACGACGAGCTGGGCCGTCTGGTCGCCAAGACCTACGGCTCGGGCCAGGATGCTTTCACCGACAGCCTGAAGTATAATATCCAGGGCTGGTTGACCGAGAAGAAGAGTCCGTATTTCGAGATGACACTCCATTACTACGATCCGGCCAAAGGCACCGATCCCAGCTACACGGGCAACATCACCGAGTGGGACTGGACGAATAAAGACCCGTCTGCACCCGGCTCCGGCACGGCCAACACCTACGCCTTTACCTATGACAAACTGAGCCGCCTGACAAACACCGTCCAATACGAGGGTGCAGGTACGACTCCCGTTGACAACTTTGTCGAGCAGGGTCTCAGCTATGACAAGAATGGAAACTTTCTCACACTGCAACGTTATGCCGCCGGCTCTCTCGTCGACGACATCGGCAGCGCGACGTACAACGGCAACCAGATCGCGGCGATCAGCAACAACGGCACCGCCTGCACCTACGCCTATGACGCAAACGGAAACTGCACGACCGACGGCCTGAACTCTTTGAAATTAGAATACAATTTCTTAAATTTGACAAGTGCGGCGCGGGATGCGTCGGACAATCTGCAGGCGGCTTACCGCTGGCTCGCCGATGGAACGAAGCTGGGTGTCGTCGACACCGATGGGATGGGTTACGACTATGTAGGTTCTTTGATTTACAAAAGGGACGCTTCGGGCGACCTGATTTTGGAGAGCACCGGCTTCGGCGGCGGACGGATCGAGGTTTCGGAAAGCAGTGGCGGCAATATCTACACCCCGAACTACTTCCTGACCGACCACCTTGGAAGCACCAGGGTTGTCGCGAAGCCGGGCGAGAACGGATTAGTGATCGCCGAGCGGAGCGACTACTATGCATTCGGCGGCCGGCACGAAAATCCGGACCTGGAAGCTTCCTACAACCGTTTCCATTTCTCGGGCAAGGAAGACCAGACCACCGGCGACCTGCCGTATCAGGATTTCGGTGCAAGGTTCTTCGGCAAAAAACTACCTGTCTGGACGGGGCCCGATCCATTGGCCAGGAACAATCCAAGGATAAGTCCATATGCATATTGTTCCAATAATCCTATAAATGCCATTGATCCGAACGGCAAATGGGACATCAAGGTACACGTATATAATGACAGAGCTATGCACGGGTATGGTATCGCAGTGGTATCAGACAGGAATGGGAATGAAGTGATGAGATTTGACGTACGAGCAGAAGGTGTAAAGGGGCATGACAGACATGTAACAGGTGCGGATACTCCGTTGGGAGTATATGACATTCCCGCTACAGGTACTTGGATAGAATCAACAGATGAGAAAAGAGCGTCTATGGGTCCAAATGCTAGATTAGTTATCAATCCCGAAGCAGGAGAGGTTGTTGAAACTGGTCGAAATTTGTTTAGATTTCATGGGGGCAGGCAGGAAGCATATGATTCAAAAACCGACACATGGTCTGCAGTATCAAATCCTTCATTAGAGAAAACAGAAGGGTGTTTACGTGCATCTGATGAAGATATGGCAGCTCTTAACGAGACAACCACCAATTTACAAGCGACTGATTCTGCAGAGTCTCCAGGACGAACTACTATTGTTGATGATTTGCAAAAAAGAACCGTTCCAGCAAGTAAGACTAATATGATAGAAGTAAAAACAGTTTACGAGATTCCTCAACCTTCTTTTACACCATATGGTAGCAATTAATAAGAGAACTATTATGAAAAATTTGATTGTTATTTTGACTTTTTTCTTCTCTGCCCTAATATTTCATTTTGCTAGTGCACAATGTTGTAATCCTAACAATGCCTACTGGGAACAGTTAAGTGATGACGTAAAAAAAGAAACGATCACCTCACTCAAAGTGGATGCTAACGTGGTAAATTATTATAAAGGAGAACTTAAGTTCACTGATGATGAAAAGTCATCTCGATTATTGGATACATTGACATCAGAATCTAAAAATGGGAATGCTAAAGCTTTATATTTTTATATTTTTAATGATATATGTGCAAAATCTGATGGAGCTATTTCCGAGATATTAGGAAAGTATTGTCAAAAAATCATGCTTAATGACCCTTTGTATGTATTGAATTATTTTTCAACACATAATTCTATAATGAAAACACAGGCGCAGTTATTAGGATCTGAACTGTATTTTAAAGAAAAAGGATTGTCTGACATTAAGTATGACTTTAATAGCTTTAAGAAATTAGTCAATGAAAAGATTAAAGATGATACTATCCTTAAAGAAACATTCAATGATTATAATATTGAGATAGAAAAGACAATGAAAAATATGGATTGAGAATAAATGCCAATTTGTGTTGAATTAGCAACAGGGATGAACTTACAGGTTCATCCCTGTTGCTTTTCGCGCCCTGCAACGGCTGAAATGGGACGGCCTCAACGCTTTGAAATTGGAATATAAGATCATCCTATGTTTGAAATCGGGAACTGATCGAGTTGTTTAGACACTAAGGTTCAGGGGATAAAATGGGACTATCCAGAATTTTGGGACTATCCAGAATTTTGTGTAACTGATAATTTGGGTCGGGGTTTGGCAGATCGCTAAATCCCGATTCTGTTTTCGAATATAGCTAAATAGTGGTGGTGCGTTAAGTTCAAACAAATCACATACAAGGAGCACAAGCACAATGTGTTACAATGGTGTTTTGAGTTTTCGATTTGAATTCGCAATTCACCGAATCGTATGATTCATAACTAACAAATAGCCCCCACAGCTACCTGTAACCCATGTTTAGGGTTGTTTTTGTTGAACAAAAAATATTAACGCACCAGTAGTAATAGCTAAAAATTGGTTCATAACAATCCCCAGTTGTGGACAGGCACCGTCCACCGTTTCTCAATCTCCTGCAAAGCCAGCCAAACCGACTTACGGACAGCATCATCTGTCGGGAACGAAAGTTTTGATTTGGTGTACTTTCGGATCTTTCCGTTGAGATTTTCGATAATGTTGGTCGTGTAGATGATCTTGCGTATCTCGACGGGGAACTCGAAAAAAGCGGTCAGATCATCCCAGTTGCGGTGCCAGCTCTGCACGGCGTGGCGATACTTCGAGCCCCACTTCTGCTCGAAGTGAGCCAGAGCCGACTCGGCCTGCTCACGGTTGACAGCCGTATAAATCTCTTTCATATCGGCCGTGAACTCCTTCATATCCTTCCAGACCACGTAACGGCACGAGTTGCGGATCTGGTGGATCACGCAGATCTGGGTCGTAGCTTGCGGGAAGACGGCTCGAATGGTCTCCGTAAAGCCGTTCAGGTTGTCGGTCACGGTGATCAGCATATCTTCCACCCCGCGGGCCTTCAGATCGGTCAGAACCGACATCCAGAACGACGAGGACTCGGTCTTGCCCAGCCACATACCCAGCACTTCCTTGTAACCTAGGTCATTGAGCCCAACGCACAGATAAACGGTCTTGTTGATAACCTTGTCCAACTCCCTCACCTTGAACACTATACCGTCCATCCACACAACCATATACAGCCGATCCAACGGGCGGTTTTGCCACTCGGTGGCGGCTTGCGTAACCTTATTCGTGATAATGGAGATGGCCGAACCCGAAAGGCTGATACCGTAGATCTCTTTCAGTTCGTCTTCGATGTCAGACACACTCATACCCTTGGCATAGAGCGAGATCACGAGCCGCTCGATAGATAACCCGCGGCTCTGGTGCTTGGGAAGCACAACGGGCTCGAAATCACCGTTACGGTCACGCGGAACCTGGATCGTACTCTCGCCGTGTTCGCTTTGGATCGTCTTCGGGTAGCTGCCGTTGCGAGAGTTGCCCGTGTTGTGGCCCGACGGCGAATGCTTTTCATAGCCCAGATGGGAGTCCATCTCGCCGTCGAGCATCTGCTCCAATACCTGCGAATGAAGGTCTTTCAGAAAACGGCTCACGTCTTCCTCGGTCTTGAACTGGCTTAAAAACTCCTTGCTTAGCAGTTCGCTCGGAACCGCTCTGCTCTTTTTTGTCATAACACTGTCCATAATACAAACGTCTTAAAAGTAGTAAAAAATAATGCGGATCGTTCCCGACCCGCATTAACGTTTACACAATTTTTTGGACAGTGTCGATAAAATGAAGAATATTCTACTTAGCTTTGGCAATCCCGGTTTTAGGAGATGTCCGACAATGAAAAACACCCGCCTCACACTTGGGTGTAAAGACGGGTGCTCGTTTTACAATATGCTAAATTTCAGCCTTTATTGTTGAGCTATCAGGATTACGTCGCTCATTGGATTAGCTCCGTGATCCTTGCGCTGCCGCGGGCCTCATCACAACAGAAAACGAAAACTTGCTTCGCAAGCCATGCACAAAACCAGAACACCCGCTCTCAAGCATGCTTGGGCGGGTGTTCTGGTTTCGCGCAACCCCTGCGGGGTTTTTCTTTTCCGTTGTTGAGCTACCAGGATTCGAACCTAGAAAGGCAGATCCAGAATCTGCAGTGTTACCATTACACCATAGCTCAATGGTTGAGGGTACAAAATTAGCGCTTTATTTCTTTACTGCAAAGTTTTTTGACGGAAAATTCATATATTTACTAATCCAACGTTTTTTCAGGAAGGGTTATTGCGGCCGAAATACAACTTTAATACGATATTTATGGGACTTAAAATCAGACTTATCGTCATGAATTTCCTCCAATACTTCATTTGGGGGGCATGGCTGATCTCTCTTGGCAGCTATGCGGGCAACGCTCTGCATTTCGACGGAGTGCAGATCGGCAGTTTTTTTGCCACAATGGGTATTGTGTCGCTTTTCATGCCGGCACTTATGGGAATAATCGCAGACCGGTGGATTCCGGCGCAAAAACTGTTGGGAATATGTCATCTGCTCGGTGCGGCCTTCCTTGCGGCGGCATCTTTCCAGACCGAATACGTTACGCTGTATGCGATGATGTTCCTTGCGGTGATGTTCTACATGCCGACGCTTGCACTTAGCAATACCGTCGCTTATAACGCCTTGGAAAAAAATGGAATGGATATCGTCAAGGACTTCCCGCCGATAAGGGTTTGGGGAACGGTCGGTTTCATCTGCGCCATGTGGATAGTCGATTTTACCGGATTCAAGCTATCGAACATGCAGCTCTGGCTTGCTGCCGCAGCATCGCTCGGCCTAGGTGCCTATGCGTTCACGCTGCCCAAGTGCGAGATCGTAAAATTGAAATCCGGCGAGAAGCAATCGTTTGTCGACCTGCTCGGCCTGAGGGCGTTCTCACTGTTCAAGGAGAAGAAGATGGCCATTTTCTTCATATTTTCTATGCTGCTGGGCGCCGCGCTCCAAATAACCAACAGCTTCGGCGACCTGTACCTAAGCAGTTTCAATGCGATAGAGGCGTTCAAGGACTCTTTTGGGGTTAAACATTCGGTAGTGCTGCTTTCGGTGTCGCAGATATCCGAAACGCTGTTCATACTCACTATACCATTCTTCCTGAAGAAGTTCGGCATCAAAAAAGTGATGCTGATGAGCATGTTTGCGTGGGTTCTCAGGTTTGCATTGCTGGGACTCGGCGATCCGGGTCCGGGTCTGTGGATGCTGATCCTGTCAATGATAGTCTACGGAATGGCGTTTGACTTTTTCAATATTTCGGGCTCGCTGTTTGTCGAACAGTCTACCTCACCGAAGATCAGGGCCAGTGCACAGGGCGTCTTTATGATGATGACCAACGGTATCGGTGCCGTACTCGGCTCATACGGTGCGGGTTTGGTGGTCCGTCACTTCACGGAACTCAAACAGTTCGGCGAAAGTTTCTATACCGTAGGCGATTGGCCTACTGTGTGGTACATCTTCGCCGGATATGCGCTTGTGGTGGCGATCGTATTCGCGTTCGTCTTCAAATACAAACACCAGGCGGGGAAGGCGTGAGAATGAAAAATGAAAAATGAAGAATGAAGAATGAAAAATGAAAAAACAGGCGGCTCGTATGGTATACCGTAGATAGTTGAAAATTTCCCCGGCCAAAACTCTTTATCGGAGCAAGGCCGGGGAAAATTTATTCACCAAATACCGGGATGTGGGTTATTGTGTGCGCATCTTGGTTTCGAACGCCCTTTCCACATCTACGTAGGCGTCTTTGCTCACATCGAACACCACCTTATGTATCTCGCCGCCGCCCGTGAACGGGTTGCGGTAACCGTATAGTTTGCTTACCGGGTCGCCGCTGTCATAACCTATGCACAGGCCGTCGCCACCCAAAGAATAACGGTGCAGTTCGGTGCGTGCAGGCATCTGCGCAACCATCTTATCGTCGATATAAAGTTTCATCGTACCCAGTATCTCGTTCTTTTCGGATACTTTCTCCTTGATGAATTCCACGCCTATGATATGTCTGCCGGATGTTGGCGCCGGTGCGGAAAGCATCTGTTCGGGCGGGTTGCCGAGGAAGTTGTAGACGAAGCTGACCTTGCCGTCCTTGAGAAACAGCGAGTAGCCGCCGAAACGCGAACCCTGTGCAACGACCACGCCTTTGGATCCCTTGTCGAGGGTCACGTCCGAGAATATCTTGAACGAGCGTCCGGTAGTCGGTGCGGCCGAGGCTTCGGGCACTTCCGATGTGTTGGGATAATAGGTGAAGCGTCCGTCTTCGGGTATCGGGGCATAATATTCGTACTTGATGAAAGTCGGGATATCGAGGTCGCACAGAGGCAGTACATTGTATTTTTCGGCCTCTTTCATCCATAGTTCCTGCATCTCCTTCACTTTTTCGGGATATTGCGCCGCAAGGTCGTTGGCCTGCGAACGGTCGATGTCGGTGTGGTACAGCTCCCAGCGGTCCTTGTCGAAGTTACCCATATTCGAAGGCAGCGGACCGTGTACCGTAGTGGCCATCCATCCCTCTTTCCAGATGCCGCGCGTACCGAGCATTTCGAAATACTGGACCTGCTTTTTTGTGGGAGCATTGGCATCGCCGAAACTCGATACCATGGATACGCCCGGAAGCGGGGTCTGCTTGATGCCGTGAACCACGCCGGGCATCTCGACGCCGCAGACTTCCAGTATCGTGGGCACTATATCGGTCGCATGGTAGTACTGGCTGCGCATTTCGCCGCGCGCCTTGATCCCTTTCGGCCAGCTGATCACAAGCGGGTCGCATGTACCGCCGCTGTAACCCGAATAGCGCTTGAACATCTTGTACGGGGTAGAGAACGCGACGGCCCATCCCGTCGGATAATGATTGTAGGTATCGGGAGAACCCAGTTTATCCATCATCGCCAGGTTCATCGCCATATCGTCGGGATAGGAATTGAAGAAATTATTCTCGTTCACCGACCCGTTGGGGCTGCCTTCGCCCGAAGCGCCGTTATCTGCGGCATATATGATCATGGTGTTCTCCAACTGGCCGGATTCTTCAAGGTAGTCTATCACACGGCCTATCTGCACGTCGGTATATTCGGAGAAGCCTGCAAAAACTTCGGCCATATGGGCGAACAGTTTTTTCTCGTCATCCGACAGGGTATTCCACGGGCGTACCATGTCGTCCTTGGAATAGGTCCCTTCGGGCATCGGATTGATCGGCGTCAGCTTGGTGTCCGCCGGAAGGACTCCTTTTGAGATCATGCGCTGAAGCACCCATTCGCGGTAGGCTTCATAGCCTTCGTCGAATTTGCCTTTGTATTTGTCGATATATTCCTGCGGGGCGTGGTGCGGGGCGTGGTTCGCACCGGGACAATACCACATGTACCACGGTTTAGAGGGGTCCGATTGTTTCGAATCGCGGATATAGCGGATCGCCTGGTCCGCCAGGTCTTTCGAGAGGTGGTAACCCTGTTCGGGCAGGTATGGCTGCTCGATGAAATGGTTGTCCTCGATCAGGGTAGGATACCATTGGTTGGTTTCACCGCTGATGAAGCCGTAAAAACGGTCAAAGCCCAAACCGAGCGGCCACTCTTTTTTCGAAGCGCTCATACCGAATGCATCGACAGGTACATTGTGGTTCTTGCCGATCCAGAAAGTAGACCATCCTGCATCGCGTAGAATGGTCGCCATGGTAGCGCAGGATTCGGGAATATGGCCGTTGTAACCGGGAAATCCTATGGCCGACTCGGCTATGGTGCCGAAACCGTTCTGGTGATGGTTGCGGCCGGTCAGCAGGCATGAGCGGGTCGGGGAAGAAACCGATGTCGTCTGCCACTGGGTGTAGGTCAGGCCGTTCTGGGCTATCCTGTCGAGTGTAGGCATATTTATCGCGCCGCCATACGTAGACCACGATGCCTGTCCGGTGTCGTCGAAGAGTATGAACAAAACGTTGGGTGCGCCTTTGGGCGCTTTCGGATAGAGGAAGGCGTCCCAGTCGGGTTTGGAGTCGCGGATGTCCAGATTGATCGTCCCTGTGAATTTGCTGTCGGTTTTCGGGGCGTTGCCGCTGCCGCCGCAACCCGCCAGCCCCGCTGAGCAAGCCGCAGTAAGGACTACCATGCTGGCCGGCTTTGAACGAAGTAAATGGTTTTTCATAACGAGTATTTTTAAGTTATTTTCATATGTCGGCATGGCAAAAATCAGGCCTTAAGGAGCTTCCATATTGAAATCGTCTTCCAGCCAGCCTCATACGCCGCCGGGCGAGGTGCACCATCGGCAAAAGAGGATATTGGAAGTTATGAACATTAAATGGCCGGCATTATTGATGGCGTGATGCAATATAAAAACAAACGCTTACAGACATCTGCCTGTAAGCGTTTGAAAAACGGGCGGCTCATCGGGGCCGTCTGTTTGTGTATAAATAATTGTTATTTAAGGATTTTCACGATACACTTCGTAATTGGTCCTTCACCGATCATCGGCGCGTGGCCGTCTTCGGGAAAGAAAACGCACGTCTGGCCTGCGTGCAGCGTGAAGAACATGGACGGAGCCTCGCCGGAGAACTGAACGTCCTTTTCGGCATCGAATCCGCCCTCGGGCAGTCCCAGCTCCGAACGTTCGCGCCATCCGAAAGTCTCCGTTCCCTCGATCACAAGTTGGATGTCGATATAGCGGTTGTGCACCTCGATCGGAGCGTCTTGAGGTTTTTTCAGTTCGCCGCGGGTCATCATCAGGAAGATCTCGTCGCCGTCGATCTCGTTACGGCCGTTGGGAAGTTTCGAAAAATCGGCCTTTACGAGATATTCGAAAGCCTTTGCAAGGCGGGGATGCATCCCCGAGTAGCTCTTGTAATTGTGCAGTGAATCTATTATCATGGCTGTTGTAATGTATTGTTGTTAAGCCTTACTTTTACTGTCACCGGGTTGTGGTCCGAACAGTCGAACGACGGCGAAGAGTATTCGACGCACCCGATCCTGCGCGAATGCATTATGTAGTCGATGCGGAGCATGTCGAAGAAACCGCGGTAAGTGTATCCGTAGCCGCGTCCCGCCTCTCGGAAACTGTCGCGCAGCCGTTTGTTGATTTTGCGGTAGGCGTACGACATGGGGGTGTCGTTGAAGTCGCCGCACACTATGACGGGGTAGGGTGAAGCCTTTACGTTGGCCGCAAGTGTGTCGGCCTGCCCGGCGCGGATGATGTAGTTGTTCTTCATCCGGCCGACGATCTGCCTGACTTTGGCGGTGCGGGTGCTGTCGCCGACGAAATCCATGTTCACTATGTATTCGTGATCTGTTGCGGTGATGGACGTGGTCTGCAGATGGGCGTTGAAAACCCTCACGGTGTCTCTCTGGATCGCTATGTCGGCCCATATCACCGAGTTGCTCGTGCCTTTGAAGTCGATATGCCCCGCGCCGGTTATCGGGTATTTGCTGTAGATCGCCAGCCCCCAGCCCAGATCGTCGGCCCCGCCGATATTGTAACGCACCCTTTTATGTGTGTATTGCGGAAGCGCATCTTCAAAATGGCGCCTCGGAAAGTCGCGCGTCGACTGGAACTCCTGCATACACAGGATACCCGCTTTGAGCGAATCTACCGCCGAGATTACGTCGTCCATGCTCGAAACGAACCTCTGCCTTTCATGGTCCACTTCGCGCATCATTCCGCGCACGTTATATGTGGCGATGCTGACGAGCGAGCGGTCGCGCGAATGGTCCGTATGATCCTGTGTGAGCTGCGGACGCCAGAACATCGTGACGCCCCATATTCCTATCAGGAAAACCGGCAGAGGGATGAACGCCCCCCAGCGCCAGCGTATGGTCCAGTAGAGCAGGCAGATGAAGTTGGCGATGAATAGCGGCGGCATCAGCAGTCCCATGGCCGACATGAAGCCGTAAGTGCCGGGATTTAGTATCCGCGCCGCCCATGAAAGAATCACGGCTATCGCAATGACGGCCGACACGGCCAGCATCACGAAATCGACAACCGACCACCGCCGCCTGCTTTTCGTGCTGCCCGACTCTTTCCGTGGGGCGTCGTAATATGATCGTTCCCTGCGCGGCATCCTATGCGGGATTAATAGTAAATCTTACCCCGTTTTTTCCACCACCACAGCAGCATGAATCCCCACAGCATGCCGCCCAGGTGTGCGAAGTGCGCCACATTGTCGGCGATGGAATCGTAGTTGCGGATTCCAAGGAAAAGTTCTATCCCTATGAAGATTAAAACCGCCCATTTGGCTTTCATCGGTATGGGCGGCAGCAGCGGCATGATTATATCGTTGGGATGCATCATGCCGAACGCCAGCAGCAGCCCGAAAATCGCTCCGGATGCACCTACTGTCGGATATGTTCCATGTGTCAGATAATTGACCAGAAGCTGTATCAATCCGGCTCCGATCCCGCAGACCATATAATATGTCAGGAAGCGCCTGCTGCCCAGGTCATACTCGATGAACCGGCCGAACATCCACAGCGTGAACATGTTGAATATAATATGCTCCCAACTGCCGTGCATGAACATATATGTCACTATCTGCCAGGAGTGGAAATGCGGGCTTCCGACAGGGTAAAGCGCCAGCCTGTCCAATATGATGGCAAGGTTCGGATTCTGGAGTTTAATGGCAAGCACCCATGCAAGCCAGAAAATGGCGTTGGCAATTATCAGGTTCATCACCACCGGCGGTGTATTGAACGCTCTTCTTCTCATCATCTGCATAATCTCTCTCTCTTTATTTTAATCTGTTTTTTATCTCTTCCGTGGTTATTTCCGTCATAACGGATTTCCCCCACGGCGTGTAGCTCGGATTTCCTGTAGCCGCAAGTGCCGCAAGCAGGTTTCCGGCCTCTTCCGCCGAGAGCCTGAGCGGGGTGTTTCCGGCCCCGGCCCTCGCCATGATCGCCGCGAGTTTTTCGCGCCGGGCCTCTTCGCCTGTGAAAACGTCGTCGCGCAGCGAGTCAAGCATTTCGTAGATCACCTCGTCGATCCTTTCCGACGGCATGTCGGCAGGCGTGCCGGCAATATCGACCGCGTGCTCGTCCGAGAACCTCAGGTCGAACCCGAAAGACTCGAATTCGTCGGCATTGTCTTTCAGCAGAGTGAAGTCATCGGCCGACAGCGCCATCCGTTCGGGAAAAAGCAGCTGCTGCGAAACGCTTCCGTGGGCCTGCATCATGGCGTTGAAACGGTGATAAAGCACCGCTTCCCGCGCACGCCTCATATCTACAGCGACAAAAACACCGCCGTAGACCGCTGCCGCATATCCTCCGCCTATGACCACCGGGGCCGAGAAAGTTTTCATCTCCTCGAACTGCCCGAAGGTCTGCTGGGCGGGTTCGTCGGCCGACGATATGTATTCGAATTCCGACTCGTCGTACGCCATAATGTGCGCTCCGCCCTGCGGACGGGGCGATGCGAAATCGGATATGTCGGCGTTGCCGCCATCGTATTTCGTGAAGGGGTTGTAATCGTGCGACCGCACCGTGTCCGGCTCGCGCAGGGGGGGGGAGTCGTGTCCCAGCACCGGTATCTCGATCCTCTCCTCTGAGTCGAAATCCATCATAGGCACCGCGCCCGACTTGGCCAGCGTTTCGCGCACGGCAGCGTTGATTATCTGCCAGATGGCGCTCTGGTTGCTGAACTTCACCTCGGTTTTCTGCGGGTGGACATTCACGTCGATCGACTCGGGGTCTATGTCGAGGTAGACGAAATACGAGGGCTGCACGGTGGCCGGGATCAGCTTTTCGTAGGCCTGCATGATCGCCTTATGGAAATACTGGCTGCGGAAATAGCGTCCGTTCACGAACAGGAACTGCTCCTTGTTGCGCTGTTTGGCCGACGCCGGGCGTCCGATGAAGCCGTAGACGCGGATTATCGAGGTCTGCACAGACACTTCCAGCAGTTTCGTCCCCGTGCCTTTGCCGATTATACCGATTATGCGTTGCAGCAGCGACGAAGCCGGAAGATTATAGACCGGAGCGTCGTCGCGGTAGAGCTGGAACGCGATCTCGGGATGGCACAGCGCCACACGCTGAAATTCCGACATGACGTGGGCCGCTTCGGTGGTGCCTTTGTCCAGGAACTTTTTGCGCGCCGGAACGTTGTAAAAAAGATTGCGGATATATATCTGGGTCCCTTTTGGAACGGCCGCCGCGCTCTGGTCGCGGAACGAGCCGCCGTCTATAAGCAGTTTCGTGCCGAGTTCTTCTTCAGCCGTGCGGCTTTGAAGTTCGACCTGGGCCACCGCCGCGATCGATGCGAGCGCCTCGCCGCGGAACCCGAAGGTCATAAGGGAATAGATGTCGTCGACCGAGCCGATCTTGCTGGTGGCATGGCGTTCGAAAGCCATGCGGGCGTCGGATGGGGACATGCCGCATCCGTCGTCCTTGATCTGGATCAGTTCGCGTCCGCCGTCGCGGAAATTAACGATGATAGAAGTCGCTCCGGCGTCGACGGCATTCTCCATAAGCTCCTTGACCACCGACGCGGGCCTGTTGACCACTTCGCCGGCGGCGATCTGGTTCGCTACCGAATCCGGAAGGAGTTTTATGCGTCCGGCCATTATGTGTCTATCTGAAATAAAGTAGCCATACAAGTAGAACCAGCAGTGCGAGAATGGCCGCCAGCATGGTCATACTGCGGCGTTTGCGTTTGCGGCGCCGGAACGTCTCGTTCTGCGCGCTGTTGCTTCTGCGCGCGCCGACCTGCTGCCGTATGAAATCCCCGGGAACGTACTCTTCGTTGTTCTCCTCCCCGCCGGGCGCCCTGTATTTTTCGCCCAGAACTATCTTTTTGCGCTCCTCGCGAGCCTCCTTTGCGGGGTCGTAGTAGCGCGGCGTATAGTTGAACGGACGCGGTTTGCGATGGTTGAAGAACAGTGCCATTCATGTTAATTTTATTAACTAATCCTATTTACAATAAATTTGATTTGTGCATTATTAAGCACAACCGGCCTTTTTGTAATATAATCTATACAATTCGATTCTGTCAATATTTTGACGAACTGATATTGCTGATTTGTAGACGAATTCATCATTAATAATATATTAGAAACCGATATTTGGGGTGCCCCCCAATTACTTAAAAATCTATTTGAGTTTCTAATAAGTTCATTAATAATTACAAATAAAGCAAATCCACCCCGTTTTAATTGTTTCACAGGTGAAAACAAATCGTTACTTTCTATCGATTTCTGATTCCAATATTTTGTTTCAATAACATAGACTCCGGTAGGTCCAATTACTATGTGATCAAGTTGTGTTGAATATATATAGTCGTTTTCACTTTTATAAAATAGAGGCGGACGAAATGATTCTCTAAAATCGTTGATAATATAGTATTGATCGGGCAATTTTCGCAAAAGATCGATCGCTTTTAATTCACCAACACATCCATAGATTAATGGAGACAGAGTGTTTAATTCAGAAATTATGTATTCTATTTCTCGTATAAATGGATTTGATCGCTGGTGTAGTACATCATTTTGATGCGTAGTTAAATATGCAATGTCTCCTTCATGGCTTTTTATTTTGTCCAAATGAGGTTTTAGCGATATGTCTATAATTTGGTCAAAATTAGATTCCAAATAATTTACTTTCTTTTTATAAATTCTGTTTTTTATTTTCGAAAATATATTGAAAGACGGAGCCGTAAGTTTTGTTTTTATTTCTTCAATTTGTTTGCTGATAAGCGAAGTTTGCTCCGCTTTTTTTACATCATATTCATCATGAAGACGAGCTAGTTCGTCTGAAAGTTTTTTTAGATCTTCAACGATTTCGTTTTTTATTCTAGTTTCAATGTTTTCAATTTCCTTACGGTAGTTTCTCTTATAATCTATTATCTCTTTAATAGAATGAAATCTATTGATGGATTTCTCTCTCAAAATGTTAAATAGATCTGTTTCCGCACCTGAATTATTGAAAACATTTGGATTCATCCGCAATTTTTTAGATGGATTCGACCAAAGGTAGGGCTTTTACCGGAAAAAATTGTGCATCCGTTCGAAAATGTTCTGGGTTTTCGATGACTCGGCCTTCTGGAAACCGGGTTTGGCGGCCAGTTCTTCCACAAGTTTTTTCTCTTCCGACGAAAGTTTCGACGGCACGGTGATGTCGATCACCACCAGTATATCGCCCCTGCCGTAGCCGTTGACGTCGGGCAGACCCTTGCCTTTCAGGCGAAGGACCTTTCCGGCCTGCGTTCCAGGTTCGATCTTTATTTTGGCTTTGGCGTCGACGGTAGGCACTTCGGCCGTTCCGCCCAGCAGAGCCGTCGGTATCGTGATGTTGAGGTTGTGCAGCAGGTCGTTGCCGTCCCTCACGAGTTCCGGGTCGTGCTCTTCCTCTATCACAACCAGCAGGTCGCCGTTGATGCCCCCGTGGCGCGCGGCGTTGCCTTTTCCGCTGACCGAGAGCTGCATCCCTTCGCCCACTCCGGCCGGTATCTTGATCTCGACCACCTCTTCGGCCTTGACGATACCTTCGCCGCGGCACTTGTCGCACGGCGCGGTGATGACTTTCCCTTCGCCGTGGCATTCGTGGCAGGTCTGCACTGCCTGCGTCCGCCCGAAGAAGGTGTTGACTATCTTGGTCTCTGTCCCGCTGCCGTTGCAGGTGGGGCAGGTCTTGTATGAGCCCGAATCCTTTGCGCCCGTTCCGCCGCACTTGTCGCACGGGACGTATTTGTTGATCTTGAGCTTCTTGACAGTTCCGTTGGCGATCTCTTTCAGATTGAGCCTGACTTTTACGCGCAGGTCCGAACCGCGGTTGACCCTGCGGCCGCCGCCCGATGCCCCGGAATAGTCGCCGAATCCGCCGAACCCTCCGAAGTGTCCGCCGAAAATATCGCCGAAGTTGCGGAAAATGTCCTCCATCGTGAACCCGCCTGCTCCGCCTCCGAAACCTCCGGCGCCTCCGCCGAATCCGCCCGAACCGTTCATCCCGGCGTGCCCGAACTGGTCGTAGCGGGCGCGTTTATCGGGGTTGCTCAGCACGTCGTATGCCTCGGCAGCCTCTTTGAACTTCTCTTCGGCTTCTTTGTCGCCCGGGTTCTTGTCGGGGTGGTATTTGATCGCCGCCTGACGGTATGCCTTCTTTATCTCATCCTCGTTGGCGTTCTTCGCGACACCCAATACCTCGTAGTAATCTCTTTTGTCTGCCATCTATCGTGGTCTTATTGCCCTACTACCACTTTCGGGTAGCGGATTATCTTTTCCTTGAGTTTGTAGCCTTTCTGGATAACGTCGACGATCTTGCCTTTCATCGCTTTTTCAGCCGTTTCGATGCGTGCGACGGCCTCGTGAAGGTCGGCGTCTATGTCCTCTCCGACGCACTTCATCTCGCAGAGCCCCTTGTTTTTGAGCGTGCCTCGCAGTTTGTCGTCGATCAGGATTATACCCTGACGTACGGCTTCCATATCCTCGGTCTTTTCCATCGCCGCCAGAGCGCGGTCCATGTCGTCGAGCACTTCGAGCATCGACTTCATGACATCCTCGCTGCCGGTGTTTATCAGGTCGAGTTTCTCTTTGAGGGTGCGCTTGCGGTAGTTTTCGAACTCGGCCGACAGGCGCATGTACTTGTCTTTCCACACGGCGGCTTCATCAGCTTCGTTTTCCTCTTCTGCCCCGGTGTCATCCCCGTCTGCCATATTGGCACACGACTCTCCCTCGCAGTTGGGATAATCTTCCCCCGTGTCGAAACCGTTGCTGTTGGTAAATTCCTGATCTTCCGCGCCTTTCTGCTCTTTCTTATCTTTTGTCATGATAGTTTGATTTTCTGTTTCCTTAAAAACGAACAAATTACGTACCATGCTAAGGAAACGACAAAATTAGCTAATAAAATCCTTATTTCTTACCTTTGCCCTAAATTCAGAGGAGATGAAGCCGAAAAAGATACTTTTTGTCTGCCTGGGAAATATCTGCCGTTCCCCGGCGGCAGAGGGAGTGATGCAGTACCTTGTCGAAAAAGAGGGGCTGAGCGACCGGATATGGTGCGATTCGGCCGGGACTTACGGCGGCCATGCTGGCGAAAGGGCCGACAGTAGGATGCGCCGTGCTGCGTCCGCCCGGGGATACGACCTGCAGAGCATTTCGCGCCAGTTGCGCACCGACGATTTCGACAGGTTCGACATGATAATCACGATGGACGACAGCAACTACGAGCGGGTCCACCGCATGGCCCCGACGGTCGGAGCGGCACAGAAAATATGGCGCATGACCGATTTCTGCCGCAGCCATCCGCACGCCACCCATGTCCCCGACCCATATTACGAAGGAGCCGAGGGTTTTGAAATCGTGCTGGACCTTTTAGAGGATGCTTGCGGGGGCCTTTTAGATCAATTACGAATTACGAATTAAAAATTACGAGAGAGTCGGCACTATCGTCATTGCGAGGAACGGAGTGACAAAGCAATCCAGACATTGAAATGGATTGCCGCGTCGCAGTTAACTGCTCCTCGCAATGACGTTATATTTTCTCTTTGTGGAAGAAAACGGGGCCTAAATCGTCCGAATCGAATTCTATATCGAGCGCAGGAACACGGTCGAATATCCCGAAAACGGCCGAACCCGATCCCGACATAGACGCATAGACCGCACCTTCGTCGTACAGCAGCTCTTTCAGCCGTCCGATGACCGGATATTTCGCGAACACGCTCTTTTCGAAGTCGTTGACAAGCAGTTCCCGCCACTCGCCGATATCGCGGCGCAGTATCTCCGCGAGCGGCATTCCGCTTTCAGATGGTGTGATGCCCGCGTAAGCCTCGGCGGTTGGTACCGATATTTCAGGCTTCAGTATCACCAGCCATTTTCCCGACAGGCCGACCTTCACGGGCGACATTATCTCACCGCGTCCGGTGCATAGCTGCGGAGCGTTCCTTATAAAGAAAGGCACATCGCTGCCGAGCTGTGCGCCCAGTTTTTCGAGTTCTGCGTCCGGCAGCCCGAGCGAAAATTCTTCGTTCAGCGCCCGCAGAGTGAAAGCGGCGTCCGCGGAGCCGCCCCCGAGTCCCGCGCCCGCCGGGATGTTTTTCCGGAGCCCTATCTTCGCCTCGCCGATGCCATATACGCGCTGCATGAGCCGTACGGCACGCATGCAGACGTTCTTTTCGGCGGGGCAGTCGATGCCGATGCCCGAAACGTTCAGCACGGAGTTCGGAAAGTGGGGTATGACGCTCAGCTCGTCGCACAGTTCGCGCACGGGCAGCATCACGGTCTCGATATCGTGGAAACCGTCCGTCCGGCGCCGCAGAACGCGCAGTCCGAGGTTTATCTTGCAATTGGCCTTTAGTTCCATCGCAACAAAATTAGTAAGATTTGTTAACTTTGCGGCATGAAATTCCGGACAGAGATAGATGTGCCTGCTTTCGGGCAAAAGATCGACCATTTGCAGCGCGGTTTTTCGATCGGTTCGTGCTTTGCGGAGTCCATTGCCGGGAAACTACGGCGGTATAAACTCCCTCTCGAGAGTAACCCTTTCGGTGTTCTGTATAACCCTTCCTCGATCGCCGACGCGCTGGAGTCGCTGGCCGGGGGACGCGTCTGGGCGAAAGACGACCTGACGGAGGCGGACGGTCTGTGGTTCAGCTACGCCCACCACGGCATTTTTTCGTCGGTCTCGCCGGACGACGCTCTGGCCAGGATAAACAAGGCGGCTTCGGAGGGAGCAGAGGCGTTGAAGAAGGCCGGTTACGTTATAATTACTTTCGGCACGGCGTGGGTCTATGAACTGGAGGGCCGGGTGGTGTCCAACTGCCACAAGCAGCCTGCGAATATTTTTATCCGCCGCAGGCTGACTATCAATGAGATAGTTTCGCGCTTTTCGGCCTTGTTGGACGGTCCGCTGAAAGGCAGGCAGGTGATCTTCACGGTCAGCCCCGTAAGGCACCTGAAAGACGGCTTCGAAGAGAACAGCCTCAGCAAGGCCATACTGCGCTTGGCCGTCGGCGAACTGGTCGAAAAATACCCTGACGCGCACTATTTTCCTGCTTATGAGATAGTTAACGACGACCTGCGCGACTACCGCTTCTACGCGGACGACCTGGTGCATCCGTCCGATGCCGCGATAGAATACGTCTGGGAAAAATTTTCCGCAGCGGCTTTCGATGAAAAAACGCAGGCCTTTCTGCCGCAGATCGAAAATATACTCCGCGCCGCCGCCCACCGCCCCTTCAATGAAGATACGGAATCGCACGCGCGTTTCCGCCAAACCATGCTCAGGCAGGCCCGTGAGCTGCATGAGGCGCACCCGGAGATAGATTTACGCGCCGAGATCGAATTTTTCGGCGGCGCCCTGTAAATGCTACACCTATTCTTATTATCTTTACGGCTTATAAATCAACCTGAACATTTCCGTATGCGTAAAACCATAATTTCGCTGCTGGCGCTCGTGCTTGCAGCTCCGCTTGCCGGACAGGCCCAGCGTGCGGGCCATAAACCCAAACTGGTCGTCAATATCGTGGTCAGCCAGCTGCGCTACGACTGGCTCGGCAAATTCCAGGACAACCTATCGGAGGAGGGATTCCGGCGTTTCGCAACGACCGGGATGAACTATTCGTCGGCCTACTACAACTACATGCAGACCCTTTCGCCGGTCTCGCTGGCGACGCTCACCACGGGGGTAAACCCGTCGATGCACGGCGTGGTTTCGACCTCGTGGATAGATTACGTGACGGGCGGCCGCGTGTCGCTGATCGACGACAGGGCGGTGCAGGGACTGAGCTGTGATCCGGGGAGCGGATGTTATTCGCGCCAGAATATAGTGATGCCGACCCTGGGAGACAAACTCCTGTCGGAGTCCCCTGCGAGCAAGGTTATAAGCATAGCGGCCAATCCTATCTCCGCAATAGTCATGAGCGGACAGACCGGAACGGCTTACTGGATGGACTACACGCGCGCCGTGTGGATAACTTCGACATGCTTTATGAACCGCCTGCCCGACTGGGTGGCCAAATACAACGACACGCATCCGGCGAACTATTACGTCAGTTCGGGCTGGACCCCCGCCCGCCAGGCCAAACAGTACATAAATAAAATCAATACCATATTCAACGGCGATAAAGATGCCCGGATTTCGTCGTTCAGGAACGGCAACCTGACCGACTACAACGGTCTCCTGCGCAGTCCCTACGGCAATACCCTCGTGGCTGATTTCGCAAAGCAGGTAATTGTGAACGAAAAACTCGGTGCGGACGACGATACCGACATCCTGAACATCTGTTTCGACGCTTCGCGCTATGTGGGAGAGACTTACGGCAGCGAGTCGATGGAGCTCGAAGACATGCTCTACCGCCTCGACCTCGACCTTGCGGCTCTGGTCAAGGCCGTCACGGCGCAGGTGCCCGTCGGCGAAGTGCTGTTCGTCGTCACTTCCGACCACGGCATGAGCGATTCGTGGGATGCCGGCCCCGTGGAGCAGGACCGCTTCAACGTCAACCAGTTCAAGACCATCCTGAACAGTTTCCTCGGGGTGCAGTTCGGTACCGGCGACTGGGTGGTCGACTACATAGACCGCCAGGTCTACCTGAACCACAACCTTATCTACAAGAAGAACCTGAGCCTCGAAGAGGTGCAGAACCGTGCCGCCACTTTCGTGCTGCAGTTCCGCGGGGTGTCACACGTGCTGACATCCATCGCCATGAGCAACGGCTATTTCGGCGCTTCCTACGGCCACCGCATGCAGAACGGCTTCTATCCGAGGCGGGCGGGCGACCTGATGCTCAACTTCATGCCGGGCTGGATCGAGGAGCGTCCGGGCGTGCGGAGCCTTCCGGGTTCGATGTACGACTATGACACGCACGTTCCGCTCATCATGTTCGGATGGAAGATCCCGGCGCGGAATGTTGCCGAACCGGTCGATATGACATCCGTCGCGCCGACCCTGGCACGTATTATGCAGATAAGTCGTCCGACAGCTTCCGACGGCGTTACGCTGCGGGATGCGGATATGATAGTACGTTAACCCTGACAAAATGGCAGACCCCGTACAGGAACAGATAATAGAGGATTTTTCGCTTTTCGACGAGTGGCTCGACAAATACAACTACCTCATCGAACTGGGCAACGCGCTGCCGCCGATAGACCCCGCACACCGCACCGATAATTACGTTATCAAGGGGTGCCAGTCGCGGGTCTGGGTCGACGCGCGCATGGAGGACGGACGGGTGTGGTTCGGGGCCGACAGCGACGCGATAATCACCAAGGGCATAATCTCGCTTCTGATCCGCGTGCTGAACGGCCGCACCCCGCAGGAGATACTCGACACGGACCTCTATTTCATCGACCGCATCGGCCTGCGCGAAAACCTTTCGCCCACACGCGCCAACGGTCTGCTGGCCATGATAAAGCAGATGAGGCTTTATGCCCTTGCTTTTGCAAACAAAAAATAGAAAATTGCGGGTGGCAATTCGTAATTTTTAATTCGTAATTCGTAATTGATTCCGATGACTTCTCAAGAAATACTGCAGGTAGAGCAGGATATAATTCTGACGCTCAAGAGTATATTCGATCCTGAAATTCCGGTCAATATCTACGATCTCGGGCTTATATATGAGGTAGATTTCGAGCCTTCGGGTGTTGCAAATATTACCATGACGCTCACTGCGCCCAACTGTCCGATGGCCGATATTCTGGTCGACGACGTGAAACGCGAGGTGGGAAAGGTCAAGGGGGTTACGGAAGTGAATCTCACGCTGACGTTCGATCCTCCCTGGGACAAAAGCATGCTCTCCGAGGAGGCAAAACTCGAACTCGGACTATTGTAATTTGGAAATTTGAGGATTTGAAAATTTGAAAATGAATTAATCGTTTAATCTTCACACATTCACATCTTCAAATTATTTTTTGATTTATGTCCTACTCCGACCTTCTCAACTTCCTATGGCGCGCCGGATATTTTGCCGGTCGGGACTTCACCGCCGCTGCGGGGGAGAACGTCGCGGTTGTTTCGGCGGGCGATTACGACGAAGAGTCGGGAACATGGTTCGGCGCCGAGATAGTTGTGGACGGCGAACGCCGCAGGGGGATAGTGACGGTCGGGGATGACAGCGAAGTGCCGGAATCGGCGATCCTTCGGTTGGTCGCAGGATATGTTCCGCCGGTTCTGGGCCTCGACGACAAGCTGATCCCTCAGATAGAATACAGAATAGAGCCGGAGATAATCGAGTGTTACGACACTCTGCGCGCAGGCTCTGCAAAATACGACTGCGCAGAACGGATAAACGGGATGGATTCGCTGCGCCGCACCGACCTATATACCAAACTATTGGTGGACAGGCTCAGGCGCAAGACGGCCGACGTGATGGATGTTTTCCGCACCGCAAACAAGGACTGGAACCAGACTTTCCACGTGATGCTTTTCCGGGCTATGGGTGGCAACCGCAACCGCGAGGCTTTCATGGAACTTGCGTCGAAAGTTACAGCGGCGATGATCTCCCGCGAAAAAAGTTCGCAGGATAGGGTAGAGGCCCTGCTTCTGGGCACGGCGGGTTTCCTTCACTCCGCGGCCGAAAAAGATGCATATATCCTGAGACTCGAAGAGGAATTCCGCCACCTGGCCAACAAATATTCGATCGGTCCGCTCAGGCCGGCGGAGTGGGAGCTCGGGAAACTTTATCCCCGCAACCATCCGGCCGTGAGACTTGCCGAAATAGCGGCTCTGCTCTCGAAAAAGGAGTTCATGCTGGATGCCATGCTGCGCTGCCGCACTTCGGAAGAGATCGAGAAACTGTTTTCCGCCGAGGCGTCGGAGTACTGGAAGACCCACTACAAGCCGGGCGAGGCTTCGAAGGAGTCGCCCAAACGCATCGGAAAGGCGAAAGCGCGCCTGATAGGAATAAACCTCGCCGCGCCGCTGATGTTCGCCTACGGCAGGGAGACAGGCAATGAAGAGTTGTGCGAAAGCGCCCTCGATCTTCTGGGGACCATCCCGGCCGAGAAGAACGAAAAACTGGAGGGCTGGTACGCCTGCGGATGCGTCGCGGAGAACAGTTTCGAGAGCCAGGCGCTGCTGCAGTTGGACGGCGAATACTGCTCGGAACAGGCGTGCGCCAGGTGCCACATCGGCCGTGCGGAGATAAAAAAGGCTTTACAACAGTTGACTTACGCAATTAATGGTTAACTTTACCCGATAATTTTTCAGGAAATAATAGACCAACAATATGAGTTTTCTTACATCACTTATCAAATTTTTCGGCGGATCCAAAGCCGACCGCGACCGCAAAATGATCGAACCCTACGTTGCTAAGGTTCTTGAAATATACCCGTCGCTTCAGGGGCTGACCAACGACCAGCTCCGCGAACGCAGCACCGCAATGCGCGCAGCCATAGCCGAATACATCAAACCCGAAGAGGACCGGATAGCCGAACTCAAGGCCGATATCGATACGCCCGACGTCTCGATCGACGACAAGGAGGCGATGGCCAAAGAGGTCGACAACCTCACCAAAAAGATCGACGAGAAGATCGAGGAGAAGCTCGACGAACTGCTTCCCGAGGCTTTCGCGGTGATGAAAGACACTGCACGCCGCTTCAAGGAGAACGAAACAATCGAGGTGACGGCCAGCGAATTCGACCGCAACCTGGCCGCCGCGAAAGATTTTGTCTCCATCGCAGGCGACAAGGCGGTATATAAAAACAGTTGGATGGCCGGCGGGAACATGGTCACCTGGGACATGGTGCACTACGACGTGCAGTTGTTCGGCGGGGTGGCCCTGCACAAGGGCAACATCGCCGAAATGGCCACCGGTGAAGGTAAGACGCTGGTCGCGACGCTGCCGGTGTTCCTGAACGCCCTCGCAGGGAAAGGGGTCCACATGGTGACGGTGAACGACTACCTTGCACGGCGCGACTCCGAGTGGATGGGCCCGATGTACGAGTTCCACGGGCTTTCGGTGGACTGCATCGACAAGCACCAGCCCAACTCGGCCGCGAGGCGTAAGGCCTATATGTCCGACATCACGTTCGGTACGAACAACGAATACGGCTTCGACTACCTGCGCGACAATATGTCCATCGCGCCCGACGACCTGGTGCAGCGCAAGCACCACTTTGCCATCGTGGATGAGGTCGACTCCGTGCTGGTCGACGACGCACGTACGCCGCTCATCATTTCCGGTCCGGTGCCCAAGGGCGACGACCAGATGTTCGAGCAGTACCGCTCCCCGATAGAACAACTCTACAACCTCCAGCGTACCGAGGTTACACGTTATGTGAGCGATGCCCGCAAGCTTATCGGCGAAGGCAGGAACGACGAGGCCGGCGTCGCGCTTCTGCGCGCCCACAAGGGGCTTCCGAAATACAAGCCGCTCATCAAATTCCTGAGCGAGACCGGCGTAAAATCGCTCCTGCAGAAGACCGAGAACACCTACATGCAGGACAACAACAAGCGCATGCCGGAGATCACCGACGACCTCTATTTCGTGATCGACGAAAAGCTCAACTCGGTGGAACTGACCGACAAAGGCCATGAAAATCTCTCCCGCACATTCAAGGAAGACGGTTTCTTCGTGCTGCCCGACATAGGTTATGAGATCGCCAACCTCGAGGCCGCCGATATGACGGCTGAGGACAAGGCCGACAAGAAAGACAAGCTGGTGACCGATTATTCCATCAAAACAGAGCGCGTTCACACTGTGAACCAGCTGCTTAAAGCGTACAGTATGTTCGAAAAGGATATCGAGTACGTGGTGATGGACAACAAGGTGAAGATCGTCGACGAACAGACCGGCCGTATCCTCGAGGGACGCCGCTACTCCGACGGACTGCATCAGGCCATTGAGGCCAAGGAGCGCGTCCAGGTCGAGGCCGCCACGCAGACTTTCGCAACGATTACCCTGCAGAACTACTTTCGTATGTACCACAAGTTAGGGGGTATGACCGGTACGGCCGAAACGGAGGCCGCCGAGTTCTGGGACATCTACAAGCTCGACGTGATCGTCATCCCGACCAACCGCGCGATCATACGCGACGACCGCGAGGACCTGATATACAAGACCAAGCGCGAAAAATACAACGCCGTTATCGACGAGATCGCCAAGCTGATCGAGGCGGGACGCCCGGTGCTCGTGGGTACCACTTCGGTCGAGATCTCCGAACTGCTGGCCCGAATGCTCAAACTGCGCGGCATCAAGCATAACGTCCTGAATGCCAAGCAGCACCAGTTGGAGGCGCAGATCGTCGCCGAAGCCGGTCACGCCGGGCAGGTCACCATCGCGACCAACATGGCCGGCCGCGGTACCGACATCAAGCTGACGCCCGAGGTCAAAGAAGCGGGCGGTCTTGCCATCATTGGTACCGAGCGTCACGAATCCCGCCGCGTCGACCGCCAGCTGCGCGGACGTGCCGGACGTCAGGGAGACCCCGGTTCGTCGCAGTTCTTCGTATCGCTCGAAGACGACCTGATGCGTCTGTTCGGATCGGCGCGCATCGCCGGGATGATGGACCGCATGGGGCTCGAAGAGGGCGAAGTGATCCAGGCAAAGATGATGTCCAGCGCCATCGAGCGCGCCCAGAAGAAGGTCGAGGAGAACAACTACGGCATCCGTAAGCGCCTGCTCCAGTATGACGACGTGATGAACTCGCAGCGCGAGGTTATCTACACCCGCCGCAAGCACGCCCTCTACGGAGAGCGTGTCGAGCTGGACCTCAATAACATAATGTGGGACTTCGCCGAGGATTTTGTCGAGAACTACTCCGACACGGAATTCGAGGATTTCACATTCGAACTGCTGCGCCTTGCCGCCGTCCACCCCTCTTTCGACGAGGCCGTTTTCAAAAAGGGCAACAAGGACGAACTTGTGGAGCTGATCGTCGCCGACCTGCGTACCACTTACGACCGCCGTGCGCAGAACGTCGCACAAACCGCCAACCCCATCATCCAGAAGGTGTACAAGGAACAGGGGGCGCAGTTCGAGAATATCCGCATCCCGGTCACCAACGGACATCTGGGTTACAACGTCTCGGTCGACCTGAAAAAGGCTGCCGAAACCAACTCGGCCGAGGTCTACAAAGTGTTCAGCAAGCTGGTGATGCTCACAACGATAGACGACAATTGGCGCGAACACCTGCGCGAGATGGATGACCTGCGCCAGAGCGTGCAAAACGCCACATACGAGCAGAAAGACCCGCTCCTTATATATAAGTTCGAGTCGTTCGGCCTCTTCAGCAAGATGATCAACAAGGTCAACCGCGAGGTACTGGCTATCGTCAACAAGAGCTTCATTCCGGTCCGTGGAGGCGCCGAGGAAGACCCCTCGCAGCTGCAGCAGCAGAGGGAACGCGCCAAAGTGGACGTCAACCGCCTGCACGCTTCGCGCATGGAAGCCGCCCGCCAGGCCGGTGCGGGCGACCGCGGTAAGCCTATGCCTGTGCAGGTCGAGAAGAAGGTCGGCCGCAACGAACC
>JAVBRO010000031.1:0-42548 GCA_031547885.1 Rikenellaceae bacterium
GGTAGGTTGCATACGCGTTACGCACCCGTCCGCCGGTCGCCACCAAAAGTGGTAAACCACTTTCTGTGCTGCCCCTCGACTTGCATGTGTTAGGCCTGCCGCTAGCGTTCATCCTGAGCCAGGATCAAACTCTCCATTGTATAAAAATTAATAAATTATGTGAGTCCTGACTACTTAATTATCCTTTTTGTAGGAATTGAATAAACTTTAACTACAATTTTTCTGTTTCTCTCAGTATACCAGTAAATCAAAGAACCGTGTTTTACTTTCCGCGCAAAAAACAGGCGGAAAAGGATTGCAAAGATACGTACAAATTTTTGAATCCTCAAAACAATTTGTAAAGAACTTTTGCCTGCCATCCGGGATTTTTTCGGGGAGCGCGTCCCCTTCTCGTTTTCCGACTTTCCGGACCCCGTTTCGACGGTCCCGGGCGGTGCGGTTATTTCGGATTAGCGGGTGCAAATGTAGGCGTTTTTTTTGAACCTGCAAATCCGGACGGGATTTTTTTTCGGGAAAAATTTACAAATAAAAATCTTACCTTAAATATATACAAAAAAGGGCCGGAAGCACCGGCCCGATATGTAATAACGGACCTATTCTTTGCCGGATATTTTAAATTTAGAGTGGACAGGGCGGCCGTCGTCCGTGATGCCTTCCAGCGTGACCGTGTAGGGACCTACCGTGTCGCCCGTATAAAAATCGAGCGGGACATTACCGTCGGCATCCGATGCGACGCCGGGATTCCAGTACAGCGTGGTGCGCAGGTCGGGCACCGTGGAATCCAACTGTTCGGGAGTTTCGTAACGGGGCGAATAGAACTCTTTAAACGGCTGGTAGCCCAGAGGAACAACCGTTTTTATATTGAAAATCTCGCGGCGGAACATCGTCTGGTCGAAACCTCTCTTAAAGGATATAAGCACTACGCCGCTGCCGCTCCCCTGCCCGTAAAATGCAGCCGAAGAACCATCCTTTATCACCGCTATCTCGGCAACGTCGTCGATGGTCAGGTCATCCACCATCTCCGGTTCTATCCTCGCCCCGTCGGCCATGAACAGCGGCGGCTGCGACGATCCCCTGATAGAGTAGCTCCCTCCAAAGTAATTCACCCCCATTACCGCCAGGGCCGTCCTCATAGTGTGGTATTGCGACAGCCTGTCGCCGCTGATGTCGCTCATGAATATGCCGCTCCGGGGGTAAGAGGAGTGGCGCACGCTGGGAATCTCCGACGCCTTCAACTCTATCTCGTCCAGAACGATCATGCGGATGCCGTTCTCGCTGACATACTTCTCCTCGGCGCGGCGCATATAATTGTTCTGCAGCGGAGCGGCCGCGGCATCGGGATGCGGAACCGTGTAGCGCGGCTCGGGCAGGTCTTCCGGATCCAGCAGAAGCTCTACGCCCTTTCCGCCTTTGAGCCCTTTGCCCTGCACGACGAAACCGGTGCCTTCGGGAGTTTCCGGAAGGTTGAACGAGAACCGGCCCTCTTTGTCCGTCACGGTTTCGTCGATCACGGGCAGCGAACCCATAGAAATTATGGTAACCGGATAGTCGGAATCGGTGCGGCTCATGAACAGGCCGCCGCGGACTACTCCCGACACGACCGGACCCAGTTCGATATAACCCCGCGCCGGCTCTACCTCCCCGCGCAGGAGTGCATCCACGTCATAGCGGCTCCACCCCTGCGTCATCATGAGCATGTCGAGATGCAGGGGTTCCAGAGCGTTTTCACCCCGAAAGTAATAAGCGGGGGATTCTATGTGGCCTTTCAGCTCGGAAGCGAGCAGCAGCTCCGAATATATGTTATTACCGGATTCCCGGTCTACATAACGGTCGTCGGTCACCGACACCGAAAAACTGCCGGAAAGCGGAGCCCTGTCGGCTATGCTGCAGATATTCCAACTCCCTTCGACATGCTCCCTGCCCCCGTAGAATGGTTTTTTAGTATCGAACGACACGAACGCCTGCTCCACGGTATTGGTATTGAAAACAAGCCTCTCGCTAAGCGGACGCATCTCCTTGTCGACCGCTATCAACTGGATGACACCTCCCGGCAGGCCGTAACGGCTGACGGAGAGGACCTCGCCGGGATCGTCCAACTGCATGGCGTATATGAGATACCCGCGGCACTGCATCAGCAGGCTGACCGGTCCGTCGAACGAAGGGTCGGCCGTAAGGCTGATGTGAAGGTCGGAGCCTTTCCAGTCGCTCCTCAGCGCGACGACGCCGCCGGCCGGCCGGGGCAGTTCGAACCGCTTCGGAGCGCTGCCTTCGACCGAACAGACCGCATGCCACTCCTGCCCGGGTTCGGGCGTCATCTGGAAACGGCCCATGCCCCTGTGCTGAGACGACACCACCCCGAGTGTATCGCCCGCGGCGTTCACGAGCGCAACCGAAACGTCTACCCCCAGACCGTCGGAGCCGACGGCCTTGAAACCTACGCGCGAAGGCTGGCCGTATATCATATTGCCGCCTTCGGGAAGGAACGCCACGTCGAAATCACCGGCAGGCGGACGCACCGCAATGAACTCCATGTTTTTCTTGTCGCCGCACAGGTATTCCAGGTACACGACCCGCGTGCCTCCCGAAACCTGAGCCGTGAAAACACCGTCCGGATCGCCTTTGGCTAACCTGAGGTTTTCACGCCCGTTCTCCGAGATGCTGACCTCGGCGGGTACCGCCCAGCCCCCTTTGTCCAGGTCCCTGAAACGTAACGACACATTGTACGAACCGCGCCGGGCATCGAACGCGAACGAAGCCTCCGCCTTGAAAAGGGATGAAAAAGGCGCTCCCACGCGGATCGTCTTCTTAAAGAAACAGTCGTCGCCGCGGGACTCCATGAAACGTGTGTAGCACCTCAACAGATAGTCGCCGCCGGGAATGTCGGAACCGAGCGGGACGCGCCCCTGGAAGATCCCCGCCTCGGGCCTCACCTTGACCCTAGTTACCAGGCCGCCCTGCGGATCGATCAGCTCGGCGTAGACATAGCGGCTGGTCGTATCGGCAATGTGGGTGGTACCGTCGACCAGATAGGCTCTGAACCAGATATCTTCGCCGGCGATATAGCACGATTTGTCGGTGTGGACATAAAGTTTCTCCTGCGGGCACAACCTCAGCTGTTTTTCAAACAGTCCGGACAGTTCGTCCAGAGCAGGCTGGCCCTGCGCCGTGAAAGCCGCACAGGCGAGCAGCAGGACGGAGACAATAATGAACTTCATAAAAACAAGGTTTCGACAGGAGGTTTCGTAAAAATAGAGAAAATAACGGATATTGCAAACGAACGGGACGCATCGGGAGCTGCACTTTTTCAATCTATTTTCCTATTTTTGTGTTTTACAGAAACTAAACTATGGGACGAATCCTGCCTGAAATAAAAAAACCTAGACCAAGCCTGCTCGTCAAGATCGCCGCCGCAATTGCATTAGGGATATTATGCGGGTTCTTCTTTCCCGAATGGATGTCGAGGATTTTTGCAACGTTCAACGACCTCTTCTCGGGGTTCCTCGGATTCATCGTGCCGCTGCTGATAGTGGGGCTGATCGCTCCAGGCATCGCGGAGCTCGGGCGGAGCGCCGGAAAACTGCTGCTGATAACCGTGGCGCTGGCGTATGCGTTCACGCTCTTTTCGGGATTCTTCACCTGGGGGGTCTGCGACATCGCCCTGCCGCCGCTGCTGCGCGGGGCATCGCTCACAACTGCCGGAAGCGGGGGAATCGAACTTGCGCCGTATTTCACCATACCGATACCGGCACTGTTCGACGTGATGGGCGCACTGGTGCTGGCGTTCGTGCTGGGACTCGGGATGGCCTTCATAAAGGGCGACGCGCTCAGAAATGTCATGTCGGAATTCCGCGACATCATAATGATGGTCATCGGCAAAGTGATAATTCCGTTGCTGCCGCTCTATATCTTCGGCATCTTCCTCGGCATCACCACATCGGGACAGGTCGGCAGCGTCATGAGCGTGTTCATAAAACTGATAGTGCTGATATTCGTGATCACGGCGGTCGTACTCATAATACAGTTCACGGTCGCGGGTATCGCCGCCAAAAAGAACCCGTTCCGCATGCTCGGAAATATGATGACCGCCTACGTCACCGCACTAGGCACGCAGTCCTCCGCCGCGACCATCCCCGTCACGCTGCGCCAGACGCTGAAGAACGGCGTAAGGCCCGAAGTGGCCGACTTCGTCATCCCCCTCTGCGCGACCATCCACCTCTCGGGCAGCACGATGAAGATCTCCGCTTGCGCCATGGCGATCATGATGCTGCAGGGTATGCCGATAGACCCGGTCGTATTCTCCGGATTCATCTTCATGCTCGGCATCACGATGGTCGCCGCACCGGGGGTTCCGGGCGGGGCCATAATGGCGGCGCTGGGGATACTGCAGTCGATACTCGGGTTCGACGAGGCCGCGTGCGGGCTGATGATAGCGCTGTATATCGCGATGGACAGCTTCGGGACAGCCGCCAACGTCACCGGAGACGGAGCCATAGCAGTGATAATCAATAAAATCGCTAAATAATACGGTCATGAAAAACCAAACGCAAAGCGGCCTGGACCGTTTCCTGCTGGCCATCCCGAGGGTGATGGCAAGCAAAGTCTCGATATTCATCTACCTGTTCCTCTTCTTCTACCTGGTCATCTTCGCGCTGGTGTGCCTGCTGGTCCCGGCGCTGAAAGAGCTTGCCCCGTCGGCCGATACACAACTGATCCTGGGCAACTATACCAACGTGCTGAGCGCCCTCGGAGCGTCGATCGCAGCCGGAAGCGGGGTCGCCATACACAGTAAGGTGAAAGACATCCGCGACAGCCACCGGAAACTGCAGGATTCTATCGACGAACTCCACAAAAAGCTCGATAAATTGGAAAAGGAGAAAAAATCGATGGGAAAATAGTACACGCATCGCGAAAAACACTAACTTTGCCTTACCCCTCTGCTGCGAACAAATCACAAATCATATGAAAAATATTCTCTTTACGACCCTGTTCATCATGGCATTATCTGCAGCCGCGGCCCAGACTTACGAGATACCGCTATGGCCCAACGGCGCGGCGGAAGATAACGGGATAACCGAACCCGAACGGCGCGACGCAAACAACTGGAATGTCTACAGCATCTCGGAAGCCGAACTCTATGTGTGGCCCGCAGAAGGGGTAAACAGCGGCATCGCCGTGCTTATCTGCCCGGGCGGAGGCTATGGAATGCAGGCCGCCGGACACGAAGGGAAGCAGTACGCCGAATGGCTCGCCGCAAACGGAATCACCGCAGCCGTGCTGAAATACCGCCTGCCCAACGGACACTCCGAAATACCCGTCACCGATGCGCGCCGGGCTATGACGATTCTGAGGGATATGTCCGCGGACTGGGGCATGGAGAAAATAGGCGTTATGGGATTCTCGGCCGGAGGGCACCTCGCTTCCACGCTGCTCACCCACTACGACAAGGACTCGAGGCCCGATTTCGGCATACTGTTCTATCCGGTAGTAACCATGACGGAGTCTACGCACGGCGGATCGCGCAAAAACCTGCTCGGCGAAAACCCGACGCCTGAAAAGATAGAGTTTTACTCCAACGAGCTGCAGGTGACCCCCGACACCCCGCCCACACTTGTCTTCTTCAGCGAGGACGACGGAACGGTTCCGCCAAAGAATGGAACAATGTTCGTGGAGGCGCTCGAAAAGAACGGAGTGGAAGCAAAACTCGTGCTCTACCCCACCGGCGGGCACGGATGGGGATTCGGCCCTAAATTCACATACCACGAAAACATGAAGGCCGAGACGCTCGACTGGATTGGAAAATTTGAAGATTTGTAAATTTGAAGATTTGAAGATTAATTCATTTTCAAATTCCCAAATTTTCAAATTCGTAATTTAACATGGCCTTTCCCGAAATGAACTACGTTGAGTTAAATATACCCGTAAAGGACGCTTTCGAGTCCGAAATGCTGGTCGCAGAGCTGGCCGAACTCCCATTCGACAGCTTCCAGGAGGATGAACACATGCTCAAGGCATATATCCCTGCAGGACGCCTCGCCGACAACAAGGACGCGGCCGACGCCATCCTGGCCCTGCGCGGCATCACCGGACAGCGCTACATAGAGATCGAGACCCAGAACTGGAACGCCGTGTGGGAATCGCAGTTCGATCCGGTGGACGTGGACGGAAAACTGGTCATACGGGCACCTTTCCACGCGCCCTGCTGCGACGGGCGGCCCGAAATCGTCATCATGCCCAAAATGTCGTTCGGCACGGGACACCACGCCACAACATACCTTGTGAGCGCAGAAATGGCCGACCATGATTTCGCAGGCAAAACCGTTCTCGACATGGGCAGCGGAACAGGCGTTCTCGCCATCCTCGCCGCCAAAATGGGCGCCGCAGTCGTCGACGCCGTCGACATAGACGAATGGGCCTACAACAACTCCATAGAGAATATAGAACTGAACGGCGTCAGCGGGAAAGTGCATCCCGTGATGGGCGACGTTTCGGCGATCAGGGGTAAAAAATACGACACCGTGCTGGCCAACATCAACCGCAACATCCTGCTGGCCGATATGCCCGCGTACGTCGAGACCCTCGGGCCGGGCGGCGAACTTATCGTCAGCGGAATACTCGAACGCGACGTCGAAGATATCTCGCGCCGCGCCGTCGAACTCGGCATGTGGCCCTCGGGGCAGCGCCTGAGGGACGGATGGGCGGTGCTCTCCTTTAGAATGAAAGAATAAAGATGAAAGATGAAAAAAGATTTTTAATGACAAACAAATTAAAAATTCGCAAAACGCGGTTTTGCACCACAATCTTTCATTTTTCATTTTTCATAATTAATTGATTGTGGCGAAGAAAAAGACATACAACTATTCGGTCATAATACCGCACAGGAACACTCCGGAACTGCTGGAGAGGTGCCTCGCGTCCATCCCGCAGAGGGACGATGTGCAGGTGATCGTCGTGGACGACGCCAGCGACCCCAAAATCGTCGACTTCGCGCGGTTCCCCGGGATGAACCGGCCCGACACAGAGGTTATTTTCCAGAAGAACCCCATCGGACAGGGAAGCGCCGGACTCGCGCGCAACGTGGGTCTCGAAGTCGCGGCAGGGCGGTGGCTCGTCTTCGCCGACGCGGACGACTTCTTCCACCCCGCAGTCGGCGAAATGTTCGACAAATACGCCGGCTCGGACGCCGATATCGTCTTCTTCCGACACGACAGCGTGGACTCCGAAACAAGTGAGCAGGTCAGGATCAACACATCGCGGAACCGCTATCTGGATGAGTTCGAATACACGCGCGACGAAACCCTGATACGCTATATGATATGGGTGCCGTGGGCCAAGTTCATACGGCGCTCGCTCGTCACCGCAAACAACATCCGGTTCGACGAAGTACGCTTTTCGAATAACCTGATGTTCTCGGTGCAAACGGGACACCATGCCGCCAAGATAATCTCCGACAGTACGGTCATTTACTGTAACACACGCCGCGAAGGGTCGCTCATCCACGAAGGACGCAGCGACTGGGAAGCCATGTCGCAGAGGTTCGACGTGGATTACCGCGCCGCGCACTACATCATCGACGCCGGAAAAGGGAGGCTGTTCGACAGCGTCGTGGCCGACCGGTGGCTGACGCTCTCGCGCCTCGACCGCAAAAAAGCGCGGAAACTTCTGCCGCAACTGCGCGAAGTGTGCTCCACCCGGCAGATACGGAAGGTCCGTTTCATTGTGGCCGTCGAACGCGCCATAAAGCCTTTCGGGGGGCCGCTACACCGGAAACGCAGGAGACGGCAGGAGCCGAGCTGACCGGACCGAGGCCGTGCGGCCTGCGGGTTCCTCAAAATAATCCCGACGCTTACGCCGGTTTTTCCGCGTAAACCGTAATGCTGAATATCACTGTGGGGGCCGATTTGTAAAAAGCGATCTCCTCGTCATTCAGATACTGCTTCAAAATATCATCCGGCACTATTACCGGTTTCTCTTTCTGTATGGTCATGCCGCCGAACCCGGCGCGTCGGATATAGCCCAGGTACTCTTCCTTATCGATGGCGCTCGCCACGCATCCGGCATACATCTCGGCGGCGGACCTGATCTTATCGGGCAGGGCGCCGGTAAGCACTATGTCAGAAATACTGAAATGGCCGCCGGGTTTCAGCACGCGGTATATCTCGGCGAACACCGACGCCTTGTCAGGCACCAGGTTAAGCACGCAGTTGCTTACGACCACGTCGGCGGTGTCGCCGGGCAAAGGCATTCTCTCGATATCGCCCTGCACGAACTCCACATTGGCTAATCCCCTCCTGCGGGCGTTCTCCCTCGCTTTTTCGATCATCGCCGGAGAAAAATCCACTCCGATAACCCGCCCTGTTTCCCCTGTTTCGGCTCTCGCCACGAAACAATCGTTGCCTGCGCCGCTGCCGAGGTCGACGACCGTGTCGCCAGGCTCGATGCGGGCAAACTGTGTCGGCAGTCCGCATCCCAGCCCCATATCCGCATCGGGGTTGTATCCCGCCATCCCTTTGTAGCTGTCGCTCATTATCGTATAGACTTTGGGCCCCTTGCAGCAACATCCGCCCTCGTTTTCCCTCCCCTGTAAAGCGAGATCATTGTATTTCTCCCTTACCATTTCCTTTATTTCCTTATCCTTCATGACTATGCCATTTAATTATTCGTAATACTACGAACAATATTTTAGAATCGCAAACTTCATTCACAAGCCCGGATCGGGGCGCTCCTCCTTTGCGGTTACAAAAAGTTTGCGTACCTTTGATTTACTAAAAAATACAGGCGGACAGACGGGCCTTTCCGTGTGTCTGTTGCTTTTGTGATATTACAGACATGACCAATACCAATAAAGAAACCGTTCTGAAACTGGCGCGCGAAACCTTCCGCAGCGAGGCACAGGCGCTTCTCGACATCGAAAAAAGGCTCGACGATAATTTTGTCGGGGCGGTCGAAACCATCCTCTCCGGCAACGGGAAACTGATCGTCACAGGACTAGGCAAATCGGGCATAGTGGCGCGGAAAATAGCCGCGACTCTATCCAGCACCGGAACACCCAGTTTCTTCATCCACCCCTCGGAAGCCTTCCACGGCGACCTCGGGATGGTCGCTCCCGGAGACGTCATACTCGCGCTGTCGAACTCGGGCGAAACCGACGAGATACTGAGGCTCGTACCGTTCTTCCGGGAGAACGGCAACAAGATCATCAGCATGACCGGGAGAAAGGATTCGACGCTCGCCAAAAATTCGGATTACCACCTCGACGTGGCTGTGGAGTCGGAAGCGTGCGTACTGCACCTCGCACCCACCACATCCACCACCGCGCAGATGACGATGGGCGACGCGCTGGCCGTGACGCTCACCAAAATGCGCAACTTCCAGAGCATGGACTACGCCCGTTTCCACCCGGGAGGAAGCCTCGGACGCCGCCTGCTGATGAACGTCGGCGGGGTGATGCGCAAGGATAACCTGCCCGTCGTGAGGCCCGACACCGGAACCACCGAAATGATCCACGCAATGAGCGCGGGAAGGCTCGGGTTGGTGGTCGTGATCGGCGCGGGCGGCATCGAGGGGATCGTAACCGACGGCGACGTGAGGCGCGCCATGGTGAGTCGCCGCGAAGAGTTCTTCAACCTGCGCGCAGGCGACATCGCCACCCCGAAACCCAAGACCATCTCGCCGCAGAGCAAACTGACGGAAGCGGAGCAGGTTATGACCCAAAACAAGATAACCTCGCTGATCGTCGCCGACGACAGCGGCGGACTTGCAGGCGTCATTCAGATATACGATATCAAGTTATGAATCATAAATCATAAATCATAAATCAAGAATCATAAACCATGAATCATAATTCGTAATTCGTAATTCGTAATTTTTAATTCGTAATTGATATGAGGATAGCGATCGTCGGGACGGGATATGTGGGGCTGGTGTCGGGCGCATGCTTTGCCGAAATGGGGGCGGACGTCGCCTGCATCGACATCGACCGACGGAAGATCGAACGGCTTCGCGAGGGCGGGATCCCCATCTATGAACCCGGCCTGGAAGAGATCGTCGTGCGCAACCACGATGCAGGGAGACTCCGTTTCCTGACCGATATCGCCGACGTGATCGACGACGTCGAGATAGTCTTCATAGCCGTCGGGACACCTCCGGGCGAGGACGGGAGCGCAGACCTGAGCCATGTGCTGGCCGTGGCGCGGCAGATCGGACGCACAATGCGCCGGCCTCTGTTGGTAGTCACCAAAAGCACCGTTCCCGTCGGGACTTCCGACAGGGTGCGCGAAGCCGTTGCCGCAGAACTCGCTGCGCGTGGGGCCGACATAGCTTTCGAAGTCGCCTCGAACCCCGAATTCCTGAAGGAGGGCGACGCCGTCGAGGATTTCATGAAGCCCGACAGGGTCGTCGTCGGAGTCGATTCCGACAGGGCGCGCAAACTCATGGAGCGCCTCTACAAGCCGTTTATGATGAACAGCTACCGCATGATATTCACCGACATACGGTCGGCCGAAATGATAAAATACGCCGCGAACGCAATGCTCGCGACGCGCATCTCGTTTATGAACGACGTGGCCAACCTGTGCGAACTCGTGGGGGCCGACGTCAACATGGTGCGAAAAGGCATCGGAACGGACCCGCGCATCGGCGGCAAATTCCTCTACCCGGGACTCGGGTACGGCGGGTCGTGCTTCCCGAAAGACGTCAGGGCGCTGATACGCACCGCCGCAGGGAACGGATACCGCATGGAGATCCTCGAGGCGGTGGAGAACGTCAACCGCCGCCAGAAAAGCATACTCAACCGCAAGATCGAGGGGATGTTCGGAAGCGATCTTTCGAGCCGGACTTTCGCCGTGTGGGGCCTGGCGTTCAAGCCCGAGACCGACGACGTGAGGGAAGCCGCCGCCATCGTCGTCATAGAAAACCTGCTGGCTGCGGGCGCTGCGGTGAGGGTCTACGATCCGGCCGCCGCAGAGACCGCGCGCGTTCTGCTGGGCGACAGGGTGGCATACTGCGGCTCGATGTACGAAGCCGCCGAAGGGGCCGACGCGCTGGTACTGGTGACGGAGTGGAAAGAGTTCCGCATGCCGAACTGGGAGACGTTGGCCGCCGCCATGAAGGGCCGCGCCGTCTTCGACGGACGCAACATCTACGACCGCGCCGAACTCGCCGAAAAAGGGTTTGAATATCACGGAATAGGACTTGGCTAATTGACAACCGACGCTGCGAGTGAGAGCAGAGGCTGTTTACAGACTATGCCGAGCCGCGAGGAGGAAAAGCCTGCGAAGCAGGATTAATTGACAATTGACAATGAAGATATTGGTTACGGGAACTGCGGGATTTATCGGCTCGTTCGCGGCGAAAAGGCTGCTCGAACGGGGCGATGAGGTCGTGGGACTCGACTCCGTGAACGATTACTACGACCGGCGGCTCAAATACGCCCGGCTGGAGAACGCAGGGATAGACCCCGATCGGCTGCATTACGGCGACATCGTCGGGAGCGAAAAATATCCTGCCTACAGGTTCGTGCAGCTCGATATTACCGACCGGGGACTGCTCGAACGGCTGTTTGCCACGGAACGTTTCGACGCCGTGTGCCACCTCGCCGCGCAGGCCGGGGTCAGGTACTCGATCGAGAATCCGCAGGCCTACGCCGACAGTAATGTGACGGGGTTCCTGAATATTCTGGAGTGCTGCCGGAAATACCCGGTCGGGCATTTGGTTTATGCGTCGTCGAGCAGCGTCTACGGGGCCAACACCAAAGTCCCGTTCTCGGAGGAGGACCGCACCGATTCGCCCGTCAGCCTCTACGCCGCCACGAAAAAAGCCGACGAGGAGATGGCCGAGGCGTACAGCCGCCTCTACGGGATCGCGGCGACGGGACTGCGCTTTTTCACGGTTTACGGGCCTTGGGGGCGTCCAGACATGGCGCCGATGATATTCGCAAAGGCGCTGACGGCAGGGGAACCGCTGAAAGTCTACAACAACGGCGCGCAGAGCCGCGATTTTACATACGTGGACGACATAGTCGAGGGCGTCGCGAGGGTGCTGGATAAGGTTCCGGCGGGCGATCCGCGGCACGCCATATACAACATCGGGCACGGAAGTCCGGTGAAGCTGATGGATTTTATCGGCGAACTGGAAAAGGCTTTCGGAGTGAAAGCTAGGCTGGAAATGCTCCCCGCACAGCCGGGCGACGTAGCACACACATGGGCCGACTGTTCCAGGTTGCAGCGGGATTTCGGATATTCGCCGCAGACGTCGCTGGAAAAGGGCATGAATAAATTTGTCGAATGGTATAAGAATTATAAATGATATGCCGGAGGTAGTTTCAATATAAGGTAGATTCCTCGTCGCCTTTCAGGCTCGCTCGGAATGACAGCACTGCGACGAATTATTTTGAAACAAAACACAAACCGCCGCCGGCGTTCCGACCGCTCGGAATGACAATAAAAAACGCGGCACAGCCGCACCATAGACTCATGACTCATAACTAAAGAAATATGAAAGGAATCGTTCTCGCGGGAGGGGCCGGGACAAGGCTCTGGCCCATCACCAAAGGGGTGTCGAAACAACTGCTGCCCGTCTACGATAAGCCGATGATATACTACCCTATCTCGGTGCTGATGCTGGCCGGGATACGCGAGATCCTCGTCATTTCGACGCCGCAGGACCTGTCCGGATACCAGCGCCTGCTGGGCGACGGAAGCGACATCGGCGTGAAGTTCGAATATGCAGCGCAGCCTTCGCCCGAAGGGATCGCACAGGCGTTCCTCATCGGCGGCGAGTTCATACGCGACCATGCCGTGTGCCTCGCCCTGGGCGACAATATATTCTACGGGCAGGGGTTCACGGGAATGCTGCGCGCGGCGGTCGAACGGGCCGAGAACGATGAGCGCGCCACCATCTTCGCATACGGTGTGAACGACCCGCAGCGCTTCGGGGTGGTGGAACTCGATGAGGACGGACGGCCCGTCGCCATAGCCGAAAAACCCGAGGATCCGAAGTCGAACTACGCCGTCGTGGGGCTCTATTTCTATCCGAAAGGGGTCGAGGACGTCACCATCGGCGTGAAGCCGTCGCCGCGCGGGGAGCTCGAGATAACCAGCGTCAACGAAGAATATATCGCCCGCGGGCGGATGGACGTGCAGATACTCGGGCGCGGTTTCGCGTGGCTCGACACCGGAACCCACGACTCGCTGAGCAACGCATCGACCTTTGTGGAGACCATCGAGAAGCGGCAGGGACTCAAAATAGCGTCGCTCGAGGAGATCGCGTGGCGCAAAGGGTGGATCACCGACGGCGATATGCGCCGCCTGGCCGAACCGCTCGCATGCAACCAGTACGGGCAGTATCTATTGAAGTTGATAGGAAAATAATATGCCGTTCCTCGCATATGATGCGGGGAATCTGTAAAATATGATTTCTAACTACTTTTTGGTGGGCAAAAAGTAGCAAAAACCCACCCCACGTTCCAAAAAGCTACTGCATCTGGTCTAAAATGGTACAACCTTGAGCTAACGCGGAGCTATCGCACATGGTTGAATTCCATTTTATCCTGCGATTCCGTTTTACGCTTTTTGAAAAGTGCGGGATCGGCACAAGCTGACGCTTGTGATTAATTATACTATTCGATTCGCATAGATAATGAAAGTTATAAAGACAGCGCTCGAGGGCGTGGTTATAGTGGAACCCGAGGTGTTCCGCGACCGGAGGGGTTCGTTCCGCGAAACTTTTTCGGAAGAGCGGTTCGCCGAACTCGTCGCGCCCGTCAGATTCGTGCAGGACAACGAGTCGCACTCCGTCCGCGGGGTCGTCCGGGGGCTGCATTTCCAGAAAGAACCGCATGCGCAGGCAAAGCTCGTAAGGGCGGTTTCGGGGTCTGTTCTCGACGTCGCGGTGGATATGCGCCGGTCGTCGCCCACGTTCGGGCGGTGGGTGGCCGTCGAACTTTCCGAAGAGAACGGACGCCAGTTGTTCCTGCCCCGCGGGTTCGCGCACGGTTTCAGCGTACAGGGAAACGGGGCGGTCGTCGCCTACAAATGCGACGGATATTACGCCCCGGGAAGCGACGGAGGAGTGCTGTGGAACGACCCCGCGCTGGGAATCGACTGGAGCATGGACCCGGCCGAAGCGATAGTTTCGGAGAAGGACGCCGCGCTGCCGCTCTTTGCCGGGGCGTATTATTTTGAATAATGAATTAGTTTCGCCCGCATCAAACTCCTGAATTATTCGGTAGTTTCCTCGTCGTGCGATAGACCGGCTTCACCCGCGGCAGGCATATGGATCGCACTCGTTCGGAATGACAGTCGGAACCGAGATCGGCTGAAAGCCGGACGAGATCACCGACCGAAAGGGAAGTAACATTCGCCGACGGCGGGTGGCAAAGGCCATGGCGGATTTAGTTTGTGTCTTCACTTTACACTTTTCACTTTTCACTTTTCACTCGAATGAAAAACATACTGATAACAGGGGGTGCCGGATTCATAGGGTCGCATGTGGTGAGGCTTTTTGTGGAGAAATATCCGCAGTACAACATCGTCTGTCTCGATAAACTGACCTATGCCGGGAACCTTGCAAACCTCGCGGGGCTCGAAAACCAGGCGAATTACAGTTTTGTCCGCGGCGATATCTGCGACGCGGAGATGCTGGCGAGGCTCTTTGCGGAACGCGATATCGACGGGGTGATCCACCTTGCCGCAGAAAGCCACGTCGACCGCAGCATCGGGTCGCCCGCCACCTTCGCCGCGACTAACGTGATGGGTACGCTGGCGCTTCTGGAAGCCGCACGGGCGCATTGGGACGGCGATTACGAAGGGAAGCGTTTCTACCAGATATCGACCGACGAGGTGTACGGCACGCTCGGCGCAGAAGGTAAATTCACGGAGTCGACGCGCTACGACCCGCATTCGCCCTACTCGGCCAGCAAGGCGGCGGCGGACCACTTCGTGAGGGCCTGGCACGACACCTACGGCATGCCGACCGTCATATCGAACTGCACCAACAATTACGGTCCCTGCCAGTTCCCCGAGAAGCTGATCCCGCTGATGATCAACAACATCATCGAACGCCGGCCGCTCCCGGTCTACGGCGACGGCGGCAATGTGCGCGACTGGATCTACGTCGGCGACCACGCCGAGGCAATCGACGCTGTGTTCCACCGCGGCGCGCCGGGCGAAACATACCTTGCGGGCGGCGGGAACGAAAGGAGCAACATCGACCTGGTGAGGTTGCTGGTACGCATCACGGACGGCGTGCTCGGACGCGCCGGGGGCGAAAGCGAGGCTCTGATAACATTCGTCGGCGACCGTGCTGGACACGATTTCCGCTACGCCGTGGATATCTCGAAGATCGGAAGCGAACTGGACTGGCGGCCGCGGACCGGTTTTGAAGAGGGACTGCGTCGCACCGTCGAGTGGTATATCGGCAATCCCGAATGGCTGCATGGCGTTACAAGCGGCGCTTACCGCGACTATTACGAGAAAATGTATGCAGGGCGGTAATAATCGACAATGTCAACATCTAAAATAGGCTGGCGGATCACAAAAATATTGCATCCATGCAGAAGGTTATTTTAATTGACAGGCATATCAGGGTGAACATGCGGAAGACTCTTATCAATAAAATTTTTCTGATTTTTCTACTATTGCCATGTCTACATGGTTGCCTTGGACCTAAATCTGTAAACGGAATTACAGTGTCTGAACTTTTAATTACGGTTTCAAACGAACGGCATGGCATAGACTATTGCCGGCTGTTAAAAAAAGCAACTAATGGCGATCCCGGTTCAATAAAAAAATTAACCTTATTGAATTTCTATGACGGTACCGCCTATGACCATGGCGGTGTTATTGTCGATCTGATGAAAATGGTTGGAGAAGACAAGTTTATCCAATCTTTTGAGGAACTGGATTCGGTCCGGAAACAACTTATAAAGGGGTATATAGAGTGCGGTATGGAGTATGGAAGCGATCCCTCTTTACAAGACGCGAGTATAGAAGAAGCGTTCCCAAAAGTATACATTTCCCTGCATCAATGAAATCCAGGCAAAATTCTTAAATTTTCCGGATTGCGGAGCCTGTCCCGAACGTGTAGCGGAGATCCGAAAAGAGGGAGCCGGTTTAGTTGTTCGGTAGATCCCTCGTCGTGCGATAGACCGTTTTATACAGCGGAATGCCGTCTGATCGCACTCGCTCGGGATGACCTTTTTTCATTGTCAATTGTCCATTTTCAATTTTCAATTAATAAGGGGAGCTTTGCGGGCTCCCCTTTCGTTTTGGAATATGTGATACGGTCTATTTAGCGAACTTTTCCTTATATTTTTTGATCTGTTTTTTCAGGGCCTCGACGCTCTCGTCGACTGCCTCCTCGAAGCTGCGGCCGCGCGATTCGGCCACCAAATCCTCTCCCGGCATAGCCAGAGTTATCGTCACCACCTTGTTACCCATCTCATGATCCTTGTCCACCTTCATGATAACATCCGAAGATACTATCCTGTCTGAAAACTTGTCGAGCTTCGACAATTTGCTTTCTACGAAATCGACCAGACGCTTGTCTGCATCGAACTTCACGGATTGAATCTGCACGTTCATAGTCACTTGTCTTTAAAATTTATATATAGTATCCCCTATTTTAAAGGGGTTGGTCCGGCTTTTATTGATCGGTAGTTTCCTCGTAATTCGTAATTCGTAATTCGTAATTATCCTTTTCTTCGTGCCCCCTCGGGTGGGCCCCTTCGTAGGCCTTTTTGAGGCGCGCGATGCTGTTGTGGGTGTACACCTGGGTCGCCGCAAGCGACGTGTGCCCCAAAAGCTCCTGTATCTCGCGCATGTCCGCCCCGTTATCCAGCAGGTGGGTCGCGAAAGTGTGCCTCAGAACGTGCGGACTGCGCTTGCCCTGCACCCCCATCCTCTCCAATTCGTCCCTCACAATATTATAGACGGCCGAGCGCGAAAGATATTCTCCCTTTTCCGTTAAAAATAGCGGTTTTTTGTCGGATTTCCAAATATCCGGCGGGGTAATTTCAGCTAAATAACGGCTTAAAATTTCGGATGTCACCTCCGGCAGCGGCACGACCCTCTCCTTATCCCCTTTTCCGAGGACTTTCAGCGAACGAAAATCGGCCGAAATGTCGTCTACGCCTATATTGACGAGTTCTGCAAGTCTTATGCCGCAGGAGTAGAACAACAGCAGAATTAGTGCGTTGCGGCGTTCGGCGGGATCCCCGGATTCGCTCCGGCGCAGAAGCCAGGCGGTGATGTCGTCCATCTTCTTCTCGGGTATCCACACCGGAAGCCGCTTCGGGGTCTTCAGCATGTGGATCTTCAGGAAGGGATTTTTTTCGATCACGCCCGTCGCACGCAGCCAGCGGAAGAACGAACGCAGGGACGACATTTTGCGGTTCACCGAAACCGCGGCGAGTTTCCTCGTTTCGGAGAGCGAGATTATCCACTCGCGGATATCGTCGGCTGAAACCATCGAAGGATGGAAATCCGCTTCGGACAGGCCCAGGTATTCGATAAACCCCTCGATGTCGCGCCGGTAATTGCGGACCGTGAGTTCCGAATAGCGCCTTTCGGCCGTTAAATATGTCACAAATGCTTCGAGCAAAATCAATTACGAATTTCAAATTACGAATTACGAATTTTGGTGCGGCCTTGCCGCGTTCTTTATTTAATCGTCAATTCGTGTATAAGTCCGCGAATTACTACCGAGGCGCAGGCGCAGCCGAAGACCGCAGGCATATATGAAACGGTGCCGACGTTCGATTTCTTGTTCGTCTCCTCGCATAAAATCATCGACCCCTCGCGGATCGGCTCGGGCGAAAAAACGGCCCAGAAACCCGTATGGATGCCCCACTTGTGAAGCCTCTTGCGCAGCATGTGCGCCAGGGGGCAGTGATGCGAGTCGCGGATATCCTTTATCTCGACTTTCGTCGGGTCGGTCTTGGCCCCCGCGCCCATCGAACTGACCAGCGGAATGCCGCGGTCCAAAGCCCCCTTTATAAGCGCCGCCTTGGGCGAAAGGGTGTCGATGGCGTCGACAACGAAATCAAATTCAGCGCTGTCGAGCAGTTCCCACGTCAGGTCGTCGCGGATATACTTATTGACGACGGTCAGCTCTATTTCAGGGTTTATGTCGCGCAGGCGGGCGGCCAAAACCTCGGCTTTCTGAAGCCCGATCGTCGAATGGAGCGCCACCAGCTGGCGGTTTATGTTGCTCGGGGCGACCGCGTCGGCGTCGGCTATCGTCATCCGCCCCACCCCCGCACGGGTGATCATCTCGGCCGCATACGCCCCAACCCCGCCTAGTCCAACCACGAGGACGTTGGCGCCGCGTATGGTTTCGAGTTTTTCCTCGCCGAACAGAAGTCCGGTGCGTGAAAGCCAGTCGGGTATCATTCGCCGAAAATTTTTATATAATTATCGTAAACCGAACGTTTCAGTTCGGCTTTGTTTACCCACATCAATATCCCGGCGCGGCTGTAAATATCGGCAATGGAGAGGGCGCTCTCGTCGGTTTCGAGGAACAGGTTCGAAACGGGGATCGAATTCATGGCCGCGATCGTCCTGGGCGACTCCAGACTGCGCCCGCCGAACGAAAGGTAATATCCGGCCTCAACCGCACGCACCGCCTGCTGACGCGATCCGATGAAACCGTGGAATATCACCGCCGGGAGGGTGTATTTAGCCAGTATGTCCATCATGGGTTCGAACGCCCGGACACAGTGCAGGACGACCGGCAGGCGGCGTTCCTGTGCTATTTCGAGCTGCGCTTCGAAAACTTCCGTCTGTAACGGGCGCGGGACGGGGCGGCTGTAGTCGAGGCCGATCTCGCCGATGGCGCTGGCAGGAGCCTCCGCCACTTCGCGCAAAGCCTGCTGTAAAGTCAGCATTTCCGGATAGATTGCTTCGGCGCCTCCGGCTTCTCGCAATGACGGCAACACACTTCGACAGATTACCATACCCGAAGACACTCCTGCAAAATCCGCTCTCGGCGTTCCGAGTTGCCAGGGGTGGATGCCCAGGGAATATGGCGGTTCGGGCAGGCCGACCGCTCCGGCCATTACCGAAACCATCTCTATCCCCTCTCCGGTACGGGCGTGGGTGTGGATATTTACGTAAGGGTAATCCAATTTACTAATATAAGGTAGATCCCTCGTCCTGCTTCGTTCCTCGCAGTTCCCTCGGGATGACATTTCTATCCGGCAACACTTAGAGCTTGTTTTGAATTTTCCCAATGAAACTCTTAATATCAAAAACAAAGATAACAAAAAGCGTGCATACGACGCTATTCCGGCCGGTTGCAAAAAATTTTGCTAAAAAACTTCCCTGAAAATTTGGTTTATTTTATAAACTAGTTTACATTTGCGATGTAAATATAAGTTCAAACCTTAAAAAAGAATAAAAAAACATGGAAGACAAACACCTGTCGACGCAGCAGAGCATCGACCTGATCGCAAAAATGATCGAGAACACACGCCGGAACTTCAACGACAAGGGAGGCGCAATGTTCCTTATCTGGGGCTACACCACGATAGCCGTCACCATTGCCGTCTCGGCGGCGTTCTGGTTCACCCGGAACTACAACACCATGTACATATGGTGGGCGCTGCCCGTGATAGGCAGCATTTTAACGGCGCTGCACTTCAGGAAACACAGGAAGCCCGTGCAGACGCACCTCGACAAGGCCGTGAATTATGTATGGATCGTGTTCGCAGTGGCCTGCATGGCCTGTGTGGTGTTCTCTTCCGTATCGGGGGCGTTCGTTCACAAACCGCTCTTAAACATCCTCTTCACCATCGGACTGATGATAGGAATGGCCACGGCGCTGACCGGTTTCATGATAAAGTTCAGGCCGGTCATCATCGGGGGATTCCTGGGTCTGGCGCTCTCGTTCGCAATCCCGTGGTTCCCGAATATGTGGCAGTTCTTGATCTTCGCCGGCATATTCCTCATCGCGCAGGTCATCCCCGGCCATATGCTCAACCGCGCCTGCAAAAAAGAAGGGGCAAAAAAAGAGGCTGTCCATGTTTAGGGAACTCGACCCGCTGCTGCACTCCGAACTGAGGCTGGCCGTGATGTCGATCCTGGTGGGGGTCGAAAGCGCCGACTTCACCTTTATAAAGGAGCAGACGGGAGCCACGGCCGGAAACCTGAGCGTGCAGATCGACAAACTCTCGACAGCCGGATACATCGAGGTCGAAAAGGGTTTCCGCGGCAAAATGCCCCGCACCGTCTGCCGCATAACCCCGAAAGGCTCAGAGGCGTTCGCCCGCTACGTCGAGACGCTGAAAGAGTATCTGAAACTGTAAAAAAACGTTCGCTTGGTGCCATGCCGGGTGGAGCGCAGCGGAATCGAGGTATCTGACCGGGTCCGGGAAATAATTGCCCATGCCCGATCAGATCCCTCGGCAAGCTCGGGATGACATTGTACTCGTCCCGGCGTTCCGGCCGCGGGATGACATATAAGCAGAAAGCCCCCCTAAAAGGGGGTTTTTCTATTATATGGGAATTTTAAGGATGCCTATTCCCCTAATTCGCAATTTTAATTCGTACCTTAACGTCGAAATCCCTAAATCTTGACCGAATGAAGAAAATCCTTACATTTTTTACCGTTGCGGCGGCGTGCCTGGTCCTTGCCGCCTGCGGCAAAGACGGAGACCCCGTCTACACGCTCTCCGGCGTTATCCAGAATATGCCGACAGACGCCGCAAAGTACACCCTGAAGGCCACCATCGACGGACCTGCGGCCGACCTCGTTTATACCTGCGACGTGGCCGCAAACGGCAGTTTCTCACTCCAACTGCCCGCCGTGGTGCCCGACGCCTATCTCGAGTCCTATATTGAAGGGGAAGCTCCCGCGACCCTTCTGGTCAGCAGTCCCGATGCCAAAATGAACATAGTGTCGATCGAACTGTACAGGGACGGCAGCCTGGAAGACGAAGTGGTATTCGCTTCATACTCCCTCAAAGAGGCCTCTCCGGGAGCGACTTCGTTACATATAAACCAGGCGGTACCGTGCTACAGCAGCTCTTCGTTCACTGTCACGGGCTTTATGGACGAAGACGGCACGAACGTCGATATGGATATGGACTTCACAACCGGATGGAACTGGATAGTGGAATCCGCGATCATCGCCTCGGACGGTGCGGACTCGGCTTCCGGCACCACCACGCTCCCGGGCGGAATGAAGTGGTACATGCTGGACAATCTCAAAAGTATTCTCGGGCCCCTTCTCTGACAGCTTATCCCTATCCCTGACAAAATCACTAAATCCAAAATATTATGAAAAAGATCATTACCCTTTTGACTATTGCGGCATTCGCACTGGTCGCCGTTTCCTGCGGCAAAGACGACGGAATTCCGCACGACGGCGGTTACACGTCGCTATCAGGTACTATCCAGAACATGCCGACTTCCGCATCGAAGTACACCCTGAAAGCCTTCATCGACGGCCCCACGGCCGAACTGGCCGTCGCCACTTCCGATGTGGTCAACGGCAAATTTTCACTCGCGCTTCCGGCAACGGTGGCCGACAAATATCTCGAGACGGCTTTTGACGAAGAGGATATTCCCGCAAACGTCACCGTCAGCGGTATCGACACCAAAATGGGCTTCCTGGAACTCGAACTGTATGAAGGGGAAGGGGGACCGGACGACGCCTATGTTGACGACATAGTCCTTGCCGTATCCTCGGTTAGTGGAACTTCCATCTTCGCTGCGCAGGCAAGGCCGACCTACAGCAATTCTGTTTTAACAGTCACAGGCAGTATGACGGAGAAAATAGAAGGAGTAACCGGTACTGTATCGTTTAATATGTATCTGATGCAGGGATGGAACTGGATGGTGCAAACCGTAAGTATCTCGACTACCGGGGCGTCGGCATCTTCCACCACCAAACTCCACGGCGGGATGATGTGGTATCTCGAGGACGATCTCGAGTATTGAGCATCATTGTTTACATTTAATAATAAAGCCCGCTTACGGCGGGCTTTATTACAACATACAGACAGATGATTATTCATCCTTATCTTCAGCCTCATAAGCTTTCAAGAGCTTGTCCTGGACGTCGGCCGGAACCTGCTCGTAGGAAGCGAACTTCATGGTGTAGCTGGCGCGGCCGCTCGTCAGCGACGAAAGCGTGGTCGAATAGCGGTAAAGTTCGGCCAGGGGCACGCTCGCCGTCAGACGGTCGAAGCCCTTGTCGGAACTCATCCCCTGGATCATCGCGCGGCGGCCCTGCAGGTCGCTCATCACGTCGCCCATCTTGTCGCTCGGGACAAGCACCTCGACGGTGTAGATCGGCTCCATGATCTTCGGGCCCGCATTCTTGAACGCCTCCTTGAAAGCGTTGCGCCCCGCAAGTTTGAACGAAATTTCATTCGAGTCGACCGGGTGCATCTTGCCGTCGTAGACAACCACGCGGATGTCGCGCGCGTAGGAACCCGTCAGAGGGCCCTCCTCCATCTTCTCCATGATCCCCTTGAGGATGGCCGGGATGAAGCGCGCATCGATGGCGCCGCCCACGATCGAGTTGTAGACCTGCAATTTGCCGCCCCACTCCATCTCGTACTCTTCCTTGCCCTTGAGACTCACGGCAAGATCCTTACCGCCTATTTTATACTTGGTCGGCTCCTCGATACCCTCGTAATAAGGCTCGATGAGCAGGTGCACCTCGCCGAACTGGCCCGCACCCCCGGACTGCTTCTTGTGGCGGTAGTCGGCCAGCGCGATCTTGGTAATGGTTTCGCGGTAGGGGATCTTAGGCGCGTAATACTCGATATCCATCTTGTTCTCGGTGGCGAGGCGGTATTTCAGGATATTGAGGTGGTGTTCGCCCTGACCCTGTATAATAGTCTGTTTCAACTCCTTCGAATAAGCGACGAGGATGGTCGGATCTTCGTATTTCGCCTTGCTCAGCAGTTCGCCCAGTTTTTCGTCCTCGCCCGTTTTGACGGCCCTGACGGCCGCACGGTAGCGCGGTTCGGGGAAGACCATAGGCTCGATGGCAACCTGAGCCGACGGGGCCGAAAGCGTGTCGTTGGTCTTGGTGCCCTTCAGCTTGACAGTGCAGCCGATGTCGCCAGCCGACATTTCGGTCACCTTAACGCGGTTCTTACCGGCCACGGCGAACAACTGCGATATCTTCTCCTTGTTGCCGTTGCGCGAGTTGACGAGCTCCATGCCTTCGGATATCTTGCCTCTCACGACGCGGAAATAGCTGATCTCGCCCAGGTGGGACTCGATCTGGCTCTTGAAAACGAACAGCGCCGCGGGACCTGCCGGATCGGCCGGAACGTCGTTGCCTTTGACATCCTTGAGCGGAGCAGCCGACGAGGGGTCGGGAGCGACGTTGATGATGAACTCCATCAGGCGCTTGGTGCCGATGTTCTTACGGCCCGACGCGCAGAAAATAGGCATCAGGTCGCGCTTGGCGATACCTTTCTTGAGGCCCGCGCGGATGTCGTCCTGGGTGAGTGTGCCCTTGTCGAAATAGAGCTCCATCAGCGCTTCGTCGTTCTCGGCGGCGGCTTCGATAAGCTCCTGGTTCAGCTCTGTGGCCTGATCCATCTGGTCGGCCGGGATATCCAGCTCCTCGCGCGTGCCGTTGTCGTCCTTGAAACGGTACATCTTCATCATCAGCACGTCGATGAAGGCGTTGAAATCGGGGCCCGGATTGACCGGATACTGCACAAGGACCGGTTTGATGTGCGAGGCGGCGCGGATGCTCTCTAGAGTGGTCTCCCACGAAGCCTTTTCGCTGTCCAACTGGTTCACAACGCCGATGAGCGGTTTGCCCAGCGTGTCGGAGTAGCGGGTCTGGATCTCGCTGCCCGCCTCGAAACCGTTCTGAGCGTTGAACAGCATCACACCCACGTCGGCGACCTTGAAACCTGCGAAAAGTCCGCCGCAGAAGTCGTCCGAACCGGGAACATCGATGATGTTCAGCTTGCGGTTCATGAATTCGGTGTAGAGGATGGTGGAGTAGATCGAACGCTTGTATTCGTGTTCGAGCTCCGTGTTGTCCGAAAGCGTATTTTCGCCTTCGATACTACCCCTGCGGTCGATAACCTTACCCTCAAAGGCCATCGCTTCGGCAAGGGTAGTTTTCCCGGAGCCAGGCGCCCCGATCAGGACTATGTCCCGGATTTCTTTGGTTTCGTAATTTTTCATGGCTTATTAGTTTTCAGATTAAAATTTGCTGTAAAAAATGCAACGGCGATAAAGATAAAAAATATTCATGAATTATGAGCCGGTTTTCGTAAATATTTTACAGCCTGATGACGCCGGGAAAACCAAAGCCGCACGCACACCTCTGTTTTATCACTCTAAAAAACATAACGCATGTATTATTCAAAAAATAAACGCTATCTTTGGGGGCTGAAAATATACGTCTACCCGGAGCGATATTATTATAAAACCCGATCAAACCCTGTTTACGGAAATGAAAACAAGAAACATCGTACTCCTGCTCTGCGCCGCCGCAATGGCCGCATCATGCTCATCCGAAAAAGAGATCAAACTGATGAGCTACAACGTCGACAACTGCTTCGGAATGGACAGCGTCCTCAACTACCAGAGGATCGCCGATATCATCACCGCCGAATCGCCCGACGTCATCGCAATCCAGGAACTCGACAGCATGACGACACGTTTCCCGAAATACGCACTCGGAGAACTGGCTTCAGCTACCTCGATGAATGCCGTCTACGCTCCTTCCGCCGCGTTCGAAGGAGGCAAAACAGGCGTCGGCATCCTCTCGAAGGAAAAACCTGCAGCTACACGCATCATACAGCTCCCGGGCGGAGGCGAAGGCAACGTGCTGCTCATAGCCGAATTCAAAAAGTTCAGCTTCGGATGCGCCACGATGTCGCGCTCGCAGGGAGACCAGATAGCTTCAGTCGCCATAATCAAGGAAGAGGCCGCAAAAGCCGGCAAGCCGTTCTTCTTCGGCGGGTCGCTCAACGCAAGGTACGGCTCGCAGACCGTCAGCAGCCTGGCAAAGGATTTCACCGCCCTGACCAACATCTCGGCCCGTACATATCCCGCCGACCAGCCGGTCGCTCTGGTGGACTACCTGTTCATGTACAACCGCAACCTCAAACACTTCGAGATCGACAATGTGGCTGTGCTGAACGAGCCTGTCGCTTCGGACCACAGGCCCGTGGTCGCCAAGATAACTTTCAAATAGAAGTGTCCTGAAAACAGATATGGGAAAGGCATCCGGAGTGGATGCCTTTTTTCACATGTTATATTACCTTCCGGCAATGCTTCCTCGCAATGACAGATGGTGAAGCGGATTTTGTATAAGGTAGTTCCCTCGTCGGCAGATAGTAACCTCTCATCCCTACAACCTAATTTGATCTGCCTCGCTCGGGATGACATTTTAAACTGCACCTCCGGGGTGCAGTTTCGGCTTATTCGTGGTGGTAGGGTTCGTTGTTAAGAATGCTGAACGCCCGGTAGAGCTGTTCGGCGAAGATGGCGCGCACGATCTGGTGGGAAAAGGTCATACGCGAAAGCGAGACCGCATCGTTGGCACGCGCATAGACCTCTTTCGAGAATCCGTAAGGCCCGCCGACCACGAAACACAACCGCCGCACACCGCTGTTCATCCGTTTCTGAAGCCATGCGGCGAACTCCGTCGAACTGTAAGGCACGCCCTTGTCGTCCAGAAGCACCACGAAATCGTCGGGCGCGAACTGGCGCAGGAGCATATCTCCCTCTGTCTTCTTCTGGGTGGATTCGGCCATGCGCCCCTTTTTTACGTCGGGCAGCATCACCACCGAGAACTTCGCATAGCGGTTGATCCGCTTACCGTATTCGGCCGTGATCTCCGCCACAGCGGACGAATCCGTTTTCCCTACTGTTATAAGGTCGATGTTCATTTGAAAAAGTCATGAGTCATGAGTTATGAGTCATGAGTTAAGGTGTGCTTCGCACCGTTATTTATCTGGATTGCCTCGTAGCAAGCTCCTCGCAATGACGGTATCCCGCAACTCGTAATTCGTAATTTGAAATTCGTAATTGCGCGATAATGCCGTCGGCATTATCGCGAGGTCATGCCTTCGAGGATATGCTCGAGCGGCTGCGGTTCGGGGATCTCGATATCGGTGTTCCATTCGCCGCCGGCGAAAGGATAGACCACGACGCGGTCGGGATCGGCGCCTTTAAGCCACTGGTAACTCTTGTACATGTTGTAGCCGTTGCCCGAGTCGGAGCCTATCGCCCACCCGATCACGTTAGCGCGGTTCTTGTTGCGCTGGTAGATGTTCTGCTGGCGGTCGATGAAGCGGTCGAGGTATGCCGGGTTGTTGGCCACGGTGCCGTCCGGACCGCGGTCGCCCCCCTTCGGATCGCACTCGACTGCCGCACGGTCTATTATGTAGAGTCCGTTCTCCTCGCACATGTCGTAGAACCACTGCTGCTGGGGACGGGTGACATAAAGTGTGTTGATGCCGCGGCGCTTCATCAGGCGAAGGCGGCGCAGGGTGTTGCGCTGGTTGGCGGCATCCTGCTCGACGGCCGAAATGTAGAGCGTTTTGTCGTTGCGCTTGATATTCTCGCCGTCGAAACGGGTGGTGCCGAAACCGAGCCTGAACGGAATATACTCGGTGTTGCGGCCCTGGTGTTTGAGCGACAGCATCACCTTGTAGAGTTCGGGTTTGTCCGATGTGTACTGGTATTTTTCGGTGCCGAAGATCTTGTTGCGGAAACTGACCGTGTCGCACCCCTGCCCCGGTATCGTGACTTCGGTGAAGGTGTACTCCTTGAGGTTGCCCATGGGGTCGTAGATGTCGTAGCCCACCGTGACGGTCTCGGCCATATTGAAGCCGTTGACAAGCACGATGTCGAGCGCAAATATCGCGTCCGGGCCGTCGGGATTGGGATATCCGGCCGCAATGTAGTCGAAAATGTGGATCTTGGGCTGCGACCAGACGAACAGGTTCTCTATGATGAGGCGTTTCTCGTCGAGCGTGTAATCCTCCATATCACCGCCCGGAATGTCCGAAGTGAACTCGAGCGAAAATTTATTGATGCCGTCCTTCAGGTAGGGCGAAATATAGAAGTCGTTGGTGCCGTAGGTGTCGGTATTCAGCCCCACTTCGCGGCCGTTGACCAGCAGGCGGTAGCGGCCCGTGCGCCCCGTGTCGCGGATGTAGACGTCGCGGTCGAGCCACAGCAGAGGCAGGTCGCTCGTCGCCTCGAAGAGGATGAAACGGGCCGAAGTGTTGAGCTTGAACGTCAGCGGACGGTAATATTTCGAGCCGTAGGGATCGCCAAGTTCGGCCTCCTTGCGGATGTCGTAGCTGACGAACTCGGTGCGGTAAGGCGCGCGGCCTTCGTTCTTTACGGCGTTGTTGTTGGGGGTTCCCGGCTGGGCCGATGCGGCGGCTAGTCCGCAAAAAACAGCCGCCAGTAAGAAGAGTTGTTTCATCTGTCTAAATAATTGAATTTTTCTATCTTCTTTTTTGATGAGCAAAAAAGAAGCAAAAAACTCACCCCACGCATCAAAAAGCTACTGCATCTGGTCTAAAATGGTACAACCTTGAGCTAACGCGGAGCTATCGCACATGGTTGATTCCCATTTTAGCCTGCGACTCCGTTTTACGCTTTTTGAAAAGTGGGGACTTGCACAATCTGACGATTGTGTTTGGATTATATATGAAAACGCGGCACAGCCGCACATAAACTCATGACTCATGACTCATAACTCATAACTCATAACTCCACAAATATACCGTTTTTTAGGGATTTTCACCGTTATATCGAAAAAATTGACGATATTTGCCTCTTGTAAATACATAACCACAATTTATCTGTAACATAATATGTTGAGCGGAGGAAGAACAAAGATCGCGGAGGCACTGAAGAAAGAGGAACGTGATGTAGAAATTACCGTCAAGGGTTGGGTGCGCACGAAGCGCGGGAACAAAAACGTGGCTTTCATAGCGCTCAACGACGGATCGACCATACATAATATACAGGTGGTGGCGGAGCCCGAAAAGTTCGGAGAGGAACTTCTGGGCCGGATTTCCACGGGCGCCTGCCTGCGCGTCTCCGGGAAACTCGTCGAGAGCATGGGCTCGGGACAGCCGGTCGAGATACAGGCCGCAGAGATAGAGATATACGGCGAGGCCGACCCCGCGACATACCCGCTGCAGAAGAAAGGGCACTCGCTGGAATTCCTGCGCGAGATAGCCTACCTGCGTCCGCGCACCAACACTTTCGGAGCTGTTTTCCGCGTGAGCCACGCCATGTCTTACGCGATCCACAAATACTTCAACGACCACGGGTTCTATTACGTGCACACGCCGCTCATCACGGCTTCGGACGCCGAGGGTGCGGGTGCGATGTTCCAGGTTACGACGCTCGACGTTTCGAATCCGCCGCGCACCGAGGACGGAAAGGTGGACTACTCCGAAGATTTCTTCGGAAAACACACTTCCCTGACCGTTTCGGGACAGCTGGAAGGCGAACTGGGCGCGCTGGCGCTCGGCCAGGTCTACACCTTCGGCCCCACGTTCCGCGCCGAGAACTCCAACACTCCGCGCCACCTGGCCGAGTTCTGGATGATCGAGCCGGAAGCGGCTTTCTACGAGCTTCAGGACGATATGGACCTGGCCGAGGATTTCCTGAAATACCTCATAAACTACGCCCTCGACAACTGTGCCGACGACCTGGCGTTCCTCGAAAAAATGTACGACGAGGAGCTGACGGCGCGTCTTAAAATGGTGGTGGAGAACGATTTCGTGAGGCTCGACTACACCGAAGGCATCGAGATACTGAAAGCCAGCGGGCAGAAATTCGAGTTCCCGGTGGACTGGGGATTGGATTTACAAAGCGAACACGAGCGATACCTGGTCGAAAAGCACTTCAAAAAGCCTGTCATCCTGGTCAACTACCCCGCCGCGATCAAGGCTTTCTACATGAAGCAGAACCCCGACGGCAAGACCGTGCAGGCGATGGACGTGCTCTTCCCCCGCATCGGCGAGATCATCGGCGGTTCGGTGCGCGAGGCCGACTACGGAAAACTCAAGAAACGCATCGAAGAGAACGGCATGTCGGAGCAGGAACTGTGGTGGTATATGGACACCCGGCGCTGGGGTTCGGCACCTCACGCAGGTTTCGGCCTGGGATTTGAAAGGCTTATGCTTTTCGTGACCGGAATGGCCAATATACGCGACGTGATCCCGTTCCCGCGCACACCGAAAAACGCTGAATTTTAGTCGGAACGCCGACGGCGGATTTGATGATAAAGGTCGCTGCCGCCCTGAATCTTCCGGCACAGCGCCAACGTCATTGCGACCGCGAGTTTACGAAACAGGAGGCAATAGGAATACCCGCGATACTACGAAGAAAACAATACCAAACAATCTATAAATGAAGGGTCCGGCAAAATTTAATTAACCAAAATGTTGCAGAAAAAGATCAAATTTTAGGCGGACGAAAAATCGAAAACGTAGTTTACTGATAGTAAATGAGTATTTCGATTTTGATGTCCAACGCCAAAGTTGGCTTTTTTATGCGGCATTTTTAAAGACCCTGAAAAAAATGGCTGAACTAAGTCAAAAGCAAATACTGAAGCTCCAGCAGACGCTCTCCCCGCAGCAGATCCAGATGATCAAACTGCTGGAACTCCCTACGCTCCAGCTCGAGCAACGCATCAAGCAGGAGATCGAAGAGAATCCCGTGCTGGAAGAGGATGCGCAGGAGACGCAGAGCGACGAGGAACCGAAAGAAATTTCGGTCGAGGAGTATTTGCGCGAGGACGATACGCCCAGTTACAAGACCAAGGCGAACAACTATTCGAAAGACGACAAACAGCTCGTCCCGACCATCTCGGGGGGACGCTCGCTGCATGAATATCTCATAGAACAGCTCGGCTACAAGAGCCTGGACGAGAGGCAGATGACGCTGGCGAAATTTCTCGTAGGCAGCATCGACGACGACGGTTACCTGCGCCGCGACCTCGAATCGGTGGCCGACGACATCGCCTTCATGCTGGGCATGGACACCGACGGCGACGAACTCGAGCAGATACTCTACGTTATCCATGAACTGGAGCCGGCCGGGATCGGAGCGCGCGACCTGCAGGAGTGCTTGGTGCTCCAACTGGAATCGCTCTCGGGCGAGACGCGCACAAGGCAGCTGGCGATGCGCATCCTGACCCACTACTTCGACGAGTTCACAAAGAAGCATTTCGAGAAGCTGATGAACCGCCTCGACGTCGACGAAGAGGAGTTCCGCGAGATACTCGACGAGATAATCCACCTCTCGCCCAAACCCGGGAACCTCTACAACGAGGGGGGAACCGAGGCCGTTCCGTATGTCACGCCCGACTTCCTGCTCGACTACCACGAGGGCGAATTCACGCTCAAGCTCAACTCGTACAACGTTCCGGAAGTCAAGGTAAACAAAAAGTATGTGGAGATGATCCGCGAAATGGCCGGGAAAGGGGCATCGCAGAGCGACAAGGAGACCCTGCAGTTCGTCAAGAGCAAACTCGATTCGGCCAAATGGTTCATCTCGGCCATCCAGCAGAGGCACGACACGCTGATGCGAACGATGACCGAGATCCTGGACTACCAGAGCGAATATTTCAAGACCGGAGACAAGAGCGATCTGAAGCCGATGATACTCAAAGACATAGCCGAGCGCACAAACCTCGACGTCTCGACCATCTCGCGCGTGGTGAACAGCAAATACGTGCAGACGCCGTTCGGGATAATCCTGCTCAAGGAACTCTTCTCGGAGGCGATGCAGACCGAGGACGGGCAGGAAGTTTCGTCGCACGAGATCAAGCATATCCTGCAGGAGTGCATAGACGGCGAAGACAAACGACGCCCGCTCAAGGACGAGACCCTGATGGATATACTCAACCAGAAAGGATACAGGATCGCCCGCCGCACCGTCGCCAAATACCGCGAAATGCTCGGGATACCCGTGGCGCGGCTACGAAAAGAACTATAAATGATTTGAAGATGTGAAGATGAATAATGAGATATCTTTTGAATCTTCAAATCTTCAAATCTTCAAATCTTCAATATTTTGAACTCTGAACCGAACAACAGGACGCTGACCCTGCTTGCAAAGGCTTTATCCGTCATCCTTCACCCGGTGCTGATGCCGGTCTATGTGATGCTCGTGCTGCAAAGCCAGGGATTGCTCCTGCCATCTTACGTCGCACGGGCCAAGTTCTACTTTGCGTTCGTGATCGTGCTGAATACCATCATCGTGCCCGCGATCTGCATGCTGCTGTTCAACAAGGTGCGTTTATGGCGCGAAAACCCCAACACAGATCTCAGACAGAGGATACTGCCGATGGCCGTGATGATAATCTGCTACGGCGTATGCCTCGTGATGATACGCGATGTATTGTTGGTGTATCCTGTCAAAAAAATGCTTATCGCGGGGATCGGCTGCCTCGTGTTCGGGCTTATCGTGACATTCTTCTGGAAAATCAGCCTGCACATGACCGCGCAGGGAGCCGTCGTGGCTTTCCTGAGCGTGATGGTGCTGTCGGGGGCCCAAAGCGTGCTGCCCATACTCTGCACCTCGATAGCGCTGGCCGCAATGCTGGCTTCGGCGAGGCTCTGGCTGGGGGCGCACGACTGGAAACAGGTCGGAGCCGGGTTCCTCGGCGGTGCGGTCGTGACGCTGCTGACGATATACCTTATATAAACTGACAATGATCAATGGTTAATGATTATGTTAATAGGAAAATACATACTGCGTTCGGTGAAGTATCTGGTGAAGCTCCTCATACTTTTTGCCGTACTCTTCGCGTTCATGATGTGGAGCAATACATCGACGCTGAACTTCGACAACTGGGAGAGTTTAGTGGCAAGCTACTTCGACACGGCGAAAGGATGGCTCTTTATCGCCGTAGTCGCCGTCTGGTGCGCCGTCTACCCGAAAGTGGAGTTCGTGACGCGGCATGCGGACTACGACATGCGCGAAGGAAGGGATGTTATAATAAAGGTCTTCCGCATGGGGCGCATGACGCTCGCCAACGAAACCGACGGCAGGATGGTGTTCCGCGGCGAAAGTATCGGACGCAGGCTGTGGTTCCTGTGGGACGAAAAGGTGACCGTTACGCGCAATGCCGCAGGGGGTTTCGACATGGAAGGGATACGCAGGTTCGTCGGCGAGGCGCAGCAGAGGATACCGGGATACATGGAACAGGCGGGCGTGAGTCCGATAGGATGTGATCATGAATCATAATTGAACACTGAATGAAAATAGGGAAAAAAGCTAAATACGGGATCATTGCGGCTGCGGCCGTGTGTGTAGTGACGCTATTCACGGCGGCATATAAGTCGGATTTCAAGCTGGGACAGAGCGTCGAGCTCGCGGTCAACATGATGCGGAACATATTCCTCTATTATGTCGACGACGTCGATCCGGTCCAGTTGGGCAAGAACGCCGCCGCCGGAATGGTGAGCGACCTCGACCCGTACACCGAACTGATCCATGCCGACGATATGGACGAGTTCGAACTGATGACAACCGGAAAATACGCCGGAATCGGTTCGCTGATACGCCAGAAGGGCGAATGGGTGCAGATCGCCGAGCCGTACAAAGGTTCGCCCGCCGACCGCGCCGGACTCCAGATAGGCGACACTTTCCTGGAGATCGACGGCAAAAGCGCCAAAGGAATGACCACCTCGGACGTCAGCGCGAAACTGAAAGGCGAGGCCGGAACGAGCATCAAAATAAAGGTGCGCAAATTCTACACCGGCGAAGAACAGAGCCTCACCATCCGCCGCGAAGTAATCTCGCTGCCTGCCATACCCTACTACGGCATGGTTTCGGACAGCATCGGATATATCCATCACAGCGAATTCACCGACGGATGTTCGGACGACATGCGAAGCGCATTCACCGACCTCAAAGCGCAGGGGGCAAAAGGCATCATCCTCGACTACCGCGAAAACGGCGGCGGCATCATGCAGGAGGCCGTCAAAATAATCTCGATGTTCGTGCCCAAAGGGACCGAGGCCGTCAGCATGCGCGGACGAGGCGAAGGGGTCGACAAACAGTACGACACGCCCAACGAACCGCTCGACACGGAAATTCCGCTGACGGTGCTCGTCGACGGTTACTCGGCTTCGGCCGCAGAGATCGTCGCGGGCGCGCTCCAGGACCTCGACCGCGCCGTACTGGTCGGACAGCGCACTTTCGGCAAGGGCCTCGTGCAGAGCACACTGCCGGTCGGATTCAACTCGTATCTTAAAATAACCACCGCGAAATACTATATCCCCAGCGGGCGATGCATACAGGCGATCGACTACTCGCACCGAAGCGAGTCGGGAGGGGTCGGTTTCGTGCCCGATTCGCTCATCAAAGAGTTCCGCACCGCCGGCGGACGCAAGGTCTACGACGGCGGGGGCGTGATGCCCGACGTCCGCCTCGAACCGGAATACGTCAGCCGCTTTGCGATGATCGCATACGCCAAAGGGTACATCGACGAGTTCACGGACAAATGGAGCCTCGAAAACCGCAGCCGCGAGGTCGTGCCGGCCGGATTCGCACTCACCGACGCCGACTACCGCGCGTTCGTCGAGATGGTGAAAGACCGCGATTTCGGCTACGAATCGGGAACCAAGCAGGCCGTCGCGGAACTGCGCCGGAACGCCAAACAGGAACGCTACATCGACGGCATCGAAGAGTATATAAAGAAGATAGAGGAAGCGCTGAAAGACGACAATGAAACGAACCTCGGGCTATACCGCAACGAACTGACCGAAATAATCGAGGACGACATCATCCTGCGCAGGCATTACGCCCAGGGAGTGTCGCAGCACGATCTCGTGGGGGATAAAGGCGTTGCCGAAGCGGTCAAGGTACTGCGCTCGCCCGAACTGTACCGCGAAATACTGACGGTGAAAAACACCGACAGGAAGTAATTTAAGCGAATGAGGTGCGGTCATCCCGAGCGAGCCGGACTCGGGACGATCAGGTCAGTAGCAACATTCAAGTCCGGCGACGAGGGATCTACATTACAATAAACCCGCTTCTTCTCCAAAATTATTAAGTAGTTTCCTCGTCGTGCGATAGACACACTTATTCCGCGGTAAGTCAAAGGTCGCACTCGCTCGGAATGACATTTACTGCAACTTCAAATCAGATAATGAACGAACGCATACAGGTCGTACTAAAGGCCGTCTTCAGCAGGCAGGGGGCGATAGTCGTCCTGTGGATAGTGTTCATGGCGCTGTCGCTGGCCATTCTCAGCCGCGTGGTGACCAAAGTGCGCGAACGGGAAGAGAACTATATCAAACTCTGGACCGACGCAATGAGCCGCATCGGAAGCCTCGACCCGCAGGACCCGCTCGTAAATATGGTGATGAGCGGCGACATCCCGTTCATCATGATAAACGACCGAGGAATAATGGAAGCGTTCTCGCGGTCGATCCCCGAAAAAATAATCAATACGCCTAAGCTTCTCGACAAGCAGATATGGCGGTACCAGAACATGAACGGATACATAGATATCCACTTCTGGGACGGAAGCCTGCACAGGGTATTCTACGGAAAATCTAAAACGCTCGTCTTCCTCACATTCTTTCCCGTGATGCAGGTGGCCGCATTCGCGCTGCTGCTGTGGCTAGGGGTCTTCACATTCCGCTCGAACAAGATCAACGAACAGAACCGCGTGTGGGTCGGGCTTGCAAAGGAGACCGCCCACCAGCTCGGAACCCCCACCTCGTCGCTGCTCGGGTGGATAGAGTACCTGCGGACACAGCCTATAGACCCTGAGGCAGTCGAAGAGATGGGGAAAGACCTCACGCACCTGATGAAGATCGCCGACCGCTTCTCGAAGATCGGGTCGGAAACGCCGCTCAATCCCGCCAACATCAACGAAGTGGTGGGCGAAACGGTGATGTACTTCCGCAAGCGCATCCCAAAGAACGTCGAACTCAACTACAACGGACTGGCGATGGCCCCGGTGAGGGCGCGCATCAACCCGGCACTGTTCGAATGGGTCATCGAGAACCTGCTCAAGAACGCGCTCGACGCCCTGCAGGGACGCGGGACCATCGACGTACGCATCTCGCACGACGAACGCAACATCTTCATCGACGTCGCCGACTCCGGCAAAGGCATCCCCCGTTCGAACTGGAAAAAGATCTTCGAACCCGGCTTCACCACCAAAACGCGCGGATGGGGGCTCGGACTCTCGCTCAGCCACCGCGTCATCGAGGAGTACCACAAAGGACGAATCTTCGTCGCCGAGTCGGAAGTTGGAAACGGCACCACGATGCGCGTAATACTCAAACTTCTAAATAGCTAATAACCTGCCCGATGCCTGTTCCACTGCAAGATACTGTTCCCTTTGCGGAATATCTGCCCGCGGCGGACACCCTGGCGGCGCTCGGCGATTCCATTCCGTCGGTAGTGGAGACCCTGCCCCCGGCCGAGGTGTGGGATGCAGCGGCAGTCTACGGAGCGCAGTCGGTGAAGTTAGTGCAGGAAACCGCCGGAACCGCCGACGCTCTCGGCCTGCTGACGGGCAACGGATGGTTCCAGATATTGTCGCTGGTGGTGCTGGGCCTGTGGTGCTGGATGATCTATTATTACCGCGGTCAGGCGGCCATGTGCCTCAAAAGTCTCGTCATCTTCAAGGCGGAAGACAAATTCACAGCCGAACACGGACACCTTTTCAACAGATTCGTCAACTACGCCGTGGCGGTCATGGTCGCCGCTACGGGGATCATGGTCGTGAAAATAGTTTCGGAGACGGTCGATCCACAGGTCCTGGCATTTCTCCCCGGGTGGTTCGTCCCGCCCGCGGCGATCATGGTCGCGGCTCTCGCGGCGGCTATTATAGCGCTGCAATTCGGCATACTGAAACTGGCCGGCGGACTGACTTTTTCAGAAGAACTTACCGCCGAACTCGTCCAGACAAAAAAAATGCACCTTGCGGCAGCCGCGGTCGTGGCCGTACCGGCCATAATTTTGTTCACAGGACTCAATCCCGTGTGGGACACGATTTTAGAGTATCTAATTATAGCAGAGGTAGTTGCGATCGCAACGGCCTTCACGGTCAAAACCTGCATCCTGTTTGTGAGACAAAAAGTTTCACTTTTGGTTTGGATTTTGTACCTTTGCGCCGTCGAAATATTCCCCCTGAGCCTTGCAGTGCTCATGGCGGTGAAAAATGTTTAACCCCGGGGGGTGAATAATATTAACCGAGAGAGAGACTGAATGTTGAAGATCAAAAACCTGCTGGTGTCGCAACCCGCGCCGGCAGTTGCAGAAAAATCGCCGTTTTTTGAGCTGACGCAAAAATACAACCTCGCGATAGATTACCAGCCTTTCATCCGCGTGGAAGGCGTGAGCACCAAGGAATTCCGGTCGCAAAGAGTGGAAATACTGGAACATACGGCCATTATTTTCACGAGCCGGACTACCGTCGACAACTTCTTCCGCATCTGCGAAGAGACGCGCACGGTGATCCCCGAAACCATGAAATACCTCTGCTACACCGAGGCCGTCGCCCTCTACCTGCAGAAGTATATCGTCTACCGCAAACGCACAATATCGTTCGCAGACGGCACTTTTACCGGCCTGATGGAGCTGATACTCAAGCATAAGGACGAAAAATTCCTGCTGACGCTGTCGGAGCCCCACAAGCCCGAGATACCGCAGACGCTCGAAAAGCTGAAAGTGAAGTTCGACCGCGTGATACTGGCCCACACCGTCAGTTCGGACCTGTCGGAAATCGACCTGGCGAAATACCAGGTGGTCGTGCTCTACAGTCCGTCGGAGGTCAAAACGCTCGTCGAGGAGTTCGAGGGGAAGGAGATGCCCATGATCGCCACTTTCGGCGAAGGCACCACCCGCAAAGCTATCGAAAAAGGGCTGAGGGTCCGCGCGATGGCCCCCACCCCGGAAGCGCCGTCGATGGTGAAAGCGCTCGATATCTTCATCGACGGGTTCAATTCCGGAAAAGAGATCGCACCCGTCTCGCTCGACGCCCCGAACCGCCAGGCCGAAGAATTCGTCAAAGCACACCAGTCCAAGGAGATGCGCCGCGCGCGCGCCAAGAAAAAACCCGCCGCCAAACCGGGAGGTTCCGCTACCAAAAGATAGGCCGGAACGGTGGCAACGGCCACAGCGGAGGCGGCAATTTATTTCAGGCATCACGGTAAAAAGAAACGTTCGCACCGATGGTGCGCGCCTACTATATTCATAAATGTCCGGTTCCGCAACATTACCGAAATCCGAACGGCCGCAACGGCCGCAGCGGAAGTAATGGGCAGCATATTACACTAACAAACCATGTCGGGATCCGCAACCTTACCAAAATCAGAGCGGTTGAGTTCGGAACGCCGCATAGAGGCCCTGTTCAACGGGGGCCGCAGGGGTTATGTGCATCCGCTGAAATACTGCTGGCTCGCCGCGGAGGCCGCCGAAGGGGACGAAGGGGACGAAGCCACGGTCTCGGTGATGTTCTCTGTCCCGAAAAAGGCCTTCAAACGGGCCTGGAAACGCAATCTCATCAAACGCCGTATCAAGGAGAGCTACCGCCGCAGAAAAGAGGCGCTGGTCGAAAAAACCGCCGCGCACGGACGACGCATCGATATCGCGTTCATCTGTTCGGCAGACGAAATACCCGATTTCAAAACCATAGACCATGCAGTCGAAAGGATTCTGGAGCAGATTTTGGCGCGGAGTTAAGTGGGTCGCTATCAGCCCGTTCGTGGCACTGATAAAGATCTACCAGTACTGCATCTCGCCGTTCTTCCCGCCCGCGTGCCGGTTCACGCCGAGCTGCTCGGTCTACGGCCTGGAGGCGCTGCGCAAACACGGCCTCTTCAAAGGCGGCTGGCTGACCGTCAAACGCATCGCGCGGTGCCACCCATGGGGAGGGTCTGGATACGATCCGGTGCCGTGAGCCGGACAAACCAAGGGCAGGCTTGCATAAACCTGCCCTGATTTCAAAAACACCAGCGATCTTATACTTTATTGAACCGAAGCCTAGTAGCGGCCGCCGTTCGCGATTCCCGCTTTTATGGTCGCTTCGTCCACGGTCCTGAAATTGTGGTATTTCGCCGGATATCCGGTCACCGTTACCGACCTGACTTTCGTTCCGAGTAAACCGGTTTTCTGAATGACCGTCTGCTGTGTTTCGATCAGAACGTCACCGTCCCCGTTTGCTGCCAGCGCTTCCCTGATCGCAGTGTTTATGCAATTCTGGACTCCCCCCTTGCGGACTTTGGCCGAGGGTTTCATAGTGTAGGTGATCTTTGTGTTCGAAATGTCGAGATCGCTGATCACGGCAGCGATAATAGACGGGCCTACGCTTCGTTCCGACGCCGACTTCTTGACGGTCGAACAGGACGTCATTGCGAATGCCGCCACAACCAGGGCAAAAATTAGTTTCTTCATAATTGTAAGATTTAATTGGTTTGGGTTTGGATTAAATCACTGCGGAATATTATAAGATGGCAATTTATACTTCCCGCGCTCTAATGTGTTTGTCGCAAAATTAGGAACAATCCGGGAATGGAACTACCCCCAAAAAGGGGTTATTTACAGCACTTTACGCATTGTAAAAAGCATAAGGGAAGATAATAATTGCAGAAGTCGCAAAAAACAGCTATTTTTGCCCTGCAAAACAGGCCAAAACAGCCTCGGGCGGCCGTTTAACGTGGGGTTGGGTGGCCGTCTAATGAAAATTTGGGCAGGTTTTTGCACACATACTGGTTCCGTAGCTCAGTTGGATAGAGCAGCAGCCTTCTAAGCTGCGGGTCGGGCGTTCGAACCGCCCCGGAATCACGAAAAAGAGCGTCTTCAGACGCTCTTTTTCGTGATCATCGACCGGAGCAGGCGGGTCGGCCGAAGGCTGGCGCCGTTAAAACGAAGGGAGATAATCACAAACAAATGTGATCACTGAGAGAGGCCCGGCAGTCATTGCAAAGCAATGGATGCGGAAACAGCCGTCCGAAGCAATCGCTTTCCCGCGACCATCGAAATACTCCCTGAAAAATTCCGGAGAGGGAACGGACAAAGCTGCAAAACGGCAATGGTCTGAAAGTTGCATTACGGTATTTCCGATAAATAACAAACCATTTAAAACCGGAAATATGAAAAGATTTTTAACCCTCACAATTAGGACGATAGGTGCGGCCGCCCTGTTTACGGCCGTCAGCACCGCAGCCTACGGGCAGGCCGCAGGCTCCCAGGGCGCGCCGGCAAAGGCTGCGCAGCTCGACGCCGAAGCCCTCAAGCAGGCCAACAACCCGCTGGCCTCGATCAAGACCGTCAATCTCCACAACTATTACTCGCCGACGCTCTACCAGGCACCCGATGCGACTACGAACACCCTCTGGTTCCGTTATGCGCAGCCTTTCGGGCAATTCATCCTCCGCGCCTCGCTTCCCATAATGACGGTGGCATCGGCGGACGCTAGCACCAAATCGGGACTTTACGACCTGAACGCATTCCTGATATATAAATTCAAGCTCAAGACCCAGGGTCTGGACATCGGCATCGGCCCGCAGCTGGTATTTCCCACGGGCACCAACGGCCTCAGCTCGGGAAAATGGCAGGCGGGAGTATCGGCGATCGTTTTCTGGCACAGCAATCCTTCGGTACAGGTCGGAACGCTCCTGTCATGGCAGATGTCCTACGCCGGAAACAGCGACAAGCCCAAAGTGAATATGCTGACGCCGCAACTGTTCGGCATGTGGCAGATCGGCGGCGGCACTTACCTGCGCAGCACCGGTACCTGGATATTCGACCTCGAAGGGGGCACCTACAACGTTCCGGTCGGACTGGGTATAGGCAAAGTACTGAAAGTCGGCAAGGTGGTGTTCAATATATTCCTCGAACCGCAGTACTCGGTGTTCTCGTACGGGGCCGGACAGCCGAAACTGCAGATATTCGCCGGTTTCAACACACAGTTCTGACACATCTTCCACTACATGATATGCCCCCGAGAGTCCTTGAAAGATTTTCGGGGCTTTTTTTTCGCCGGATACTTCAGAGACAATCTATCTGAGGTGCGGAATGGTCTGATAGTTGCAAAATGAGGTGAAAAATACCACAGATGCCGGACACGAAAAAATATCTACTGCTTGCCGCAGCGGTATTGCTGTCGGGCCTTTGCGCCGTGGTGTCAGGACAGGGAAACGCCCCTGAAGAGGTGCAGGAAACAGCGCCCCATAAGGACACCACAGCGGCGGCAAAGAAATCCCGCATCGGCGTCACAGGAATGCCCTCGCTCTCGTTCGACCAGTCGAGCGGGGCGGGATTCGGCGGTATGGGGATGATGTTCTTCCCTATCGGTAACAAACCCGGAACTCCACCTTCGCGCGTCGGCGTGGCCGCGCAGATCGCCACCGACAAAAGCTGGTACGCTTTCGGCTTCGCACAGCTCTACCTTTTCAACGACCGGCTGCGCCTCTCCGTTTTGGGCGGATACCGGAATTCGCATTTCCAGACATGGGTCGACACCGGCGACGGATCGACGGCCGAAATCCCGTATGACAGCAAGGGGCCGATCGTGCTGCTGGCCACGCTCGTCAGGGTCGCCGGAAAACTCTATATAGGCCCGACGGCACATCTTATGCGGATGGAGGTAAAATTCGAACCCGAAGGGCAGGACCCTTATTACCAGACAAGCCGCTCGAACTCGCTCGGGGCGGCCGTCGTGTGGGATTCCAAAGACAATCCGTACAACCCGTCGAAAGGCGTCACCGCGAACCTGCGCTTCAGCGCTAACCCCTCGTGGATGGGCAACGACAGCACCTTCAACAAACTGATGTTCCTCACCAACTATTATCACAGGTTTAACAGCAAAATGGTGCTGGCCTCGCGCGTGACGGCAAACGCCGGGCTGGGGCATGTGCCGTTCTCCTCGCAGAGCTACGTGGGCAATACCGACCTGCGCGGCTACACAAAGGGCGAATACCGCGGCAACCAGGTCTACACCATACAGAGCGAACTGCGCTGGAATTTCTACAGGCGCTGGGGATGCGTGGGCTTCTTCGGACTGGCGATGACGGTCGATCCGGTGAGTAAACTGCTGCCCGGCGGCGGCGGTGGTATCCGCTTCAAAATACTGCGCAAATACGACATCAACGCCGGCGTCGACGCCGCGGGAGGACGACACGACTGGGGAGTCTACTTCCGCCTCACCGAAGCGTTCTGAGAGTCTGGGCATTCCCGCGCTGTCCGACGGGAAAAATCTGCAAAAACGACATGGCAAATTTGGAGTTACGGAAGTAATTCGTACATTTGCATCATGTGGTGTGTGCGCACACACTGAGGGTCTGGGCGGGATTTTATAAATTATTATTCGAATTTCCACATTAATGGGAGGAAAAGAAGAGATACGCATAGTCGACATCGCGGCGATGGCCGGAGTGTCGACCGGAACCGTCGACCGCGTCATACATAACCGCGGCCGCGTCTCGGCGGAAAACACCGCGAAAGTCGAAAAAGTCCTGCGCGAGATCGGATACCGCCCAAACCTCGCCGCAAGGGCCCTCGCTTCCAACCGGAAAGAGTTTCCGATAGCGGTCATCGCCCCTTCGTTCGACGGGCCGGGATACTGGAGCAAAGTCGGCGAAGGGATGGCCAGGGCCCTCTCGGAACTCAGCCAGTACAACGTGGCGGTCGACCTGCTGGAATTCGACCAGTATGATAGCGGATCGTTCCCCGTGCGGATACCCGGCGAAAAACAGTACAGGGGCTTCGTGATCGCCACCCTCTTCCGCCACGCCACCGAAATGCTGTCGGAACAGTTGGACAAGGCAGGGATACCTTACGTATATATCGACTCGCCCATCGAAGGGCAGAACGACCTCGCATATTTCGGCGTCGACGCATACCAGAGCGGCCGCGTCGCCGGAAAAATGCTCCTGCGCGAGGTCGGTCCTGAAGCAGAAATACTCGTGGCGCACATCAGGTTCGGCAGGGAAGATATCTCGCTGCAGATGAAGGAGAGGCTCGCGGGGATAAGCGACTACCTCGCAGAACACGGCCACAGGGGGCTGACGTGCGAACTCGAACTCGACCCGGACGATCCCGGAAGCCTGGAAACGCTCTCACAATACCTTTCCGAGGTCGAAGGCCGCGCGGGGGCCGTGGTGCTCAATTCGCGCATCTACGAACTGGCCGGAATGCTCGAACAGGTCGCGCCGGAACTTCGCGAGGGGGTTGTGGCGGCCGGTTTCGAGGCCATCGCGCCCAACGTCGAGGCGATGAAACGAGGCTCGGTCGGATTCCTGATATCGCAGAGGCCCGAACTGCAGGGCTACGACGCGGTGAAGGCGCTGGGCGATTTCCTGCTGCACGGGAAAAGGCCGCAGAAGGTCAATTTCATGCCGATAGACATCATCATACCCGAAAACGTGGACTATTATAATAACTATAAGTTATGATTAATGATTAGCTCGTTGTGCATTTAGAGGGTTTTATTTAATTTATTAGTTACAAATGGCTTATAATATTTTGTAGATTCCTCACATACGTTCGGAATGACATTTTTAGACTGATTTGTAATAATATGTCATCCCGACGGAGCCGAAGGCGACG
>JAVBRO010000042.1:0-16738 GCA_031547885.1 Rikenellaceae bacterium
GCTGCTCGAAGCCGGAGTACACTTCGGTCACCTGAAACGCAAATGGAACCCCAAAATGGCTCCCTACATCTTCATGGAGAAGAACGGAATCCACATCATCGACCTGCACAAGACCGTGCTCAAGATCGACGATGCCGCCGCCGCCATGAAGCAGATCGCAAAGAGCGGACGCAAGGTCCTCTTCGTCGCGACCAAAAAACAGGCTAAGGACGTAGTCGCCGAAAAGGCCGGAGCGGTCAATATGCCCTATGTGACGGAACGCTGGCCGGGCGGCATGCTCACCAACTTCCCCACCATCCGCAAGGCTGTGAAGAAGATGTCGACCATCGATAAAATGAACCAGGACGGCACTTTCGACAACTTCTCGAAACGTGAAAAACTGCAGATCTCGCGCCAGAGGGCCAAACTCGAAAAGAACCTCGGTTCGATCTCCGACCTGACCCGCCTGCCCGCCGCCCTGTTCGTCGTCGACGTACAGAAGGAGTCGAACGCGGTCCGCGAGGCCAACCGCCTGAGCATCCCCGTATTCGCTATGGTCGACACATGCTGCGACCCCACCAATATCGACTATGTGATCCCCGCCAACGACGACGCCACCAAGTCGATCGAGGCTGTCCTCGACGCAGTGTGCAGCGCTATGGCTGAAGGCCTGCAGGAACGCAAGCTCGAAAAGGAAAAGGAAGCCGTCGAAGGTCGGAACGCCGACGGCGATTTAATTGACGAAACCTTATCCGGGAAAGGAGCGGGACGCTCGCGCATCAAGAAGGTAGCCAAGGAAGAAGTCGAGATCACCATGACCGAACCTGAGGAAGAGATCGTCAAGGAACCGGAAGTGGTAAGCCCCGCAAAGGCTAAAAAAGCAGCGGCAGAAGCCAAGACCGAAGTCGCCGAAGCCGTAGCTGAAGTCGCCGCTGAAGAGGCTGCCCCTGCAGAAGAGGCTGCCGCTCCCGTTGCCGAAGAAGAAAAGGCCGAATAAGGGCCGAGGGTCTGGATTGCCGCGTCAATGCGATGCATCTCCTCGCAATGACGGGCGAAAATATCGTCATTGCGAAGGCCTTAGCCTGAAGCAATCCAGATTTTAAAACTATATCAACAAATAAAAAAAAGGAGAAACATACTATGGAAATCAAAGCTGCAGATGTTGCCAAACTGCGTAAAATGACCGGTGCCGGGATGATGGACTGCAAAGCCGCACTCATCGAAGCCGCCGGGGACTACGACAAGGCTAAGGACATCATACGCGAAAAAGGCAAGCTCGTTGCCGACAAACGCGCCGACCGCACCGCCACAGAAGGCGTGGTCGTTACAAAGATCGTGGGCACCAAAGGCTATATGCTCTGCCTGGCCTGCGAAACCGACTTCGTCGCCAAGACCGCCGAATTCGGCGCTTCGGCCAACGAGATCCTCGAGATCGCCGTGGCAAACGACGTCGCCGACCTCGACGCGCTGATGGCTGTCAAAGCAGGCGCCGCTACCGTCGCCGATATGGTGACAGACAAGAGCGGACAGACTGGCGAAAAAGTGGAACTGCCGTTCTACGCCCGCGTCGAAGCTCCCTTCGTGGACGCTTACGTGCACACCAACCGCAAACTCGGCTCTATGGTCGGCTTCAATAAGGCCGTTCCCGTCGAAGTCGCTCACGACGTCTGCATGCAGGCTACCGCTATGGCTCCCGTTTCGATCAGCGAAAACGACGTTCCTGCAGCGGTTCTCGAAAAAGAACGCGAGATCGGTCGCGAACAGGCCCGCCAGGAAGGCAAGCCCGAAGCCATGCTCGACAAGATCGCCGAAGGCAAGCTCGCCAAGTTCATCAAGGATAACACCCTGCTGAACCAGGCGCTCGTGAAAGACCCGAAGATCACCGTCGGACAGTTCATCAAGAACGCTGACAAAGACGCTACGGTCATCGCCTACAAGCGCTTCTCGCTCAACGACTAGTCGGAACGCTATATGTGAGAACAGCCGGTCGAAAAAGACCGGCTGTTTTTGTTTGTCATCCCGAGACCGGAATGATTTCTTTTTAACTTCTTTTTTGGTGAGCAAAAAAGAAGCAAAAAACTCACCCCATGCACCAAAAAGCTACTTCGTTTTGTCTAAAATGGTACAATCTTGAGCTACGCACATGATTGAAAGCCATTTTAGCCTGCCCCTACGTTTAACGCTTTTTGCTAAATGGGGGATCCGCACGATCTGGCGATCGTGTTAAAAATGGTTGATCATCTGTCGCGCAGAGCGACGACGTTTTTGTAGGCGCGGGTGTCGTCGAATATCTCGCTGCGCAGGGGATTGCGGCGGCGCTTAACGATTTTGTAGAGCCAGTAAGCCAGAACCGCAAGGTTTATCGCCAGCGAAAGTATGCTCACCGCCATAAAGGCCGCCGGGTTGTGCGAACCGTGGGCGGCGAACATCGAAGAATCTGTGAAGGCCGGAAGGCACATCGTGAACATCATCCACAGCGCCAGGGTCTGCGCACGGTGCTGGAGCCATGCCCCCTTGCCGAGCAGGAACGCGGGGATCGTACACGAAACCAGCAGGGCGGCCCCGGCGTAGAACGAGTGGTCGGTGACGCAGTTGTAGACGTAGGCGAAGTTCCAGATGTCGTAGGCGATGATCCACCACCAGAGCTGGTCGGCCCAAACCATATCGCGGTACTTGTCCTTCGAGATATAGATGCCCATCCACCCCGTGATCGTAATGATGTTGATGATGCCCGCGATGCCGTTTGCGAGGTTCCACGGGCCGCCCATCATGGTCATGTTGTCGACGACCGAACCGAAAGCCTCGCCGCTGTACATCGCGTAGCACTGGAAGTCGCGGATCACCGCCTCCATGATGTTGATCGCAAGGATCGCCGGCGGGAACATCAGCCAGTACCGGTTGGCCGCCGCCTTTTTGTTGTTGCGGATCCACAGGAAGCCCAGACACCCTGCGAGTGCCGAATAGACCTTGACCCAATGGAACCAGGTACCGGTGCTTGAGCCTGCGCCCGCCGTACGGGGCCACACGAAGATGGTCAGCGCAATGGGGACGGCGATAAAAAAGAAGACCGCGATCCATTTGTTCCACCGCGTCAGGTGGTTGAGCAGCATCAGGCCGCCCACGACAGCTATCCACATCAGGATGCTGTACCAATGAAGTGATTCGAACAGGAACATGATGTTTTTGTTTTTAAAAGTTAGACCTTATTTTGTTTTGTAAATAGCATTTCTGTCATCCCGAGTGAGCCTAAACCATAGAGTCTCTGTGGAGTTGTCTGTTAACTTTAGGCGACGAGGGATCTTTCTTATAATAAAAACCCGCTTCGGGTATGTGAGTTATAAGGTAGTTCCCTCGTCGTGCGGTAGACCCTTACTGCTGCAGTTATGTCGTCGAACCGCATTCGCTCGGGATGACGTATTTTTCACTATATTTGCTGTTAACCAATTTTAGTTTCAGGATGGCGGACCCTAAAGGCAAGGCGACAAGATTGTCGGTCAGCGATTTCGGCGGACACAACGGCGGCGGATCTGTTCCCGGATCCGGCATCATTTTCATGGACGGCTGCGATTTCCCCGACGCTTTCACCTTCGGAAGCCCGGGGATACTCGATGGCGTCGCTTTCTGCGTCTGCACCGCCGGTAACGTAACCCTGAAAGTCAATTCGCGGCTCTACGGGATCGACTCTTCGACCGCCATAGTCATAATGCCCAACCACATCGTCGAGCCTGTGGAGCGCTCGGCCGACCTTGCCATCAAGCTGGTCATTCTGTCGCTCGACTACTTCGCCGGGATCAAACTCGACGTAGGGCCGGTCACCAGGCTCGAACAAAACCCTTGCGTCGGTGTTTCGGACGAGGACAAGGATCTGCTGACTGACATGTTCCTCCTGGTCGGCAAACTCCTGCGCACCGACCGCGGCGGATCGAACAATCCGGCTCTCGGGGGGATGGTCGAGACCATCGTCTACAAGTTCGAAACCATCATAGCCGACGATACGGCACAGGCCGGGTCGGTCCGTCTGCCGCGCGCCGAGGAGATCACGCAGCAGTTCCTGAAAATGGTCATCGCACGTTACAAAGAGTCGCGCTCGGTGGACGACTACGCCGCCCAGCTCTGCGTGTCGCCGAAATACCTCACCGAAGTGGTGCGCCGAACCACAGGCGAAACCCCTTTCGAGTGGATAAACAAGATCGTCATCATCGGTGCAAAGAACCTGATAAGGACAAAAGACCAGAGCATCCTCCAGATATCCGAAGAACTAAATTTCCCAAACCCGTCGTTTTTCGGGCGCTATTTTAAGAAACACTCGGGCATGACCCCGCTGGAGTTCCGGAAAAGCCGATAGGCCGCGTTCGCCGCGGTTTCATTGCGAAACAAGCCGTAGTGAAGTAGACCGCCGCCTGGATCCACAGCATCGAATATTCGGCCGAGACCTGCTGCAGCGAGGCCCCCATGCTGTTTATGCGTATGAATCCGCGTATCCCGCCGGTCGAGGGGAAGAGTTCGGCGAACGTCCGCCAGAATCCCCCGAAATTGGATACCGGCCACGAAAATCCGCTCAGGAACAGCAGTATCAGTGAGAAGAAGAGAAGCGACACAAGGCCCGTTTCGCGGCTCTGCATGAAAACCGAGAGCGTCAGGCCGAAGAATGTCGTAGCGATCAGGAACGGCGTCATGAAACGCACGAGGGTCCAGGGGTCGCCCAGGTGCGGCAGTCCGAACAGCCGCGGGATCACTCCGAGCATATAGGCTGTCAGCACAGAGTAGAAAGCGAGGTAGCAGAGCGCCTTTCCCGTCACCACCTGCACCACGCGCCAGGCCGAGGAGTTCACGGGCAGCAGTTTGCGGAAACGGCCGTCCTCGCGCGCCTGTCCCGCCATCATACAGATGCCGAATATAAGCGTCTGGTGGATTATCAGGATCAGCACCGGCGGCATCAGGAAACTGAAGAATCCCGCTTCGGAGTTGAAAAGTATCGTCTCCTCGGAACGTATCGGGGCGGCGCTCAGAGCGGCGCTTTCGCCCGTGACTCCCGCCTGCGCCATACGCTCGATCTGTATTTGGTGCCCCATGTCGAGGGTGGCGTAGTTGCCCGCCATCACCATCGCGCGGTAATAGAGGAAACTACTCATGTCGCAGTAGGCCGAGATGAAAGCCTGTTCGCGGCGGGCCAGGCGGTCGCTGAAATCTGCCGGGATGTAGATGATGCCGTGGACGCCGCCGGACTCGAAAAGATGGCGGGCATCCTCCATATCCGTTGCCGTGACGGCGATTTCGATATCGGGAGAGGCGTCGAGGCTGCGGACCAGGCGGCGCGAGTCGGGCGTGCGGCTGTCGTCGACGATCGCCACCGGAATGTTGTAGAGCGTCTCCTTTTTGTATATCGAGCAGTACATGACGGGGTAGACTATCATCGCCCCCACGATCACGATCATCACGCCCGGGTCGCGCAGCACCCCGCGGAACTCGGCGATCGAGACCGTCAGCATATTATTGATCCATTTGACTATATTCTTCATGGCTTAGTTTAAATATATTGCTTTTTTGAGCCGTTTGCCGACTGTGGCGGGCAGCAGGACGAATATTCCCAGCACCGCGAACCACAGTACCGTCCGTGCGCCCGCGCCGTTCAGGGCCTCGGCGACGTAAATCCGGAAATAATGCCGCATCGGGAACAGTTCGCTGAAGATGCGCGCTCCGCGCGGCATGCCGTCGATGGGGAATGTAAATCCGGCATAGGTGAATCCCAGCAGGCCGTAGAACGCACCCAGGCTGATGCCGTAGCGGAGATCGGGCAGAAGTCCGAAAATGAAGACCCCAACGCACTGCGTCGCGATGATATAAAGTATAGTCGCAAGGCACATCGCGGCGAACGAACCGTTCATCGGGAAGCCCATCCACAGGTAGAGTACCGCGTTGCAGCAGACGCCCAGCGCCGAAAAGAGGATGGTGTAGGGGAGCAGTTTGCCGATCAGCGCGGCAGGCAGCGACCGGCCGGCCGAAGCGAGCCACTCCTTCGCCGTGCGCTCCTTGAATTCGATACCCACGACGTAGATGGCGAGCATCAGCGCCAGAAGCTGCAGTACCCCCGGCAGGAGCAGGTTCACCAGATAGACCCCGTAGTTGGCCCACGGGTTGGCTATCATGTGATTGTCGATCGCCACCGGCTGGATGACGCCCATGATCTGCGCCTCGTCCATCCCCTTCCCGAGCATCACCTGCTGCTGCATCGCGCCCGAAGTCAGGACGCTGATGTAGGTTATGTCCTTCAAAAGCAGCGATCCGGCGATCAGGAAAGAGTCGTTGATGTAGTAGGTGATCTCGGGTGCGCGGCCTCCCATCGCACCGGCCTGGAAGCCGTCGGGGATCACTACGAACGCATACACCTCGCCCCTCTGCATCAGGTCCAAAGCCTCGCCGTAGGTCGCGCACCGGGCCGTGACATCGGTAAGCTGCATCGCGTCCATGTTGCGGATGTAGGTGCGCGACAGGCTCGAGCCGTCCATGTCCACCACCGCCACCGGAAGGTTCTCGGGCAGCCCCTCCTTCATCAGCGTCAGGAAGAACACAGTGCAGAAAGCCATCGCGACGACCGGCATCACCGCGTAGAACGGCCTCCGCCGGATGCGGTGCCACTCACGGTCAAGAGCCACTAATAGTCGGAACGCCGACAGCGGTTTATTTTTATTTTTTTTCATAATGCAGGTGTCGGCGATCCGATCCTCGTCATTGCGGCGATTCGTAATTCGTAATTCGTAATTCGTAATTATTTTCCACCATCACGGCGCTCATTCCGGGGAGCAGGCCGTCGATCCTGTTCACGGGTTTCGCCTTTACTTCGAACGTTTTTGCGTCATAACCTCCGTTCGAGCCGGTGGCTTTCCACGTCGCGTAGGATGCGAGGGCCTTTATATATGTCACTTTAACTTCCGCATGCGTGTCGCCGAGCGCGGGTATCCGGACGGAGAACCGCGTGCCGTTCGAGATGCCCGAAAGCATATCCTCGCGGATGTTGAAGACGAACCATGCGTCGGCCAGATCGACCACCGACATCACCGGCGAGCCTGTGCCGACGAGTTCGCCGCGCCGTGGGTAGACCGCCGAGACCATCCCGTCGATGGGCGATGTGAGCACCGTTTCGCGCATGTACGATTCGACCTCCTCGACTGCGCCGCCTGCACGGTCGACCAGTGCGCGGGCGGCCAGCTTATCCTCGTTTTCGGCCCCCGCCACGGCCATATCGTACTGTGATTTTGCGGCCCTCTCGGTGGCTATGGCGGCGTTGTATTGGGCCTGAGCTTCGTCGTGCTTCTGGGCCGTGACGACCCCTTTTTCATAGAGCGCCTGCACCCGTTTGTAGGATTTTTCGGCGATCTCGACGCCTACGGTGGCCTTCTGCCACATCTGGTAGGCCCCCTCGATCTGCTCCTGCCGAGCTCCTTTTATCGCCTTGCTGTTCTGCGCGGCCGCGGCGTCGCGGGCGGCGTTGGCCTGGTTGAGCTTTGCATAAAGTTCGGGGCTGTCGATCACGGCCAGCGTGTCGCCTGCGCGGACGAACTGCCCCTCTTCAACCAGGATCTTTTCTATGCGGCCCGGAACCTTGCCTGAGATGCGTACCTCGGTCGCCTCGGCCTCGCCCTGTATCCTCATCGGTTCCTTGCGGTTGAGGAACAGGCCCACCAGGAAAAGCGCCGCAACCACGACCACAAGGCCGATAAGCGCGATGCGGAAATTGACACTCTTTTCTGTTGACTGTTTCATGGTTTTATGTTTTTCATGTTTTATATTACATTTTGAGACTGCCGGCGGCTTTCTGGAGATACAGCCAACAGAGGCGGGCGTCGATCTCCGCGTCGATGTTGTCGGATTTTGAGGCGAGCCACGCCGACTGCGCGCCCAGAAGGTCGGTCGCCGAGATCACTCCCTCGGCAAACCCTTCCTCGGCCGCGCGCAGGTTCTCCTCGGCGCTGTCGATGTTGCGCTGCGTAGCCTGGTATTTTTTCAGGCTCTCGTCCATTCGGAACGACGACTGGGTGATCTGCAGCTCTATCTTTTCACGCGCCTCGTCCATCCGGTAAGACGCTATGCGCTGGCTGGCCTTGGCCGCTTTCAGCGTGTGTGCCCGCTCGCCGAAGTGGAAAATGGGGATGTTGACCGCTACGCCGACCGTGAACATGCCGCTGAACCGGGTCGAAAAACCGTTGAAAACATTGGGGTTCGAGACCATGTAGCCGCCCGTCGCCACCACGTTCGGCATGAAACGCGACTGCGCCAGTTTCACGTTGCTTTTGGCGATGTTCGACATCTGGTCCAGCATCTTTATTTCGGCCCGGTTGTCGAGCGCTTCGTCGATATCCACGCCCGCCGGTTCGGCCATATAGGCGGCTGCGCTCCCGTCCGCAAGGTTGTACACGCGGTCGAGAGGCATACCGCACAACTGGTTGAGCGCCATCCGCGAAAGGCTGAGGCCGTTCCCGGCGCGGGTTAGGCTCAGTTCGGCCTCGTTGAGTTTTACTTTCACTTTCAGCAGGTCGGCTTTGGTGGCGACGCCCTCTTCGAACATGATTTCGAGGTCGCCGTGGGCCTTCGCTACGAGTTTTTTGTACTCCTCGGCCAGCGCGACCTTGGCGCCTACCGATACCACGCGCCAATAGGCCTCGTCGACCTCGACCATCAGGTCGGTCGCCTGGTTTTCCAGCTTTATTTCGGCCAGTTCCTCGCCGTATTTCGACATTTTATAGAGCTCGCGGATCTTGCCGCCCATATAGATAGGCTGGGTGAAGCCGATAGTCCCGGCGAAAACGTTCTGCACGTCGAACTCCATCGCCTCTTTCGGGAGCAGCGCGTAGCCTTTCCACTCGATCTTTTCGGGGTTGGCCTTCGGGTTGAACGGCATGCCGTTGCTGTCGAGCGGCACGGGAGAGCCGTCGATCACGGTCCAGCCGTTGTTGACCTGGTCGGCGGTGAAACCGAACGAACCGTCCGGCATGACGGTACCGACGGGCAGGTGGGCGTCCCCGGAGAGCAGCGAGATGTTCTTCTGGTTCCAGGCGTACACCCCGTTCGCCGAAAAATTGGGCAGGAACTGCGTGAAAGCCGCTTTTTTCATCTGCGTGGCGATCACGACGTTCTCGCGGGCGACCAGAATGTCCTTGTTGTGTGCGGCCGCCATCGCGCGGCAATCCTCGAGGGTCAGAACGTCCTGTCCCAAACAGGAACACGCGGCAAAAATCCCCAACAGCGTTAAAATCCTTTTTTTCATGGTGAATTCCGTTGATTTACGATGCAAAGGAAATGCAAAACCGCGCCGGAGTCGTGACCTGAAAAAAAGTGAAAATGTCCTATTGTGCGGTATTAGGGAGAAAAGTACCTTTTCGAGAGCGGCATAAAACAAAAAACACCTGCATATGCGACGACATATGCAGGTGTCGGCGGAGAGTCCGGACAACCGGTAAATCCGCCCCTGTCAGATCAACAATGCTGTAACTTTGCAGGTTCCGTGGGCACCTATGGCAAGCGCCTGTTCGATGTCGGCGGTCTTTGACGGACCCGCTATGAAACAACCGAACTCTTCGAAGCCGAAATCCGGATCGGCGACAGCTGCCGCAGCCTATCCGAAGATATCGTTGAGTATATGCGCCAGACGGTAGCCGGCTATCTGTATCTGTCGTTCGGCCATGGGTTGCATGTCGTTTATGTAATCGCGACCGAGTTCGGCACCTTTAACCCCTTTGTCGTAGATGATGCGGGTGTCGACGGCGGTCTGATGGAACCAGTCGGCGGGACTGCCGGCTGTGACCTCTTTTATCTCTTTTTTACTCAGCTTATTGAGCTGATGAGCCCATTCCGTGTAGAACCAGCCGGGGTGTGCGCGGTCGACGAGCCCGCTGTCCCATACGCCGTGCAATAACATTTCTGTGCCCATAAGAGTTACCGGGTATTTGTTCAGGTCGGGCCTCATGCTTTCGTAATAGACGTGCCCGGGACAGTGCATGTCGCCCAGGATGTGTATGAGGGCGTAAAGATTTACCACCACCGTGGAGTCGGGCTGGTTCCGGTAATCCCTGAGCCGCTCCCAGCAATCCTCTACCATCATCACCGCATCGGTGCCCGTCGGTTTATATTTGCTCAACATGTGCTGCTGTGTTTCATCGTCTACATAAGCGGTGTGGCAGTCCTTCAATATCTCGTACCCCGGATCCTGCTTGTGGATATCCATCCACACCGAATAGTATACAATGGAATGATTACCGAGGATTTGTTCGATCTTCTTTTTTGCCGACGGTTCCAGGTTGAGTTCGGCGATGTAGGCTACGGCGTCGTGCCCCCTTTGCCCCCATGCATACAATTGATGAGGCAGGAAAACCAGTGCGGCGGCGATGATTAGGATAAGCTTCTTCATGGTAAATTAAGGTTATGCTAAATAGCGATATGCCTGCTATTCGGCTCGGAAAACGATTGTGATGCGCCTCTTTCCTTCCGAGGGCTCCCAGCCGGGACCGCCCCGCAGGATGCGCACGGCTTCGCGCCGCGCCTCGGGAGAGGAGCCGGCCGTTGCCGTTATGCGGATCGGCCGTCCAAGTTCGTCGACTTCGAATTCGAGCGTCGCCGACCCTTCCGGACCGCTGCCGTCCGCCAGTTTTGCGAGTTCTCCGGCCAGATAGCGCCTGAACGGCGGCGTGGTCGTAGTGTCGGCAGGAGCCAGGACAGGAACGGAAGCCGGGGCGGCCGCGATTTTGCTGGCGCTGCCCACGAGCGTCTCCTTCCTTTGCGTACCATACCCCACAACCACGACATCATCCATGGTATGACTGTCGGGCTTCATGGCGATCAGCATAACGTTATCAGTATTTACCGGAATTGTCGCCGTCTGGTAGCCGATCAAAGAGGCCGACAGTTCGGCGTTCGATTCAACGCCGGATATCAGGAAAGAGCCGTCCGTGCCGGTTACCGTTCCCGATTTCGAGCCTTCCACGAGGATTACCGCTCCGGAGACCGGCTCTCCGGTCCCGGCTTCGACCACACGTCCGCTGACTGCGGATCGTCCCGGTTTGCTTTTCGCCTGCTTGACGGCAACTCCGGCCAGGCGGCCCGAAAGCTGTCCGGAAATGGAGTGGTCCAACACTTTTGCCTCCACTTCTTCGGCCGGTTTTGCGGGCTGGACGGGAGTCTCGGATACTTTCAGTTCGGCCACCGGCTGCACATACTCGTCTGCCATAACTGCGGAGTCGGAGAATGCCGCATCGGAGATCACTATGTCTGCATCCTCCAGCACTTCCTCAGGACTTATTACCGGGGGAGTGAACTTTTTGACCTCCTGTATCATCTGCCTTGCGGGTTCTTCCACCTTTTTTTTCGTTTCGTCTTTCGGCATTCCGGTCGCTGCAGCCAGTGTGGATTCGGCATTGGAGAGGGTGTCGCCGGCCGCCGGGGTGTCGAGTGCGAGGGTGGGTTGCTGCAGTGCCGGGTCTTTCAGCAGGATCATCAGCGCGCCGGTCGTAAGGCAGATAAGCACCACCGCCGCGGCTATCGACCAGTTGCGGAGCGCGCGCCTGCGGTTCCCGGACGGGATCTGCGCGGCAGGCCGGGACTCAGCCGCCGAACGTTCGGCGATACGGGCGCGGAGCCGTTCGAGTGCGGCATCATGATCGCCAGGCACCCGGTCGTAACCCTCGACGGCGTCGCCCAGCAAAGGGTCGCGCATCGCTTCGAGTTCGATACGCTGCGCTTCCTTGCCTTTTCGGCTTCCCTTTATGTAATCCAAAAACTTCATAGTGTCACGCCCTGCCGTTCGATGCAGCTTTTCAGGTTGCGCTTGCCGTTCTGTATATAGCTCTTCACTCCTTTAATATCATACGGGGTCGCGTCGGCGATGTCGGCATAGGACTTCTGCTCGAAAAAGAACAGGCGGATGCTTTCGCGCTGGGCATCGGGCAGTTTTTCGATGCACCTCTCGAGCGCCCTGAGCGTCTCCTCGTCCGTCCCCTCGCTTAATAGATGCACGATGGGCGCCGTTTCCATAAACCGGTCGCCGAATTCGACCTGCACCGTCCGTTTTTCGCGCCTCAGCTTCTGCAGGCAGTGGTTGCGCGCCACCGACCAGAGCCACGTGCGGAACTCCTTTATCTCATACCGCCCGACTTTCGGCAGCAGCTCTTCGAATATCTGCATCACCGCATCCTCGGCCTCTTCGGCGCGGCCCAGATACTTCAGGCACAGTCCGTACACCAACGGCATATAGCGCGTGTAGAGCGCGCCGAACGCCGACGCATCGCCCGTCCGGAGATATTGCTCCAGCAGGTCGGCGTCTTCTCGGGTGTAGTTTTCCGTCGGGTCGAAATTGTGCATACAGCCACAAAGTTAAAAATTTTTGCATACGGTTTATGGAATCTTCGCGGATAGTGCATCAATAAGGCAAAGAGCGACAATTTCAAACCTTATAAAATACTTATGATTATGAAAACTCTGAAAACTTTATTCGCCGCCGTGATGATCGCCGCCGTTATCGGCGTTTCGGCGCAGAAAACCCAGATCACTGTTTCGGGGGTGGTTACCGCCGAGATGAACCGGCCTTTACCGGGTGTTGCGGTGCAGATCGTGAACACCAATCTGGGCACCGTGACCGACAGCAACGGTAAGTATTCGATCAAGGCATCCGAGGGCGACCAACTCCGGTTCTCGCTTATAGGCTACACGACAGAGACCCGCAAGGTCGGCGGCGCGACACTTAATGTAAAGATGACGGCGGAGATATGCGCAATGGAGGATTGTGATGTGAAGATATCCGAGTGTGTGGTCGTCGGTTACGGCACGCAAAAGCAGGCAAATCTTACCGGTGCGCTTCAGGGCAGTGTTGCAGGCGTGAATACCTCGAAACAGCGTGCCCAAAGATCCGAAACGAAGTCCGTGACGGAGGTTAGGCGTTTTACACCCCCTGTCGTCATGGCAACCATCTGTGAAGAGAGCTACTATCCGGGCGGGGAGGAGTATGGACGCATCAAAGAAAACCGCTTTACGAGCGTCGCCAAAGACCCCCTTTCGACTTTTGCGCTGGAGGTCGACGGAGCTTCCTACAGCAATACCCGCCGGATGATCAACCAGGGCCACATTCCCGAACCGGATGCCGTGCGCGTCGAGGAGTTCATCAACTATTTCAGCTATGATTATGCCAAGCCGACCGGGAAAGATCCGCTCAAGGTGAATTACGAAATAGGCCCCTGCCCGTGGAACGCCAAACACAAACTTGTCCGCATCGGCGTCAAGGCGCGCGAAATCCCCTCGGACAACCTGCCCAAGACCAACTTCGTCTTCCTTATCGACGTGTCGGGCTCGATGTTCGGAAGCAACCGCCTGCCGCTGGTCGTCTCGTCCCTGAAACTGCTGGTCAACAACCTGCGTCCCGAAGACCGCGTGGCGATCGTGACCTATGCCGGCTCGACCCGCGTGGCGCTGGAATCCACTTCGGGCAGCGATAAGCAGAAGATCCGCGAGGTGCTCGACGGACTCACCGCCGGAGGCTCGACCGCCGGGGGAGCAGGCATCAAAATGGCCTACCAGATCGCCCGCAGCAACTTTATCGACGGCGGCAATAACCGCATAATCCTCGCCACGGACGGCGACTTCAACGTGGGTATCTCGACTTCCGAGGGGCTGGAAACCCTTATCGAACAGGAGCGCAAGAGCGGCGTTTTCCTCACGGTCCTGGGCTATGGCATGGGCAACTACAAGGATAAGATGATGCAGACGCTGGCCGAGAAGGGCAACGGCAACTACGCTTATATCGACAATATGCAGGAAGCCAACAAGGTGCTGGTCAATGAATTCGGCGGCACGATGCACACCGTCGCCAAGGACGTGAAGCTGCAGGTGGAATTCAACCCCGCGCGTGTGGCGTCATTCCGTCTGGTGGGCTACGAAAGCCGCCTGCTGGAGCATGAAGATTTTAACGACGACACGAAGGATGCCGGCGAGATAGGCGCGGGACACACCGTGACGGCGCTCTACGAGATCGTTCCGGTCGGCTCGGACAGCAGTGCCGGCACGATCGATCCGCTGAAGTATCAACCCGCGAAAAATCCGACCGATTATATTACCAGCAACGAATGGATGACCGTAAAGATCCGCTACAAGCAGCCCGACGGCGACGTAAGCAGCAAGATCGAGGTTCCGGTAAAAGAGATATCAGGCGCCCGGCTTTCACCCGATTTCCACTTCGTGTCCGCGGCGGCGATGTTCGCACAACTGCTGCGGGAGAGCGATTTCAGCGGCGACGCCACCTACGACAAAGTGATAGCCGAAGCCCGCCAGGGTCTGGGTGAAGATACCAACGGATACCGCCGTGAACTCGTCCGCCTGGCCGAAACAGCTAAAAACCTGTCGGACAGGAATTAACTTCAGAGGCACATGTGTCCCCGGCATCCTTTGCCTGACGGGGCTATAACAGAGAAGCGGGAAGAGATTGCGGCCTCTTTCCGCTTCGGTTGTGTTTAAGAGCTTGTTTGGATTTTTCCAGCGAAGCTATTTTTTCAGCCATTTTTATTCCATTTTTCACCTTAAATGAGGCGCATAGCGGTGCCTATGTAACGAGTTTCAGGTGAAAAATGGGGTAAAAAGGGCAAAAAAGAACGAGATTGGAAAATTCCAAACAAGCTCTAAATCTTCCCGCCTGGATGTATGTGAAAAATTATAGCAGATGCCGGACGAAAATTTATTGTTTCAGATAATGGTTAAACCCCTGCATTTTAATGCAGCTGCTTTAGTTTCTATAAATTTCTGTTTGTTGCATTTTGTCATCCCGAGCTTGCCGAGGGATCTGATTGCGCCTGTCTTTGCCCGGTCAGATTCCTCGTCGCCTGCGGCTTCCCTCGGAATGACACTGGCGAATTTCATTCGCCCCCAAAACCTATGCACTTTTAGTGCATAGTGGTTTATTCTTCGTAGAGCCAGGAAATTTCGGCCAGAAGATCTGAAAATTCATCCCTGACACTCTCCGGAGAGACGATCTCCACATAATTACGATGGGAAAGAATCTCGTTATAGAACTCCGGCGTGGGTTCTATCCGGTAACTGAAAAGCGAGTGATACGGCAGCGACTCTTCCTCCTTCTGGGTGTGGTGCAGAGGAGAGATGCGGAGATATTTCACGCTTTCTCCGAACACTTTCAGGAGTATTTGTTGAGGCTTGATGTTTTTGTATTTTGAGACGCCGATGTTCGGGTACAAATATTCTCCGGCCGAGAAATCTTTCGGCATCCGGAAATGTTTACGGGTTACATCGACGCTGAGGATATTGTCCAGGGCGTAGACCTTTATGGCGTCCGATTCCGGTTCCTGGCCGTACAGGTACCAACGTTTGTCGTATAGCTTGATGAAATAGGGATACAGCGTAATCGCCTGGGGATCCGGATGCCTGAACGTGCTGTAGTTTATCGTCACGACACTGTTGTCGCGCATCGCGCTGGTCAGGACAGAGAGATGTTCGTTGGCGGAAGGGATATCTTCGAGGAGGATGCGGTCGGCGACGGCCTTGCTCCCACGCATCATTTCCCCGACCGAGAGGCTGTTAAGGAGCCATCTTGCTGCGATTTGGCCGCTGACGCCGGCCGTGTCGTCCATGTAGTATCGATCCGTTGCCCTGTCGCACCCGATATTGATGCCGAATATCTCTTCGATCTTCTGTTTGTGGTTGTGGAAGGTGCGTTTCGACAGAGGTTCCGCTCCGGACAGGCTACTGTCGAGCCACTGCCGCGCGATCTCATCGAACGTGATTTGCCCTGCACGATGGATGGTCTCCATCAACCATATGTATCTCCGAAAAAGATCGACTGCCATGATTTCGCTGTTTTACAAATATAAGTGGAACGAGCGCAACTTGCTTGGTCCCGCTCCTTTGTCGATTGCCGAGCTGTATCTTAATATTTTACAAATATAGTGAAAGGAGAGAGCAATCGTGCGGGCTTGCACGCAAAGATTGCCGAACTGCATCCTATATTCTACAAATATACGAAATTGCCGCAAAAAATCATGAATGCAAACTTAATTCCGGAATAATGACTAGTAAGCGGCGGGGAATTTGAAGAAACCTTTAGAAACTCTATAAAAAGCAGTCAGCCTGATAATCTGCAGATTATCAGGCTGACTTGGTGCCCAGGACGAGACTCGAACTCACACACCGTAACCGGCACTACCCCCTCAAAGTAGCGTGTCTACCAATTCCACCACCTGGGCCTAAATTTTTTCGGTGTGCAAATGTAGAGAAAGCCGGGCAATAAACCAAATTTTATTTAAGTTTATTCGAGGCGAATCCTACATTATTTAAATACTAGGTACATTTCCCTTACTTACAAATTGCAGGGACGATTTTCTGATAAAAATCACAAGGAAGGAATCCCTATGAGGGATAAGAACGCTTTCCGCCGCAAAACAGCCGCATTTTAGCCACCCCATCGACCTGCTGCAAAACAAAACCGGGCAGGTATCTGTCAATGCAAATTTTTCCCCGGATTTTACATTAACGGCACCAGCCCGGCTTTAAGTCTGGGAGTGTTTTTTAATTCCGGATCAAGATTTTTTCACAAACTGTGGAGTTTCGTAATCCGGATAGACAAATCTAAACATTACCCCGCTGGAAGCGAAAGAAAAACCGGGCCGATTTGTGACGCTTGGTCAATCCTGGCCAATTGGTGCGGGGGTTCGGGGGGAAAAAGTTGTAAGGGGGGGGGGGTGGGGCGGGCTTGGGGGGGGGGTAGTGCCGGGGGGGG
>JAVBRO010000037.1:0-77059 GCA_031547885.1 Rikenellaceae bacterium
ACCCCGATCGACCAATCGACCGGCTGGCTGATCGTGGACAAAACCGTCAATTCGTTCTACGGCGCGGGCGAGGTCAATGTCCCCGTAGCCATCTCCGTCACCGACAACACCACCGGCAGCCCCCGCACCGGCTACATCTACCTCAAGGCCGGACGGCTGGAGGCCAGGATTACCGTCGTGCAGTTCGAGTACGGCAAAGGCAATTTGAGTATCACCGACGACTCGTTCAACACGATCTCAAACCTCGTGTGGTTCACCGAGGCCGACGAAATCCCTGCGGCGAAAAAATACCAGGTGAATTGGGAGCCCCGAACCTCTACCCTCAAATCGGTTAAAAAACAGGTGCAGATAGATGCGTTTACCTACTATCCTTATGTCGAATGGCAAAGTTGGAGGATGGTCAGCGGAGTCGACGACAATATCGTAACGGACATCTACCTGACCGATATTACCAACGGTTCGGGCAAGGTCGAACACACCGCCCAGCCGAAAGCCTTTACTGCGGCAGACTTTGTAACCGATCCGTTCCCCGTCCGCCGCACGCAGGTCGAATATACGGTTGGAACCGGAAGCGCCGCAATAACCCAAAAAATTACCCTGCAACACTCGGCTAAAAATATGACCATCGTACCTGATGCAGATTTCTGGCTACTCGATGCAAGTACGCATACTGTTACCGTAAAATCAAATGTCCCCTGGGTGCTTAAAGCCAAAAGCAATGCAGGGGTGAATGGTGCGGCTTTGGTAACCGGCAACGGAATCACGACAGGGGCTTCAATCGACGTGGTGGTCGCCAGCGGCAATCCCAACCTACCCAACGGCACGGTCGTAACATTCACGACTGCGGACGATATGACAGACAAAGAGATCATTTATGGGGAGTTGGGTTTTGAACTTACAAGCCCGGATATGACCGCGATCAAAACATTATCTGTGCCTTGCGGAAGTCCCGAAGCGGAATCGAACTGCTATATTGTTACTGCCGAGGGCAGGCCGATAATCATTCCGGTAAGCCGCGCAAATAACTCTACATTGCTGACTGCATTGGGGTTGGGTACGACTAAACAAATCCCCGACGGCGCTATTTGCGGTTCCGAACTCGTTTGGTCTGACAACGCAAATGGCATAGCGGCCAATTCTAATATCGCTCAATTACGGTATGTCGGGAAAGGCGGCTTGGGATTCCTTGTAGTGACGCCCGGCACAGCCGAAGGTAATGCTGTGGTAGCTGTTACAGTCGGAAGCGGCACGGACAGAGTTAAATGGAGCTGGCACATATGGGTCTGTGCATCGACCAATCAGCCCAAAGCATACAGCACAAGCAAATGGATGGATCGTGACCTCGGTTCATTAGCTAATGTATGGACGACAGCGGGAAATTTGACTACAGACCCGATTATACCGCTGTCTTATCAATATGGTCGCAAAGACCCGCTTCCCGGAACGAACATTATGAATTGGGGGCGTGCGGCGAAATCGGGAACATCTCCGTATTATCCGATACCCGCTGCTGCCGCAGGAAATACATTGTTGAATTCCATACAAAATCCGTCATGCGAAATAAACAACTGGACTTCGGCTTCATCGACATGGGTAAATACGAGTGGAAAGACAATCTACGACCCTTGCCCTGAGGGTTGGAGAGCACCCAAACTCTCTGAATATCAAAGCGTAGTATTTTCCGGATTTGGGAATTGGGTTAAGAAAGATTCCTACGGTTCGCTTTGGCCGAGCTATTTTTTAAGTGGCTCCACTTATACCACATATTATTACGCGAGTGATGCGACGACAGGTAATAATACGATAGAGTTGGGACATAATTGGAATACGAATGCTTTTTATATTCGTTTGTGGCAGAGAAATAACATGAAAACGGGACTTCGCTGTATTAAAGACGAATAGAAAATCCTTCCCGGCCTGCGGATCACCCGTATGATCCGCAGGTCGGGATTACTTCAAACGAACAAACGGTCGTGAAACCGACCCGCAAACAGATAACCCTGACAATGACCCGCACCCGACAAACTCCTCCGGCTACGGCCCCGCGCATCCACGAATGCGGCGGCCTTCAGAGCCTGCGCTTCGACTCCGAAGCCGGGGACCGTTGGTCGTGCGGGCCGCACTCCGGCCCCACGCTCGTGATCGCCACGCGCGGCCGGGTCGAGATAACGGGTGCGGGACTCGGCCGTTGCAGTGTCCGGCGCGGGCGCATGGCCCTCGTTCCCGGCGGCACGGAGTTCCGGCTGCGGGCCTACGGCATCACCCGCGCCCTCGTCTGCCGCTTCCACCCGGACGGCACGGCCCTGCAACCCCATTTCCACAGAGGGGGCAAATGGCAGGCCGTCCCGTTCTGTGACGGGATCCGCACGGTGGCCGACCTCACGGAGATCATGCTGCGCACCGATCTGACCATCAGCCAGCCCCAATCCCTCGACCGCAAGCGCCTCTGGTTGCAGGAACTCCTGCGCCGCCAATGCCGCCCCACGCGGCAGTCACTCTCTCCCTCTTTCGCCGACCTCAACCTGTTTTTAGAGGAAAAACGAAAGGCATCCATTATGTTCCAGTCCGCTCTGAACTCCGATCCCGTGCGGCTGATGGCCCGTGAAATAGCCTTCAGGATCACCTGACGCATCATAACATGGAAACCGAAACCCAACTGCTCGTCCGGCACTCCCAAATCGACCGCGCCCGCCATCCGTGGGATCGCTTCCGGTTCGGCGGCGGCTGCTCGGTGCGCGAAGGGAGTACGGGCCATGAGGCGCTGCTGGTGTTCGTGTTCCGCAACCCGGTCTATGTTTCCTGGGGCGAACTCGAAGAGTGCCGGATCGAGCCGAAGCACCTCTTCTTCATCCCGCCCGGCACATTTTACCGCATCGAGGGACGGGGAACGGCGAAAGTGGTCACCTGCCTGTTCGGACGGGCGTTTTTCGAATGTTACGGCTACGACACCTCGCGTTTCGCCAGGCGGCGCGGCCGCAGGAAAAAGGTCGTCCATTGCGCACAAATGAATGAAGGCATATCCCAGATAGAAGGCCTTGCGGAAATTTACATCGGCATGGACGAGCATTTACCCGAACAACTGGAGTGCTGCCGCCGGATGGTGTTCGACGAGATCGTCGAGGCGCTCCCCACCCATGAGCTGGCCCTGTTAATACCCCCACAACTACTAAACCCAAACGAAAAGAAAAGTTATGGACCCAACGTAAGTTAATATGATACAGGTGTAAACAACCGCAACCGTCCCGCAAACCAGCAAAGGGATATCCGTCCGCAAGGAAGGGTATCCCTTATTGCTTTTATAAAACCAATCTTAAAACATATTGATTATGAGAAAATTCACCCAATCCAAATTATGGGAGGCCCTGCTCGATCCCATAACCTCTCCGCCCGTGCCCATAGCCGGGTTCGATGCCGCTCTCGGTGAATTCACCGGGGAACTGCAAAGCTACTGCCGCGAGGAGACCGACCTTGCGGAGCGCACTCGTACACTTAAAATCGCGGCCGCCGACCTGACCGCGATCAGGCGGTGTCTCCCTTACGAGTCGGGGGAAAAACGTGCTTATCCTATCGGTGATCGACCGCGCTGTCTCGGCCATCGACTGCGAACTGGAAATAGTCGGGATGGAACTGGCGCATCCGGAACGGTTCGTCCGGCCCGAGCGCCACTCCCCTCTCGCCAAATGGATCGGGACCATATCCGAATTGCTGGAGATGGCCGTCTCCGTCCATTGCGCGGGCAAGATCGCCAAACCCACGGGCGAGCCGATGGCCTACTCGGATGTCGTCACGCTGATCGAAAATGTCTTCGGATTGCAGATTTCGCGTCCCTACGAGCGCAAATCCAAATTGTTGTCCCGCAAAAAGGACGAGACGCCGTTCCTGCACAAACTGATCTCGGTATTCAGGACTGAAGTCGAGAGATTTTATCAGTAGATCAAATTGTTATGAATAAAAATGATGCGTCTGCGAATGCGCGGGCGCATCATTTCAGATTACCGCTTAATTAACCTTGTATCACCAAAAGCACAAAAACATGGAAATGAAAAACAACCAGAGCCCCGCCGGAGAAAGCTTCCGGCTGCTCACCAAGAAAGAAATGGCCGCCGAGTTCGGCGTATGTTACCGCACCATCGAGCGATGGCACAATTCGGGATACATCACCTGCATCCGCATCGGTGGCAGGATCTACTTCAGTTACGCCGAAGTGGTACGCATCCGCGACCGCTTCCTGACGGGCTACCCGATAGAGACGCAGATACAGTGCGCGGAGGACATTTACAATAGATATCGGAACCGGATGAGCGGCAGATAATGAACTATATGGCCGAGATAAAACTGTTCAACGAGTGGCTGGAAACCGGCGAGTTATCGACTTCGGGAATCGCCCTGTGGTACGCGCTGATGTACATCGCCAACCGCAGCGGCTGGAAGCCGGAACTCTCCGTTCCGGTCTCGGCCATCATGCTCCGCACGGGCCTCTCGCGGTCTGCGGTCTACAAGGAGCGCAATGTGTTGCGCGACAATGGACTGATCGAGTTTACGGAAAACGCCGGACGGCAGAGCAGCACTTACCGGATTTGCAGCTTCGAATCCCGCCTTGCGTCCACCGTTGTGTCCACCGCAAGGACACAAATGGAAACACAACCGGAGACACAAACGGGGGAAGCGTCCACGCTTGCGTCCGCTCCACGAACACAAACGGAGACGGAAAGCGGTTTTGCGTCCACCACGGCGACACAACCGTGCACCATATATAAACCTAAACATGATCTATCTTCTAAAAAGAGAGATAAATCTTCTTCTGGTAAAAAAGAAAAAAGTTGCGCGAAAAAAGAACCGACGCTCGAAGCGGGAGCAGAGGCGAGCTTGCTCGGCTATGCCCCGCAAGGAGGAGGAAGGCGAAGCCAAAAAACCGGATTCGACCTCTCGTTCGCGAGCGATCCGATTTGGGAAGATCTGCTCCACACCTGGTTCGAATATAAGCGTAGCCGGAATCAGGGCTACAAAAGCGAGCTGTCCGTGCGTAAGTTCCTCACCATGCTGCGCAACCTATCGCGGGGCGATCCGGAAACAGCCCGACAGATCATCGACAAGAGCATCGCCAGCAATTGGGCGGGGATTTTCGAACTGAAAGATAGCGGCGGCCAAGCGCGAGGCCAACCCGCCACCGGCCAGCGCATCGGGCAGATCAAGCAGCCCGAAGATGAGGCCCGGCGGCAGAAACTCTTGGAAAAATTCGACAAGCGAAAATAAAAACGTCCGAAACTGACCCCTCGGCGACGCTCCAAACTGACCCCCTGAAAACGGAGCAAATTTATCCCTTCACGGGATTATAAACCAAATAGATACCGTTATGGAAAACGTACAAGACATGATCGCGCGGCTGATCAAAGACCGCAGGCTGGTCGTCCGCACACCGGCCCGGCTGTCGTGGGGCGACCGCGAGATATGCGAAGCGCTCTTTCCGGCGCTCTTCCGCAAACTGGACGGCTCGATTGCCGCATACCAGCACATTCCCGAATACGATGCGATCATCGACTGGATGACCGACACCGGCGGCCTCGGCCTGCTGCTGATAGGCGACTGCGGCCGTGGCAAGAGCATCGTCGCCACCTGCCTTGTGCCGGTGCTGCTGGCCATGAAGAACATCACCGCCTATCCCGTCCACGCCGACGACTTCGGGAAGCCCTATCCCTTCGCGGGCTCCACGATGGGAATGGATCCGAAGATGACCTGCCTCGACTACCTCCAGCGCTGCCCGTATCCGATCATAGACGAGCTGGGAGTCGAGCCGCTGGTCAACGACTACGGCGAGAAGTACGAGGGCTTCAACCGGATCATCAACGCTGCCGAGCGGTATTTCCGGCCGCTGTTCGTGTCCACCAACCTCACCAAGCAGGAGCTGCTGAACCGCTACGGCGAGCGCACGCTCGACCGCCTCCAGCACCTCTGCCGCATCGTCGAATTCAAAGGCGAAAGCCTCCGATAACCGCCCGCTTATGAAACTGCAACGTGTAATCCACCACCTCAAGGATGGCCGCCGGAAGTACTCCACCTATCACGGTGAGATCGAAAAATGGGAGCAGAGCGACCTCGATGCCCTGCGCCGCAACCGGGAACGATACGGCGATGCGGCTTACCTCGCGGACTTCTCCCGCTACGGTGTGGTCGCCGGTGAGTTGCGCGACCGCTACCCCAATGCCAAAATCATCCTCGTCGTCGGCTTCGAGACCGAAGACCACGACCTGCCATTACGAACCGATGTAATATTCTGAACCATGCCGACAATCAAGAAAACCGTCCAACGCCCGTGGATGCCTGAGCGCGGAACGCAGGAGGGCCGCCTCCACCCCAACAACAAGTTCTATCAATCCAAAGCCTGGCGCGACCTGCGGGCTGTGAAGTTGGACCAATTCCCGCTGTGCGAGGAGTGCCAGCGCCGTGGCATCACCACGCTGGCCCAGATGGTCGACCACATCGTGCCGATCAATCAGGGCGGCGCTCCGCTGGATATGGACAACCTCCAGTCGCTCTGCCACCCCTGCCACAACCGCAAGTCGGGCATCGAGTCTCACACCCGATAACCTATGCGCACCACGCTCAAGCTCTCCGAGATCGTCGACGGCTGGATCGCCGACACCGATATCCTGCCGGCGACCAAAGCCGACTACCGCCGCAAGATCGCGCTGTGGTTCCGGTGGCTCTCCTCGCATGATATCGACACGCGCGGCCCGCAGCGCCAGCACCTGATCGAGTACAAGCGCTCGCTCCAGGACGAGGGCCGCAGCGTGCTGACGGTGTGTAGCTATGTTACTGTGGTTAAGCTCTTCTACCGCTACTGTGAGCAGATGGGCTATTACCGCAACATCGGACAGGGTGTGAGGAGCAGCGTCAAGCATAAAGAATATTACAAGGAGGCACTCACTCAAGCCGAGGCCACGCGGCTTATGGACTCCATCGACACTCAGACCGTAATCGGGAAACGCGACAAACTGATCATCGCCCTGATGCTGACCAACGGCCTGCGGACGTGCGAGGTGGAGCGCATCGATATCGCCGACTTCGACGTGCAGCACGGCCGCACTATCCTGCACATCCGGCGCAAGGGGAAGGTGGACAAACGGGATACGGTGGCCGTGCCGGACGTAATCACCGAACTGTTGGAGGACTATATAGCCTGCCGGGACTTCGACGTGGCCGACCCCTTGTTCCTGAACCATGCGCACGGTAGTATAAATCGGCGGCTGGCAAAGGTAACCATCAGCGCCATCGTCAAGCAGCGCCTGCGAGCCATAGGGATCGACCGCCCGAAAGTGACCGCCCACTCGCTACGCCATACTTGTGGCAGTCTGCTGGTGGAGCGCGGTGTAGACGTCGAAACTATCAAGGACGTGCTGGGCCACACCGACACCCAGACCACCCGGATCTACATCGAGATGGCCCGCCAGCGGCGGCTTCTGGAGCAAAGCCCCTCGAACATTATCGCCGGGATGATCGTAAAAAAGCAGAAAAAGAAGAGCAAGGTTGTTAAGCCTTGATTGACACACGATTAATTAAGGCAACGCATTTCAATCAAAGCGCAAAGCGACACGGAGTTCCGGTGCACGGGAGATGAGGGCAGAAACGCGAAATTTCGGGCTGCGATGCGCAGAAAAACTCGCGAGCGACGCCGACCGGAGGGGGTCGAAATTCCTTCCGAGGTCGAAAAACACAACCGCCGCCCTCCTTTTCTGTGCGCGCGTGCAAAATTGGCTGAATGAGAAATTATGAGTAAAGGACGTAAAAAGACACCGGATGCGGTCAAAGCCCTGCGGGGAACCGACCAGCCGTGCCGGATGGCTCCCGCCGGGCGGGGCCTGGAAAAAGTAACTGTCCTGCCCCGTAGCGGGCTGAAGAGCACAGCGAAAAAGGTATTCGAATTGGTCGCCGCCGAGTTGATCTGCAAAGGCATCCTCGAAATGGTCGGCCTCGACCTGGTGGTCGCCTATGCGCGGGAGATGGCGCTCTACCACGATCTGATGCGCGAGATGGAGAAAGACGGCAGCCTCACGGTCGAGGTTTTCACGAAGAGTGGCCCGGTCACGGTTATCAACCCTAAGCGCAAACTGGCCGAGACCGCGCTATCCAACGCCAAATCCCTGGCCGCCGAGTTCGGGCTGACCCCGGCCAGCCGCAGCCGGGTGGCCGCGATGCTCTCCGGCGACGCGCCGAAAGACGACTTTGCGGAATTCGAAGAGGTCGGCGATGAGCCTTGATTGAAGCTCTTCGTATGCTATCTACAATTCCAACCGATACAATCCGTTTTCTCTCAACGAAAACCCGCACTGTTCAAGCACCTTCACGGATGCCATATTTTCAGCAACAGGGTCGGCAATTACATAGTTGTATTTCTTTCTGCTTTTTATCTCATCTATCAATAATCCGATTATCTCCCTGCCATGACCTTTTCCCAACAAGCCTTCATCGCCGATAAGATAGTCAATCCCTACGGTTCCTGCCGGTTCGGACGTCCAATCGCCTTGCGGCGCTTTGTCCGTCTCGTAGTATTGCACAAATCCGACCGGATGGCTTGTTTCAACGATATAATAGTGAATCCAGTCAGAACCGATGTTTTCGTTTATTTCATTTATCCATTCATCGGGATTGCCGAAAAAATTGCGGATATGGTTCTTATTCAACCATATCGTCATCCATTCAATGTCGTCCGCTCTGAAAGGCCTTATTCTCATCTTATTAAATCAACCTATACTCGCAAAGATAACGAATGAACCGCAAATTACACATAGCCGAACAATACGCCGACGATGTCCGGTCCGGCAAAGCGCTGGTCTGCGAGTACGTGCGGCTGGCCGTGGAGCGATACTTTGCCGACCTCGACAACGCTTTGGATATGGGTTGGCACTTCGACCGCAAGGCGGCGGGGCGGGCGATCAAGTTCATTGAGAGCCTTAAGCACACCAAAGGCGACTGGGCCGGACAGAAGTTCCTGCTGGAGCCGTGGCAGCAATTCGCGGTATGGAACATCTTTGGCTGGAAACTGGCCGACGGCACACGCCGCTTCCGCTACGCCTACATCGAGATCGCCCGCAAGAACGGCAAGACGGCGCTTTCGGCTGGCATCGGCCTGTATATGCTCTTCGCCGACGGCGAGTCGCGCCCGGAGGTCTATTCTGCGGCGACCGTCAAGGATCAGGCGAAGATATGTTTCGCCGACGCGGTGGAGATCGTCAAGGCCACCGACCTGCGGCGCTATCTTTCGCCTTTCCGTAACTCGATCACCTACGAGCAGAAGGGCGGCCTGTTCAAACCCCTCTCATCCGACTACGGCACGCACGATGGCCTGAATCCGAGTTGCGGCATCATCGACGAGTTTCACGCCCACAAAGACAGCGGGATGTTCGATGTGATCAAGTCGGCCTTCGGCGCTCGGCGGCAGCCGCTGATGTTCATCATCACGACGGCGGGTTTCAACAAGACGGGGGCCTGCTACGCCTACCGCGAGAACGTGATCAAGGTGCTGCGCGGCGTAAACCGCGACGACTCGCTGTTCGGGATCATCTACACGCAGGACTCGAAAGAGGAATGGGACGACCCGAAAATGTGGATCAAATCGAACCCCAACCTCGGCGTATCGCTATCGGCGGATTATCTCGCCTCGCAGGTCATGGACGCCAAGAACCGCCCGGAGGCCGTGCGCAACGTGATGACCAAGAACGTTAACCTTTGGGTGGACGCCGAGCGGACATGGATTCTGGACGAGGTGTGGATGCGCTGCGCCGGCACTACGGTCCCGACCACCCTCAAAGGCTGCGACTGCTGGGGCGGCCTCGACCTGTCGAACGTGTCGGATGTGACGGCTTTCGTGCTGCTCTTCAACGAGAACGACCGCTTCCAACTGCTGCCGTTCTTCTGGATTCCCGAAGAGAAAATGCTCGAAAAAATCCGTAAGGAAAATATCAACTACGACCTGTGGGTGCGCGACGGCTACGTGAAAGTCACGCCCGGCAACGTGATCGATTACGACTTCGTGAAGGCGGATATCCTACTGATCGTCGCCGACTACGATCTCAAATCCACCGCTTACGACCGCTGGAACGCCTCACAGACCATCATCGACCTGGGTAACGAGGGTATGGAATTCTCACCCTTCGGACAGGGCTTCGGCTCGATGTCGGCCCCAACAAAGCAATTCGAAGCGCTGGCGCTCACACAGCAATTGGAGCATTTCGGCAACCCCGTGCTACGCTGGATGCTCGCCTCGACAGTGGTCAAGACTGACCCGGCGGGCAACATCAAGCCCGACAAGGAGAAGTCCACGCAGAAGATCGACGGCATCGTCGCCGCGATCATGGCGCTCGGCGAATGGCTAACTTTCCAGGCGAAGAACGAATCCGACCCCTACAACGACCGGGGGATGCTGAAGTTGGGCGAGTGATGGCAGCGAACGGCAAAATACCGCATTGGGACACCCCGGCCAAACGCCGGCGGCGCGAGCGTATCGAGTCGGAGTTGCAGGCCATACCGACCATCGACCCGGTGCTCGCCCGGCTGCTCTCCACGGAGGGGTTTGTCGACTACTACCTGGAGATGCGCGACCTCTACTCCTCGCAGCGCGAAGCCTATGAGCGGCTGGAGGATTTCTATATTTCAGTTACCGGCTACCGCCGTTATTCAGAGTTCAACTCCTTCCGAAAGGTGTTGACTCGAAAATTAGCGAAAAAACAATAATGTGAGATAAATTCTTACTTTTGTACATATTTAATACCCTCATAAGATGAATTTTAAATTTTATGATGTTTTATCTTCTTTGGTGCCGGGCTTTATTGTTATGGCCGCATCAATGTATATGTTGGACATAGAATACAACAAGGATTATGTTGTTCCATATACTGCTTTGGCTTTTTTAGTCGGCTATATAATTAATGCGATTTGCAGCTGGCTTGAAGGGTTTTATTATTGGACTTGGGGAGGGAAGCCATCTACAAAATTGCTGGATGGAAAGGATATGTGGAAGGTCCGTTTCTATGAAACCAAAAGAGTCAAGGAGTATCTACTTGAAGAATTGAAAGATCCGGCCGCCTCAAACGACAAGCTATTTCATGAAGCGATGAGACATACAAATGGGAAAAGTGATAGTAGAGTGGATGATTTTAATGCCCACTATGCCTTTTCCCGTTCTTTACTGACTACGACGTTAATGGCAATAGTATTCATCGCATTTAAGCAATACGATAATTGGCTATTTTATGTTATTGCGATCCCATCACTTTTTATCGTTTGGTTTCGATGCAAACAAAGAGCCTATTACTATTCTCGGGAAGTGCTAAATGAATACCTCAAGAGTAAAAGATCTACAATCCGAGCCGTCAGATAATTTGGAATAATTATCTATCATATTGAATGAAAGATCCTTGTCTCCGCATATGCACATATAAACCGGAGAACCTTCTTTGGCTATGCGTTCAGCAAGAAACGCACATTGGATTAAATCTTGTTCGCTAGGTTTAGTAGAGCAGTTTCTTGGATGAGAATGCCACTCTCCTAAATATTTAACCTGTCCGGCTGTTATTTCCTGATACTTGCTGAATTCATCAAGGATTCCCTCTTTACCCCTTTCAAAAAAGGTAGGGGCTTCTTTGCTATCGCCGGGAGCTAATATAGTATCAAAAAGATAGATAATATTTCGAGAGTCGTCTATGGACCCTAAAAGTATTCCTCCTGTCTCATTTGGGAGTTTAGATTTTCGAACTTCTTGTATTTGATTAATAAGTTCATTATTCACGTAAAGTGTCCAACGGGAATTTGCGTTTGTTTTCTTTACCCAGTTTGTTGGTTGAAAGCTATATTTGCATACACTTCCATCAAGTGCTGTCGTCCATATGCCTCCCTGAGCTTTTCCCTCCTTAATTATTGATTGAAGATTCTTGGCTGCTATTGAAGCCAGCAACGATACATCCGCTTGATTCAATATAGTCGTTATGTCACGACATGAATTCCTATTATACCTAATGCGTGTACTCTTATCTTCTTTCGTTTTTAAATGAGAATGCAGGTCTTCTGTATGATATAAATACCTATAATACTCCATCTCTAAAAAATCCAACCGGTGTTTCCTGCCATTATCTTCTGCAAGAATTACTAAATCGGTTCCTGATGGATTCATGAAAACAGATATTCTCTTATTTTTTACTGTTTTAGTATAATCTCGTGCTAAAGAACGCGCAACAGCGATAGATGTGGAAATATCCACAATAGCATCCGCAGCAGTTAATGCAGATACCACTTCTGGATCGCTTCCCCTCTCTATGAAATTATAGTTCAGAGGATTATATCGGTTGTCGGATAGTAATTCATTTAGCTTTTGAGCTACCGATGCAGCTTTATATTCGCCTATATGATGTTGACTTAGCGTGTGCCGAGCTAGATTGTGAGGATATAGGTGATCATGATCCACAATGGTCCATTTGCCAAATCCCATCCGAGCAAAAATTTCCATTATTTGAGATCCCAGCGCACCTACTCCTATGGCAAGATATTTTTTGTCATTTGGCTCTAAGCCATTGTAGCGACTCGCTGACTCAGAGCTAAATTCTACCATTGTTCCATATATTTCAATTTCAATCCCATCAAAATGACTCTCATTAAAACTCATTTCAGGATTTCTGCTTAAAGTACCATCGGCATTATTCTGCCATATTGAACTATCTATTCCTATCTCTTTAAAGGTTTTTTTCGTTAAGAGGAAAAACATTTCATTTTTCTCTGGCTTCTCATCTTCGATGTTCCTTTTTATAGGAACAATACAAAATATACCCAAACACTTCTTGTGTAGATCCTCATCAGATAAAAACTCCTTCTTGATATTATTGAATGATTTTGCTAGTAATAACGACAGGCATTCTCCATTTAAAGTCAATAATTTTGATAAATCCGAAATATATTCCGGCTCTTTGTGGACAAACCCGTGAACCTGCGCGTCAAAATCAAAACGAGAAATAAATATGGATGTGTCGGTTTGATCTGAAGATATTTGGAATAAATGACTATCCGGATGCATCTGTTTAAGATAGTAATCATCCGCTTTTTTTGTAGCAGGCAATATTACTAAACCTTTAACTCTCATGAACGGCTCCAACGGTTGATCTTCTCTGTGCAGTTTACCTTGAGCGGTCATGCACAGCCAAGCGCGGATCGATTCTATAAAAGAATAGGCATTAAATCCTATCCTAACTTCAGAAAAATCCTGTTCGGAAACACATAAGCTAACTGGTCGTTCCGAAGGTCGCAAATTAGTATGAGGTAATCCCAAAGGGAAATCCGCCCTTAATGCAAAAACTTCGGGGAAAGCCTTATCTGCTTCATCACAAATTATAGCAATATCCTCCTGCTCTTCAATTCCGTTATTGTTTCTAAATGGCGCTTCGACATCCAGACTTAGAAGTATTATTTCTTTTTTGTCATTCTTGATGAATACGGGTTTGAGAAAGAATGTCCGATTGTTTAAAGCAGCCAGAGCTATTGATTTACTTCTCGGAAACTTTAAATCATCAATCCCAACAATTTCACCTTCAATCTCAGGATAGTTGTAATCCATTATTTTAGCCCTGCTCGTGGAATGGTTGATCCTAATACTGACGCGCTAGCAGTTGCAACCCGTTTTTGAAGAGTCGGCCCGTTTTCGTCAATAATATACACTAACGGTTGCGGAGCTTTTTCATCTACATGAAGTGCCGTATTTTTGAATCTTGAGGAACCGACCTTTTTTTCATACTCTCCTTTTGCTTCATAATGAGGAGGATTAGGTTCTTTATCCTCAATCTTTTTCGATGAGGCAATTATGTGCCCGCCTTGATTTCTGTAGTCGAGAAATTCTAACGAATAATCTTGTGGTGTATCATTATCCTCCTGCGGTCTGTCGTTAAAGAACGACCATGAACAATGATGGGGCGCCAGAAATAAGTCCCAGTTCAGTTTATCGGCGTTATTGTTGTCTTTTGATTTTTCCACAACCTTTTCCCAAACATAATGATCTGCGTCCCCTCCGAAAATGAATTGAGACACGATATTGCCAAATGGACTTTGAGTAAAAGACATTTGAGACACGATGCTGGCAGCATTACAATCTTTGTCGGCCTGCCCCCGGACCAAATCACTTTTGAAAGGTGCGTGTATAAATATTGAAAGATACTGACTATATTTCCCGTTAATTGTATTTACGGTTGTCCCTGGTATATGATGTAGATTGGAATTGTATTCGTCATTGTCATTGTAGCCGATAACCCTAATACGATTACCATTTTTATTTCTCTCTGGAGAATTGTCCTCGACTAGTTTTTTCCGTCTTTTAGCTTCTCTTCTTATGGCTCCGCCGTCATCACATAGATTATTGGTGAAAGCCATTTGAGTAACCCATAACTCTCCTATAATTATCTCATCCTTATCTCTATTGGTTTTAGCATAATCATCAGGGTTTCCACAATAAAAGTGCGTTCCAAACCCCTTGCAATGGTCATCGTGAGGGTGTGTGTTTATAAATAAATCGACAAAAGGATTGCCATTCCTGTCTTTTTGAATCTCTTTAAGCAAATCCGATTTAACGTCGTATATCGCTATTCCATCAGAGTCTTCTTCACAATCATGGAATTGGCAATCTATCATTATAGACGTATTATCCGATAATGTCACCAACACATTATCGCCATTACCAACGGGGTAAAATTTAATTTTATGGGCCATAGTAGTTTGTTTTATTTAACAATTTGATCTTCAATAAGTATACCAAATATTATTTTTTAGATATCCATGTCAGAATGACAAGAACTACTGCAAAATCCTTGTCAATATACAATTTTTAAACTGTCATTTTGGCAAATTACAGATTCTTTCTTTTAGTTTAATATAGAAATATAACGTAAGAAACACGAAATCTCTCTTCATAGTTCATTGAGATATGAAGCAATTTATAATCTATGTGTCTGCAAATCTGTATCTTTTATTGTTTAAGTGACTAAAGCCGAACATTGTATCTGTTGTTAGGTGCGACATTGTCTCATAATTCGGTAAAATCCCCTTCGAACCTTTGCAGCAGTAATCTAACTCTGCAAAACCATGACGCATGGATCACTCTTCTCCGGCATCGGGGGATTCGAACACGCGGCCGAGATCGTCGGCTGGAACAACGCCTTCTGTTGCGAGATAGATCCGTTCTGCCGGCGGGTGCTTAAATTCCTCTTCCCCCATGAAACGCAGTACCACGACATCCGCACGACAGATTTCTCTGTTTGGCGAGGAAGAATCGACGTTCTCACCGGCGGTTTCCCCTGCCAGCCCTTCTCGCAGGCGGGCCGGCGCAAAGGAACCGATGACGACCGCTACCTCTGGCCGGCTATGCTTGGAGCAATTCGCCAAATCCAGCCCCGATGGGTCGTGGGCGAGAATGTTCTCGGAATTACTAATTGGAATGCCGGGTTGGTATTCGAGCAGGTGTGCGCTGATTTGGAAGCTGAAGGCTACCAAGTCTGGCCGTGCGTATTGCCAGCTTGTGGCGTCGACGCTCCCCATCGCCGATACCGAACCTTCTTTATTGCCTACCGTAACGACGACCAACGCCAGCCAGGGACTTCATTCGAAGAACAACTGCGGCAAGCCCCTGCTGCCGATGGCGGCTGCGATGATGCCCACGCCTACCGCGCAGGATTTCAAACGCCGGGGGCCGGGCAGTCACCAGCAAGGGCTGCCGGAGTATGTGCGCGGCCTGCTACCCACGCCCAACGCGGTGGAGGGTACGAAGTACACCCGCACCTACAATTCCAACAGTCAGATGGGCAAGAGCCTCACGGCGATGGCGCTCAACGATATGCTCCCCACGCCGGAAGCGAACAACTACAAGAACGGACACCGGCGGCTTTCGCCCCGCATCGAGCGCAAGCTGGAGCAGGGCTGGACGGTCGGACTGAACGATCTGGCGACGCTCCGGCTGCTGCCCACGCCGGTGGTATGCCTGGACGGGGCCTATGCGGATCGCAATCCGGAGAGCAGGCGGCATTCGAAGTCGATTGCGACGCTGGCCTTCGAAGCTGGTGGCGGGACTTCCCAACTGTCCCCCCTGTTTGTGGAGCAGATGATGGGTTTTCCGACTGGCTGGATTCTGCTGCCGTTTTTGAGGGAGTCGTTCCTTCGAAGCGTGCCAGAGCCTTCAACCGCTGGCGAACAGAATCCGTGAAGGCTTACGGCAACGCCGTCGTCCCGCAGCTGATCGTGCAGATATTCAGGGCAATCGACTTATACGAAAAACTATGCGCCGCGTGATCGCATGGTGGTCGGGCGGGGTGACCAGCGCCGTCGCTTGCAAACTCTGTCTGGAGTTATTCGGCCCCGACGAGGTGGAGATCATCGGCATCGACACCCGCAACGAGGATGAGGACACCTACCGCTTCAAAGCCGACTGCGAGGCGTGGTACGACAAGCCGATCTCTATGATCACCAATCCGCATTTCAACAGCATCGAGGAGGTGTGGATCAAATACCTCTCCCTGAACGTGGCCAATGGCGCGATCTGCTCCTCGCAGCTCAAATCGCGTGTGAGGCAAAAATGGCAACAGACCAACGATTATACCTATCAGGCATTCGGGTTCGACATCGAGGAGGGGAAGCGGGCGCGGGCGATGGCGGCCAACCATCCGGATGCCAAGCCCATCTTCCCGCTGCTGATGTACGGCCTCACAAAAAAGGAGTGCATAAAGATCGTCGAGGCCGCCGGGCTGCAAGTCCCCCGGATGTACCGTCTGGGCTTCCATAACAACAACTGCTTCCGCACGGGGTGCGTACAGGGCGGCACCGGTTATTGGCAGAAGATGGGCCGCGAGTTCTCGGACAAATTCGACCGGATGGCCGCGATGGAGCATCGGCTGACGGACCTGAAAGGCAAACCCGTGACCATGCTGCGCGACCGCAGCGCCGAAAGTTATGCGCCCCTGTTCCTGAAGCCGCACCCCGCGTACCCGCTCATAAAAAACATTTCGATGGTGCAGGGGCGGGAGGTTAAACCTCTGGTAGAGTGCAACGGCTTCTGCGGCATTGACGACCTGTTACCTGTTAACCCAACCCAATACGAGTTGAATCTCCCTGAGGATTAATAGATTTGTGCTCGAAATCGGGAAATCCAAATGGCGACATTGTCTCACAATCCCTCCCTCCTACCGATTTAAGTTTGCCCTAAAACGGGATAAACTGTGAGATTATTCGGATATAAAATATCGCGCTCGGAGAAACGGCTGATCTCCACCGAATTCGAGAATGCGGTCAACAAGGCAATGACAGCCGACACGGTCGCCGACGCCACGCGCCGCCCTGCAATCACGCAAGAAGGGTCGCTGGCGCTGACAGCGGTCTGGGCTTGCGTTCGTATTCTATCGGAAACCGTCGGCATACTCCCCATCCACCTTTACAAGCGTACCGACCGGGGACGTGAGCGTCAGTACGGCCACGCGGCACACCGCATCCTCCAGACTCCGACCTCCTTTTCCAATCGCTACGACCTGATGCACTTCCTGATGATCTCCTGCACGCTGTGGGGGAACGGATACGCACGCATCTACCGCGACAAACTCTACCGACCGTTGAGGCTCAAATACTACCACCCCGCCCGCGTCGAGCCTGTGCTGACCGACAAGGAGGAGTTGTTCTATCGCTTGGATTCCGGCGAGATGCTCCCGGCTTACGACATGATCCACCTGCGGGGCCTGTCGACCGACGGCGTCAAGGGCAAAAGCCCCATCGCCGTCCACCGCGACAACCTTGCCCTGTCGGTGTCTGCCCAAAACTACGGCGAGCGCTTCTTCAACCAGGGCGGCAATATGTCGGGGGTGTTCAAATATCCCTCGACGCTCAAGCCTGAAGCCTATGAGCGCCTGAAAAAAGACCTGCTCGCCCAATCTGTCGGGCTGCATAACGCCCACCTGCCGCTGCTGCTGGAAGGTGGGATGACCTACGAGCGCATCTCGATCCCGCCGGAGGATGCCCAATTCATCGCCACACGCAAGTTTCAAAAGACCGAGATCGCCACAATCTACGGAGTGCCCCCGCACATGATCGCCGATCTGGAGCGGGCTACCAACAACAATATCGAGCATCAGGGCATGGAATACGTGATGTATTGCCTTATGCCGTACCTCGTCCGGCTGGAAGAGGAGTTCAACCGCAAGCTGCTGCGCGACGACGAGTTCGAAGAGTATTATTATCTCTTTGCGCTCAACGGCCTGCTGCGGGGCGACGCCAAGACCCGAAGCGAATACTACAAGAATATGAATTTCGTGGGGGCGATGAGCGCTAACGAAATCCGCTCGCTGGAGGACATGAACGCCTACGAGGGCGGCGACGAGTATTTCGTGCAGATGAATATGCAAACCGTTAAACAAGCCATAAATGGAAAACAAAAAAACCAACCCGCAAGCCCGGCAGCAGAGCCAGCCGCAGATAAAACCGCAGACAGTTGAGGTCCGCTGCCAGCTTTCCGATATCCGCATCGAGCAGCGTGACGCCGTCGGCAGCGGGCGCACCATAACCGGCTATGCAGCCAAGTTCAGCTCCTGGAGCGAGCCGATCATGGGCTGGTTCATTGAGCAGATCCGCGCCGGGGCCTTCGAGGGCTGTGATATGACCGACACGATCATGTGCTTCAACCACAACGTGGACGATATCCTCGCCCGCACCGCCAGCGGGACGCTTTCGCTCTCGGTCGACGGCGTGGGGCTGCTCTTCAGCTTCGAGGCCCCGGCGACGTCAAAAGGCAACGATATGGTCGAGCTGATCCGGCGCGGGGACATCAACAAATGCTCGTTCCGCTTCGTGGTCGAGCAGGACGAATGGGTCTATGCCGACGAGAAGAACGGCCTCGACTACGACCAGCGCACGATCATCAAATTCTCGAAGCTCTATGACGTGGCGCTGGTGGTCTATCCGGCTTACAAGGACACCGAAGCCTCGTTGCGCCACCTCGAAGAGCGCAAGGCCGAGTACCTGCGCTCCCTGGAACCGGAGAGCAGGGATGGCCAGCCGGCCGAGCCGCCCGCGCCGGAGCCGGAAGCCACGCCGGATCCTCCGGCCCCCGCGCCCGAAGAAGCGTCCGGCGCGAATGATACGACGGCACAATGCCAGTCGCGGGATCGCCTCGCTGCGGTGCTGCGTATCGGTTCCCGATAGCGCCAGCGGCACATCAGATCCCTCCCCGCCGCCCCCGTCCGGCCCGAAGTGCGACAATGTCTCACAATGGGTCGTCGGGGGCGGTTTAAGTTTGCCCGTATAAACTTAACCAGCGAAAAAATATGGGCAAACTGAAAAAATTACGCGAACAGCGGGCGACGGTGTTCGGGCAGATCGACGAGCTGCGCAAGGCGGCCGACGGCCGCGAGATGACCGCCGAGGAGCAGGGCAAGTGGGACACGCTCCTGTCCGACTACGACAAAGCTGACCAGCGGGTGCAGCAGGAAGAGCGCTTCGAGGAGATGGAGAGCCGCCAGGCAGAGCAGGCTTACCAGACCCGCCAGAGCGCCGACGGCAAGGACGGCGACAAGGCGAAGGAAACGGAATACCGCGCCGCCTTCGTGGAGTACCTGATGAAAGGCGAGAACGGCATCGGGGCTGACGAGCGCAAGCGCTTCGAGGAGCGTGCGGGCATCTCCGGCGTGGCCGGGGGCGTGCTCGTGCCGAGTTCGCTGGCGTCGAGCATCGAAGTCGCCATCAAGACCTACGGAGGGATGCTGGAAGCCGGGCAGGTCATCACCACCTCGACCGGGGGCGATCTTATCATGCCGACCGTCAACGACACCACCGCCCGCGCCACCATCGTGGCCGAGTACCAGAAATCCACCCAACGTGCGCCTTCGTTCGGCTCCGAAACCCTCAAGGCGTACACCTATCGCACGCCGATCATCCCTGTGTCGCTGGAACTGCTCCAGGACAGCGCCTTCAACCTCGAAGCGCTGCTTTCTGAACTGCTCGCCGACAGCTTCGGGCGCGGCATGAACGAAGACCTGACCGTCGGTAACGGCACGGGCAAGCCCAAAGGCATCGTCAATTGGGCCACCGCCAGCGTCGCCGAGCCCGCAGCCACCGCCATCAAGTTAGACGATATCATCGACCTGATCAAGTCGGTCGATTCGGCCTACGGCAAGCTGGGCCGCTTCATGTTCAACCGCAACACGCTCTATTCGCTTGTGAAGATCAAGGACACCACCGGCCGCTATATCTGGCAGGAGGGCGCACGCGACGGCACGCCGCCCACGCTCTTCGGCAAGACCTACATCCTGAACGACGACGTGCCGGACATCGGCGCGGGCAACGCATCGGTGCTGTTCGGCGACTTCAGCAAGTTCAAGATCCGCATGGTGCGCGACTTCCGCGTGATCAGGCTCAACGAGCTGTTAGCGGAGTACCTCTCCATCGGCCTGTTCGGGTTCGCCCGTATGGACGGCATCCTGCTCAACGCCGGGACGCACCCCGTCAAGAAACTCGTCCACGCCAGCTCGTAAGCCATGCGATTTACCAAGACGACAAAAAGGAAACTGCCCGTCAGCCTGGATTTGGCCCGGCGGCATCTGCGCATGGGCGACGCGACGCACGACGATGCGCTGATCGCCTCGAAGCTGGAGATGGCCTTCGGGTATGCGGAAGATTACACGGGGCGCTGCATCCGGCCCCGCAGCGTGGTTTTCAATGTGCTTTTGAACGCCGCCGACGGATGCGCCCCGCTCCCCATCCACACCTCCTCGGTAACGGCGGTTTCCTGTCTTGGCAAAACGGTCCCCAAAGATGCTTATGTGCTGCTCTCCGGCGACTATTCCACGCAGTTGATGCTGCCGGAGCCGGGCGAATACGCCGGGCAGACCCTTCAGGTCAGGGCCGCCATCGGCTATTCGAAGTCGACGCAGCCCCCGGCTATCGAAGCGGCGATCCTTTTCATTTTGGGCACTCTGTACGACAACGAGAGCGACAACCTCGTAGGGCGCACGACCTCCCGCCTGCCGCTGACGGCCGAAAAACTCCTCGCGCCCTGGCGCGTAACCCCTTACGGGAAGTAGTCTATCATAAAACACGCAAAAATTCAGCGACTTAATAATAAAATTGAAATAAAAAGTTTCAAAATGACCTCCTAATACGCAGTATTAATAGAGGGGTAATGAATGAAAGCGGTCAGTTATGTTCAATACGAGGATAGAAATTATGGCACTCTCGCAGGAGCGGGACGAATACAACGAGCGCACCGAAGGTCTTGTTCCTGTCGCGGTTTGTTTCGCCCAGCGCACCGAAGAAGGCGGCCGCGAGAATATGTACGCGAGCCGGATCCTGCACGAGAACGAGGTGGCCTACACCATCCGTTGGCGGGCGGGCATCCGCGCCGGGCAATATGTCCGGGACGGGGAGCATACGATGAAGATCACCGCCGTCCACGAGGAAGGCCGCCGGAAATACCTGCACCTCAAAGTAACCAAGAGCGATGCTGAAAGTCAAGGTTGAGGGCTACAAAGAGGCCAAGCAAATCCTCGATGACCTGCCGAACAATATGCAGAAGCGCATCCTGCTCATAGCGCTGCGTTCGTCGGCACGTCCGGCGCTGGCCTCGGCCCGCAGCCATGTTCCCGTGAGGGGCGGCACGTTGAAAAAGCAACTGCGCGTGGTGCGATACAAGGATCGCAACGGATCGCCGACCGAAGTGGCGGTGGCCGTCAAGCCGGTGTTCGACAAGTCGAAGGGCGGCAAGGTCAACCAATACTACGGCAAGTTCATCCACGAGGGCACGGCCGATCCGCGCGTCTCGCGCAAGGGCAAGATGCTGGTTTTCGAGAACGAGCGGGGTGAGAAGGTGTTTGTGCGCAGCGTCAAGGGGATCAAGCCGACGCCCTACTTGGAGATGGCATGGAGCGAAAGCGGCGAGCGGATCGTCACCTTGTTCGGCGACGAGCTGGCGGCAGCGGTTGGCAAGTTCGTGGATAAAAACTTCAAACCGATCATCAAGTAATGGCCGATTTCAAAAAAGAGCTGATCGCCAAACTGGAGAAGGCCGCTCCCGACCTGAAAGGCAAAGTGCAGGCCGGGGCAGTGGACGCGCAAACCGAAGCGCCCTATGCCGCATTCACCACGCCGGAAGAGACGCCGTTACGCACGATCCACGGCATCGCGGGCATCCAGACCACCTTCGAGATCGCGGTGTTCCACACCAAACTCGCCGCCGTCGAAGTGCTGAAGGAGCGCGTGATCGCCACCCTCGACCTCTCGACGCTGGCCGGACGGCGCTGCACCTACCGCTCCTCCGAATACGGCTTTTATGCCGACTACAACATACACGGATACACGATAACCTTTAAAATCATATAGCAATGCCGGAGAAAAAAGTAATCCAGGGCGAGGACATCATCGTGCTGGTAGACAACAAAACGACGCTCCACGCCACCACGCACAGCCTGAAGGTGGACTTGGAAATGAAAGAACTGCGCACGAAAGACACCAACGGCAAGGAGAAATCCCCCGGCGACGTGACGTGGTCGGTCGACGGTGACGGGCTGGTCGTGGTGGACGATTCCATCGAGAACAGCCACACCTCCGAGGACGTGCTGGCCATCGTGCTGAACAAGAAGATCGTCGACGTGATCATCAAGTCGCCCCTCACGGGGCTCACCAAACGCTACAAGGGCAAGGCGTACATCACCTCCTTCTCGCTCGGCGCACCCGCCGGCGACAACGCCACCTACAGCTACTCGCTCACCGGAAGCGGCAATCTCACCCCCGAAGAAAATCCGTAGGCTATGAAGGAGATCATCGTAAACGGAAAGGCGCTGCCCGTACACTTTGGGATGAGGGCGATCAACGAGTTCACCAAGCGCCAGGGGTCGGACTTCAACCGGGCGGTCACCACCACCGAACCGCTGGCCAACCTCGACTCAATCGTCGAACTGGCCGTCAGCGGACTCAATGAGGGGGCGCGGCTGGCCGGGCGCGAGGAACGCTTCTCGGAGGACGACGTGTGGGATATGTTCGACGCCGAGCCGAACCTGATCATCGAAATCTCCGACGCCTTCATCGAATGCGTCGAGCCGTTGGCCGACAAGTTGGGAGCGCTCTCAAAAAACGTGAAGCGCCCGGCGGGGAAACCGACCAAGCCGGGCAGCCGGAAGAAGTAACCTACGAGCGCTGGCTGGCCATTGCTGTCGGGCAGATGGGGATGTCGCTGGAGGCATTTTACCGCATCACCCCCGCCGAGTTTATTTACGCTTGGTTCGGCTGGAGCGAGCTGGAACGCAGCCGGGGGCAGCAGGCATGGGAGCGCGAGCGCTGGGCGGTGTGGCTCCTCACCACCATTCAGTTAGATAAGAAAGACCGCCTGCCGATGACGCAGATGTTCCCGCTACCCTGGGAACAGGTCGAGGCCCCCGCAGGTGAATTGACGATGGACGAGCGCCGCGAGCGTGTGAAAAAACTCCTAAACAAAACCGAAGATGAACTATAAAATCCTATTGCTGGCCGTCCTTCTGCTTGCCGCGTGTTCTCCCCTGCGGCGCACACAACGCAATCAGAAGGTGGACAGCACCGCCACCGAACGCAGCGAGATCCGTAAGGCCGTGACAGACATCCTACGCGAGTCGGGAACCTTCTCGCAGACCGTTGTCGAATTTTATCCCCCGGTGGTATCGGGATCAGTCAAAGATTGTGTAACGGATGGGCTTCCCGCCGCACATATATTGCAACCTAATATAGCACGGATGATCAGAACCGAAGTTACGGCCAACCGGGAGCAGACGACTCTGACGGATAGTATGGCGCGGAACGACATAGCCGTTGAGATAAAAACAGAGTCCTCAGAAAAAACGGTCGATAAACCTCCCGCAGCAACCGGCATATTGAGATGGACGACCATAGGGCTGGTCACTTTGCTGTTAATGATCATTGCGCTGAAATTCAGATGGATCAAATTATGACTAAATCAAGACTCAAAACTCCCATCAGTTATTACGGAGGTAAGCAGACTTTGCTGCCGCATATTCTGCCACTAATCCCCAAGCACGTCGTCTACACCGAAGCGTTTTGTGGCGGCTGCGCGGTATTGTTCGCCAAAGAGCCGTCCGACTGCGAGGTAATCAACGACACGAACAAGGAGCTGGTGAATTTCTATCGTGTCGCCCAGACTGATTACGAGGCCCTCAAGCGCGAAATCGACGCCAGCCTCCACTCCCGCGACCAGCATACCCACGCCAAGCATATCATGACCCACCCGCAGTTCTTCACTCCCGTGCAACGAGCGTGGGCCGTGTGGATCGGATCGAAGCTGGGCTTCGCCTCGATGCTGGACGGCACGTTCGGTTACGACCGCAGCGGAACGACCAACCTCAAGCTCTTCAACGCGAAGGACAATATCACCGAGATGCTCTGCGGCCGCCTGTCCCACGTCACCATCGAAAGCGAGGACGGCAAGAACGTGATCCAGCGCTACGACTGCCCCGATGCGTTCCATTTCGTAGACCCACCGTATGTCAACTCCGACTGCGGGCATTACACCGGCAGTTTCAGCGAGGAGAATTTCGCCGAGTTGCTGGATATCCTCACCCGTGTCGAGGGCAAGTTCATGCTCACGATGTTCCCGCACGACCTGCTACGGCAATATGTGGCCCGCCACGGTTGGAAAATACACAGAATCGAACGCAGCATTACTGCCTCTAAGGAGTCACGGCGGCGGCAAGAGGAATGGATGGTTACTAATTATTAGAGAGTTGTGGATGGCGAATATAAACACCTCATAAAGAGTGAATTATATCTGAAAATAGTCACGAATTAACTTGCGTGTTCCAAAGAGTGATGTTATGTTTGTCTAATGAAAAACAAGCATAATAACCTTAATAAAAGATAGTTATGAAGCCAGAAGATCTGAAAACCGCGCAATTCGGCACAACCTCCTACGAAATGGTAAACGAACTTTTATGGGCCTTCAAAAACGGGGATATCGCCGACGTAAAACAGCTGGAAACTGAGATCGGCAAGATTACCGCCCGCGTCCGCATCGAAACCCTCGCACCTTTCTACAACGCCCTTGAAAGCCAAACGACTAATTTTCAAAGATAAAATGGTTATGAAATCGAACAGCAAGCCGCAGATCGAACAGGAAGAACTGGACGACGAACTCAATCCCGAATATTTATTCAACGGAACCGCCAACCGATTGTTGGTACTTATCGTCCGAGGAAAAATCGACCCGGTCGCCCTGGCAAGGGAAACCCTTACTGGCAGAGGGGTGGTTACGGAAGACAGGATGGATTATTGGGAAAATTGGACACCGGACGAATAACGAAAGAATTGCCAAGTCCCAATATGAATAGCCTCTGAAAAGAGGCTATTCATCGTTACTCAAAGGAATATTAATTGACTATAGTCTGGCCGTGTTTATAATATAATGCGGATATTATAGACGTTAAATATTATGAATTATCCTTTTTGAATAAGAAACCTACAACTGTTTCCATAGAGATCTAAAAGTTGTAACGAATATGCCTCAAAGCCGAATTTTACTATCTTTACCAAAATTTAAATGTGAATAGCTATTTTTATAGTGATGTCATCATATAAATTTATGTGTCAATAAATACTGCATATGAGAGGAAAAGAAAAAAAGGATGGCTACAGGGTCAAAAACGTAGAGGATGCCAAAAAGATTGGTAGTGAGTATTTAAAGGAAATGGAATTATCCAATGCCATTCTTTTTGGTTTGCCAGAGATTGATGATAGATATCATATTTGGAGAATACCATTGAAGGCGACCACCAATGAAACCATCGGGGAGATAGTTATTGACGCTATCACATCCTTTATTAATGAGAAAAAATCTACGACTAAAGAAGTTTTAGAGAATCGATTATTAGGTAGAAAAGAAAAGAAGACGCATAAAACGGATAAAACAAGCCGCCCTCAGATATCAAATCTATTAAATACTATAGGGCTTGGTGATTCCGAGGAACTACTCGCAGAAACTCCATCTGAATCGGTAGATTTAATTTTCACATCTCCCCCTTACTTTAATGCACGACCAGAATATGCAGATTATTTATCTTATGAAGAATATCTTCTTAAGATGAAAAAGATCATTCATGAATGCCATCGAGTATTGAATGAAGGACGATTCTTTGCTATTAATATTTCACCTGTATTAATAAGACGGGCGAGTCGTAATGAAGCATCAAAACGTATTGCAGTCCCCTTTGATTTTCATCGACTTTTCATTGAAGAGAATTTTGATTTTGTAGATGACATAATCTGGGTAAAGCCAGAAGGAGCAGGTTGGGCAACTGGAAGGGGACGTAGATTTGCTGCAGATAGGACCCCGTTGCAATATAAGCCCGTTCCTGTTACCGAATATGTATTAGTATATAGAAAGAAAACAGACCGATTAATTGATTGGAACATTAGGAAACATCCTGATCAAAAATTAGTTGAAGAATCAAAGATACCTGATGGATATGAAACGACAAATGTCTGGAAAATAACCCCCTCTCACAATAAAAACCATCCTGCAGTATTCCCGATGGAATTGGCAGAGAAGATTATTTCATACTATTCATTTAAAAATGATGTGATTCTTGATCCCTTTGCAGGAACAGGAACAACAGGCAAAGCTGCCGTTAAATTAGATAGACGGTTTGTTCTATTTGAGATGGAAGACGAGTATATGAAAATTATGAAGAAAGATTTTAATCTTTTACGTAACAATATAAACTGGATTAATGTCGCACCACATAATGAAGATATTCTGTTATGACAAAACAAAAATTTTCATCTCAAATCACCAACCCAGGTAGGCAATTAGTGAAATATTCGGGTAAACAACTGATTGATCGACTTGGTAACGAGGCTATAAGTAAAGTTGTTACTTCTGTGTTATGTGGTGGTAACATTAGGAACTTAACAGAAAGTTTAACTCAACGAAGAATCTTACTTCTAAATGCCTCTTTATTTGTTACGTACTTGCAGGGAATTCGTAATATTAAAGATTTTGAGACAAATATTAATGATCTGATATTAACAGACATCAAAGACAGAAGCGTGCCTGCAAATGACAAACAATTCCTTAATTGGTTTCTAGGGATCACAGGAAAAAGTTTCCAGAACGTATTACGCAGTGACAGAGACAATAATGTTGATTATTTAAATGAACTTGATAAAAACCTCAAGGAAATTGCAGAAGTTGTTATTAAAGACTATGGGAATATAGAAACGCAAATTCGGATTGATGGAAATAATGTTTTGTTGCAATGGCCATCTTTGTTGCGGATTTTCTTAGCATTGGGCTCTCAAACACTGGCTATTCGAGGGTCTGAAAAATCTATGTATGGCAAATTATTCGAAAAATTAATCTTGGGAGCCCTACTTCAAATGCTTGGGTTTGAGTTGATCGACAAATCAGATACATCTAAAGCTGACATGGTCTTTTGGCTATCTCAAAGAGAAAATAAACGAGAAAGTGATGCGACTGTACTAGTTAGAAGCGGAGTTGGCGCACGATTTGATATTGGTTTTATTGGAACGGGAAATTCTGAAATATCATTAGACAAAGTGTCTCGTTTTGAAAGAGAACTGGAATTTGGCAGGCAAACTCATTATGTATCTACTATCATATTAGTAGATCGCATCGGGAAAGGAAGCAGGATTTCTGATATGGCAAAGAATATTAACGGCAATATCATTCAAATGAGTATGAGCAATTGGGTAAAAGAAGTTGCCAAAGTGCTGCATGACAAATGCCTTTTAAATCATCCTATTATCAAAATGTCAGATGAGGATTCTCTTCATTGGATAAAGAGTAGTATGCAAAATATCAATTTATCAGCTTTTCTTTAGAGTGTAATGTAATTATTCATTTGCGAATCAATGCAAGTCTTAAGGATAGTAAATACGGAGCTCCCCGATAAGATCATAACTTATGTATTCTAGCCAGTAAATAATAATAGCTCTATACAAACAAGCCGCTCTTGCACATTCGCTGGGGCGGTTTTCGTTTCGGATTGCGACAATGTCTCCAAATGCCTCCGATGGCCGCCTCTACCTTTACCCGCAAAGGGTAAGGCATGGCATTCGGACTACGGTATTTCGCGGAGCTGCAAAGCAAGTTCAAAGGATCCTTCTGGCGCGTTGAGGTCGCCGAGAGGGATTACGGCGGCGTGTCCGAAGAGATGGCCTTCGAGGGCGGCGAGCCGTTGCAGATCACATGGGAGAAGCGAGGCGACGAGTTTTACGTCCCGATCAAGGCCAGCGAAGCGGCCGTCAATATCCTCTGCACCGAGAATTTCAAATACATCGGCCTGTTCACCTCCGACCCCCGGCGCTACCGCGTGTCGGTGTTCCGTAACGCCGCGCTCTATTGGCGCGGCTACGTGGTGGCCGACCTCTATTCCGAGAGCTTCACCGCCCCGCCGTACCAGGTGGCGATCAAGGCCGTCGACGGATTTAACCTGCTCCAAAGCATCCCCTTCGCCAACCTCGACGGCACGCCCATCGAGGGCAAACGCACCCTTTGGCAACTGCTCTCGGACTGTATCGATCTGCTGGAGTTGGAAATCGACGTGGCCGACTGGATGGATTTGTACGCCGAAGGCATGGACGAAGCCATCTCCCCGATGCGGCAAGTCTATGTCGACATAGAGCGTTTCTACCAGGTCTACAACGAACCGACCTACCGCGACGTGCTGGAGCTGTGCCTGCGGCCCTTCGCCGGACAGATATTCCAGAGCAATGGCTCGCTCCACATCCGGCGCACCATCTCCCTATACCGCGAAAACCGCCCGTTGAGCTTTTACGATGTCGGCACGAAGTTCCCCTCCGGCTTCCTTGTCGACCACCGTGGCCGCGAACTGCTGACCTCGGCCGGCGACAACATCGTCACCGAGGCGGCCCGCGACCGGATCGAGAGTATGTGGAACGGCGGCTTCGACGTGATGGGCGACTCGACGATGGACATCGTCCCGCCGCTGCGCAAGGTCACCGTTACCGTCAAAAACAAGATGAGCGCCGACCTCATCCCGCTGCTGGGCTTCTACAACCTGAAAAATTGGTTCGACTACCTCGGTTTTTTGAGCATGACGGACGCCAAAACCCTGCGGATGGAGGGAGGCTCCTCCAATCAGGGTTATCAGATGTCCACTCTCGGCTATCCCGTCCAGCAATGCACCTACAAATTCAAATGGAAATTCCTGCTGCGCTCCCGCCATTGGCAATATGGCGGCGCTCGCAGCACTTACGCACGGGAATATACCGTCACGGCCCGCTACGGCCTGCGTGTCGTCGGAGGCGGGACCACTTATTACCTGCTGGACAGCGGCTCCTGGAGTACGACTGCGGAGTATTTCGAGGACGCGGTCAAGACGACCGCCGAGGTCAACAAGAAGATCGAGATACAGGGCATCCCCGTTTCGGGATACCTCTACTTCGTGATCATCCAGTCGGCCGCCGCGTCGGGCGACACCCGCTACGGGGTAGATGAGACCATCGACTTCGCCAACATGACGCTCTCCATCGACACGGGCGACGACTACGAAAAATCGCTCTCCTACGAAGCGATGCTCAACCATGCCAACAACGTGGACATGGCCATCTCGCTGCCCATCGCCGACGTTCCGAACATCCCGAATCAGACACTCATTTATTCGCTCTACTTTACCAACTCGGCGGGCAAGCCGACGAGGATGTGGCACACACGGGGCGGCAACGACTATAACACGCTCATCAACCACCTCGTCCAATGCGCTCTGCGCTACCGGCAACTGCCCAGCCGCCGGGTCAGCGGGGAGATGTTCACCGGGCGGCATCTGGATATGAACTCCGTCATCCAGGACTCTAAATACCTGCGGGCAGGTTTTTACGTCAACTCCATCTCGCTCAAAGCGGTCGAGGACAGCCACGAGACAGAGCTGGTGGAGATGCCGGGGCTGATCCGCACCGAAGTCCCGCCGACCGGCGACGACTGCGTCCTGCTCGCGCGGCTCGACTTTACCGTCAAAACGGCAATCCTGTGCGGGAGCATCCTCGTGCTGCTCTCGACCGCCAACCGGATCTACACCTATGATCCGGCCTCACGGCAAGTCCGGCAAATATTGAGCTACACCAAAGCCGTGAGCATCCACCCGGCCGACAACACCTTCGCGGTGGTCGACGGCGAGGGAGTGAGCATCGTCGACTACCGGGGCGTGACGCTGGTCCGGTACGACAAAGCCGGATACAACGCTCCGGCCACCTGGATGGGCGGCTACATCTACATCATGCTCCCGTCCGGTACGACCAACCGGGATACCGGAGCGTTCATCCAGACGGGCAACTATCTGAATCGCCCCGGCTACACCTACGTGAGCAGCACCTCCTCCCGGCGCAGCTATGGATCCGGTTACACCACCTTCGCCGGAACGCTGCTCGGCATTCTCAAGTCCGACTCGGCCATCGTCGTAAACACCTCCTCCGGGGCGTGGCTGCACGACAAGCGCATCAACACGGAACTGACGGCAACGGCCTATCCTGCCGGAACGGAAGTGAAAACCATCTCGGACTACTTCATGGCCGAAAACCTGAACGGCGCGTTCCGCATCTATCGCCGCGACTCCTTCGCCGACCGCACGCTGATCAAGAGCATCACGGGCAAGGCCGACTTTGCCGACCACACGCTGGGCGAGGTGGCCTACGCCTCCGGCGGGGTGCTCTACATCTGGACGTACATCACCAACGCCGTGCGGCAACTGCGCAACACCGCCGGGACCTCGCGCCCCCCGCTGGGACTGTTCTACATCAACGGTGAACTGCATATCGTCCGCGATAACGCGATTTACAAATACATCCCATAATGAAAGCTATCGAAATCATCAGCCTGATCCTCAATTTCCTTCTTGCCAGCGGCCTTGTGGGGACTTTTGTCTTTTTCCGCTACAAGCGGCGCGAGGCTAAAGCCGCCGCCGACCATGCCGACCTCGAAAACACCGACCGGATCATCCAAATGCAGACCGCCCATATCGGGCGGCTCGACCAGCGGGTGGAGAAGCTGGAAGAGAAAGTCGACAAGCTGGAGGTCATTATCGAGGACAAGGACGGCGAGATCGGACGCCAACGCTACACGATCCGGCAGGCGTACAAATGCTCCACGCCGCCCGACCAATGCCCGGTGCTGCTGAAGCGGGCCGAGATAGACAAACAGCTCAAAGACAAAACACTAACCGAATAAAATTTACCGATATGTCAAGAGGACTCCGAAACTGTAACCCAGGAAACATCCGGTTATCGCCGACCCGCTACCAGGGCGAGGTCACTCCATCGCAGGACAAAGCCTTCAAGCAGTTCCAGACGATGGCGTGGGGCTACCGCGCCATGTTCGTGCTGCTGCACACCTACCGCAAAAACGGTTACAAAACCCTGCGGCAGATGATCTCGCGCTACGCGCCGCCGGTCGAGAACGACACGGGCGCTTACCTGAATACCGTATCCACGCAGGCCCACGTCTTCCCCGACGTGGAACTGGATACCCTCGACCCCGCCGAGATGATCCCCATTGTGTCGGCCATGTCCCGTGTCGAGAACGGTGTGGCGGCGGTCGAGGCCGACGTCCGCGCCGGGTGGGACTTGTTCATCAAACACAGGCCCTAATCCATGAGCGGACGCCGCATAGCCGACCTGCTGATCAAGATAGGCGCTGACAGCTACGAGTTCCAGCAAAAGACCAAACAGGTCGAACAGGGACTCGACGGGCTGTCCAAGCGCCTCGACTCGATGGGCAAGGAGTTGTCGTTGAAACTGACGGCTCCGCTGGCGGCGTTGGGTGCGGTGGCGCTGAAGAATTACGACGAGCAGATCCAGCGCGACGCCAAACTGCTCCGGGCGCTCGATGGCCGGGCCGACGTGCAGCAACGACTGATCAAACAAGCTGCCGAGTTGCAGGCCAAGTCCACCCTTGGCGACGAGGCGTTCATCGCCCAGCAGTCCTACTTTGCCACACTGAAACTCAACGAGCGGCAGATCAAAAATGCGACCGAAGCGGCGACGGAGCTTTCCTACGCCTTCAAAGACCAGGGCATGAACATCGAGACGGCCGCCAAATACATCGGCCAGATGTACGGCGGTTCGGTGGGCAGGTTGGGCCGACTGATCCCTGAACTAAAGGAGTTTACCGCCGAACAGCTCAAAAGCGGCGAGGGGATCAAATATATCCTCGAAAATTACCGGGGTTATGCAGAGGTCGCCGCCAAAGAGGGACTCGGCTTCATGCACCAGATCAAAAACCAATGGGGCGATCTGATGGAGGATGTCGGCAAAGCCATGCTGCCGGCGGTGCAGAGGATCGGCGAAAGCGTCAAGAAGATCATCGCGTGGTTCCAGGCTTTGTCGCCGGAAACCAAGAAAGTGATCGTCGTGGTGGCCGCCATCGCCGCAGCCGCAGGCCCGGTACTTCTGGCGCTGGGTAGCCTTTTGAAGATGCTGCCGTTGCTCAAGGCGGGCTTCTCGCTACTCATCGCCCCGATCACGGTGGTGCGCACAGCCATCATGGGCCTCACGACGGCCATCTCCACAAATCCCATCGGCCTGTTGCTGACGGCGCTGGCGGCGGGCATCACGCTCTTCATGGCCTTCCGAAAAGGAACGGACGACGCCACGAAAGCCGCCGGGGAGCATACCAACAAGGTGATGGACGAGGCCACGCAGGTCAACACCCTGATCGGTAAGCTCTCCTCGGCCAACACCTCCGAAAAGGAGCGCAAGGCGGCGCTCGACGAACTGGCGAAGATACAGCCGGGCATCGTCGAGGGGTTGAGCGCCGAGTCGGTGGAGCTGGGTACGCTGAAAAAACGTGCCGCCGAGTACAATCAGCAGTTGGTGCTGCGCATCGCGCTGGCCCGCAAGCAGGATCAGGTGGCCGCCGCCATCGAGCGCCAGACCGAAGCGGGCGTGAAGCAAGCCGAAAAGGAAGCGGAGTTGTACGGTTACCTCGCCAATATCGGCTCGAAGATCGCCGCCGGGGACTTCGAATACGGCAAGCACAGCCAGACTAAAGGTTTTTATGAGTGGGGCAAGGCGTCCGAATCGGCGATGCGCTACGTGCAGGATAGCTACAGCCGCATCATGGCCTCATCTATGACGCTGGACGAGAAAGCCCGCAAGATATCGCTCATGTTCAGCCCTTCGACCAACTACGGCGACAAGATCCGCATGGACGATGTGTCGGTGCGTCGCCTGGGAAAACTGCGTGGCGGTATCCACGAGTTGAGCGGGGAGGTGGACGAGGCTGCCGAGCTGGTCGCCCAGGCCGAAGCCGAGGTCAAAAACTTCGCCGATGCGTTCTCCTCGTCGCTCGCCTCGGCCATCGGGGTGGCCACCGATGCCGCCGACGGTCTGGGAGGCGCGGCCGACGGCGCTTCCAAGCGCACGCAGCGCAGCATCGCCGAGCTGAACGAGGAGATCAAAGACCTCGAAGATCAGAAAAAGGACTCCTTCGACCCGGCCGAGATCACGGCCTTCAACAAAAAGATCGCCGGACTCAAGGAGGAGGTCGACCGCCTGAACAAGCTCGGCACAGGCGGGGCACAGAAGGTCACCGGGCGCATCGCCGAGATCAACGCCGAGATGCGCAAGCTCGAAGAGGCCAAGCAGAAGGCTTACGACGTGCGCGAGATCGCCACTTACAACGACAAGATAGCCGAACTGAAAAAGGAGCTGGAAAGCCTGAATTCGGTCACGATTGATTTTCTCGACCGAAAGCCGCTGGAGCCGATCCTCACGGGCGACCTTGCCAAGTTCGAGCTTATCACGCCGGAGATAAAAATACAGATGCCCGACCTGATGCCCTACGTGAGCAAAGTCGGCGAGCAGATGAAGGCGATCCACGACAAGGTCAAGGAGGGAATGTTCTCCTGGGCGGGCGAGATTTCCGAGGGGCTGGCGATGGAGATACTCGAAACCGAAGCCATCGTAAAGACCTACACCGACGCGCTGATCGAAAAGGGGTGGAACTTCACGGCCGCGCTCGATTTTGTCTACAGCAAGGTCGAGGAGACGACAAAGGCATTCGATGATTCGCTCGCCAACTTCCTGTCGAACAGCATCGTCGCGGCGGCCGAGGCCATCGGCCAGATCATGACGGGCGACCTCGGTTTCGGCGGGCTGATGAAAGCCATCCTGCTGCAATTCGCGGGCTTCCTCAAGCAGATCGGCACGCAGATGATCCAGTTCGGGATTATGATCGTGGCCTTCAAAACGGTGTTAAAGTCCGTACTGGCCAACCCCTGGGCGGCCATCGCCGTCGGCGCGGCAATGGTGGCCGCAGCCGCAATCATGACGGCGCTGATCAACAAGAGCGCGAAAGATAACGCCCCGAAACTGGCGCAGGGCGGTCTAGCCTTCGGGCCGACTTACGCGATGGTGGGCGACAACCCCAACTCCCGCGTCGACCCGGAAGTGATCGCACCGCTGTCGAGGCTCAAGGAGATGATGACCGCCGGCGGCGGCACGGCCAACGTCAACATCACCATGTCCGGCGAACTCCGCGCCAAAGGCCGCGACCTGGTTTATGCGCTCGGCAAGGAGAATTTTAAGACGGATGTGTTGGGTGGATGACGGGCTAAACTCTATAATGATTCTTTATATTGAATAAATGATTTGTGTATTATTTCAAAGTACTCCTTAAAGCATCCAACTTCACTTACACTTGGGATAATGCCTTGTAGATTATGTTCATATGCCCATATTTTGTACAGCATAGTAGCAAATCCATAACAATCATCAGCATCATAGAAATCAATGTTATCAATTTTGGCCAATATGGCATTTAATCTATCGTCAGGATCGGGGTGAAACAACCCTCCCTGTAATGTTTTATCTGAGAACATAATTGCCCCTAAGACCGCAACACACCCTAATGCTATGAATTTCTTTTGTCCTTGTTCACACTCTTCGTACATAGAAAAGAAAGCGTTGTAGTCAGCTTCATATTCATCTCCAGAGATAGGTGTATGACCAAAATGATTTAAAGTAAAATGGCTATATTCGTGAAACAGTATGAAGCACATCCCATTTATAAAGAGTTGATTGGCCGCTTCCACTGCTTCGCTGCCATCTCTTTGTGTTGGATTCGGAAGATCAAAGAATGTACCCCTGCATGCCCTTTTCAAAGAATCAGATTGGAATAAACTAAATCCCGCCCTAAAAACCTCAAGAGCATTATTTAACTTTAGATTATCCTTATCGAATTTACCACTATATGTACCATCAATTGTCGGTCTAATAATTATTTCATCAAAAAAAATTATGGAAGAATAGCAAATACACCACAAAAATTGACAGAAGTTGTCCCATACATGAATCTGATAGTATGAATTATTCTCCCTGTCAAAGTGATTGCTGATCATAGCACCATCGCATATGCGGTCATCAGTACATTCAAGTTTTAGTTTATGACTCAACCCCTTATTTAGATGATAGTTCAGGTCATATTTATCACATAAACTCTCAAAACGCCTTGCAGACTCGTCCATCAAAGTATGAACAGGGAAATGTAAGTATCCTTCCTGCACCTTGTTTTTATTGCACATAACGTCTTATAGTTAAATTAGTTTGGCTAAATATTCTTTTAACTTTTTATTCCGATTCTCTATAAACATTCTAAAATCCTTGACATCTAAAGAAATTTCATCGTCTACAAATAAGTCCACTTTTTTTATCCTATTTGTTTTTACCCACTCATTCAAAGATTTATCCTGCTTTGATTTATTGGATAATCCATTTAATAATTGGAGATTTAATACGGAGTCCCAATTATCCGAATTTTCGCAAAATGCAATATCATCCGGAGAGAAAGTACCATTTATATTTAATTCGTTTTCAAAAAAAGATTTTGGGTGTAAATGATCTTTATGAAAGTCCTGATTGTAATAGTCTAAATTAGGGTACAACAATGAAAGTATATAAAAAGTGTCATTATTGCCATATTTTGACCGAAGTAATCCGTCTATGAAATCATCGTCCAGTTGATAGTTTTTTGTTGGATTTGTTTTAAATTCTTCCTTAATTGCTTCAAATGGGAATAATGAAAGAGAAAGGTTTTCCTTAATAACTTTTCTCATAACTGTTAGTACCGCATCTGTTTGTCCCCCAAAGATAGACTTTAGCATAGTTAATGTCAGCCATTTCTGAATAGTCTGTCTGTCGTCTTTGCCTTTGCTCGGATTGCTTATAAGATCCCTATCGGTATAAAATAAATAGTATATAATCGGGATTACCGCATTTTTAGCTCTAAGTGTTTGATCATTGAAGCCTATCTTACGAACTAAAATAAAGCCGTTTAAAATACACTTTTTGACTTTATCCCACTCCTCTTCAAATTTTAAAACATTCTCATGACTAAAATTCTTAAGTTGAAACCTAATGTTGTCAACGAATAAGACTAAACACGTTTTAAGTATAAAATCCTGATTTACAGTAAATCCATGCCCATTGTCATAGATATTCTCAACTAACTCTTCAATCTCTTTTCGTGCATCCACTTTTTTCCAGTTCGCGGATGATATTGACATCAGGAGATTAGAAAATGACAATGGCACACCACCACTATTTGTTCGAATAAAAACTTCTAAGATTTTATCTGTGTCTTGTTCGCATTCCAAATAGTAATTAATCAACTTCTCTATATGAATCTTGTTGTATAGCTTCGAGAGGGTTTCGACCGCAAATTCATTGTTGCTGAGATTATTTTCACTTAGAAATACAATTAATTTTGAATTATTATTTATGTTCAAAATATCTGACACATCAAACCAGATTTCACCTTTATGTCTAAGGCCTTCAACTTCTGATGTGGTCAAAAACAAGAAGTTATAGAATCTTTGATTATCATGTATCTGAGGGGCTGGTTGTGACAACTCTAAATACAATTTTCTCGTTGGCAAACTATCTTCATTATCCACCCACCATTTTCGAGGAATTCGGTATGCATAAGTCCCTCTTAAACCAATATGTAGCGCTGTTAGCCGTTGTTGCCCATCAATAATGGCCATGAAATCGGGAACTCCATCGGTATTCCTACTTGGATTATTTTCATTGAATCTTTCTCTGTATTTTTCTAAAAATTCATAGAATTTATAATTCTTCTTGATACTTTCATCTTTTACCTCCCAAAACATAAATGAGTTTATCGGATAATCCCTCATTATGCTATCAAATAACATTTCTACTTTATCTGGCCCCCACACGAATTTTCGCTGTATTGCCGGCAACAGAAAGTTTCTGTGGAATATTTCATCAATCGCTTCTTTGATTGTTATGGGTGTTTGAAAACCAGTAGGCATATTTGTATTTATTTAAGTGCGACAATGTCTCACCAAAGATAGAAACTCTTCCGCTATTTTCACCGCAAAACGTATTGAAAATGGCAGGAGTACGCATAAAAGATTTACAGGACGCGAAGGGCCTCGTCGATAAATTCGACGATTTCCAGTTTGCGGTCGACTCCGGTAACCCCGATACCACGATGCGGCTGTCGGGCAAGGAGTTGAAAAGCGTAATCGGCACACCCAAACACACGCACTCCATCGAGGAGGTTACGGGCCTGCCGGGGGAGTTGGAGAAGAAGTTAGATAAGGCGGGCGGCACGATCACGGGCGACCTTCGGGTCGAGGGCAACACCCGCGTGAAAAACCTTCAGGTGGACGAGTACCTCGAAGTCCCGGAGCTGAAATACAACCGCATCACCGCCACCGGCAACGAATTCTGGGTTACGGACGGCGGCGTGGTAGACGATGTGTGGGAGGATGCCGAGGGCATATTCGGCGTCGAGCTGAAAGCCAAAGAAGGCGAAACCACGATCAACTTCCAGTTTAAAGATATACTGCGCGGGATTTTCTACACGGAGAACGCCGAGGGAAATCCCTCCGGCTTCCGTACGGCCTATTTCGAGGTCACGGGCGTGATCAACCGGACGAGCTTCTACTGCGTCGCCCTGAACGGCATCCCGCCGCAGCGCTTTATGACGCTCGCTCGCCAGGGTAACAAATCCGACGAACATCGCCAGGGATCCATCTACATGGACGGCCTGAACAAATACCTGCGCGTGAGCGACAAGGTCACGGACGAGAATATCGATGTGCGCAATATCAAGGTACAGATCGGCAATCTCTCCGAAATCAACCATCCGACCTTCGGGCAACTGCAAGGCTACGGGGCGCTGCTGGAGAACGCCTACATCTGCGGGCGGCTTATCCAGCGCGACCCGCAGACGGGCGAGGATTGGGTGGTCGGGTCGGTGTCTGTTTCCGGCGAGCAGGTGTTCCATTACGACGAGACCGACTAGGTCACGCCCGACCAAATCATCATCACGGCCAAAGAGCAGGGCTTCACCTCGGCCCCGGAAACGCGCCGATGGCAATACAAGAACGGCTCGGAATGGGTGACGCTCGACACGCAGCACGTTCTGACCTACGTCCTCACGCCGGATGCGGAGATTTGGCAGGGGCGCTCGACGCTCACCCTGCGTTACATCGTGGCGGGCGTCTACTACGACATGATCACCATCGCCAAGGTGCGTAACGGCGACGCGGCGTATCTCGTGACCATCGACTCCTCCAACGGCAACCAATTCCTGAACGGCGAGATGGTCACCACCCTCACGGCGACCGTGTTCAAAGGCAGCCACGATATCACGCAGAGCGTGCCTTACAATGCCTTCGACTGGATGCGCCTGTCGGATAATCCCGCAGGCGACACGGTGTGGAACGAGTTGCACCGGGGTATGGGCAGCCAGATTACGGTTACCGCGTCGGACGTGTACCGCCGGGCGGTGTTCTCGTGCGAAGTTCGCATCCCCTAAACCGAAATATCAATCCTAAAAACCGAAAAATATGGCAGTCATTTCAAGAGGTCAGATCACCATCGTAGACCTGTCCGACGGCAAGTCGATCAACCTGTATCTGGGCAGCAACGTCGCCGCCACGCAGATTTTCAACAAGGAAAACTCCACCTACACGCCCAACTGGACAGCAAGTCCGTACCTCGTCATTACACCAGAGGTGTACGTGACGGGCGTATCGACCAACCAGGTCGCCCGCCTGAAAGGGCCGCCGACATGGAAGATCAATGGTAGCGCCACGCTCACGACCTACGGGGCGACGGCGGCGACCGCAGCTCCCTACGCGCTGACGATCAAGAACAACATGGCCTCATACGCCCAGATGCAGGTGGAGTGCGAGGTCATTTACGTCGATCCCGACTCAACGGCCGAAACGAAGGCGAAAGCCGTGATCACCTACACCAAGACCGAGAACGCCGGCCAGTTGATCTGCGCCATCGCCTACGCTCCGCTGGGCACGGTGTTCAAGAACGACAACGTGACCACGCTCAAGGCCCATTGCGATATGTGGCGCGGGTCGACCATTGACAATACCCTCGTGACCTATAAATGGTATCGCCTCGGCAGCGGAGTGTGGACGGAGATCACCTCGGCCAACGCCCAGGGTATCACGGGTTACACCACCAACGAGATCACCATCCCCGAAGCGGCCGTTCTCAACTTCGAGTCGTTCAAGTGCGAGATCAAGGATACCGACCCGGCCAGCGGCACGTACAACACCACCGTCGCCGACATCATCTCTTTCGCCGATATGTCCGATCCCTACCAGGTGGAAATAACCACGCCGCAAGGTACGACGCTCACCTCCGGCCTTACTTCGACTACGCTCACGGCCAACTGCTGGCAGAACGGGGCGCTGCTGCCGGATTCGTTCTTCACGGGCGCGAACTGCCGCTGGCGCAAGTTCAACAAACTGGGAGTCCTGGACACTGCATGGGGATCGTCCGGCGTCAAGACCGGGCGCTCGATCACCGTTACGCGAGACGAGGTATCCGTGGCTGCCACCTTCACCGTGGAAATTGACAAGTAATGCGCCGACTATTCATCAAACTTAAAAGTATCATTATGGCAATCATAGGAAGGGGGCAGATCACCGTCCATACGGCCGAGCAGGGAGAGAAAGGGGATCCGGGGACGCCCGGAACCTCCTCATTCCTGTATATCCGCTACTCGGCGGCCGCGAACGGCAACCCCATGACCACCACGCCCAATACTTACATAGGTGTGGCCGTGACTACCTCGGCAACAGCTCCGACGAGCTATACTTCCTACGCATGGTCGCGCATTGAGGGGAAAACCGGGAGCGACGGCGTGCCGGGGACATCGTCTTACATCCATGTCCGCTATTCAGCCAACGCCAGCGGCAATCCGATGACGACCACTCCCGCCGCTTATATCGGCGTAGCCGTCACCGAGTCGGCTACCGCGCCAACATCTTACACCGCCTACGCCTGGGCGAAGCTCACCGGCGACAAGGGAGATAAAGGAGATAAGGGCGATCCCGGATCGGCGGGGACTGCCGGGCCGGGCATCGTTTACCGGGGCACGTTCTCGGCCTCGACAATCTATTACAACAACACCCTTCGCCGGGATGTGGTGCTTTACAGCGGTATATATTATATCTATAACGGCACGAATGCCACCTCCGCAGCGTGGAACGTGGCGAATTGGGAGTCCTTCGGGGCGCAGTTCTCATCGGTGGCCACCGACCTGCTGCTGGCGCAACTCGCCTACATCGAGAATCTCGGTGTGAGGAATCTGACCACCGCGCCTTCCGGCCAGCGCGTCGAGATCACGGCGGCCCGGAACTCAATGGCTTTCTACACCACCGCCTCGCCGACCACACCCGTACTTGAGATAAAGACAACCAGCGACCCCGTCTATATGGGTCAGGGCGCGGGTTTCCAGATCAAGCAGACCGGCATCAATTTCTCGATTTTCAAGGGCATCCTCCATCAAGGGAGCGAAGGGAGCGGCATCTCCGTACCTGTGCTGCCTTGGAGCCAGCCGGAAACCATTGCACAGAACTGCATCCTACAATCCTACGCCAATTCGGAAACCAAAAAGTATAAGACCGGCATCTATATCTCCATGAGCGGCACACAGGGTACGAGCGCCACAGCGGATAAGATGAACGCCATTTATCTGGAAAGCGGCGGCATCTTCGTGGGCGGCGAGTACGACGTGCTGCGCTCCAGCAATGTGTTCGCCGGCCTCTGCGCCGCCGGAACGGTCAGTTCGGCCGGGGCGCTCCAGCGTAGTTGGGTGCTTTCGTTCATGGGCGGTTATATTACCTGCGCCCGCACCGCCGTCGGCCGTTACCGGATCACCTTCTCGAACACCTCGTACCTCTACAGTGCCAACGACTACAACGTGCTGATCATGCCCAATGGCCCGAACACGGCCAACGCCAATGTCGGGGCCTACGGCTGCACGATGGCCCGCACATCGTCTTATTTCGATGTTTACATCGGCGACGACGCTTCGCCCAACGACTGCTCGTTTACCTTCATTGTCTTTTTAACCTCGAAATTCTGGAGCTACTAATATGAAACAATACGCTAAAATAACAGATGGGGTGCTGGTCAGCACCTGCGCCGCCGCCGAGGACACGGATCTGATCGCGCAGATCACGGCCGACGGATTTTTGCCTTACGACGACAGCGCCGAGAAGCCCGACGTTGGGGAGTTACAGGCCGCAGTTCCCGCTTATCAGAAGTCGGCCGAGGGGATATCCCTTTCGTGGAAGATCGTCGAAAACAGTCCCGAAAAGATCGAAGCCGAGATCGCCCGCCTCCAGGACGAGCTGTCGGCCACCGACTACCAGGTCATCAAGTCCTACGAATACGCTCTCGCTGGCGAGCAGTTGCCTTACGACATCGCGACTATCCACTCATCCCGGCAGGCGTTGCGGGATAAAATCATTGAATTGGAAAGGATCCTTTATCGCAATTAGGATTATCTGGATAGAAGATATTTATTGATTTCAAATTGAAACAGGTCGGATTGCAATTCTAAATATCCGTTGAACGACGGATCGGCTGTAAGATTGCCATTCCTGTCCAATGACAGATGTCTGATTTGATTGTCATCCATTAATTTCCGGACAATGTTTACACCCAAGCCATACCGGACTAGATTTATCAAAGACAAATCTGTGGTTCCGTAAACATGTAGATTATAATAATCATCGGGAATAATACCTAAGTCGTGAAGGCAAACTATGAGCTTATTCAGCTTGAAATTTACAAAATCTTCCTCGATTTTAAGTTTGACTATTGCAAAATTAACCAACTCGGCTTCGGTCTTATTCTTCAGATTGATATACACTTCTGCCCCGTATTCCGAGCAGTTGTATTTGCGCGACGCCCTCCGCTCCTCCCCGTATGAGGAACCGATGAAAAGCTGAGTGTCGGTAGATAATCGTTTTTCCTTGAAATATGAGACCGTGCTATTTATCCGTTCGTTCAAAGCCTGTTTTTGGAGAACTTTCAGATAGTGATTATAGTACGCAACGGCTTTTGTGTTTTTCAGTCGTTCTATCTCATAGTCCTTCATGTTGCCGTCTGAAGAAATAACGAATATCTTTTGAATTATGTCAACAATTCCTTCCTCCTCATCGAATTGATATTTGGACTTATTCTGAATGATGGAATATGCAGCAGCCTCAACGTCGTTATAAAAATTGTCGATGGCATTCTCTATCAAATATTTTTTCACGAAACCATTCTCATCCAACTCGGCGGTGGAGAGTATAAGGGCTGTTGCCTCTGTTATACGATTATCCTCCCTGGTTTTCCGATCCTTTTGCTCGGGAGTCAATTTCAAATTCTCGATATCATAATTTTGTAGGAGCGGATTTCTTACCTCATCATCAAAATCGTGGTCTCTCAGTAATTTGATCTTGTTTTTCATGTCTCCACCGGTATTATATGCGGGATCAGAGACAAAGTGTATGGTGGAAATTAACGACTTTAAATTGTCATTCTTGCGGAATACCTGATTCAACCGGTTGACTCTACCGATTAAGTTCGTCAATCGTTTTCCGTCCAAACCATATGTGGATGCGATGAACAAATTGTCTATGGGGTGATTGACGCCTTCAAGAATGACGTTGTTCGCAAGGATATATCTTAGTTCCGGTTCCTTCTTAAAGGCGTCCTCCAGATATTCCTTGATCAGATTGGGGATCTTTCCATGAAGATATATTACACCGTGTTCCAACAAAGAAACCATGTAGAAAGACGGATGCACTTCCCGTTTCAATGTATTTATAATACGGTCAATATTGTCGGAATTCTTGATTTCAGGCAGTTTTTCCGAAAGGGCAATCGCTAATTGTTCAATGAATTTTGGTCTATTGTGGTAGATAAAATTCTTTTGCAATGATGTTTGGATTACGTAATCCCAAAACGACGATGAACCTTTCGGGACGTATTCACCGGTAAATCTATCATAACAAAAGCATTCTCCATTTTCGCACAAATACAATTCTACTGTCTTCAAGTCATGTTGAATCCTCTTTGTGAGAATGCTGTTGTCGATATGCCGCAATTTCACATTGTTACTGTCGTCTATCAAAGGAGACAGGTAGACAAGCTTTTGATCTCTTTTCAGAGAGCCATTCAGTTGAATCAATCTAGACAATATAATACTTCTCGAATCATCGTCAAGAAGATTATGGGCTTCATCAATAAACAAGATGTCAAATGAAACATTCCCCTTGTTTATAAGGCGAGTGGCTCGCTCTTGTGTCAATATCCCGATAAATCGGCTGTCTCTCGCAGGCTCGTACATCTCATCATGGAGAATGAGTTTGTAGTCCAAACCCAATTTTTTAATATCGTTGTAAGTTTGAATCAAAAGTGATTTAGTGGGAACGATAATACCGATTCGTGAATAATCAGTCCGTTTTATTATCTCTCGGATTATTGAACTTTTCCCGTATGATGTCGGCGCAATATAGACGATATCTTGGTCTAAACCGGCCAATATGTTTTTAGCGGCGGCGTTTTGCTCCAAAGTTTCAATATAGCCCTCAAAAGAGACATACCTTTTGGATATGGAGTTGTTCACGATCGTTTCGGATATGCCGGTTCTTTCTACAAGACCGTGCCTGAGCAAATAATCCGAGACCGGATAAAAGCCTATTTGAAGGCTGACGTCGTATAGAGGCTGATAGTCATCGAACAGCAAAGAGTATTTGAGAATGATGTAATACCCGATTTTAAAATAACTTTTGAAGCGTTTATCTTTTTCGTAGTAGCTGAAAAACAATAATGCGCATGAAAGTACGAACTCCTTTTCCTGCCCAGTAATATCTCGGCGATTGAGAAGTAGTTTTTGAAAAACATCGAAAAACTGGTCGTTTTTCCGAATTGCAGTCAACTGCAACTTTTCAGCTCCCCTATCTCTGTTATTCATTGACATAACTTAGAAAGTCGGCAATATTTTTTTTGTTGATGCATATAAGGTGCAGCCTTTTACACTCATACCTCCTAACCAGGCTTTCCAAACGTGCCTTCAAATCTTCCTGGTTTATTGGACACCACCTGTCATCCAAATAAATCGTTGAGCTTGGGAGTAGATTAAATTCGGATACTTTTTGATATTTTTTCTTTACAAAATCGTCTGAAAATTGCTTGAGCAACTGAGAAATCGTTTTATTCTCGCCTATAGCGCGGTTCTGGGAATGGTGGTATGCGTTACGCCACGGATTATTGGGATGTTCCCCTGATTCCGTCCCTTCTACCTTATGCTTAAGCCCGTTGTAAGCTTTGCCTATATTATCGTTATGAGTCGAATCCGTCGTTGTTGGCAGGGTCGATTTACTTTCGTATAACCAAAAAATAGCATCTTTGATGTACAGACCATCGAATCCCTTTTTCATTCCCTTCTCTTCCAGATTCCGAAACAAGAAATGCTGCTCGTAATCAAGGCTTCGCAAAAAGAGGTGGCAAATGAATTCTGCAACGATTCCATACTTCTTGGCATCATCTTTAGGCTCAATCAACTCTTTAAGTTCCATCTTTACAACAGACATATCGACATCATCCTCTAAATCGCCGTTCCATATTTTCCCGATCTCTTCGTTGATTTTCTCTTTCAAGGCAGGAGAATAATCTTCGATATTCAGGAAATGAAACGTGATTTTATCCGATATATCTATTTGTGTATGGCCAAACATCCATCACTATTTTTCTCAAAGTTACAATAATAATCTGTACGGGACGATTTTACGAAAAAATCATCATATTGCTACGTGGCATTTTAGAGGAGAGCTGACCTTGCCGCATTACCATCCGGCGTTTATCGTTCTAGCCGGGCAACCCTTTCTCGAATAATTCGTGCAGTTGCCGGATGCCGGTCTTGTAACCCTCTTCGAAGCCCATTTCGAGGATGCGGTTCAGGTCTTCCGGCTTTTGCGCCGCGATGTGCGAGGTGACGGTGGTCCGGTCGCCCTCGCCCTCAAATGTGACTTTCCACTGCAGACGGGGTGCCGAAGGGTCGACCTTGCCGTGCTCGTCGCAAAAGGCGTCCAGCGCCTCGAACGAGCGGCCGGGGACGATCTTCCCGAAGTCGGCCAGACTCCAGACTTTCTGCCCTTCGGGCGAGACCATATAGTAGAGCCACCGGCCGCCTTCGCGCAGCTTCATCTTCGCGGTGACGGCTTTCCAGGGCAGCGGCCCCCACCATTTGTCGAGGATCGCGGGGTCGGTATAAGCGGCCCAGACGGCCTGCCGCGGGGCGGCGTAGGAGGTGGTGATGGTGATCGCCTTGCCGGCGGGGCCTTTCTCGAAACGGATCGTGTTCATGTCGTTAAAATTTTGATATTGAATTGGTACAGATCAATTTTCGTACCTTTTTCTCCACGATCTTGTTTTCATGTGTCAGCCATCGGTCCGGCGCGATGTCCAGTTTGGTCGAGAAGTGGGCCTGCTCCCCGTTGACGATGATCCGGGCCAGTATCGGCACCCGGCCGTTGGCTCTCAGTTTGTTCTTTTAGGCGATGAAGGAGGTCGAGAATGTGCTTCTTATATTCATAATCGGTATGCTTTTAATTTACGAAACAAAATTAAATGCGACCGGCACAGAATAATACAGCCTAAAGCATTCTCAATTCCTGGATGTCGAGCATCGAGTACTTTACATCCGAGATGTATTCGGTGTAAGAATTATGAAAATGAGCGTAATACCACTCTCGTAAGGGATGAGCGTCCTGCATCAGGCGTTCATGTATTCTGTCCATAATCCCGCGCTCATTTTGGAGATCCGCCGCTAATTTTTCATCGCCGACCAGCCAACACGCCACGCCCGATTTTGTGTGCGGTTCGCAAAACGACGGGGCGGTATGGGTGATTATGGTATCCACGGCAATACCGGAAGCTTTCAACTCTTCGAATGCTTTTTCATCATAAACGGCAGCTTCATCTTCCCAATAACACTTTGGGATAGGGCGTCCCTTTATGGTGGCCAGCCACATAGCGTCGAGGCGATGCTTTCGGTCAATAGACATAGCGCCTCCGACACAAAGAATATTCCGGCCGCCGAATCGCACGACGCTGTAATCGGGGATCGTCTTCATCCTCGGGAAGCCGATAAGTTTTTTGGCAAAATATTCCGGATCATCGTGGTTCCCGCGCAGCAGGAGCAGCGTGCAATCGATCTTGTCGAGAATGACGGCCAACTTATTATAGAGTTGGTCGTAATAGGCCGGTTTCTCGAAGCCGATTCCGCAATCCCCGGCGACGATTACGACGGCATTCGTGATCTCCTTTCGCTTGAGTTCGAACAACAGCGTTTTGAATTCGCCGTGGATATCCCCACAAACGAACGCCGAACCGTATCCTTCGAAACCATCGTACACTTTCATAGGGCGAAGATATGAAAACCTGCATGAAAAGTTGGCTGTAAATAGTCGTTTTAACAACGCATAGACTACCTTTATGATGTGAAAATATTGCCGTAAGGGGAAATCAATGAAAAAAATGAGTACGATGTATGCACCTTCTTTCGAAGAGTTACTGCGCAAAGCACAGTCCGCTCCCGTCATAGCCGATCCGGGCAAGCGGGATGCTCTGATGCGCATATACGAAAAAATGTGCATCCTTGCCGTTTGCGGCGAAGATGAACGCCATTCATTATGGCTGAACGTTGAGCGCGGTCCGATAAGCGAGTTCGGCGATTATGAAGAGTATCTAGAAGCCGGCGAGGTGGATGACCGGCCGGAGTTTGAGGAACTGTGGCACTATTATTATCCTGACGAGACGATGTGGTATGAATTCTCCACATTGACCTATGGCGGGAACTTTTTCTTCTTCCTCGGCGACAAACTCACATTCCAAATCACAGATAAACCTGCCGAGGCATATGACGTACATGATCCGCGCCTTATCGACTGGCTCGCAGGCGAAATGGATAAGGCTATTGCCTGGCTCCGCTCGGACGAGGACGGGTATAATGCATATATTGCACAAAACCTCCCGTATGGAAAACGCATCGGCCGCATAGTCCGCAAGGATTATTGGAAAATCGCCCCGAATGAAAAGGAGTGGATGCTGAAAGGATTGACCGAAGAGGATATAGGCATTCTCCGCATCATATCCCGGCGATCAGAAGAAGACACAAACTTATATCTGTCAAGTATGACCGCAGGCTTCTTCTTCGATTGTTGCCGATTGGGTTATGAGGCTAACGGTTATGTCGACAGCGGGCACGGGTTGACGGCGGTGGAGTTATATGACAAGTTCGCCGACGGCAGGCATGAGGGCCTTGCCGGGATCGATCCGGATTCTCCGGAGGCATTCGAGGAGTGGTTCACGAAAGGACGGACAGGCATCGGCCATCCGTGGGAAGTATGTCGTGGCGGCAATTCGACCCATATTTCGTTGTATGTGGGGAAAACGGAGAAGGGCTGGTATTTGCCGATGGCGGGCGAGAGCAGGGGGCGCGTAGCGGAAACGGTCAGGTTTGCCGCCGCATTATATCGGGAGGGGATACCATTGCTGCTTTTCAAAGCCCCGGAGATATTGGCGATGATTACAGGAGAGGACTATATAGGGATCGTTCCCGACAAAGTGATGCCTGTCTACTGTCATTCCTTGTTCCCTAAAGAAGATAATATCATCGATTTCATGAACCTGAACAAAGAGACGCGGGATGCCGTCATCGCTAAAGCGTATTGGTATCCTCTCGAAAGAGTGGCATTAGACGCAGGGCACTAAAATCATAATTACGTAATTTACGTAACGTAAATCGCGTAATGCAAAAATCGCAACGACAAAAAATAGTCTTACAATTCCTGTCATAATATATTATCTTTGCTGTAAATTATACATTCAATGAAGCCTATCAGAATATTTATCAGCAGCGTACAGAAGGAGTTTGCCTCGGAGCGGCTTCGGATATACGACTGGATCCAAACCGACGCGCTGTTGAGTCAATATTTTGTCCCCATCCTTTTTGAGAAACTGCCTGCCGCCGCCCAAAAACCAAACGAAGTGTATTTGGACGAGGTTCGCGGGTCACAGATTTATCTGGTTCTTCTTGGGCAGGAATACGGTTATGAGGATGAGGACGGGGTGTCGCCTACGGAACTGGAATACGAATGCGCAAGGGAAAACAATCTCTATAAAATAGCATTTATCAAAGGGGAAGGCTCCCTCGAAAGAAACACTAAGCAGAAGGTTTTTATTTCCAAAGTCCAAAGCGAATTGACCTACAAACGCTTTGACAATGTCGAAATACTGATCTCCCAGATTTACGCCGCATTGATCGAGTACCTCAAAGTCGAGGGACTGATTCACACGAAATCGTTCGATGAATCTCCTTCGGGAGCGACGATGGCGGAGATGAGCATAGAGAAAGTGGACAATTTCGTGGCCTTGGCGAACTCCAAACGTGGTTTTCCCCTTCCGAAAGGCACTCCTGCCGAAAAGGTGCTCGCGCATTTGAGGATGTTAAAGGACGGCAAATTGTGCAACAGCGCCCTGCTCGCTTTCGCCGGCGATCCTCAATCTTATTTTCCGACGGCGACCATCAAATGCGCCTATTTTCTGGGGACTCGCTGGGAAAAGCCCATCGAGGATCACAAAGTGTTCGAGGGCGACGTGTTCGATCAGATCAACCAGGCCGTGGGCTTCGTGCTGTCGAAGATCGGCACTTCGGTCGGATTGAGGGAAGAGAGCGTGCAGGCTCCGATAAAATACGAGATTCCCCGCCCGGTGATCTTTGAGGCGGTTGTGAATGCCGTTGCCCACCGCGATTACCGAAGCAACGGGAGCGTGCAAATAATGGTCTTTGCCGACAGGATAGTCGTGATAAATCCGGGACGTCTGTCGCCGGAGCTTTCACCCGCGACGATCAAAATGGAGCACGGTTCTTTCCCCACGAATCCTCTGCTGGCCGAGGTAATGTACCAGGCCGGTTATATCGAGCGTTTCGGCACAGGGGTTAGCGAGATGATACGGCTCTCTGTGAAAGAAGGGCTTAAAGAGCCTGAGTTTGATTTTTCCGAAGGTGTGAAAGTTACTCTATGGCGGCCTAGTGATGACGTTACTATAAATGGCAGTGTAAATGGCAGTGTAAATGCTGCGAAAAAACATGAAGACGCATATCTGAAACTTGTTGCAGAAAACGAAGGTCAGTCAGCCCAGCAATTAGCTGATTTGGCAGGTAAGAGTTTGAGGACTATGTACCGCTATTTGGACGCTCTTAAAAAGTCCGGCAAAATAGAATTCCGTGGAGCCCCTAAAACAGGAGGTTACTATCTAATAAAAAAGTAAAATATCTGCATCTGTAACCACTCCCGGAGGCGCTACGACAGGATGCGACAGAACGGTGTAACCAACCTGTGACCGCACTGTAGTTCATTCGTCAGTCATCCGCGTTTAATTAATTGATATACGGATAATTAAAGTAAATTATTTGTGATTCCAGCTGGATCACAAGTGCCCCCAGCGGGATCACGGGGCGGGAGTCGGAAATGGCTCCCGATTTTTTGTTTAAGATTCTACATCGAGTCCGGGGGTCGAACACATTGGTATAGATTTTGTAAAATGGCAGATAATTTGAAACGGACAGCCGTCAACATGAGAAATCTAAACCAAAAACTCAGGAATTGCAGTCGTGTGGCTGCTGTAGGGGCCATACTTGCAGCGGGAGCCCTCGTGCCGCAAAAGAGCCAGGCACAGAAACAACAGGCCAATACCAGGCCTAATATCGTTTTTATTCTGATGGATAATCTGGGCTACGGCGAAGTGGGATGCTATGGCGGCGGAATTACGCGCGGAGCCCCTACTCCCAACATCGATCGGCTGGCTTCCCAGGGAATGCGGTTTACGAACTTCAATGTCGAGGCGCAATGCACCCCGAGCCGCTCGGCCATCATGACAGGGCGATTTTCGATACGCTCGGGTACCCATTCGATCCCTATAGGCGGCGGCGAGGAAGGGCTTACGCAGTGGGAAGTCACCATAGCCGAGGTGCTCTCTTCGGCCGGTTATGCCACGGCGCATTACGGCAAGTGGCATCTGGGAAGCGAAGAGGGACGGCTGCCGACATCCCAGGGATTCGACGAGTGGTACGGCATTCCGCGCACCACCGACGAGGCGTTCTGGCCCGAAAACCCTCAGGCCAAAGCCGAAAACATTCCCATGACGCATATCATGGAGGGAAAGAAAGGCGAAAAGAGCCGCGAACTCGAGGTCTATGATTTCGAGCAGCGCGCGCTGATCGACCAGAAGATCACCGACCGGACGGTCGACTTCATGCAGCGCAGCGTACAGGCCGGCAAACCTTTCTACGCTTATGTGCCTTACACGCTCGTGCATTTTCCGACGATACCCAATCCGAAATTCGCTGGCCAAACAGGCTACGGTGACTTCTCAGATGCACTGGCCGAGATGGACGCGCATGTGGGCGAATTGATGGATGCCGTGGATAAACTGGGTATTGCCGACAACACCGTCTTTATTTTCACGAGCGACAACGGCCCTGAGGCCACATGGCCCTGGCAGGGATCGGCCGGTCCGTGGCGCGGCTACTATTTTACACATATGGAAGGGTCGTTGCGGGTGCCGTTCATTGTCCGCTGGCCCGGAAAGATCCCTGCGGGGCGCGTGAGCAACGGGATAGTGCACGAAGTCGATACATACACCACCATCGCTAAAATCGCAGGTGCGAAAATTCCTGCGGACCGCGCCATCGACGGTGTGGACCAGAGCGGCCTTCTGTCGGGCCAAACCGACAAATCGGCGCGCGAAGGATTTCCGGTATATGTGGCGGACCGTCTGGAAGCCGTCAAGTGGAAAAACTGGAAGGTGGTCTTCTACGACGAACAGCGCGACTGGTGGACTCCGCCCGCAAAACTCGGAGTGCCCAAAGCCTTCGACCTGATAACCGATCCCAAAGAGGAATACCCGCAAACCGGCCTCAGAAACAGTTGGAATGCCGAGCCTGCGATGAAAATAGTGTCGGATTTCGAAAAGAGCCTCGTGCAATATCCGCCGATACCTGCCGGAACCCCCGACCCGTACAAACCGAATAACAAATAACATTAAAAACATGAAAAAGAATATATTATATCTGCTGTTGCTGCTCCCTGCCCTGCTCTACTGTACCGACGGTAAGGCTCAGTTGAAGGGCGATCACCTGTTGGGCGACTACGGTCTCGAAGCGGGAACACAGCCCCCGCCTTCGATCGTCGTTTCGCTGCCGCTCTACTGGTACAGGGCCGATAAACTGGTTGATAACGGCGGCGATGCGGTCGGCAGCGACCTCGATGTCGGGGCCTTCCTGGAAGGGATCGGCGGAAGTTTCGTGACAAATCTCAAAATACTCGGGGCGAACTACGGGGCTTCTCTGCTGTTCTGTTTTGCCACCAATAAGCTGGAAGGCAACCTTGTCGATTCGCAAACCTCTTTTACCTTCAGCGACACCTACGTCCAGCCGCTTCAGCTGGGATGGCACCTGAAAAGGGCCGACTTTACTTTCGGATATGCCCTTTACATGCCTACCGGAAGTTATAAAAGCGGCGGCGACAACAACAGCGGGCTCGGTATGTGGACGAATGAATTTTCGGCCGGCACGACCGTCTATTTCGATAAAAAGAAATCCTTCAATTTCTCCACCGTTCTATTTTATGAGCTTCACAGTAAAAAGCGTGGTACTGACACAAAGGTCGGCGATATCCTTACCCTCGAAGGCGGCATTGGTAAAAGTTTCTTCCCGAAAGTGACCAAAGACCGTCTTCCTATGCCGATCGGCATAGGAGCGGTATATTACGCCCAGTTCAAGGTGACTGACGACAGGATCGCTCTCGGCGATAAACGCTTCTCGGGCGACCGCGACCGCATCTACGGGCTCGGAGTCGAAGCCAATATCCTTTATCCCAAGACCAAAACCGCATTGAGTTTCCGATGGCTCGGTGAAATGGGCGCGAGGAACCGCTTCCAGGGAAACACATTCCTGGTTACGATCAACCAATTCCTGAAGCTTTATTAATAAAAGCAGGCTATGTCTTTAAATTCAGCATATTACAAGGCCGGATGCCACTGAGGTGTCCGGCTTTTTTGCTGAAATACGGTTTGTCGTAGCTGTGGTATCATTAAGGAATGAGATTTGTACGGGTACATGCGAATACGATGAAAAAACAATTTAAACAGCTCATTATCATGAAATCAAGATTACAATTACCGGCGTTGTTGTTTACAACCGCCCTGCTGCTCGCCTCGTGCGGCAGCCAACCGAAACAACCGGTTGCGCAATCCGATACCGGAACCTCTTACGAATTCGTGAACGGTTATCCGACCGAAGCGACCGTCAAACAGGCCTATGACGATGCAGACCTGGTCCGCGCCATACAGACCTATAAATTCTTCTACCCCACTGTTTCCGGCGAGGCGATCCTCGAAGGAAACCTGGCTGTCGGCGTCAAGCCCAACACCATATCGGGGACTCTCGACACGAAACCCCTGCAGATAGGTTACACGCTCAATTCCGATACGCCTTACGGTCCGTTGCTGCTCGACCTGTCGAACGGTCCGCTGGTGGTAGAACTGCAGGCCGGACCGCTTATCGTGGTGGCGATGGACGTCAACCAGCGCTGGGTGGCCGACATGGGCATCCCCGGTCCCGATGCAGGCAAGGGCGGCAAGCACCTGATCCTGCCTCCGGGTTATACCGGCAAGGTTCCTGCGTCAGGTTACTATATCTGGCACTCTTCATCCAATAACCTTACTGTCGGCATCCGCTCGCTGCCGGCAGGCGGCGACGTTCCGTCGGCCATGGAACGCATCAAGACAGTGAAACTCTATGCATTCGATGCCAAAACCCAGGCGGCTCCGCTGCAGTGGCTGGAGCTGACAGGAAAATCCCAGGATACGACCCCGCTCAAATGGGAAACGAACATAGAGTTCTGGGAAGTGCTGGCTAAAGTGATAGACCGCGAACCGGTCGTCGACCTTTACCGCGCTTACTACGGCGAACTGGCGGTGCTGGGCATTGTCAAGGGCAAGACATTCAATCCCGACGCCCGCATGAAAGGAATTCTGGAAAAGGCGGCCGTTACGGCCAACGGCCAGATGCGCGTGCAGTCGTTCGCCGACCGCCGTCCCGACCGCGTGGTGTGGAAAGACCGCCAGTGGGAATGGGTGGGCCTGCGTCCCGAGAACGGCGACTTCAACGCCCCCTCGTACATCGACCTGGATGCCCGCGAAGTGTGGTTCTACCAGGCTATCGGCGCGTCGCCCGCCATGTTCCGCCGCCAGGCCGGCCAGGGTTCGCTCTATTGGCTGGGCACGCGCGACAACACCGGCGCTTTCATCGACGGCGCAAAGACATACAAACTGACCGTTCCGCAGCCGGTTCCGGCAGGCCTGTTCTGGTCGGTGACCGTTTATGACACCGATACGCGCAGCCAGGTTGATACCGATCAGGGTTATGCGGCGCTGCGTTCGATGTTCGAACTGAAGGATTTTGCCGGACAGCCCTCCGTGGATCTCTATTTCGGGCCGAAAGCCCCCGCAGGGAAAGAAAAGCAATGGATCAAGACAATCCCCGGCAAGGGTTGGTTCGTATATCTCCGCATATACGGCCCGCAGGATGCCGCTTTCAACGGCACCTGGAAACCGGGAGATTTCGAGGAAGTGAAATAAAAAGCCATACAGGTAGTTTTGGACGGGGTCCCCATCGCGGCGGGTCCCGTCTCTTTTTTTGCAGCGCCCGGCCGCTTCCCCGGCGCAAAACAGTTCCATTGTGCGGTTAAAGTGTCCTGTTTGTAGGATCGCTGCAATTTTTCTGTCCGTTATCCGTCGTTATAATTGAACGCCTTCCGCAAACGGGGCGTTCCCCGGCGATTATGAAGAAGATGTTTTTACCGTGCATTGCGGCGCTGTCGGCCTTTACGGCGTGCGGCATGTTCGAATACCACCCCTACGAAGTGAATATCGAATACCGCGATATCAACGCGAAAGCGATACGGCAGATCGAAGAAAAATGCGCCGGAAAGGAGACCGTCCGATTCGTCTGGATGGGCGACACGCAGAGGTGGTACGACGAGACCGAAGCGATGGTCCGGAGCATCAACGCGCGCCCGGACGTCGATTTCGTCATCCACGGCGGCGACATCTCCGATTTCGGAATGAACCGCGAGTTCGACGCCGTCCACGAGCGGATGCGGCGTCTCGATGTCCCTTACGCGGCGCTGATCGGCAACCACGACCTGCTGGGCAACGGACTGGATGTTTTCGAGGGGATGTACGGCCCGCTGAACTATTCTTTTATAGCGGGCGGCGTCAAGTTCGTCTGCCTCAATACCAACTCGCTGGAGTTCGACTATTCGGAGCCGGTGCCCGATTTCGATTTCATGCGCCGGGAGATGGGCGACACGGATGAAAGAGAGTACGATTCCACGATAGTCGTCATTCACGCCCCGCCCCTCGGCGATCAGTTCGACAACAACGTGGCCAATGTTTTCCAGTATTACGTGAAGGGGATGAAGGATCTGCGCTTCTGTCTGCACGCCCACAACCACCGCCTCGAGGTGAACGACCTTTTCGGCGACGGCGTGCTCTATTACGGCTGCGACGCCGTGAAGAACCGCAGCTACATGCTGTTCACCGTTTCCGCCGACAAATATGAATATGAGGTCGTATATTTTTAGGGCGGCTTTGCTCTTTGTTCTGGTGTGCGGTGCCGGTGCGGTGTCGGCATCCTCTCCCGTGGTTCCGGAAACAGCGCCGGCGGCCTCGGAGACGGCGTCAAAGCCCGCGACCCGCCAGGAGAGGAGTATGGAGAGGCGCACCCGGGCGTGGAATTCGCTTATCCCGCGCTACTCGAAAGTGCAGTACGCGGGTGGTATGGGGATGATTTCAGCGGGGCCGGGATGGGACTACGGGCGGAAACGGCAGTGGGAGACCGAGGTGTTTGTCGGCATCCTCCCTAAATTCTCCGGCGGCCGCACCACGGCCACGCTCACTCTGAAACAGAATTACACCCCGTGGAGCATACCGCTCGGCGGCGGTTTCGCTTTCGAGCCTTTCGAGACCGGGATATACGTGAACAAGGTGCTGTCGAGAAACTTCTGGGGGCGCGAACCCGAAAAATACGGGGGTAAATATTACAAGTTCATGACCAACACGCGGCTCAACTTCTGCGTCGGGCAGAGGTGGAAAATGGATATGAATGAACGTTCGAGCATACGGTCGATGTCGTTTTTCTACGAGGTCAGCTCCAACGACCTGTACATCATCAGCAAGGTGAACAACAAGACCCTGAAACCGTCCGAATACCTCGTATTCTCCGTCGGTCTCAGATTCCAGTTCCTTTAGTTTTGTTATTTTTAAAAATTTGAGTCAAATATTTTTGCGTTTATAAAATATTTCATAACTTTAGGTGGTTCCTAACATGAAAAACCTAAACGCTATGAAAAAGGGTTCCGGCGGTATAGACAGGTTTGAAGAGAGGGGCATCCTGAATGCGGGCCGCACGCAGATCGGAAAAGCCGGGATGCACTGCGCAGGGACAGCGGATATGGACGGGGAGCTTCCGTTCGAGGATATCATCGCCATCCGCAGGGTGGACCGCGAAATGCGCGAAGAGGCGAAACGCCGCATGGTATGGGCCGCGATCGTTTTCTTGGTCGTATCGATTCTTCTGGCAGCGGCGCTGGTGGCTTTTACTTAATTACGAATTAAAAATTACGAATTACGAAGTTTTTGCTCTTGAGGCTAGATGCCCCGCAGGGTTATGTAGTTTTAGCTTAAAACACACCCCGCCTTAACGAATGGGTAAAAAACAGGCAGGCTCCCTTAAAGGAGCCTGCCTTCGTTTTAAGATCCCGGCCGGGGTTACAGGTCGATCCGGTGTTTTACATTGCCGTCGGTGTCATAGGCTGTCAGGGTCAGTTTGCCGCCCTGTTTTTCCAGCACCAGCATCGCGGCGGTGTCGAGCCTGTTGCCTCCGCCGACCAGCACCGGGAAAGGATTGCCCGCCTCGCTGCCTGCGGGATGGTATGCGAGCCTGTGCGTGTGGCCGTTGATGCAGATGTCGAAAGGAGCTTTCGCGAGAATCCCGCCCCACAGCTCCAGGCACGGATTGTATTTGTCGTCCGAACCGTAGATCGGAATGTGGTGTATCAGCACGCGACGCCCGGCTTTGCGGAACTCCTTGCTTTTCAGCTCGGTTTTGAGGAATTCGGCCTGGTCGCGGCGCAGCCCCTCGAAGTCGTTGAGGCCGTAATATACCGGCGTGTCGTCGGGCTTGTCCTCGCCGCAGTCGAGCATCACGAAACGGGTGTCGCCCCAACTGAACGCTCCGTAGGTCTTGTCGCCCGGGTAGTCGAGCAGCCCGCGCAGCTCTATCGAGTAGGCGTTGCGGATCTCGTGGTTGCCGCGCAGGTAGAAGGTCGGGACACGTTCGGCGCGCGCACCTTCGTTCAGGTACGACAGGAAACCGACGGTCTGCTCCTCGTCGCGCGGGTCGTCGATGCAGTCGCCGTTGAAGAAGACGAAGTCATAGCGCATGGTGTCGAGCATGGCCGAGAACCTGTCTACTATATCATTCTTCTTGTGTATGTCGTTGAAGACCACCGCCGTGAAGTCCCTGTCGGCGGGCGACGGCATGCGGAAGGTGTAGGTATCGGAATAGACCGTCGGCCCGAACTCTTTCCTGTAGGCCTCGTAGAGGGTTATCTCGCGCGAGCAGACGCGGTATGAATATGTTTTCCCGGGTTCGAGGCCGTCGAGCCGGATCTTCTGGTGCGTGTTGTTGCATATCATCTGCCCGTCCACATAACGCGCTTTCTTATGGTCGAGCGCTCCGTTCTCGCCGTATTCGACCCATCCTTCCACGGGGACGTTGGTTATCCACATGACGGTGATGCCGTCTCCGGTCGGGTTTTGCAGGTATGGTTTGGTGCGGAACACCTCGTTTTCGGGTACCTGGGCCATTGCGGTTCCGGCCCAGAGGCATAACATAATAAACAGGGCGGTGATCTTCGGGTTTTTCATAAGGTCTGATGAGTTTTGCACAAAGTTAAAATAATCCGGGGGAATGCTATCTTTGTACGACGGATAAAATTTGTATGGTGGAAAAAGAAGAACGGTTGGGATTGCAGCAGGCGGTTTACGATATAGTCAGGCTGGTGCCGCGTGGACGGGCCACGAGCTATGCGGCCATTGCGCGCGCGGCGGGTTATCCGTCGCATTCGCGCCTGGTGGGCCGCATGATGGCCGGATGCAGCGACGATGGGGTCCCTGCCCACCGCGTCGTGAACAGCCAGGGAGTGCTTTCCGGCAGGGCCGCTTTTGGTGCGCCCGACAGGATGCAGTCGCTCCTCGAAGCCGAAGGGATCGAGGTTGCTAACCACCGCATAAAGAGCTGGAAACGGGTTTTCTGGAATCCTATCGACGAAATTTGAGGTTTTCCCCTTGCGCGTTTAGGGTATAATTTATTATATTTGTCACCGGCGGCCATCCCCCCTAAACCAATAGCGCCGCACCCCTATATGAGCAAACGACGCTTAACCGCCGGCGAGATCTCCTCGCTGCGGTCTGACGGCTGTATGGCCGCCGAATGGGAACGCATTCTGGTTCCCGAAAATTTCACCACAGGAGATATCACCGATACCCGATTCTCGGGCGACGTCGAACTCGGCTCTTTCGACGGGGAATTCGCGCTTCCCGGCGGAGTCGTGAAGCACAGCGGCATCCACGGCGCGGTTATCCACAACTGCCGCATCGGCGACGGGGTGCTGATAGAGAGAGTGCAGAACTATATAGCCAACTACGACATCGGCGACGGCTGCTACATCGAAAATGTGAACCAGATAGTGTGCGAGGGGCGTTCGGCGTTCGGAAATAACGTGCAGGCTGCGGTGCTGAACGAGACCGGCGGCCGCGAGGTGCCGCTCTACGACAATCTTTCGGCGTCGCTGGCCTACGTTATCGCCATGTACCGCCACCGCCCCGAGCTGATAGAGCGTTTGTGCCGTATGGTCGCCGCCTATGCCGAAAGCATCGCGTCCGACCGCGGAACGATAGGCCGGAACGTCCGGATCGTCAATACAAGCGTTATCCGCGACGTGCGGATCGGCGATAATGCCACCGTCGAGAACTGCACCCGCCTGCAGAACGGCTCGGTGAACAGCAACGCCGACGCGCCTGTCTACATAGGCGACAGCGTGATAGCCGAGGATTTCATAGTTTCGTCGGGAGCTACGGTCTCCGATGCGGCCAAGCTCGTCAGGTGTTTCGTCGGCCAGACGTGCCACGTCTCGCTCAACTACATGGGCCACGACTCGCTGCTGTTCAGCAACTGCGCTTTCGAGAACGGTGAGGCGTGCGCCATCTTCGCCGGGCCGTTCACTGTTTCGATGCACAAAAGCAGCCTCTTGATCGCCGGGATGTTCTCGTTCCTGAACGCGGGCAGCGGCTCGAACCAGAGCAACCACATGTACAAGCTGGGCCCCATCCACCAGGGGATCGTCGAGCGCGGTTCGAAGACCACAAGCGATTCGTATATCCTGTGGCCCGCGCGCGTGGGGGCGTTCTCGCTCGTTATGGGCCGCCACTACCACCACAGCGACACCTCGGACATGCCTTTCTCGTACCTTATTGAGAACAACGATGAGACGTGGCTGGTTCCGGGAGTCAATCTGCGCAGCGTGGGGACCATCCGCGACGCCCAGAAGTGGCCCCGGCGCGACAGGCGCACCGATCCTCACCGCCTCGACATGATAAACTACAACCTGCTGAGCCCCTACACCGTCTGCAAGATGATGAAGGCGCTGCGGACGCTCGGCGAGTTGCGGACCGTCTCGGGCGAGACGTCGGATGTCTATTACTACCAAAACACGCGCATCAAAGGCTCGTCGCTGCATAAGGCGGTGGAATACTATAACATAGCGATCCGCAAGTTCATGGGCAACTCGATAATCAAGCGGCTCGAAGAGACGGATTTTCGCTCCATCGAAGAGGTGCGCGAACGGCTGAAGCCCACCGAACCGTGCGGCGGGGGCGAATGGCTCGACCTGTCGGGACTGTTCCTGCCCAAAAAGGCTCTGGAAAGCCTTATCAACTCGATAGAGAGCGGCGAAACAACCGAGCTGTCGGTGATCGAAGAGTTTTTCCGCGATATGCACGGCCGCTACTACGATATGGAGTGGACCTGGGTCTACGGCATGTGGGAATCGTACTACGGCGTGAAACTGAGCGAGATAACCGCCGAACAGATCATCGGGATCGTCCGCGGCTGGCAGGAATCGGTGATCGGGCTCGACAATATGCTCTACGAGGACGCCCGCAAGGAGTTCTCGCTCGCCGCGATGACCGGTTTCGGCGTAGACGGCTCGGACAGCGAAAAGAGGCTCGATTTCGAGGGTGTGCGCGGCGGTTTCGAGACCAACTCGTTCGTGGCGGCGGTCAAGGATCATATCGTCACGAAGCGCGCCCTCGGCAACGAATTGATAAACAGGATCGAAAAACTTATATAAACTAAGCCTCCCCTACGGTTAGGGGAGGGTTTGGGAGGGGTGATCGAACTCTAATGCATCATTTATGATGCTTTTTCTTAAAGAGTTCGGGATTATAAAAGCAAATGAAACAATAGAATTGAAACAGGGATTTATTATCCCGAACTCTTTAAGAAAATATGTGCGGGATTGTGGGTTATGTAGGGAGCCGCGAGGCCTACCCTATTCTGATAAAAGGACTTAAAAGGCTTGAATACAGGGGTTACGACAGTTCCGGCGTCGCGCTTGCGGCCGCAGACGGAAGCCTGAACATATATAAGGCGAAAGGCAAGGTTGCCGAACTCGAGGAATTTGCACGGGACAAGGACCTTTCCGGGACCGCAGGGATAGCCCACACGCGCTGGGCCACCCACGGCGAACCTTGCCAGAGGAACGCACATCCGCATTATTCCGGGTCGGAGCGGTTGGCGCTCATCCATAACGGCATCATCGAGAATTACGCCGGCCTGCGCGAAAAACTGGCTGCGAAAGGCTGCACGTTCCGTAGCGATACCGACACCGAGGTTCTCGTGCAGCTTATCGAATATATGCGCAACCGCAACGGCATCGACCTGAAAACTGCCGTGCAGCTTGCCCTCGGAGAGGTTATAGGGGCATACGCGATCGCCGTGATGGACAGGGACGATCCTGAACAGATAATAGTTGCGCGCAAGAGCAGTCCGCTGGTGATCGGCATCGGCGACGGCGAATTTTTTATCGCTTCCGACGCCACTCCCATCGTCGAGTACACAGACCGGGTAGTATATCTTAAGGATGAAGAGGTTGCGGTCGTTCGCCGCGGCGCCGGACTCGAAGTGACCGACCTGCACAATGTCCGTATGACCCCCGAGATACTGAGACTCGACCTCGACCTGGGGCGGATCGAGAAGGGCGGCTATCCGTTCTTCATGCTTAAGGAGATTTACGACCAGCCCGACTGTATCCGCGACTGCATGCGCGGGCGCATCTCGACCGACACGTGGGACGTTGCGCTTGCGGCCGTCATCGACCACCGCGACCGCTTGTTGGCCGCCCGCCGCTTCATCATTGTCGCCTGCGGGACTTCGTGGCACGCCGCGCTTATCGGCAAACAACTCGTCGAGAGCTTCTGCCGCATTCCGGTCGAAGTGGCCTATGCGTCGGAATTCCGCTACAGCGACCCGGTTATCGACCGGCGCGACGTTGTTATAGCCCTTTCGCAGTCGGGCGAGACCGCCGACACGCTGGCCGCCGTTGAGTTGGCCCGTTCGAAAGGGGCTTTCATCTACGGTGTCTGCAACGCCGTCGGCTCGTCCATTCCCCGCGCTACGGACACCGGCTCTTACATCCATGTCGGCCCCGAGATAGGCGTTGCATCCACCAAGGCCTTCACCGGGCAGGTCACGGTTCTGCTTATGTTCGCGCTGGCCCTTGCAAAGGAAAAAGGCGCTATTTCGGATGACGAGCTGCACGAAACGGTGCGCCAACTGTGGTCTGTTCCCGACAAGATGCGGCGCCTGCTGGAGCTCGACGAAAGCATCGCGCAGCTCGCGCAAAGGTTCACCTACGCCCACAATTTCATCTACCTGGGACGCGGTTACAGCTACCCTGTTGCACTTGAAGGAGCACTTAAGTTGAAAGAGATATCATACATACATGCAGAGGGTTATCCTGCTGCCGAAATGAAGCACGGACCCATCGCCCTGATCGACGCCGAAATGCCGGTGGTGGTCATCGCGCCGCGCAACGGCATCTACGAAAAGGTGCTGAGCAATATCCAGGAGATCAAGGCCCGCAAAGGGTATATCGTCGCCCTCGTCACCGAGGGCGACACGGTGGTCTCGGGCCTCGCCGACAGGGTGATCGAGATCCCGGCGACTCCGGCCTGCCTCGAACCGCTCGTGACGGCCATTCCGCTGCAGCTTCTGGCCTATCACATCGCTGTCTGCAAGGGCAAGGACGTCGACCAGCCGCGCAATCTGGCAAAGTCAGTCACTGTGGAATAGTTTTTGATCCATGATGCCGAAAAAAGGCATCATGACACAAATCAATATCAAAAGGGCTTATGACAGGCCCGAACCGTCGGACGGCTACCGAATCCTGGTGGACCGACTATGGCCGCGCGGCATCAAGAAGGAGAATCTGAAAATGGATCATTGGGCGAAGGATGTCGCCCCCTCGAACGAACTGCGCAAGTGGTACCACGAGGATATGGCCGTGCGCCACGCCGAATTCATGAGGCGCTACACGAAAGAACTCGCAGGGAATCCCGCCACAGCGGATTTCGTCGGCCTCGTGGAGAGCCAACCGCATGTGACGCTGCTTTATGCCGCCAAAGACCCGCTCGGCAACGAAGCCGCCGTCCTGAGGGATTATTTGGAAAGGAAAGTCAAATAGCCATGCTGGGCCAGCCAGTCGATAAAGGCCTGGCCGTAGTTTATGTACAGAAGCACCCACACCAGGAAGCGGCAGAAACACCCTGTATAGGTCAGCAGAGCCGCAGTTTTGGGTTTGACCTTATAGAACCCCAGTGTGACCATGAATATCTGCCCCACGATCGGGGCCCACGAGAATAGAGCCCCCCACACGCCGTATTTGTCGACGTTTACCTTCTGTTTTTCGAGTGTTTCGGGCTTGATCTTGAACCATTTTTCGAGCCATTCCCACCTTGCGAGCCACCCCAGCAGGTACGACGTAAGCGCGCCCGAGCCGTTGCCAATGGTCGCCATTGCGAGGCATATCCACGGGTTTCCGCCGCCCAGCAGCAGCCCGATCATCAGAAAGTCCGAACCGAGCGTAAGGATCGTACCTCCGAGAAAAGTCCCCAGGAGCAACCCCCAATAGCCTAAATCAATTAACCAATCCATCTTAAAGCTTTTGGCATTCGGGGCAGAAATAGACCGCACCGCCCATATAGGCCTCTTTCACTATCTCGGCGCCGCAGCGCGGACAGGGTGTGCCGAGGGTGTTTTTCGAAAGAACGGCCGTGTAGCCGCCCTTGTGTCCGAGCATATCGGTCTCGGTGTCGCGTCCCCCGGCGTCGGCCATGGCTTTCAGCGTCTCTTTCAGAGAACGGTACAGGGCGCCGGTCTCCTCTTCGGAGAACGACTGTATTTTACGTTTCGGATGGATATTAGCATTGAAGAGTATGTCCTGCAGCGCGCCGTTGCCGAGGCCCGGGATGCGCTGTTCGGTGGCTAGCAGGGCCTTTGTCGTAATGTTTTTCTTCTCCCCTGCGATCAGCGCGTCGAACACGGAGCGGTCGTAGCGGTCGTCTAACGGTGAAGTGCTTCCTACGCTCGTGCGGTAATATTTGTTGTCCCAGCCGCCGTCGTGCAGGATGATCCCGCCGTACATCGCCACGGTGAACCACACGAACGAACCGTCGCCGAACGTTACGAGGAGTTGATATTTTTCCGGGATCGCCGTGCCGGGCGCGCCGTAGCGGATATTCACCCCGTCGTTGAAACTCAGCACGAGGCCGCCCTCGAAAAACAGATCCACGAACATCCCGTAAGATTTCGCGCCGGTCACTTTTTTGCCTTTCAGCAGGGCGCCGTATCCGGCCGGGTCGCCCAGGAAGAAGGTGAATTTATGCAGGTACGAAGGCGGGAAAACCTCAGTGACGGTTTTCCCGTTCAATAGTTTTTCGGCCTGCCTGGCCAGCGCCAGCCCTTCGGGAAGTTCTATCATGATCGGTACATTAGTGACGTTGAAATTTCAAAGGTAATAAAAAATGCGGGCATTGCCCGCACCTTAATTGATTCATGATTCCGTCTTTTCCCTGAACATTTCCAGCATCTCGTCGAACCGGCCGCGCGGCATCCACGTTTCGTCGAGACAGTATTCGCGGCCGTCCGCATCCGAGACCACGAGACGCCTTCCGTAGGTGTGCATCTCTTCGGTGAGCGAGAGGGCGGAATATTCCAGCATGACCGGCTGCCTTTTGTGCCTGTATGGCAGCATGACAGTGTCCTGCGAGAAAACGACATGCCCGCCCAGACTCTTCAGCCAGTAGATTAGGAATGCAAGGCCGCCCAGGAATCCCACGGCCATTATGAAGATCGTGACCGCCCGGAATATCCACGGCGTCACGACGGCGAAAAAGAACGCCCCCACGCCGCCCGCCAGCAGGAATCCCGCTGTAAAGATGATGTACCTGATCGGGGCGCGGTACCTGTAGCTGATGTTCGTTATCGTAGCTTCCATAATACTGATATTTTCCGTCACCAGACCGTATTTTTCAAAAATACAAAAATTATTCCGTTTTTCCTGATATTTCCGCGACAATATACTCTGAGCGCGATCCTATCCTGAATTTTCCGCCCCAGATGCCGAGTCCCGAACTTATCCAGTATTTCGTGCCGCCTTTTTCCGCGTATCCGTAGGGGCGTTCAAATATTGCGCGGGTGATCCATGTCGCGGGCCACACCTGCCCGTAATGTGTGTGTCCCGACAGTTGCAGGTCGATCCCTGCGGCTGAGGCCTCGTCAAGATCGTACGGCTGGTGGTCGAGCAGGATCACCGGCAGCGAGCGGTCGAGTCCGGCGGTCAGTTCCGCTATGCTTTTTCGATGGCGGTTTTCGCGGTCGTCGCGCCCGGCGACATAAAACGTGCTATCGATCAGCGCCACGGAGTCTTTAAGCACGTTTATCCCGGCCTCTTCCAGAAAGCGCAGGCTCTCGCCCACTCCGGATATATATTCGTGATTGCCCGGAGCCATCCACACGCCGTGGCGCGCTTCGAGCCTCCGCAGTTCATCGGCATAACCGCCTTTGAACAAGGGATATGGGGAGCTGTCCACCACGTCGCCCGCAAGAAGGATGATGTCCGGTTTCTCGCGGTTTATCATGTCGACCCAGCGCGACAGTTCCCTGCGGCCGATGCCGTAGCCCAGATGCAGGTCGCTCGCCGCGACGATCTTTATCGGCTGTTCGACGCGCTTGCCGGTTTCGACGGTCAGTTCGACGCGCTTTTTGTTGTGGTAAACTATGTTGCCGATCCCGAAGATCACCGCCATTGCCCCCGCCAGAACGCCCAGCGACAGCCAGTTCGAGTACATTACCTTCGCCGGCATCAGATGCGTCACACGCAGAAGGTCGGCGACAAGGAACGCGATGAGCAGGTATAGGAATATGAACACCCACGACGTCCCTACGCGGTAAAGGCCCGACGTGAGCCAGACGGGCAGCGCCCCGTTGCGTGCGAACATCGCCAGGAAGAACGAACCGACCAGCACCGCAGCGCATGCTATAACAACTATTTTGCCTGTCGCGGTGGGCGGCATCATTTTCCAGATGCGGTAAAAAACATAATAATTTGCTGCGAAAAACAGCAGGAATATCGCGGAAAATATCACTATCTGTACTGGTTTCATTACGTTGGCCGGTTGATTGGTCGCAAAGATACAACGATTTCATCCGCATCCTATTGCCCGCAGATCATTAAAATATTATCTTTGTCATTAATGAAAAACAGACGGCGCAATGAAATGGATCGTATTTACCGCTATCGCCGCGGTGATAGCGCTGGCAGGATGTAAAAGCAATATGAAACAGGAACAGACAAGGGAACTGCCTCTCGAGGGGGCATACAACGTTCGCGACCTGGGTGGATATACCGGCGCGGAAGGTAAAACCGTCAAATGGCGCACCGTCATCCGCTCGGGCGACCTCAATAAACTGACCGGCGCCGACCTAGAATACCTGGCCGCCATTCCTATAGTATCTTATGTGGATTTCCGCGACTCGAACGAAATAAAAGCCGCTCCCGACCGCCGTCCTGCATCGTTGAAACACGATTTCCTTATTCCGGTCGAGGCCGGCAGCGTGGTCGAACTGAAAGACCTGCGAAGCGGGAACACCGGCGATCTGCTCGTGTGGGGCAACCAGATGTTCGTGCGCGATTTCCAGCCCGAATTCCGCCGGTTCATGCAGATACTCGCCGATCCGGCCAACACTCCCCTGCTGTTCCACTGCTCGGCGGGAAAAGACCGCACCGGATTTGCGGCGGCGATGTTCCTCTCGTCGCTCGGCGTGGACCGCGAAACCGTGATCGAAGACTACATGCTTTCGGCCGAACTGCTGCGCGATAAATATGCCGCCGATGTTGCGAAATATCCCGAACTCGGGCCGCTCATGACGGTCCAGCGCCGCTATATCGAGGGTGCGTTTGAGGTGATAGACACCGAATACGGCGGAGTCGAAAACTATCTTACGGAGTATCTGGGCGTCGATCTGGCCCTGATGCAAAGCCTCTACCTCGAATGATAGTCATGAGTTATGAGTCATGAGTCATGAGTGATTGTGCGGGCAATGCCCGCATTTTTATTTTTCATTCTTCATTGTCTTAAATGAGAGGATGTGGATGCTTACGCCCGTTGCGATCGCGAAAAGCACGATCCGCAACCACCACGCATCGACGGTCAGGAATGCCGACAGTAGTATGGCCGTCCACATCATGCCCACCGACACTATCTTGACATGCAGGGGTATCGCCCTGTTCTCGCGGAAGTTGCGGATGTAGGGGCCCAGTGTTTTGTGGTTCGTCAGCCACCTGTAGAGCCTGGGCGAACCGCGGAAAAAGAGGGCCGCGGCCAGCAGCAGGAACGGCGTCGTGGGCAGTACGGGCAGGAAAACACCCAGAAACCCAAGCCCTATCGCAACCCATCCCAATATCACATAGACTGTTTTCACCCGGCAAATATAGTGAAAGGCGAGAGCAGAGCCAAACTTGTTTGAGCTATGCCGAGGCGCGTCCTATATTCTGTAAATATAGTGAAAGAAGAGAGCAATCGTGTATGCTTGCATATACGATTGCCGAACCGCATACTATATTATCTAAAAATAATGGAAATTATTTTGCGGTACGGTTGTTGAGCGGTTTTCACGGCGGGGAATGTCATCCCGAGCGTAGCCGAGGGATCTGATTGCGCCTGGAAGATATTTGTCTTCGCTCGATCAGATGTTTCGACTACGCTAACGCTCCGCTCAACATGACGGCACCTGCATTTTAACCGGTATATCGATAGCAAAAATTTAACCGTATATGAAAACGATCGTTCACAGGGCGGAGACGCGCGGAGGCGCCGACCGCGGATGGCTGCAGTCGCACCACACATTCAGTTTCGCCGATTACTACGACCCGCTGCGCATACATTTCGGCATGCTGAGGGTGCTCAACGACGACGCGGTGGCTCCCGGCGAAGGTTTCGACATGCATCCGCACAACAATATGGAGATCGTGACCATTCCGCTCGAAGGCTCGCTCGAGCACCGCGACAGCATGGGCAACGTAGCTGTCATCTCGAAAGGCGAAGTTCAGGTCATGAGCGCCGGGACTGGCATCCTGCACAGCGAATACAATCACAGCGCAAGCGACATCGTGAAGCTGCTGCAGATATGGGTTTTTCCGCGCGAGAAGGCGCTGATTCCGCGTTACAGCCAGGTCCGGATAACCGAGCCGGGGCCGGATTCGATAGAGACGATAGTCGCCCCCGAGGGTGCGGAACATATCGCCTGGATACACCAGGACGCATGGTTCTCGCTGGCCCGGGTGTCGAAAGGCGCGACGATCGAATACGCGCTTCATAAGGAAGGCAACGGGGTCTACCTGTTCGTGCTGGACGGCGCGGCCGCGGTAGACGGCGAACATCTTTATAACCGCGACGGCATGGGCATCAGCGAAACCGCCTCATTCACCGTCTCCGGCGACACCGACGCCCGCCTGCTGCTGATCGAGGTTCCGATGAATTGACAATTTGAAGATTTGAAGATTTTTTAAATCTATAAAGATGAGAAAACAAGAGAGATGGGGCAAATAATTTCCAAATCTTCAAATCCTCAAATTTATTTCCGCAACTTCGCCAGGCCGCCCTCGGCGGTCTCTTTGTAGAGGCTGGGGATGTCGTGGCCCGTTTCGCGCATCACGTCGACGACGCGGTCGAAGGTGACCCCGTGCTTGCCGTCCGAGAAAGTGGCGTAGACGTTGGAGTCGAACGCTCGGGCGGCGGCGATGGCGTTGCGCTCGATGCAGGGTATCTGTACCAATCCGCACATCGGGTCGCACGTGAGACCAAGATGGTGCTCCAGAGCCATTTCGGCCGCGTATTCTATTTGAGCAGAGGTTCCACCGAACAACTGACAGGCCGCTGCGGCCGCCATCGCGCACGCTACCCCTACCTCGCCTTGGCACCCCACTTCAGCTCCTGAAATGGAGGCGTTCGTCTTCACGATGTTGCCGAAAAGTCCGGCGGTCGCCAGCGCGCGCAGGATGCGCATCTCGCTGAAATTGCGCGAAACCCACAGGTGGTAGAGTACCGCGGGCAGAACCCCGCTCGATCCGCACGTGGGGGCGGTCACGATCTCTCCCCCGGCGGCGTTCTCCTCGGCCGTTGCGAGCGCGTAGGCGTAGATCCGTCCGCGGCTCTGCAGGGTATCGTTGTAGGCTTTTGCTTTCTCGTAATATGTTCCGGCCTTGCGCCTTACGCCTAGTCCGCCCGGAAGGACGCCCTCGTTGGCGAGCCCTTTTTCGATTGTGCCGCGCATCACGTCCCACACCTTGCGAAGGTAATCCCATATCGCGGGGCCTTCGCACCGCTCGACGTACTCCCAGAACGAAGTCCCCTCGAGGTCTATCCATTTCATGATTTCCTCGATGGAAGACATATCGTAGATATTCTCGCCGGGGGCGGTTTTCGTGGTTTCGTTGGCCAGCGCTCCCCCGCCTACGCTGAAAATGGTCCAGTTGTCGGTCGCCTCTCCGTCGTTGATCGCCTCGAAAAGCATTCCGTTGGGATGGAACGGCAGTACGACTTCCGGTTTCCATATTATTTCGACGGGCGCCGTGGGTTCAAGAACCGACAGGATCGCTGCGTCGGTAAGGTGTCCGCGGCCGGTGGCAGCGAGGCTTCCGTACAGCGTCACGCGGAACGAATCGGCGCAGGAGTTGCGTTCGAGAAATTCGGCGGCGGCTTTTTTCGGTCCCATCGTGTGGCTGCTCGACGGCCCGTTGCCGATCTTGTATAGTTCTTTTAATGACTTCATGTCAACTTTTTGTTAAATCTTGCACAAATATAGCTTTTATTTAAAATTTAAAGGTCTGAATATTTTTAAAATATTTTAATTTTCCATAGTTTTGCGGAGTTACTTACAGATTGAAAGTTATCAGACCTGCATTTATGAAGAAACTACGCAGCAGCCTCTCCACGGAAGGGCGTAAAATGGCCGGGGCGCGCGCCTTGTGGCGTGCAAACGGAATGAAAGAAGAACAGTTCGGCAAGCCCATCATAGCCGTGGTGAACTCTTTCACGCAGTTCGTGCCGGGCCATGTGCATCTTCACGAGATCGGCCAGCAGGTCAAACACTGGATCGAGGAGCAGGGATGTTTCGCGGCCGAATTCAACACCATAGCCATCGACGACGGCATAGCGATGGGCCACGACGGGATGCTATATTCGCTCCCCTCGCGCGAGGTGATCGCCGACAGCGTCGAATATATGTGCAACGCACACGCGGTGGACGCCATGATCTGCATCTCGAATTGCGACAAGATCACCCCCGGGATGCTGATGGCCGCGATGAGGCTCAATATTCCCTCCGTGTTCGTTTCGGGCGGCCCGATGGAAGCCGGACGGGTCGACGGAAAGGACTACGACCTGATCGACGTCATGGTCAAGGGGGCCGACCCCGCCGTCAGCGACGAGGAACTGGGTAAGATCGAACGCGGCGCCTGCCCTACGTGCGGTTCGTGTTCGGGGATGTTCACCGCCAACTCGATGAACTGCCTTACCGAGGCGTTGGGGATGGCCCTGCCCGGCAACGGCACCGTTCTGGCGACCCACAAACAGCGCACCGGGCTTTTCAAACGCGCCGCGCGCCTGATAGTCGAGAACGCCAACAGGTATTATTTCCAGGACGACGACAGCGTGCTGCCGCGCTCGATAGCCACCAAGGCCGCCTTCGACAACGCCATGTCGCTCGATATAGCGATGGGCGGCTCGAGCAACACGGTGCTGCACCTGCTGGCCATTGCTTACGAAGCCGGTGTGGAGTTCACGATGAAGGACATAGACGCTCTTTCGCGCCGCATTCCCGTGTTGTGCAAGGTTGCGCCCAACTACCAGAAATACCATATCCAGGATGTGAACCGCGCGGGCGGCATCATGGGTATCATTGCCGAACTTTCGCGCGGCGGACTGCTCGACACGTCGGTTAAACGCATTGATGGAAAGAATCTTGAGGAAATTATCTCAAGGTTTGATATAACTGAAGCAAAGGTTTCGGAAGAGGCGAAGAAAATGTACCTCTCTGCGCCCAAAGGAGTCTTCAATATAGAGCTCGCATCGCAGGATTCATACTATCCGGGACTGGACATCGACCGCGCGGGCGGCTGCATCCGGAACATTGAAAACGCATACTCGAAAGACGGCGGCCTCGCCGTACTTTTCGGAAACATAGCTGAAAAAGGTTGCATAGTTAAAACAGCCGGGGTCGACGCTTCGATCCTCCGCTTCACTGGCACGGTCAGGGTTTTCGACTGCCAGGAAGGTGCCGTAGAGGGCATTCTCGGAGGCAGGGTCAGCCCCGGTGATGTGGTGGTCATCAGGTACGAAGGTCCCCGCGGAGGTCCCGGTATGCAGGAGATGCTCTACCCCACTTCGTACCTCAAGTCGATGCACATCGACAAGGAGTGCGCGCTGGTTACCGACGGACGGTTTTCCGGAGGTACTTCGGGCCTATCCATCGGGCACGTTTCGCCCGAGGCCGCTGCCGGAGGAGCCATCGCACTGTTGAAAGACGGGGACAAAATAGAAATAGACATCCCGAACCGCACCATAAACGTCCGGCTGAGCGACGAAGAGCTTTACATTCGCCGCGCCGAAGCCGAAAAGAACGGCTTCAAACCCGACCGCGACCGTACGGTCAGCCGCGCGCTGAAAGCCTACGCCTCGATGGTCGCGTCGGCCGATATGGGCGGAGTCAGGATTGTCGAATAAATTACGAATTAAAAATTACGAATTACGAATACAACTCAAAAATTCTTAATTCAGAATTGAAAAACCATGGAACAAGATAAAAAAATATCGGGGGCGGACGCGCTGCTGTTCTCGCTGGCGGCTGAAAACGTCGATACCGTTTTCGGCTACCCCGGCGGAACCATAATGCCGCTGTACGACGCCCTCTACATACATTCGGATAAGATACGCCATATCCTCACCCGCCACGAGCAGGGAGCGGTCCACGCGGCCGAAGGATATGCGCGCGCCTCGGGGCGGACAGGGGTCTGCTTTGCGACCTCCGGCCCGGGAGCCACGAACCTCATAACAGGCATCGCCGACGCGATGATCGACTCGACGCCCGTAGTGTGCGTCACCGCCCAGGTGCCTGCAAGCGCGCTCGGGACCGACTTCTTCCAGGAGGCCGACATCATCAGCATGACCTCGCCGATCACCAAATGGAACTACCAGGTGACTTCGGCCGACGACATCGCGCCCGCCATCGCAAAGGCTTTCTACATAGCCTCTACAGGCCGGCCCGGACCAGTCGTGATCGATATCACGAAGAACGCACTCGTCGAAAAAGTCGAATTCGGGAACTATGAGAAATGTACCGGGATGAGGTGCTACAACGACCATCCCGTGATCGACCTCGACGCGCTGGACCGTGCCGTCGCGCTGCTCAACGACGCCGAACGCCCGCTTATAATCCTCGGACAGGGGATCAAGTTGTCGGGAGCCGAGAAACAGCTGTGCGAACTTTCGGAGCGCGGCAATATACCGATGGCCTCGACCGTGCTGGGACTTTCGGCCGTCCCGACCGACCATCCCAACTATGTGGGAATGGTTGGCATGCACGGCAACGTAGCGCCCAACTGGCTGACCCAGAACGCCGACGTGATAATGGCCGTGGGGATGCGTTTCAGCGACCGCGTCACGGGTGACCTGAAACAGTATGCCAAACAGGCGAAGATAATCCACATAGATATCGACGCGTCGGAACTCGGGCGCATTCTGGTCCCTGAAATAGGGATCCTGGGCGATGCCGCCGAGGCCCTTGCCGCCATGAAGCGCACCATCGAGCACCGCGGCCGCGAGCAGTGGTTCGCCGATGCCGCCGCACAACGGGCGATAGAAGATAAAGAGGTGATCTGCAAAGATATCACCCCCTGCAAGGAGCGCATCACGATGGGCGAGGTTATAGACCGCGTCGCAGAAGCGACCCACCGCGAGGCGATCATCGTCACGGACGTCGGCCAGCACCAGATGGTCGCCGCGCGATACTCGAAATATACCCGCACGCGCTCGCTCATCACTTCCGGCGGTCTCGGCACTATGGGTTACGGGCTTCCGGCAGCGATAGGGGCGAAGATCGCCCTTCCGAACCGCGAAGTCGTCCTGTTCGTCGGCGACGGCGGGCTGCAGATGACCATACAGGAGCTCGGGACGATACTGGAATGGAACGTCGGGGTGAAGATCGTGCTGTTGAACAACAGCTTCCTCGGCATGGTGCGCCAGTGGCAGCAGCTCTTTTTCGAGCGCCGCTACTCATCCACTCCCATGACCAATCCGGATTTCGTGAAGATAGCCGAAGCTTATGAGATACCCGCGCGGAAGGTTGTGAAACGCGAAGAACTCGACGCGGCCATCGAAACTATGTTCTCGACGCCGGGGGCCTACTTTCTCGAGGTTAAGGTCGACGAAGAGGACTGCGTATTCCCGATGATACCCGGCGGCGCGGCGCTCTCGGACATAATGTTCAACGCTGAGATCTAGACGGCCATGGAAAAAAATACAAAAGAATATATCATATCGGTCTTTACCGAAAACCACCCGGGGATACTTTACCGCATCTCGTCGGTCTTCCTGAGGCGAAAGATAAATATCGAGACCTTCAAGGTGTCGGACTCGCCGGTAAGGGATATAAGCCTCTTTACCATAGTGGTTTATGTCGAAGAAAGTATGGCCAGAGTGCTCGTGCAGCAGATGAAGAAGATCGTAGGCGTGCTGAAGGCCGGATACTATACCGCCGAAGGGCAGCTTTCGCAGGAGGTGGCGCTGTTCAAGGTGCGCAAGGAGGCTTTCCGCGGCGACACGCTCGAACAGATCGGGCGCAAACACGCTTTCCGCATGCTGCAGATGAACGGCGAGTACGTCGTCCTGCGCAAAAGCGGCTACAAGGAGGAGATCGACGCCATGCGCGATGAACTCAAGGAACGCGGACTGCTGATGGAGCTTTCGCGGTCGGGATCCATCATTCTCCATAAGGAGTCGGTCGAAGAATCGATGACGGGAATACTTTAAATTACGAATTTCAAATTACGAATTACGAATCAATAATCTTCAATAACAGAAAAAGTAAAATGGCAAAAATGAATTTTGGCGGAACCGAAGAAAATGTCGTACTCCGCGAAGAGTTTCCACTTAACAAAGCGCTCGAAACACTCAAAAATGAAACCATAGCCGTCATCGGCTACGGCGTACAGGGCCCCGCACAGTCGCAGAACCTGCGCGACAACGGTTTTAACGTCATCGTAGGCCAGGCTCCCCAGTTCAAGAACGAATGGGACAAGGCTGTCGCCGACGGATGGGTCCCGGGTGAAACACTTTTCCCGGTCGACGAAGCCGCAGCAAAAGGCAGCATCATACTGTTCCTGGTCAGCGACGCAGCCCAGATAGCACTGTGGCCCACCATCAAGGAACAACTCAAGCCGGGCAAGGCGCTCTACTTCTCGCACGGCTTCGGCATCACCTACAGCGACCGCACCGGCATCATCCCGCCGAAGGACGTAGACGTGATCCTCGTGGCTCCTAAAGGCTCGGGTACCTCGCTCCGCCGCCTCTTCCTCGAAGGAAAAGGTCTTAACTCGAGCTACGCAATCTATCAGGACGCAAGCGGCAAGGCTTACGACCGCGTGATCGCACTCGGTATAGGCATCGGCTCGGGCTACCTGTTCGAAACCACCTTCAAAAGAGAGGTCTATTCCGACCTGACCGGCGAACGCGGTACTCTGATGGGTGCCATCCAGGGTATTTTCGCCGCACAGTACCAAGTGCTCCGCGAAAATGGACACTCGCCTTCGGAAGCGTTCAACGAAACCGTCGAGGAACTCACCCAGAGCCTTATGCCGCTCGTGGGCGAGAACGGTATGGACTGGATGTACGCCAACTGCTCGACCACCGCGCAGCGCGGCGCGCTCGACTGGTGGAGGCCTTTCCGCGACGCTACCCTGCCTGTCTTCCAGAAACTATACGCCGAAGTGGCCGCAGGCAACGAAGCGCAGCGCTCGATCGACTCGAACAGCAAGGCCGACTACCGCGAAAAGCTGAACGCCGAATTGAAAGAGATGCGCGAAAGCGAAATGTGGCAGGCCGGCGCAGCCGTCCGCTCGCTCCGCCCCGAACGCAACAAAAAGTAGGCCGCAACGGCGGCCACGGACTTGATGATAAAGGCGGTTGATGGCCTTAATCTCCTGGCACAGCGCCGATGTCGTCTTTGACAGATAGGGACGGGCGGCAACGGCCGCGGCGGATTTAATTGGCCGCAATAATATGGAAAAACCGGTGGATTTATTCCGCCGGTTTTTTTATTAGGTGTATTTGCTTATCTTTGTGAGACCAACCAATTTAACCCCTGAAAACTTACATTATCATGAAGAAGATCTTTAATTACCTCATGCTCCTTTCGGGAGCCGCGTTCCTGTTGTCGGCATGTAATCCCACCGAAGAGAACGCGGACAATCAAATCGTATTCGACGGTAAGGCCTACGCGATATCGGCTGCCTCGATGGAATGCGAGGACTATGACGTTGTAGCGCTCTATTTCGATTCTAATGACGTCAGTGTCGGATTTGCCCTGCGTGTCGGTGCGGGAGAATATCGTATCACTAAATCCGGCACATTTAACTTTGACATCAGCGGCGACGGTACCGGAACTTTTTTGGAAGGATGGTTCGAAGACGAAACAACGGAAGCCGAAGTGGTTTCCGGAACGGTTAAGGTCAGCGTGTCGGGTGATGTTTATCACGTCGAAGCGGATTGCGTGTGCGATGGCGGCAAAAAACTCTCTGTCAGCTATAATGGAGCGCTGGAATACTATGGACCTACCGGCACTACGACGTTCAGCGTCGGGGATATGACGTTCCCTGTGGCGTTTGCCGAGATGTATCCTGAAGGTAAAGACGAAGAATCCGGCATGTACGCTACGAATATCTGGATATGGGCTACGGACGGAGTTACCGGCGACCAGGAACTGGATTGCGATATGCTTTTCTTTCATTCCACCCCTGCCCTTTCCGCCGGAGATTACGACTGCGGATGGTCTCCCGGCAATAATTCAGTTTACGTAGAGTTCGATGCGGACGATTATGCCTCGGATGTCTGGTTTTCAGGAATGATGTCGGAAGGGAAGGTGAATGTGGCCATATCGGGCGACGTCTATACGATCACCTTCGACGGTGCGAAATTCCGGACGGATGACGACGCTTTCTATGTGACCGGCGCTTATACAGGCACCGTGATGATACATGAAGAAGATTCCGCCTCTGCCAGGCTTGCTTCCGCAAAGCCCGGCCATGCAAAGACTGCATCTGCAAAGAGCGCAAAGGCCGGCCATTCAAGGCACGGGCAGCGGAGATAACAGACGCTGCTGTTAAAATAAAACCTCGGCCTTGCGGGTCGAGGTTTTTTGTTTGTGCTATCTGTTTTGAGGCGCGGCCGATGTGTCAGCGTCCGGCTTCGGTGTCATCGTAGGGCCGGAAGCCGAACATCTTTGCAAACATATTGCTGGGGAAGCGGCTTATCGATTCGTTATAGGTCCGGACAGTTTCGCCGTACCCGGCGCGTTCGGCAGCCACCTGTTTTTCAGTATCTTCCAGTTGGAGCTCCATCTCCTTATACTCTGCATCCTTATCTAAACCGATGCTGTCGCCGATCGTTAATATTCGTGTTTCAAGGTCGTCTGCGATCTGTGTGCGTTGCCGGTCCAGGCTGTCGATCCGTGCATAAGCCTGCTGTATATTTCCATCCGCGTTCACAAGGCTATTGTAAACCACCACACTCCACAGCGCGATGAGCGCCAGCACGACCACAACGACGATCCAAAATTTCTTCATAAAGAACTCGATTTACTTTTTTACCGCGGCAAAGCTACAAAAAAAATGGCATACAGCCTATACGACGCGATTGTTCGTGTTGTAGAAAGGCTTGCAAATAGTGGATTATCAACGAAATAAATGGCATTGTAAAGATTTTGTATAGTTCAAATTTATATGTTTGAAAATACGATAGAAAAAATCGATTTTCAAAAATGTGAAAAAACCGAAAAAACTGTCGGAATCAGGCGAAAACAGGCGAAAAAAGTTGGGATTATTTTTGACGGTAAGAATTTTTGCGTATCTTTGCGGGCCGTTTTTTATTAACGGATACGAGATAAACAGTTAAAAACAAAGGACAAAACAAGACAAAATGCCAACTATTCAGCAGTTAGTCAGAAAAGGCCGCGTTAAAATTGAAGACAAGAGCAAGTCTCCTGCACTCGATGCGTGTCCTCAGCGCAGGGGCGTTTGCGTGCGTGTTTACACCACAACTCCCAAGAAGCCTAACTCGGCGATGCGCAAAGTCGCAAGGGTAAGGCTCGTGAACGGAAAGGAAGTCAATGCCTACATTCCGGGAGAAGGCCACAACCTGCAGGAACACTCTATCGTACTCGTCCGCGGCGGTCGCGTAAAAGACCTCCCCGGTGTACGTTATCACCTGGTTCGCGGTGCTTTGGACTCCGCAGGTGTCGATGGACGCCGCCAGAGGCGCTCCAAGTACGGAGCTAAAAAGCCGAAATAATCGAATAATCGAATAATCGATTTTGAGAGCGAATAGCTTGCTCTTCATCTCTCAAAAACAATTATTGAATTTAAGTATCAAAAAAAGTTATTAATAAGAAAGCAATTAAGCAATGAGAAAAGCTAAGCCTAAAAAGCGAATTCTGCTTCCAGATCCGAAGTTCGGGGACGTACAGGTAACACGTTTCGTGAACAACCTCATGCTGGATGGTAAGAAGAGTATTGCCTACACCATTTTCTACGATGCACTGGATATGGTGGGCGAGAAGTTGAAAGACGCAGACAAGGCTCCTCTGGAGATTTGGAAACAAGCGCTCGAAAACATCACGCCGCAGGTCGAA